>NZ_FNJI01000027.1 GCF_900104445.1 Desulforhopalus singaporensis | reverse complement strand
AAGGGCTTGGCCTTGACTGTTATGGCCAACATGCTACTCGTATCAACACAAAGAAGGTAGTCTAAATTACCAACAAAGGTGTCTCATTTTCATTGACACATTCCGACGACGTATTTTTGCTATGGTCTCCACTACTAACATCCTCCATTTCCTCCGTGATAATTTCATCACGGACGGGATAACATAGAGGGGTCAATTTTCGACGCTGTTTTCTTCTCTAAGGGGTCATTATTGCACGCTGATTAACACGCATGATTTGTCTCCCTCTAATAATATCTTTTTAATGCCATCAGATATCGTCTGCCATTTGTTATGGTCTACAAACTGGAGACGGAAATATTGAATGTTCTCGTCCTCAACAATTTGCATGATACTATTTTAATAATATGTGAAATGGATCCTTTCGGTCAAGGCAACAGTGTGGTGTTTGCAAGAGGTAACACATTTGGAAGGGTAGACGGTTTCTAGCGTGCAGAGACAGGGACAAAACAGGATGGAAATTTGATCAAGCTACATGGGTGGTATAGAGCCCATCCCCTTTCTTTGGTGGAGCCCTTCCAAACTTGCCTACAATATGCCTACAAGTTGATCAAAAACAAAAAACCCGCATCCAGAACTGGAGCGGGTTTATATGTAAACAGCCTTTTAATTCGGCTTGTTGCGTCTGGTGGCGATGCAGGGAATTGAACCCCGGACACTGCGGATATGAGCCGCATGCTCTAACCATCTGAGCTACATCGCCATAGTGATGAGGCAACGATTTACCTTATCTGTATTAAACTGTCAATAATTTTCCAAGATAATTTGTGTTTCACCCCATAAAAAAAGGAAGGCATCCTTTGACGGAGGCCTTCCTTTTCAAGACTGTTCTAAGCAGACTCGGCGGGAAATTACATCATTCCGCCCATTCCGCCCATGCCACCCATTCCTGGAGGCATTCCAGCCGGAGCACCGCTGTTCTCTTCAGGAATCTCAGCGATCACACACTCGGTGGTCAACAGCATTCCGGATACGGAGGCTGCATTCTGCAAAGCGGTTCTGGTAACTTTTGCAGGATCGATAACACCGGCTGCAATGAGGTCTTCATACTGTTCGGTTGCAGCGTTGAAGCCGTTGGCGCCTTCAAGGTTCTTTACATGCTCGACAATAACGGAACCTTCACGGCCGGCATTGCTGGCAATTTGACGCACAGGTTCTTCAAGGGCACGGAGCAGGATGTTCTTTCCTACTGCCTGCTCACCAGGAAGATTGAGCTCGGCAAGAGCTTTGAGGCAGCGCAGATATGCAACTCCACCACCGGGAACGACACCTTCTTCAACTGCGGCTCGGGTAGCGTTGAGAGCATCTTCAACCCTTGCCTTCTTCTCTTTCATCTCAACTTCAGTTGCCGCACCAACGTTAATTACGGCAACACCGCCGATAAGCTTGGCAAGTCTTTCCTGCAGTTTTTCACGATCATAGTCGGAGGTGGTATCCTCAATCTGGGTACGGATCTGCTTAACGCGTGCAGCAAGAGCGTCTGCATTGCCTGCACCGTCAATGATAGTGGTATTGTCCTTGTCGGTTACGATACGCTTACAGCTTCCGAGATCGTTGATGGTTACATTTTCAAGCTTGATGCCGAGGTCTTCGGTAATCACCTGGCCACCGGTAAGAATGGCGATATCCTGGAGCATTGCCTTGCGACGATCACCGAACCCGGGAGCCTTGACTGCGGCTACATTGAGGGTGCCGCGCAGTTTGTTGACAACGAGGGTTGCAAGAGCTTCACCATCCACATCTTCGGCAACGATGAAGAGACCTTTGCCCATTTTCGCTACTGACTCGAGGATCGGCAGCAGATCCTTCATGCTGGAAACTTTTTTCTCAACGAGAAGGATGTAGGGATCTTCCATGGATACTTCCATGCGATCCGGGTCAGTTACGAAGTAAGGAGAGAGGTAGCCACGGTCAAACTGCATACCTTCAACAACGTCAAGGCTGGTGTCCATTGATTTTGCTTCTTCAACGGTAATAACGCCTTCCTTGCCAACCTTGTCCATCGCTTCGGCAATGATGTTACCGATGGTCTCATCGCTGTTGGCAGAGATGGTACCAACCTGAGCAATCTCTTTCTGCTCCTTGGTCGGGGTGGCGATCTTGGCAAGTTCGGCGATTACAACCTCGACACCCTTGTCGATACCGCGCTTGATTTCCATCGGGTTTGAGCCGGCGGCCACCAGACGAACACCTTCGGTGTAGATTGCCTGGGCCAGAACAGTTGCGGTGGTGGTACCGTCACCGGCAACGTCAGAGGTCTTGGAGGCAACTTCCTTGACCATTTGCGCGCCCATGTTTTCGAACTTGTCGGCAACCTCAACTTCTTTGGCTACGGTGACACCATCCTTGGTGATGGTGGGGGCACCGAAAGATTTTTCAATCAGTACATTGCGGCCCTTGGGACCGAGGGTCACCTTTACGGCGTCGGCAAGGGTGTTTACCCCTTTGAGAATTGACTCCCGAGCTTTAACTCCATATTTTAGATCTTTACCAGCCATTATTTCATTCTCCCTTTATATACGAGATGTATCTACTTATAATAATTTTTCTTCAGACGAGCCTAATGAAATGAAAATTATTCCATAATTCCAAGAATATCATCTTCACGCATGATCAAGTAATCTTCACCGTCGAGTTTAACGTCGGTTCCGCCATACTTGGAAAACAGCACTCTGTCGCCCACAGCAACCTGAAGAGCAACTCTTTCGCCACTATCGGCAACCTTGCCAGGTCCAACAGCTACAACCTCACCCTCGGCAGGTTTTTCTTTAGCACTATCCGGAATGATGATACCACCTGCAGTCCTTTCTTCTTCGGCAAGTCTTTTTACCAAAAGACGGTCATTCAATGGACGAATTTTCATTACTACCTCCTAACGATACAATATGTTGTTTTTTCAAGAAAAGGGTCCATCGATTGTAAAACATGGATGCCCGTATTCATTTTTTTGCCCGATTTTCAGGCAGGTATACAAAACTGCGCAAAAATATATGATTTGATTTTCAAAAATCAAGGGTGAAAAACAAAAAAAAATCGAGGCGGGACGAAGCCTTGGGATCAATCCCCTAAGGCTCCGTAATTAAATGTTATTCAGAGTTCAGCCAACCCGGACGACCCACTTAAACGGGTCTTCCCTGTAACCGTTCTGGAGTTCGCAAATCTCTTTGTAGAGCCTGCTGGACAACTCGCCCGGCCGGCCGTTATTAATGAGATAAGAAGTGTTTTTATACAACAGCTCGCCCACCGGCGAAATCACTGCGGCAGTCCCCGTTCCAAAAGCCTCTTTGAGGCTCCCCGAGTTGCTGGCTCCCAAGACTTCGTCTATGGATATCTTTCGTTCCACAACCTCCACCCCCCAGCTCTCGGCAATTTTGATCACTGAATCCCGGGTGATTCCAGGAAGAATCGATCCACTCAAAGAGGGGGTTATCAACTGGTCGCCGATGACGAAAAATATATTCGAGGTACCGACCTCTTCAACATATTTATGTTCACACGCATCAAGCCACAGCACCTGATTGCATCCGGCCTTTTTGGCGTTTTCAGACATAAGCAGTGAAGCGCCGTAGTTGCCGGAGACCTTGGCCGCTCCCACTCCACCTTTCACCGCCCTTACATATTCGTCACTCACGTAAATCCTGGTCGGGGTGAACCCCTGGCCGTAATAGGAGCCAACCGGACTCAGGATAATATAAAAATAATATTTACTGGAGGGCGACACCCCCAGGGCCGGTTCCGCTGCGATCATTGTCGGCCTGATATACAGACTCGCTCCATCTCCTGACGGTATCCACTCTCTGTCCAGGTAGACAAGAGCCTTAAGCGCCTTAACCACCTTGTCTACCGGTAACCGCGGCATGCACATCCGAAGGGCCGAATCGTTCATCCGTTCAAAGTTGTCGGCGGCCCTGAACAGATACACCTGGCCATCCTTTCCCAGATAGGCCTTGGTACCTTCGAATATCGCCTGACCGTAATGGAAGACTCTTGCTGCGGGGTCCATTTTCAAGTCCTGATAGGGACAGATTCTGGCGTCGTGCCACCCCTGCTCCCTCGACCAGGTCATAACAAACATATGATCCGTAAAGTAGGCTCCGAACCCCAGATTGTCTTCCGGCGGTTTCGGTTTCATCTTGTCCGGCGCGATTTTTTCCACTGCAACTTCAAGATCTTCCCACATAACTGAAATCTCCCTGCCAATACAATTTATATTTGCTTAAATTTATGGAAGTAATATATTTTCCTGCATCACGTGCTTTGTTTTCTTGTCCCGGAAAGAATCCAGACAACAGAACAAAATAACGCAGCTGTCGGTTTAATTGCAACTCAATTTGATCGAGGCCAAACATCCCCCAACCAGCCAATACGCAACAATGCACATAAAAAATCCGTCACCGCAGAACACCGGACACCACAACAGCCCCATGGGGATCAGATATTTTCTCATCGTTTTTTTGATCTCCATTTTTTTCTTCGGCCGCATTCTCTGGCCCTTCTGGTCAATTCTGGTCCTGGCGTTTCTGCTTACCAACCTGTTCAGGCCAATCTATATCTTTTTTACCAGACACCGTTTTCCGGAATGGGTCGCATCGGTGATAACCTGCCTGCTGATTATTGCTATCGTGATTATCCCCATGATTTTCTTCATCATCTCGCTAACCGATGAAGCGCTCAACCTGTATACCTGGGGAAGAGACAGCCGGGTAGGCTTCAAGCTGCAGGAATTTCTCCAGGGAAGTCCCCTTATTCTGCAGTTGCAGTCACAATTGCACGAAGTCGGTTTCACCTTTGACCCGTCCCAGGTGACAGACGCCTTTACTTATCTGGTGAAAAAAGGCGGGCTGTTCCTCTACAACCAGGCGAGCGGCTGGGCGGCAAACTTTCTGCACTTTCTGTTTTTGTTTTGCATCATGATCTTGATCATATTCTTTTTCTTGATCGACCAGCCGAAATTTATCTCTTACATGAAGCGCCTCTCGCCGCTGCCGGAAGACGAAAACGACCTGCTGATAAATAAATTTCATCAGATTGCCAACGCAATCCTGAAGGGAAACGGCATCTGCGGCCTGATACAGGGAATTCTCGGAGGAGCCATTTTTTCAATACTGAACCTCAACTCCCCTTTGCTATGGGGAAGTATCATGGCTATTCTCGCCTTTCTCCCTATTTTTGGAATCGGCCTGGTAATGATCCCGACTGCGGCGATCCTGGCGCTCAGCGACCGGATGAGTGAGGGAATTTTTCTCTTTGTTTTTTACCTGCTCCTGTCGATGGGCATTGAATATCTGGTCAAACCCAAGATGGTGGGCAACGAGGTGAAGATGCACACCCTGCTGGTTTTTCTTTCCATTATCGGCGGCCTCAGTGTTTACGGAGTCATGGGAATTATCTACGGCCCGCTGATAATCACGGCATTTCTCACGCTGTCGGAAATATACCTCAAGAGATATGGCCACCAACCCTGACAGATTCGGGCGCCAGAAGCTGACCCGCTTCAGGTGAAATCTATGGGGATCAAGTCCCAGCAGGTAACCATGTCCTTGTTCCAGGTGACGATGCGCACCTTGGCGTCCTGCGATACGATGATCCCCAGAATGTTCTGGAGTTTATTGCAAAGATAATAGAGGGACCGGTGCCTGGTGCCGACACTTTCGACCCGTTCGATCTCCCGCTGCACCCCCTCCGGATCAAACGCTTTGGCCACGCTGCCCCCCATCTCCATGGTTCCCTGTATGATCCCGCCAAAACCTATTATTTCCAAACCCTCTGTGGTAACCACCGCCCCATCGACTCCAGCCATCCTGGCGATGAACCTGGCAAACTTGAACACCCGTTCGTCAAGCTGGGCCAGCTCCCGGGTCTGCAGGGTGACATAGTCGTTCCAGCCAGCCACATATTCAGGGCCATACAGTTTCCCGCAGCTCCTGGCCAACACCTCGGTAATCTGCAGTACGACATTGCGCAGCTGGTTTCTCGCCCCGTTTTCGGAAAAACGGTACTTCACGTCAATGTACGGATTGTCATGGGCCACGAGCTCATCCATTCCGGCAGGAAAGGAAATAACGGTTCCTCCGTGCCCGGAACTGCGGACGGTGCTTATCACATGTTTTAAAAACTGCGTATAGAGGCTCGGAAAGAATGCCGGATCGATTTTAGCCCAATGATCAGTCGAGCTTCCGGCGTTTCTCCCGTGGAGCATGCTCAACTCCTTGCGGACCTGGGCAAATCTCCTGGTGACCCACTCGGACTGGAACACGTTGGTCGAGGGCGATATTATATTACCGCCACTCAGCTGGGCGAGAATTTCAAGGCCGCGGCAGAGTATGATACGCCCCGGGCCGACCACATTTATACCGAGCGCTTTTGGCAGCGGAGTTGCCTGTTTGCTGCCGCCGTGGATGGCATGCATCCAGCGTGAGCCGGAATGAATCATCCCCCAGATCTGCAGGCCTTCGGCCCGGGTATAGCGAATACCGATCAGTGAATTTTTATAATCGGTCGACGGTCCGAGCTTGAGGAGCTCGTATTCGTTAAATGGCCTGGGTTCATCAAAACTGAGGGTAAAAAGTCCCTGCTGCTCCCCGGAACCGTCCCTGTCGATGTCATCGGGTTCACAGAGCATCAACCTGAACCGCAGACCGCGCTCTTCCTCCCGCAGCTGACTGACCTGGTAACAGATCGACACCAGCTGCTCAAGCACATCGAAATCGGGAAGTCTGCGAAACTCCTCTGTTTTTCTTTTCGCTTCCGCAGTTGCACTGTCCTTGCCCTCCCGCCAGAGGGCAAGCAGCTCAAAAACCAGATCTTTGGGGTATTTGTGTGCCATAACTCAAGATTATCACTTAGCAACAACGTTTTTATATGGATTTTTCCGGTACATCTCGCATGAAACGCCATCGATATATATATCTTCCAGATAAGACAACTTCCTCGGCAGCTGTGCAGGGGTGCCGCGGCAGACAAGGAAGCTCGCGTGCTTGCCTTTTACCAACTCCCCGAAACTGTCGATTCCAAGCAGTGAAGCTCCCACGGAGGTGGCCGATCGTATAATTTCAACCAGTGAATATCCGGCCTTCTTGAACAATTTCATTTCTTCCACCATGGATTCTCCATGAAGCACGCCAAGGCTTCCCGCATCCGTACCCATAGCCACCTGAACCCCGAGCTCCCTTGCATATGCCAGCTGTTCCAGCTGATGTTCCATATTCCCGGCAATAACCCGATGATCGACGTTTTGCGCCCCCGGTGCCAGGTTTGTACCATACGCTTTCATGGTGAACACGGTGGGGCACCAGAAGGTGTTGCGGTCAGCCATCCGCCTGAGATTCTCTTTACCCATGAAGAATCCGTGCTCTATGGAGCAACAGCCCGCCTCAACAGCCGTTCTCACAGGCTCCCGACCGTTGG
Source organism: Desulforhopalus singaporensis (assembly GCF_900104445.1). Lineage (GTDB taxonomy): Bacteria > Desulfobacterota > Desulfobulbia > Desulfobulbales > Desulfocapsaceae > Desulforhopalus_A > Desulforhopalus_A singaporensis. Next base: position 64,603 of record NZ_FNJI01000027.1, on the reverse strand, counting down.
CATGAACCATGACTTTCTGGTTATTGGCGGCGGCAGCGGCCACCAGTTCCGTTATCTCCTCTGCTGTAAACTGGGAGCTGGTCTCTTTGCCGAAAACCATCAGGCTGTTTAGTCCCGAATTCACCAGCTTGACAAATTCGACGGGCTCCACATTTTCCAGGTACGCCTTGGCCAACCTTTCCGCACCGTTGCTCCGGCCGATAAGCGCACCGTACCGTTTTTCCCGGTGCCATGCCCTGCCCGACACAGCCAGGTTCACCAGGGGATGCATCTCGTTTTCCGACCTGAAGCGGAGGACAAAACCACCCCTGTCGCCCCCGTCGCGCACTCCGAGAACACCGTGGCTGAACAGGTGGTGAAGATGCTCCCTTATCACTGGCTTGAGCTCACGATACCCCGCACTCAACTGTTTTCTGCGAACCTGCTCATCGGTTGCAGCCGACATAAAAAGATGAACATGACAGTCCACCAGCGGCGGCAGTATGGTGCAGTAGCTCAGGTCGACCACGGCACGGTCGTTCAGGGTTGTGTCCTGGTAAGCCGGATCGACAGACTCTATATATCCGTTTTGAATTTTCAGTACGACATTTTCCTGCACCGGACCTCCGGCACCGTCAATGAGCCAGCCGACCCGAACAAAAGATGTCTCCGTCATGATATCGATCCGTGGTATGAGAAAATAAATTCCATTTTATAAACAATATGATAACTATAACGCTAAGAGAACTCCAGTCAATCAGGGCAGGGTGAGCAATGACTGCCGATTGAGCATTTTACTTTTCAGCCAAACTACCAGTACCATGACGGCACCATACAACCCTCCTCTGCTGCTTCGCAATTGCAATCTGCAGACAACGCTTGCCAGTTTTACGCCGCGAAAAATCCTCGCTTGCCTGAGCAGCAGGGAGCTGGTCAAGGCAAGCAAGGAGGTTATCCTTGAGTGCAAAAATGGAGTACGGCTGCTCGGATCATACAGCCACAACCCGGAAAACAGCCGGGGAACGGTAACCCTTATCCATGGATGGGAAGGGAGCATGGAGTCGGCCTATATCCTGTCCGCAGGAACCCACCTCTTCAACAAGGGATTCAACATCTTCAGGCTGAATCTCAGGGACCACGGACCAAGTCACCACCTGAACAGGGAGCTGTTCAACTCCACCAGGCTTGACGAAGTGGTCTGCGCCATCGTCCAGATCCAGAAACAGTTCCCATCCGATCATCATTTTCTGACCGGCTTCTCCCTTGGCGGCAATTTCGCCTTGCGAATCGCTGGGAAAGCACCGGTCCCGGGACTTTCCCTGACTAGAACAGCGGCAATCTGTCCCCTGATAAATCCTGCCGCGGCGACGGAAAATATTGAAAAGAACCATGCAATCTACCACTATTACTTTGTCCGGAAATGGAAAAAATCACTCACCCGAAAGCTCGCCTTTTTTCCGGAACTGAATTACCGCAAGAGCTTGCTGCAGTTAACCAGACTCTCCCTGATGCACGATTATTTCGTCCCCCGCCACACAGGCTACGCTACCCGCCAGGAATATTTTGGTGCCTACCGGATAACCGGTTCCCTGCTCGGCAATCTTACTCATCCGGTACAGATAATAGCTGCCGCAGACGATCCGATAACCACCGCTGACGAGCTGGACCATCTTGCCGACCTGCCAAACCTCACCCTGGAAATAACCCCTTTCGGCGGCCATTGCGGATTTCTGCAGGATTATCGTCTGAGCAGCTGGATAGACGGGCGGCTGGAACAAATTTTCACGCTCAGATAGCCGGGGCAACGCGTTCCTATATGGTAAATGACGACGTAAGTTGCCGAACTTGCTCACGCGCTGCTGCCATCAGTTCGATCCGCTTTATTTCTAATAAGCGCGATCACCTTCCACCCCGGTTCGGGTTTTATTTTATTGTGGTGTGTGACAATTCTGATTCTGTCTCTGGTGTCTATAAAAAACAGCACAATAGCGTTGTCTTGATGCAGTGCCAGATATTCATCGTAGGAGAACCGGTCGCTCAACCCGGTAGTGCGGATCTGCCCCTGGCTTTCAAGGCATGAGGCGAGTTCTTTATAGCTCACCTCGGTGCCAAAAAGTATCTGCCCCCTCCTCTGGGTCATGGAATTATTATCTTTTCTCCCCTTGTTCTTCCCCGTATCAAGAGCATAGACGTTGTTTTTGCCGAACTCGAGGCGATAGTGCATGACCGCCGCCGTATTCTCACTCTCGTTGGGAGCAAGTCCCAGCATTTTCCCCGTACCGGAAAAATTCATGTGTCTGTCGAAATAGACGGAAACGGGGTGCCCGGAGAAGCTCTTCAACCCTTCTCCCCTTGCCTTCATCACCTTTTGCCGGTCTGGATCGACAAGCTGAACCGGGAAACCGTTGTCCTGCAGGACCTTCCCTATTTCCCTCGCAACAAGGTTGGCTCCGACAATCAGAAAACCCCGTGGTTCGGGAAGGGCAACCCCCAGCCATCTCGCAATCGGCCTTGAGGTGACAGACTGCAGCGAAACGGTTCCTATGATCACCACAAAAGTGAGGGGCACCAGGTAACCGACATCATCAAACCCGGCAGCTTCCAGGCGAATGGCAAAAAGGGAGGCGATGGCTGCAGCGACGATTCCCCGCGGCGCTATCCACGCAAGAAGATGACGCTCAGGCCAGCTCAGCTGCGAGCCGATGCTGGACAGTATCACATTTACCGGACGGGCGACAAACTGAACCGCCACAAACACGAACAGCGCTTCCCAGCCGATAGCCGAAAACGCGGTAAAATCCAGGCGGGCGGCGAGCATTAAAAACAGCAGGGAAATAAGCAGAACACTAAGACTCTCCTTAAATTCGAGTATCGCTTCAAGGTCGATGTCCTTCATGTTGGCAAGCCACACCCCCAGCACCGTAACCGCCACCAGCCCCGATTCCGGCTGAAAACTGTTGGCCGTGACAAAACAGATGAATACCAGCCCGAGGGTGGCGACATTTTGCAGGAATTCGGGGATAAGATGATTCCTGAGCATCAACCCGAACAGATAACCGCCGACGGCACCGCTTGCCCCCCCCACGCCGATAATCCCGGCAAAAGCGGCAAAGGTATGGCCCCAGGCCTCCCGGCCGCCCCCGGAAATGATAAATTCATAGACAACAACCGCAAGAGACGCTCCGACGGAGTCGATAACAATCCCTTCCCAGCGAAGGATATTGGCCACCTTGGCGACCGGCCTCACGGTTCTCAGCAGAGGAGCAATAACGGTAGGTCCGGTTACGACGGTAATGGCTCCGAACAGAAAAGCGATTTCCCAGGACACATCCAGGGCGAAGTGCGCCGCGGCTGCTGAAATAAGCCACGTAACCGCCAGTCCAAACGAGAGCATATTGCGGACCACCTTCTGCAGCCCCATTATATCCCTGAATCTCAGTGTCAGGCTGCCTTCAAAAAGGATTATGGCGACACTGAGTGAAACAAACGGTGTAAAAAGATCCCCAAGAAGTGTTTCCGGGTTGAACAGTCCTGATACCGGACCGGCGAAAATTCCCGCCGCCAGGAGAAAAATTATGGCGGGCAGCTTCATCCACCAGGCAATCCACTGGCAGAGGATACACACCGCAAACGAACCGGCGATAACCGACAGGATTTCCTGGTAACTCAATGATCGACACCCCTATTCTCATCGTTTTAACGGATCTTGGTTTTTTGGCAACTCCCGGATCATCTTAACATAACCGCCACCCTGGGCCGTACAATCTTTTTCTGTGTCCGCAATCCTCACTCAACTTTTGTTGCACCCGGCAGCAGCAGTCATTACAGTGTCTGTCTGTGAATTCAAAAACAACATTTTTCGTATCCGGGTTATCCTCCATGAAACAACAGACAAGGCTCATCTCCACCATCTGGTCCGAACGCGACAACAGCTGCGCCAAAACCATCAACCCTCCCATTTACCGGGGCTCGACCGTACTTTTTGACAGTTACCGGGATATGGTGAACGCCGGCAAGAATCAATATGAAGGCATTACCTACGGCACCGACAGACTTCCCACCCAGCGCCAGTTCGAGGAAGCGATGCGTCTGCTCGAGGGCGCGGTGCTCACGCGCATTTTCCCATCGGGCATAGCGGCGATCCAGAATGCTCTGATGGCCTGCACCAGAAGCGGGGACCATATTCTCGTCTGCGACAACGCTTACGGACCCGGACAGCGGTTCTGTCGGAAAATACTGAAAAAATTCGGCATCGACCACACCCCGATTCCCGCCAATGCGGGGGGTGACATCGAACGATACCTGCAACCGAATACGGTATTGATTCTCCTTGAATCCCCGGGATCGCAAAGTTTCGAGCTACAGGACATCCCGGCTATAACCGAAATAGCCAGAGAAAGGGATATAATCACCATGCTCGACAATACCTGGGCAACCCCGCTGTTTCTGAAACCGTTCGATATCGGCGTTGATATCACCATCCATTCCCTGACCAAGTATATTTCCGGCTACTCGGATCTGCTGGCGGGCTCGGTTTCAACCAACGAAAAACTGAGCCCGGTGATCGACAAATACTATAAGACTATGGAGATATACACCCCCGCCGAAGAATGCTACCTCGCGCTCCGGGGCATGCATTCTCTTGAGCCGCGTCTTCTGCAGCACCAGCAGTCGGCACTTACGGTTGCCCGATGGCTGGAGAATCACCCGCTGGTGGACAAGGTCCTCCATCCGGCACTTGATTCCCACCCGGAGCACCATATCTGGAAACGTGATTTCACCGGATCTTCCGGACTATTCAGCTTTACCTTTAAAAAAGACTATTCCGAGCAGCAGCTGGCACAGTTTATCGACGCGCTTCGCCTGTTTCATCTCGGATACAGCTGGGGCGGATACAAAAGTCTTGTAACCGCCGGCAAACTGAGCAGGGCTACCGAATGCCGCTATAAGGATAAAACCATCATCCGTCTCAACATAGGCCTTGAGGCGTGCAGCGACATCCTTGAGGATCTGGAGCAGGGGCTTTCCAGACTTTCGTAAAATGATTATTTTGTATTGTTAACAAGAGGTACGGCATGAACAGTTTTTTACAACAGCACATTGAAGCGTCCCCCGTCGCCAACCGGCCGCAGATACCCCCGGAGGTGACCGGAGAGACCTGCTGAGGCCCCCCTTCACCTCCACGGTCCGGTGGAGATGAAAAGGCAGGTTACCGGCTTCTTCCTTTTGTCGACCGGTTTATCGATACCGCTTGCGGTCCGGTACCTGTTGTCGCAACGACGCTCTCCCGCCGCGACCTTCTCGGAACAATCGGTGCGCGCACCGGATTTACCAGAGACGGCTACAGCGTCACCCCCGGGCTCTACTGTACCGGCAGTCCCGATGAAAATTCCCCGGTACTGGTTACGGCGAACTACAAGCTCAGCTTCGATTCCCTCAGGAAAGAGCTTGGTTCACTGAGTTGCTGGCTGCTGATAATCGACACCAGGGGCATCAACGTCTGGTGCGCCTCGGGCAAAGGTACTTTCTCCGCAGAAGAGATAGCCTACCAGATACAGCGGTGCGGACTGATCCACGTGGTCAAACATCGGGAACTCATCCTGCCCCAACTCTCAGCCAACGGGGTAGCCGCGCACAACCTGCATAAACTGAGCGGTTTCTCCGCCAAATTCGGCCCGATCAGGGCTTCGGACCTGGTGCTGTTTTTGCAGCGGGGCAAAGCTGATGAAGCAATGCGCAGCGTAACCTTTTCCCTTGCGGAACGGGCGGTGCTCATCCCCCTTGAAATCTGCATGCTTTGGAAACAACTGGCCATCGCCTGTGTTCTGTTTTTTGTCCTCTCGGCAATCTCTCCGGAAATTTTCAGCCTCAGGGCCGGTCTTGAACGATTTTCCCTTCTGATTTATGCAACCCTGACTGCGGTTGCCGCCGGAGCCGTCGTCACCCCGCTGCTGCTGCCGTGGATCCCTGCCCGTCAATTCTGGCTCAAGGGTGCAGTTGTCGGCGCCCTGCTTGCGTTTTTGTATCTCGCGGCAGTTGCCGGGCGACCGAACAGTTTCGAACTCTTGTCAATGTTTCTGTGGATCTGCGGATGCTCGTCCTATCTGGCAATGAACTTTACCGGCTCAACGGTCTTCACTTCTCTTTCCGGAGTCAAAAAGGAGATGACAAGAGGGCTCAAGTTCCAGCTGATCTGTACGGCGGCAGCTGTCATCTGCTGGGTTGCGGCACCATTTTAGCAGGAGTAACGACAATGAAGACATTCAGATACCTTGATAATACCGCGATTCTGCACCTGACACAAGAACAGTGCATCGGCTGCGGCAACTGTGAAATCGTCTGTCCCCACAGAATTTTCAAGGTGGTTGAAAAAAAAGCCCGCATCACCGATAAAAACAGCTGCATGGAGTGCGGAGCCTGCGCCAGGAACTGTCCGGTCGGCGCAATCTTCGTCAACCCTGATGACGGCTGCGGCTGCGCCGCCTATATCATTAACAGCTGGTGGAACAGGTTAAGAGGCAAAAGCAACTCCCCCTGCGGCTGCTGAACATTTCCCCGGTGCCTGTTTTTTTTAAGGTTCCACAGTTTATCGATTTTTATTGTTACCATGTTTCTGGTATTATTTTTTTCGCAACCATTTAATCAACCTGAAAGGAGCAGATACTCGTGAAACCTGTCGGAACTGATACTACCGTTGGATTTATCGGCATTGGCGTAATGGGAAAATCGATGGCGTCGCACCTTCTTGAAGGCGGTTTTTCCCTGAATGTCTACAACCGCACCAAAGACAAGGCAAAAGAACTGATCAAGCGGGGCGCGCACTGGTGCGACAATCCGGGCAAGGTCGCATCAGACTCGGATGTTGTCATCACAATCGTTGGCTACCCAAGCGACGTTGAACAGATATACCTGGGCGATGACGGAATCCTTCACCACTTGAGCCCGGGAAACATCGCGGTGGACATGACCACCTCCAGCCCGCAGCTGGCCGCCCGGATTTACCACAAGGCAAGGGAAAAAGGGGTCGCCGTGCTCGACGCGCCGGTCTCAGGAGGTGATATCGGGGCAAAAGAGGGGAAACTCTCCATCATGGTCGGGGGAGACGAAGATGTATTCAATGCAGTTATGCCGATTTTCTCCCTGATGGGCAAAAACATTGTCTACCAGGGCAGCGCCGGAAGCGGACAGCACTGCAAGATGGCGAACCAGATCGCCATCGCCTCCACCATGCTGGGGGTTTGCGAATCGATCCGATACGCCGAAAAGGCAGGGCTCGATCCGGGTACGGTTCTTGAAACAATTGCATCCGGAGCAGCAGCTTCATGGTCGTTGAGCAACCTTGGTCCGCGGATTATAAACGGCAACTTCGAACCCGGATTTTACGTGAAGCATTTTATCAAAGATATGCGGATCGCCCTTGAATCATCAGAAGAGATAGGATTGTCCGCCAAAGGGCTGGCTCTTGCAAAATCCATGTATGAAGAGCTTGCCGAACAGGGAGGCGAAAATTTCGGCACCCAGGCGCTCTACAAGAACTATCTGTAGCAAGAGATTTTTCCGGAAAATAATCATCAAAGTCAAACCTGGTGCCGGTAGATGCACCGGCGACACCAAGCAATGAGCCTGAAACTCGATATCTTCGAATACCGCGACTACCTGCAGAAGAGCTACGGTGAAATCCTCTACCGGGTGCCTATCGATGCCGGCCTGGGCTGCCCCCATCGCCGGAGCGATAACAAGGGCGGCTGTACCTTCTGTCCGGAAGACGGCGCAAGAGCCGTCCAGCTTGGCGATGCTGAACAGATCGAGGAGCAGATCGAAAAAGGCGTCCGGTTTGCGCAAAGACGATACGGGGCCACCGCGTTTATGGCATATCTGCAGGCTTTCACCAACACCTTCAGCTCTGTGGAACAGCTCGAAGAGCTGGTGAAAAAAATCTGCAGCAAACACAACTTCAGGGCGATCGCCTTCGGCACCAGGCCCGACTGTCTGCCCGACGAGGTTGTGGACTTTCTCAGGACACTGAACAACAGGCTCGATGTCTGGATTGAGCTGGGGGTCCAGAGCTGTCACGATAAAACGCTCAAGCGCATCAACCGGGGACACGGCTGGAAAGAGAGTTGCGAGGCGATCATAAAGCTTCACCGCGCGGATATTTCGGTTGCCGCACATCTTATTATCGGGCTTCCGGGCGAAGGTCTTGAGGAATATCTGCAGACCGTAAAAAAGGTGGCCGCACTTCCCATCGATGCGATAAAACTGCACAACCTCCACATCCTGGAAGGAACAAAGCTTGCCGACGAGTATCGTACGTCCCGGTTTGAAGTGCTCTCTGAGCATGAGTATGCGGAAATCCTTCTCCAGCTGCTGCCCCAGATCCCGGAACAGATCCCTATCATAAGGCTGACCACCGACAGTCCGCCGTCAGGACTGCTGGCCCCGCAATGGTCGATGTCAAAGGGACAATTCCGTAAATATCTGGCAACGCAGATGCGTGCAAGAACCGTCGCCCAGGGCTGTGCGCTCCGCGACAACTCAGCCGCTTCAGTCAGGCCGCCATCCACCGTGCAGGACAGGGCGGTGGTGACCGAAGACAGCTCGGTAACCTTTTACAACAAGAGAGTAAAAGAGCATTACCACACCCTGGCCGGAGCCAGGTCGGAAGCGGAAAACAAGTTCTGCACGCCTTCGGGACTTGAAGAAAAGCTGAAAAGAGATCAAACAGTACGAATCCTCGACATCTGTTTCGGGCTCGGATACAACAGCCTGGTTTCATGCGAGCTGGCAATCGAGAATTCGGCAGCCCTGGAGATAACGGCGCTGGAGCTGGACCGCCAGGTGGTGGAAAGAGCCGCCAGAGAGATACGAATGAAAAACAACCTGTTCGACTGGAACAATTGCCTGGATATCCTGTGCCGGGACGGCCGCTGGCAACACCGCGGATGCTCCATAGAGCTTCTGTGGGGAGATGCCCGCTACACGGCGACCAGGGCAGGGGCGAATTTCGACTATATCTGGCTGGACGGTTTTTCAACGCAGAAGAACAGCGAACTCTGGAGTGTCGATTTTTTCCGCACCCTCTATCCCCTGCTCAAAAGCGACGGCCTTCTTCTCACCTACTGCGCGGCCATTCCGGTCCGCTCCGGTCTTATGCAGGCAGGTTTTCATGTGGGAGAGACAGAACCTTTCGGCAGGGAGCGGAGCGGAACAATCGCATCTCCGAACCAGTCGCTGATCACCCGAGAACTCCCCGAACGGGACCTGCACCTGATCAACTCAGTCAAGGGAATCCCCTACAGGGACCCGTCAGGGACAAGGACCAACAAGGAAATTCTCCGGGCCCGGGAATATGAAATTCTCCGGGCCAAAGGTGCAGGTGCAGGAAAACAGTGACAACGGAGTAAGCGGTTTCGTGACCGATTAATTCTTTCCTTTGCCACCGCCTTTGCCGTTACCGTTGTTTCCTTTGTCGCTGCCTCCGCCCTTGCCGTTGTTTCCTTTGCCGGAGCTATCTCCTTTGTCTGCTCCCCTGCCATTATCGCCACTGCGCTCACCTTTGGAGCTGTTGCCCCTCGCCGCCTTATCGGCTCCGGTCACGGAAGATCCGCCTCCGGAGAGTCCCTTGCCTTTATCCCGGGAATGCAGACCATATTTGCCTGCTCCCGCGCCATGCACTGCCTCTCCATCCTTCCGGCCATACCCATGACCGGGGGTTCCGCTGGTGTCCAGCTCGGTTGCGGCGGCCAGTTCGTCATCGGGTATGTCAACCGCAAAACCTTGGTCCACGTTCTTATAGTGGCCGAGCCCGAGCCGGCCGGGATGAACCCCAAGTTCATGGGCTATCTGTCCCCAGCCCATGTGCTCTTCTTGCCGCATCTCCCTGATGTCGGCCTCAACCTGAGCGGCAAGCTCTTCACGCATTGACTCATCATAAGCGGTGGGCTCAGTTGCAGTCGCAGCCAGGGTTTCACTGACGGCGTCATCGGTCAGGCCATCAACATACGATTTGGCCAGATTCTCGGTGCGGGCCGCCTCCGCCGGACTGCCAAAAGCAGTCCCCGCACCGAGATCGTCACCGGTTGCATCATCGGATCCGTCATCGGGAGTGCCGTCGTCGTTTTCGCCAGCCCCCCCATCATCACTGCCACCATCAGGTGTCGAGCCACCGTCCTCAACATTGGTTCCGTCATCGACACCGTTCTCAGCCGTTACGATATCGATCGTTCCCAGCGAAATCAGCAAAACACAAAGCAGACCAACCACCATTTTTCTCAGTGCGTCCATAATTTTTCCTCCAGAAACAATATGGGTAATTTCCCGGCAACTATTCATCTGTTATGTCACTCTTATTATTTATCAGGTTCTTCAAAAAAGCGGAAGAACTTTTCCCGCCTTGCCAAGACCGATTTTTCGGCACAGGCGTCAGGTTTTCTTGTTTTTTTCCGCTTTTATATATCTTTTTTCATCCGCCCCGGTTACCACAAACCGCACCGACTCGTCTATCGTCAACCTTTTCTTCAGTACCACTCTGGACTCGGGAACGTCGAACCAGCTCACCTCAATCCGTCTTGCCGCTCCCAACTGCGGAAATTTCTTACAGAGATAGCTGCGCAGGGCAAGGGCTCTTTTTTTTGCCAGTTTATTATCGTTCTTCTGGTAAACCTCAATCTGCAGGGTACCTTGGCGCATCTCCGACAGGATCGTACCGACAATATCAAGAGACTCTCTGGTATAGTCAAGAAGCTCATCCTTGAAGGGAACAAAGCCGACATCGGTCAGGGTTACCACCCTTCCCCCCAGGTTATGGTTCCGATAGGAATAATTTTCCAGTGTGTTCAACCTGTCCGCCGCAAGGTTCGCGAATTTTCCGGCAGGATAAGAATCGAGATACAAAAGCCAGGCAATCCGCTCTTCCGGACTACGCCCTAGTTTTCTGAGAATAAAAGCTCTGTTGTATAGGGCCTGGGCATGGTGGGGGTTGAGGTCGAGCGCTTGCTGATACCTGGCAAGACTCTTTTCATGCTCCCCCGCCTTGAGCAGATTGTGGCCCAGGTAGACAAGGGCTCCTACATGGTTTGGGTCCAGCTGCAGCACCCTGATATAACTTGCTCTCTCTTTGGCAGGATTGTTGTTTTTGCCGTATGCCACTCCCAGCCAGAAGAGGCAATCCCCGCTCTCTGGCCTGCCGAGCGCCGCTTGCTGCAAGTGAGAAAGAGCCTCACCGTACTGTTTTTCCGCCAGCACCATACGACCGTAATAGTAGTGAGCCTTGGCATTTCCCGGGTCCTCATCCAGTATCCTGCGAAAAGAGGAAGCACCCTGCGTATAGGTTTGCTGCTCCAGATAATATTCAGCCATGATATCGTACTTGAGTGAAGAACCAAAATTTTTCACCCCACCACATCCGGCCAACAGCAACACAACCCCAATCCCCGTCAGAAACAGTCTCATCGGTATCCTCAGCTTTACAAAAACACGTGAACTTCCTATTTATGGTGAGAGAGACGTCAGTGTATCATTGTCGTTTGACAATGCAACCTTTCAAGCCAAAAATAAAATAATCGAAAATGCGAGTCTACCCAACCCTGGCAGTCTGTCAAGCAAAATACTTTCCCCACTTCGCCGTCATCCTGGTGCTGTCGGCCCTGCTGTCGGGTTTTTTCTTCTCCAAACCGAGCTGGCAGCAGATAAACCGGGCAATCGACCGTAACTACCCCGAAGTCAGCGATATCGGCAGCGACAGTCTCAAGCACCTGCTCAACTCCCGGCAAGCGGTAACCATAATAGATGTCCGGGGAAAAAAAGAATACCGTGTAAGCCATCTTCCGGGAGCGATCCATAGCGAGGATCCGACGGCGATCCAGTTGCCCAAAAGCAGTACCATCGTGGTCTATTGCTCGGTAGGGATACGATCCGCCGCATTTGCCAGGAGCCTGATTGGGCGCGGCTACAAAAAAGTGCACAACCTCCGTGGGGGCATCTTCGAGTGGGCCAACAAGGACTATCCCCTGTCCAGAAACGGGGCAAGGGTCCACGCCGTGCATCCATACGACAAAAACTGGGGCACGCTGGTACGGCCCGAGCTGCACGCAACCGAGCTGCAGTGACCCTTCTTTTATCCAGATGCCCCCCGGCCTATTTCGGGTCTTCGTAAAAGATATACGACGTCGAGTAATCGCTGAATTCGAAATAGACCTTTTTTTCATCCTTGTCGGCGACACCGTTCATATTGGCATCAAACACCCCGTAACCGAAGCGGTAGGGCCGTTCCGATTTATTGCCGGTAGCCGAAGCCGTCGTCAGTTTATCAATTTTCATGAATCGCTTTACCAGCTTGTCGCCGGCATAAACTTCGAGAATCCCGTCAGTACCGGTCCAGTTCTGGATGGAGCGCCCTATCTTGTTTTGGGTTTCCTGGGTACAGCCGGAGAAAAACATTATGGTTCCGGCAGCAATAACCAGACAGAACATCTTCTTCATCGCTTCCTCTTCTTGTTTGGCGACACCGGGTAACCCGCTGTCTTTTACAATAAAACATGGCAAATTTGCCGAAATAAGATAAACATTGGCCCCGTTTTCTCAAGCAAAAAACGCAGGCTGGACAGCCGGCACAAAAACAGTGAACTTTTTCGCAAACCGGTTACCATGGTTCCATTGTGCCATGCGCCGGGGAAAAACAGGGGAACGTAAATGATACACCGCTTTACCATTGCCGACACGGCGAAAGGGGTCCGTCTTGACAACTATCTTGCCGAAACTATCGATGAGTTGTCCAAGAGCGCCATCCGCAAGATAATAGATCTCGGCGGCGTGCATATAGACGGCAAAAGAGTGCGTAAATGCGGCAGACAAATGGTTCTGGGTGAAAAGGTGGAACTCCATCACGACAACCAGCCCCTGGAGCCGTTTCGCATCGCACCGGAACACATCGTTTTTCAGGACAAGCATCTCATCGTCCTGAACAAGCCGGCGGGCATAGAATGTCAGCCCACCCCGTCGCGATACAAGGGAACCCTCTATGAGGCCCTGCAGATATGGCTGGACAGGGATACGCGGTTCGGCCGTAAACTGCACATCGGGATGTCCCAGCGGCTCGACCGCAATACCAGCGGCCTTATCGTCTTCTCCATCCATCCCAATTCCCACAAAGGACTGTCCCACCAGATACAGCAGCGCTCAATGGGCAAACACTATCTCGCCCTTGTCGAACACCGACCCGATCCTCCGCAGGGCACGATTCGCTCCTTTCTCGCCAAACAGCGGCGGTCAAACGTCATGAAATCGGTGCAGCAGGGAGGCAGGGAGGCGATCACCCACTACCGGGTGCTCACTTCCTCTTCCCGCCTTTCACTCGTTGCGGTCCGGCTCGAAACGGGGAGAACCCACCAGATCAGAGTTCACTTTAGTGAAGCGGGCTGCCCCCTTGCAGGAGATATCAAGTATGGCGGCACACGCTCGATAGCCGGGATCACGTTCAACCGCCAGTGCCTCCATTCCTGGAAAATCGACATGCTCCACCCGGTCACCTCCGCGCCACTTCACTTCACCGCCCCAATACCCGACGACATGGCGCTCCAGGAGCTGGATGCTGCGGGTGAGGTTCACCCGCCGTTGCATACACTCAAGCCAGGAGATATAATTATCTAAACGAAAACAGTAAACAAATCCTTACCGGAGAGCTGCCCATGGAGACGATGAAAGCGTTGGTGAAGGCAAGAGACGAACAAGGATTGCGGCTTGACGAAGTTCCCATACCGGTGGTTGAGAAAAATGATGTGCTCATCAAGATCCTGCGCACCGCAATCTGCGGAACGGATCTGCACATTTACAACTGGGACGACTGGGCGAGGCAAACCATTCCCACCCCCATGGTGATAGGCCACGAATTCGTAGGACGAGTGGTCGGGGTTGGGGACAATGTTTATGAATTCAAGACCGGCGACCTGGTTTCGGGCGAGGGCCACCTGATCTGCGGCCATTGCCGGAACTGCCTTGCCGGCAAGCGCCACCTGTGCAAGAACACCGCCGGGGTGGGAGTCAACCGTCCCGGATGCTTCGCCGAATATCTCTGCATCCCCAACAGCAACGTCTGGGCCTGTGATCCCTCAATAGCCCTTGACGTCCTGGCCTGTTTCGACCCTTTCGGCAATGCGGTGCACACCGCGCTTTCCTTCGACATACTGGGCGAAGATGTTCTTATAACCGGGGCCGGCCCGATAGGCTGCATGGCCGCCGCCGTGGCACGCCACGCCGGTGCCCGCCATGTGGTAATTACCGACGTCAACTCCTATCGACTCGAACTCGCACAGAAAATGGGCGCCACCCGCACCGTAAACGTGGCCCGCGAAAATGTGAGCGACATTCCTAACGAACTGCAGATGAAAGAAGGTTTTGACGTGGCGATGGAGATGTCCGGCAATCCGGCGGCGCTGGGCTCGATCATGGCCAATATGCGCCATGGCGGCAATATCGCGCTGCTCGGCATCATGCCTGACAATACCATGTTTGACTGGAACACCGTGGTCTTCAACGGGTTGACCATCAGGGGGATTTATGGCCGGAAAATGTATGAGACCTGGTACAAGATGACCTCGATGATCCAGACAGGACTCGATATCACTCCACTTATCACTCACCATTTCCATTACACCGATTTTCAGGAAGGTTTCGCGGCCATGCGCAGCGGAGAATCAGGCAAAGTGGTGCTTACCTGGACCGAAGACGAGGACTAGAAAATGTCACTGCAACAAATTGACGCAACGTTACAAAGGGAATTACAGCAGCTCGCGGAGCAGGGCCGGGCCAAACCCAGGGAAAGAGTTATTACCGACTACGTTCCCGCAAAAAACGGATCGGGACCGCGCTACCGGCTGGAAGGTCAACAAGGATTATTCATCAGGATGAACTCGAATTCCTACCTCTCGCTTGGCAACCATCCCGCGCTGATTGCCGCCGCCGACGAAGCGACCCGCAGGTTCGGCACAGGCCCCGGAGCGGTCCGCTTTATCGACGGGACCTATTGCCATCACACCGCCCTTGAAAAACGAATTGCCCTCTTCATGGACAAGCCTGCGGCAAAAATTTTCAACTCGGCCTACACTGCAAACTGCGGCCTGGCACTGGCCATAAACAGTGCGACAACCCTCTGGGCAGGAGACCGGCTCAACCACAACTCGATCATCAGGGCCATGAGGATCTGTGGTGTTCCCGGGGAGAACAAGGCCATCTTCAACCACAACGATGTGCAGGACCTGGACCGGTGTCTTGACAGCGCCGCTCCAGGAATAACCCGGGTCATCGTCGTGTTCGACGGGATTTTCTCCATGCGTGGAGACTTTGCGCCAACCGACAGAATCCTGCAGGTAATAGAAAAACACAAAGACAGGTTTGCCGACGGCATCATTTCGGTAATAGACGACTCTCACGGGATCGGGGCCTACGGCAAGACAGGGCGGGGCACAGCCGAATTCTGCGGTGCCGCTCCGGATATCATAGTCGGCACCTTCGGCAAGGCCTTTGGCGTAAACGGCGGTTTTGTCTGCACCAGCGCTACCATCGTCGAGACGATACGACAGAAAGCCGATACCTATATTTACACCAATCCACTGAGCATGGCCGATTGCGCGGCCGCAACCAGAGCCATCGATATCTGCGACAGCAAGGAGGGACTCGACCTGCTGAAGACATTGAACAGGAGAACCCGGCAGTTCCGGGAAGGACTGGAACAAATAGGACTGGAAACCATTCCCGGTCCCCATCCCATCGTTCCGCTGCTGGTCCGGGATACAATGCGAACCCGGATGCTGGTAAATGGCCTTTTTGATCATGGTATACTTGCCGTGGGCCTCACATTCCCGGTGGTTCCCAAAGGGGACGAAACCATCCGCTTCCAGATAAATTGCGCCCATACCAAAGCTGATATCGATTATGTTCTTGAAATCATGGCAAAGCTTGTTAAAAAACAGGGATGCAAATAAAATCGATATCTTCAGACGAGCTCCATATCTGGCTTCTGCCTGCAGAAGACCGAAATATTTCACCGCTGTCCGAGCAGGCGGCGTCGACTGTTCTCAAGGGGCAGGATCTTGCGAGATACAAGCATTTCAAGGTGGAGCGCAAGAAACTCGAATTCCTGTTTTCAAGGCTGCTCCTGCGTCACCTGCTCGACACCTATTTCGCGGGCGATAAAGCTGATATCACCACCACAGCAGACGAACTGGGCCGGCCCTACTGGATATATGGCGGCAGAAGACTCGACCTCTTCTTCAGTCTCTCCCACACCAGGGACTTTATCTGCTGCGCTGTCAGCAGGGAGGAGAAAACGGGATGCGACATCGAACTGATAAGACCCAGAGGCTCAGAGCAAAGACTTGCGGAGAAGGTCTTCAGCGCAAGGGAACACCAATTCTACCTCAACCTGGCGCCACAGGGGAGAAGACTCTTTTTCTACCGCTCGTGGACCCTGAAGGAAGCCTATGTCAAAGCTGTTGGCCAGGGACTCAGGGTGCTTCTGAGATCGCTTGATTTTACTCATCTGGTCCCCCCCGGGGAGCCGGTCCTTATACCACCTGATCGTCTGGGACACCTCTCTGCCGCCCCCCCTTCCTGGATGTTTTTATCGCAACCTGCAGGTGGCAGCCATATTTTTTCCTGCGCGACCATGGCATCCGGCAGCAGGGTGACGTTTTTCACCACCGATACCAAAACCCTTTACCACAACGCGATCGGCAACCTTTAAATTCAGTTTTTACCTTTAAATATTAACCATTTATCATGAACAGCAGAAAAGATTATGTGATCGAGGGAGAGGGAGAGCCGGTAGTGTTGCTCCACAGCTCCATGCAGACCAAGGCGCAATGGCACCGGCTCACAGCCCTTTTAAAGCAAGACTTTCGCACCATTGCAGTTGATCTCTACGGGTATGGCGAGGGAGAGTTTCCCGAGGATCGGGAAAATTTTTCCCTCAGCCGTGAAGCCGAAAGAGTAAAGACGATCATCGACGAAACAATCAACGGAGACCCTTTTCACCTGGTCGGTCACTCCTACGGCGGAGCAACCGCCCTCAAGCTGGTGACAAGACAGGCCCATCGCATCAAAAGCCTGGCACTTTTCGAGCCTGTTGCCTTCCACCTGCTCCACCGGGAGGATCCGATGCGAACAGAACTGGACCGGCTTGTATTGCAGATATGCAGGCTGCTCGACGATAACGACAGCTCCTCTGCCACCAGGACATTTATCGACTTCTGGAGCGGTAACGGAACCTACGACGGCCTCAAAGACGAACAGAAGATTTTTTTTGACACCCGTATACAAAAAGTCGTCCTGGACTTTCAGGCGGCAACGCAGGATACGGCGAGAGCCGCCGATTTCAGTAAGCTGCAGCTTCCCGTCTGTATGATTGCGGGCCACCGGAGTCCGCCTCTGTCCCGGCGTATCGCCCAGATTCTAAGCGACCGGCTGCCCAATGTGCAAATATCTTATGTTTCAGGAGGCCACATGTCACCGGTCACCAACCCAGAAGAGGTCAACCCGATCGTCGCTGAGTTCATAAGAAATTCCTGACAACACCGCCACGGGCTTTTTTACCCCGGTTGCAGCCGGTACCGCCAAGCAGCCGGCTCCATGGTCTGGCAATATTCTCAAGAGATATTAAGTCGATAGGAAATACAACGAAGTTGCCAGAATGGAGGCAAAAAGCACTTGATGAAAGCGTTTAACACTTGGTATTAAAAAAAATTACAGATCGAGTCACGCCCAACATTGTTGTCAGGAGCAGCAAACAATCATGATACAGACAAACTGTCATCCGATTCTCATCGGCAGCCTTCCACATTCCACCCATGCAGAAGCCGTTCGCCTGGTGCTGCGTCATTGTCCGCAAATTCCTCTGTGGCCGCAATTACCGCAACAACCACGAGAAGGAATGGTCCGGCAGTTCCTTACGGGCTTTCCCGGACTCACCGAGGAAGGAAAGAATTATCGGATAGACACCGAAGGTGATGATTTTGCAGCGGAGATGGCATCCTTTTACGAGGACTATTTCCTCTGCTCTGAAAACCCTTCGGCTCTCAACCATTCACGTTTTGCCCTCGACCATGATGCGGCGGCCGGTTTTTTCGCCCTGCTCGATGCGCTGGAAACCCGTGAGCATTCTTTTATCACCCTGAAGGGCCAGATAACCGGACCGGTGACCGCGGGAACAGGGCTGCGCGACACCCGGGGCAACGCAGTCATTTACGACGACAACCTGCGGGACATGATGGTGAAGCATCTGGCCTTGAAGGGAGTGTGGCAGATAAAAAATCTGCACCGCTTTACCGGCTCCGCAAAACCAATAATCTTTATCGACGAACCGGGAATCGTAAGTTTCGGTTCCACAGGTTTTTCTGGTGTCACCAGGGAGATGGTAACACAAAGCGTCACCGAAGTAATAGAACATCTCCACTGGGCCGGGGGGCTTGCGGGAATCCATATCTGCGCCAACGGCGACTGGACGCCGGCTCTTGCCTCGCCTGCCGACATTATCAGTTTTGACGCCTATTTTTACTTTGACAATTTCATTCTCTACAAAGAGCCGCTGACCGATTTTCTCAAACGCGGCGGAATCCTTGCCTGGGGCATTGTGCCCACCTCCGATCCGCAGGTGGTAGAACGGGAAAACAGCCTGTCACTTTTTACCAGACTGCGGCAACAGCTGGCCACGCTGTCAACTTTCACCATCCCGGAAAGACGGCTCATATCACAGATTTTGATAGCCCCGTCCTGCGGAACCGGTTCACTGAGTCCGGAGCTTGCTGAAAAAGTACTGACAATGACCGGCGAAGTCTCGCAAATGGCAAGGTCTTATTACCAATCACCAAAATGACATTGATTCCGGAATATCCGGAAAAAGGAGAAAAAACATGCCTGACAACCTGATCCCAAGGACCCCGTCCGCTTACGCTTATCCGCTGCTTATCAAGAATCTTCTGTTCGCGCCGGTGGCCGACAACCCGGACCAGGAAATAATCTATGCAGACCGGTTTCGGTTCACCTATGCCGAATTCAAACAAAGGGTTGCAAAACTTGCCAATGCCCTCACCGATCTTGGAGTCAAGCCGGGTGATACGGTGGCTGTGATGGATTGGGACAGCCATCGCTATCTTGAATGTTTTTTTGCCGTTCCCATGATAGGCGCGGTACTGCATACGGTAAACGTGAGGCTGTTACCCGAACAGGTCATCTACACCATCGACCACGCGGAAGACGATTTCCTGCTGATAAACAGTGATTTTCTTCCGCTAATAGAGAAGATCAAGGGCAGGCTCAACACCGTAAAACACTTTATCGTACTCCAGGACAAGGAAGAACTGCCAAAAACATCGATCACGCTTACCGGGGAATATGAAGCGCTGGTAGGTGCCGCTTCGGACCAGTTTACCTTCGAGGATTTTGACGAGAACACAAGGGCCACAACCTTCTATACCACCGGCACAACCGGCATGCCCAAGGGAGTCTATTTCAGCCACCGCCAGCTGGTGCTGCATACCCTCTGCACCATGACGATGCTTGCAACGTCGGCAGAGCAGGGCCGTATTCATCAGCAGGATGTCTATATGCCGATCACGCCCATGTTCCACGTCCATGCATGGGGGTTTCCGTACATCGCCACCACCATGGGAATCAAACAGGTCTACCCCGGCAAATATGTCCCGGCCAATCTGCTCCAGCTCATAGACCGGGAAAAAGTCACCTTCTCGCACTGCGTCCCCACCATTTTGCATATGCTGATAACCAGCCCCGAATTCGCCACAACCGATCTGTCAAACTGGAAGGTTGTCATCGGCGGCGCTTCCCTGCCCAAAAAACTTTGTAAGAGCGCAAGGGCAAAGGGCATAGATATATTTACCGGATACGGGATGTCGGAGACCTGTCCGGTGCTCACCATCGCCCATGTCGGCAATCAGGACCTGGACGAGGACGCAGAAATCGAAAGGCGCTGCAAAACAGGTCGGCCCCTTCCGCTGGTACAGATGAAAATATTGGACGACAGGATGCAGGAGGTGGAACCGGACGGAACAGCGGTGGGAGAAATTACTGTTCGTGCCCCGTGGCTCACCCAGGGATACTGGAAAGGCATAAGAAATTCAGAAAACCTCTGGCACGGCGGCTACCTTCATACCGGTGACGTCGCCAATATCGACGCCAGAGGTTACGTCAACATTACCGACAGGATAAAAGACGTTATCAAGATTGGCGGAGAATGGCTCTCGTCCCTTGAACTCGAGGACATCATCAATCTTCACGAAAGCGTCTCGGAGGTCGCGGTAATCGGGATGGAGGATGACAAATGGAGCGAAAAGCCCCTGGCCCTGGTGGTTGTCGACCAGACGGCTGAGGCGGTTGACGCAAAAAAGATCATCCAGCACGTAAAAGCCTATATCGACAAGGGACTGATGAACAAGCTTGCCGTACTGATGAAGGTAAAATTCGTCGACGCAATCGACAAGACCTCGGTCGGCAAGACCGACAAAAAGCTGTTGCGGGAAAAGTACCTTTAACCGAGGTTCACCAGCAATTCAGCAGGAAAGCCAAGGCTCCCCCCGACCACTATTTTCCGGGGGAGCCGGGGGCTCACAGAGCCGCTGTTAAGCCCATCAACACAATCGCCAGGGGTTGGTTAGTCGACCTGAACGAAGACTTTGCCAAGGGCGCCGCAAACCGGACACTTCTCGGGAGCTTTGCCCACTTCGATATATCCGCAGATCGGACAGAGATAAAAATCGCTCACATCCATATCGGTCCCGTTCTGTACCGCTGCCAGCGCTTTCTGGTAGATATTTGCGTGAACTTCTTCAGCATCGAGGGCAAACTTGAACATGGTCTTGGCCCGGTGGCCTTCCTGCTGCGCCTGGTCGAGCATGGGGGGATACATCTCCTTATACTCAAAAGTCTCGCCGCTGATTGCCGCCTGCAGGTTTTCGGCCGTTGACGCGATCATCTCCAGGGCCTTGAGGTGCCCTTCGGCATGAATCCTCTCTGCTTCGGCGGTGGTACGGAACAGTTTTGCGATATTGGCAAAACCTTCCTTTTCGGCTTTTTTGGCAAAAGCTTTGTACTTCTGGTTCGCCTGGCTCTCACCGGCAAAGGCGTCCTTGAGATTGTCAGTAGTTGTAGCCATCTTTTTCTCCATAGTTTATTTTATATTTCCGGGGAGCAATCCTCCCCTGTTCGGTGGTCTCTCTTTTATTTGCATAAACAGATCCTGAAGATCAAGAACTATTATTATCGTAAATTTTGTCATTAAGCAACTAACGCAGCCCACCCTTCGGGCAATTTACTGCGGACCCCAAAGGCCCGTATGGTCATGGATCAGGTGATTGACGCTGTATTTCCACATGGTCCGACAATACAACCACCACGATTTCATGAAACGCAACACCATTCAGCTCAAACGCAGAGAGGAACGAAGGATCCAGGCCGGACATCTGTGGATCTACAGCAACGAGATTGATACAAAAAAAACACCGCTCAGCCAGTTCACCAAAGGGGAGATGGCTGAGGTGATTGCAAGTGACGGGAAATTTCTGGGCATCGCCTATCTCAACCCTCACTCGCTGATCACCGGCCGGCTGCTTTCCCGCCGCAGAGAACATTTTGACCAGAAACAGCTGGTGCAGCGGCTCGAAGCAGCCCTGGCTCTTCGCAACCGTCTGTTTGACAAACCTTACTACAGGATGGTTTACGGGGAATCGGATCTTCTTCCCGGCCTTATCGTCGATCGTTTTGGCGACCACCTGAGCGTCCAGCTGAACAGCGCCGGGATGGATGTTCTCAAAGAGAGGGTCCTGGACGGATTGAGAAAAGTGGTGAACCCGGCCTCGATCCTGCTGCGCAACGACAGCAGCGTGCGAAAACTGGAACAGCTTCCACTGGCAATCGAAGCGGGATTCGGTGATCCGCCGACAGAGGTGGAGGTGATCGAAAACGATGTAAAGATGACTGTTCCCCTGCGACACGGCCAGAAGACCGGATGGTTCTACGACCAGCGGGTAAACAGGGCGGAACTGTCAAAATATGTCAGGGGCAAAAGGGTCCTTGACGTGTTCTGTTATGTCGGTAGTTTTGCCATCCAGTGTGCCGTTGCCGGGGCAGAAGAGGTGTGGGGCGTCGACGCGTCCCGTTCCGCCCTGGAAAACGCCCTGGAAAACGGCGCACAAAACGGCGTGGAAAACCGGTTTTACAGTGTGTTGGGAGATGCCTTTGAAGTACTCAGAGCATTGCGGGAGGAAGGGGAATACTTTGATGTAATCGTTGTAGACCCACCCGCTTTTATAAAAAGGAAAAAAGACCACGTCAAGGGATTGCGCGCCTACCAGCGGATAGGCGAACTTGCCATGCGCCTTCTCGCCCCCGACGGCATCCTCATGGCCGCCTCCTGTTCAATGCACCTGAAGCGGGCAGAACTCCTTGACGTCATCAGAAGCGGCTCAGTAAAAACCGGCCGCCACTCCCAGCTTTTATTCGAAGGCATGCAGGGTCCGGACCACCCCGTCCATCCCGCAATTCCCGAGACACGTTACCTCAAGGCGTACCTGGCCAGGGTCTACAAGCCGTAACCCCGGCCACCACAGCCATATTACGGCTTGAGCTCAAAACTACCCGCTTCCACCTCACCGTCGATCTCCTTGAGGGCGCGTCTTATCTGCTTCAGGGCCTGGGCCATCCTGTTTTCATTTTCAACCAGAGCAAGACGCAGGTAGCCGTCCCCTTCTTCCCCGAAACCGGCCCCTGGGGCAAGGGCGACATTGGCGCGATTCATCATCTCAATGGAAAATTTTACCGACCCCATCTGCGAGTAGGGTTCCGGAATTTTGACCCAGAGGAACATTCCGGCCTTGGGAACATCGGTTTCCCAACCCATTTTGTTCAGCCCATCGCACAGGAAATCGCGCCGCTTCTGATAGACCATGGCCTGTTCATCTATCTGATCTTCACAGTCGCGCATTGCCACAATGCCTGCAACCTGTATGGCTGAGAAAATGCCATAATCGTAGTAGCCTTTTATCTTGGATAGGCCGCTTATCATCTCTTCGTTGCCGACACAATAGCCGAGTCGCCAACCGGCCATGTTGTAGGACTTGGAAAAGGAACCGAACTCAACCCCCACATCCATCGCCCCGGGAACTTCCAGAAAACTGGGAGCGACATAGCCGTCGAAAGTTATCTTCGAGTAGGCGAAATCGTTTATCACCATAAACCGGTATTTGCGGGCCAGTTTCACCACCTCGGCAAAGAACTCCCTGGTAGCCAGCGCACCGGTGGGATTATGGGGAAAATTCAGCATTACAAGCTTAGGTCCCGGATAGAGCGATTTACACATCCTGTTGATCTGTTCCAGGAATCTGTCTTCAGTGGTAATCGGGATGCGAAGCACATTGGCGCCGGCAATGACCGCTGCGTACACGTGGATGGGAAAGGCCGGGGCAGGGGTAAGGACGGTATCGCCGGGTCCCAGTAATGCCAGGCAGAGATGCGATATTCCCTCTTTTGAGCCGATGGTGCAGATAACATCGTCCTCTCCGGTCAGGTCGACCCCGTAATTTCGCTTGTAGTAGATGGCGATCTCTTTCTTGAGGTTCTTCATCCCGCCGGCCACCGGATACCGATGTATTTTGGGGTCGGCCGCGACCTCGCAGAGTTTGTTGGTAACCTGTTCCGGGGTAGGATCCATGGGGTTTCCCATCCCCAGATCAATAACGTCGTCTCCCGCCCACCGCTTTTCCATCTTCATCTTGTTGATCATGCCAAAAAGATAAGGGGGGAGCTGATTCATTCGATCGGCAAATCGTATCTTAAATTGTTCTTCCATGATACCTCTGACACTCCTTGAGAGCCGCGCTCTTCGAAAACTTTCCCACAGTGCATCCTTTCATAAAAGCATGCGTTACATTATTCATTGCCCGTGCATTACAGGTCCGCCAATAGTACCATTTCTCTGAACAGTTTGCTATGCATAGAAAAACTCTTTAGTTTTTGGCCAGCGACCGGCACCGGCCAGGTCTTCGATCTCAGTAAGGCGCGTACTTCCCCTGCCACACTCCTTCGTCTTTCATCATCGCAACCAGCCGACGACTCAAATCGCTGGCAAGAACATTCCATCTCGGAGCAACGAGAAGATCCGGATGCGACGTGGCCCAGAGTCTGTGCAGGGTCACCCGAGCTGGTATCCGGGGCAGCAGTTGCGTCAGCAGCACCAGATAATCCTCAAGAGAAAAAACGGCCACTTCCCGGCGGAGGTACCTTTTTTCAAGCGGCGTCCCCTTGATCACCTGAAGATGGTGCAGTTTAAGGGCGTCGACCTGAAAACTGCACACAGTTTCCAGCGACCTGATCATGTCCCCGACAGTTTCTCCGGGAATACCGAGGATAAGGTGAGCCCCCAGCTCAAAACAATCAAAGCTTTTCACCAGGTTCGCCGTTGAGACAAAATCGGCAAATCCATGATTTCTGTTAAGAAGGGCAAGACTGTTTTCGTGCACGGACTGTATGCCGAGCTCAATCAAGCATTCCTTGTCATGTTGCAGAACAAGTTCTGCAAGCACCACCAGCAATGTTTTGTCCACACAGTCGGGACGGGTGGAAACGATAAGGCCGATACAATCCGGATCGACAAGCGGAATGGCAAAGTGGTCAAGCAGCTTCTCCCGGGGCAGCACGGTACAGGTTTCCTGCTGAAAATAGGCGAGATATTTTTTAAAACGCCCCTTGAGCAGAGACTTTTTCCCGCTAGCAAGCTGACTTTTCAGATCGTCTTTACTGTCAAGATACGAGGGAGTGAAACTGGACGGGCGGCAGAAAATACAGCCGCCGCGCGCCCTGTTGGGGCACACCACCCCTACATCCAGGGGCACCTTGCCGACACCATGGCCATATTTTTTTCGGTAATGATAACTAAATGTGCGAACAGGCCCACTCTTCTCCACCATAACCTCCCGTCACCAGAGTATGGCGGACGATTCCAGTGTCACTGCAGAAACCATATCGGAAATCCGCCAGTCCTTACGCTTTGTCCAGGTCGATCAGGCAGCTGCTCAGAGGCCTTTTGGGTACATGGTGGACACCGTGTTCGTCCCGCCAGTACTTGATGTCGTCCTCGTCGCGGGACTCCTCAAGGATTACTGTTTCACGGGGCTTTCCGAGGGCGACAACCAACGAGAGCTGCAGGTATTCGGGAACCTTAAAAAGATTTGCCAGCCTCGGACTAAAAGCACCGATCCGGCACCCGCCTATTCTATGATCCATGGCTCCCAGCAGCAGGTTCTGGGTGGCGATGCCAAGGTCGAACTGAGCTTCACCTTCAGATCCCCTGAGGCGGTTGCGGTTGAGGAAGCAGAGCACGTAGGCGCTCGGCCGTTCCCCGGGCGCAGGTCCCTTCCAGTCTGTCAGATATTTCGCCCAGCCAAGGAAGGGGAATATTTTTTCACACATGTCCGGGGTATTGACGATCATATATTGCCACGGCTGACCATTGCGGGCGGAACCTCCGAGCCGGGCAAGATCCACCAAGCTCTGCAGAAGATCGGAACTTATCGGCTCTTTTTCAACAAACCGTCTGAAAGTCCGTACCTTAGCTATCTTTTCCTGCATAACTGTTCACCTCTAAAATCCTAATCGCGTTAACATCTTCTTTTTTTCACCAGCTTTCACCTCCAGCTTTATACCACAATCAGCGGTCAACTTGCCATCATACAAAAAAACCCGTGAACCAAACGGTCACGGGTTTTACTGTCATTTTAACTGTTTTATCGAGCGGAAAAAACTACTCAAGAGATTTTTTGCCGTTCTCGGTTATTCCATATTTGCACCGAACAGGACTGTCTACAAGGCCCTGCTTTTTCATTGCCGCAACATGTTTGCTGACGACTTTTTTATCAAGACCGGTAACCTCCGCCAGGTCCTTGTTTCCACATGGTTTTTGCGCATCGGCCAAAGCCTGCAGTATTTTCTTTTCGTCACTCATCGCCTTTTTTCTCCTTTTCCTCTAAAGCTTGACAGTCAGGGCATATTCCCACTATCTCAAGACGATACCCCGTCACGGAATATCCCCTGACTCTACCTAAATCCTTCTGTTTGACCCCCTGACAGTTATCCGGGAGGTTGTCAACTCGATGACAAACGGCACAATAGATGTGATGATGGTCGCTGGGGTCATAATCGAAACGCTTCTGTCTTCCACTGATTTCCAGCTTACCGATCATCCCCGCATCAGACAAGATCTCCAGGTTCCTGTAAACCGTAGCCAGACTTATGCGCGGCATAAGTTTTTTCACTACATCATAGAGTTCATCGGCTGTCAAATGCTGCTTATTGCTGCGCAGCACCCGGAGAATAATCTCCCGCTGATTTGTCATTCTCAGCTGCATATCCTTATCCTTTTTAGTAATTGATATCAAATGTATTTGATTATCAATTGCACGTCAAGGACTTTTTTACCAAAAC
Organism: Desulforhopalus singaporensis; assembly: GCF_900104445.1. GTDB lineage: Bacteria > Desulfobacterota > Desulfobulbia > Desulfobulbales > Desulfocapsaceae > Desulforhopalus_A > Desulforhopalus_A singaporensis. The sequence goes on along the minus strand of NZ_FNJI01000027.1, from coordinate 38,143 downwards.
TTCAGATGTTACCTGAACAACCTACAATGACAATAACTGTCGGCTGACAAAACGAGGTTTTACCAGGTACTGGAACGCGCCAATATCTACATAAATTTCCAGATAAAAATTTAAAAAAATATTTTAAATAGACATTAAAGATGGTATCACTCAGGGTATAATCTGTTCGGGTGCACCGATTACAAAAGTTTTACAGTCTGGGTGGTTTGCGATCGCCCTCTTCCGGAGGTGTGTCCTCGGCATCATTTTTTTTTCATTTACATTTACAGAATGTGTGACAACACCATCAACATTGCGTCTCAGGTTGAATAATGGTCAGTAAGGAAACCGCTTTTTCCCAGATAAAGGAATCCGGCAATCTTACAACGCTGCCGGAAATCCTGCTGAAATTGTTATCAATCTGTGAAAACGAAAACCCGACAGTAACCGAAATGGCCGATATTATCAGTCACGATCCGGTTCTCTGCGCCAGGGTTCTGCAACTTGCCAACTCCGCTTACTACGGGTTCCGAGACCCGTATTGCACCATTGACCAGGTTATCGGTCATCTTGGTATTAACGCCATAAAAAACCTAGCAGTCACGATGTCCATTCACCAGGTACGGGGGAACAACCATCTCGACCCGGCGATGTTCTGGTACCGATCCCTGCTGTGCGCCTGTATCGCCGAAAAACTTGCACGATACGAGGGCAACACCTCCACAGACGAAGCCTATCTTGCAGGGTTGCTGCACAATATCGGCCAGCTTACTCTGGCCACCGCTTTTCCCGCGCAGTTTGCCGCAATCGCCGCCAACGCCAAAAACAGCGCCGCTGATCTTCTGATACTTGAGGAACAGCTCTTCGGCATGCACCATTGTGAAGCGGGAGCCCGGCTCGTCCGGGATTGGAATGTAAACCCACTCATTGCAGACGCCATTCTCTGCCACCATCTTCCTCTGGCCAAGATTGAGGAAGCGTTCCCGCTGGTAAAGATTGTCTACACCGCCAATGCACTCACCAGAAACGTTATAGATTCCACCTCGGGATATGACATCGGCACAGTCCTGCTCAAAATCGGCCGGCAGGAGCTGGGAAAAATGTCCATGGAGGCGAAAACGGAAGTTGATACAATAGCCTTGAATATGTCTATTCAACTCAGCATCAACTCTTTTAAAGAGAACCTTCCCCACAATGTGCAGGAGAACTCGAACGCCGGGCAGGCACGACCGGTCGTGTCAGGAGCCAATCCTTCTGAAAACAGCAACAGGGAGGAACCGCACCGCAAGTCCGTTCAGGATAAGATCGCCGCACGTGTGACCAATTTCGCCCTGCTCAGCTCCTTTCTTGAAGATTTAACCGAAGCCGACGACATTCAGGCCGTTCTGGCAGCTTTTGAGAAATCGGTCAACATCCTGCTGGGTACCGGCAACACCCTCTTTTTCTTTCCCGACGACAGTGGTGTCCTGCTCAAAGGTGAAACATCGTCCAGAAATATTCTTCACAACATGTGTCACAGCCTGACCCTGCCGGTCAACCAGAGTACAAGCAGGATCGTACAGGCTTTTTCCCGATCCGGGCAGTCTGGATATATCTCCGGCAAAGAAGGTGATAACAGCCTTGCAGACCGCCAGATCCTTTCTCTGCTACGCTGTGAAACAGCAATGTATTTCCCGCTCACAGTCAAGACACAGACCATAGGGGTGGTCGTTCTGGGACTCCCCCTGCACCAGGATTCGCTTTCCGAAAACGACTTTCAGCTCGCCAGGTCCCTGACGCAACAGACCGCCCTTGCGCTCCAGGTGGAAAAAATCAAGGAGCAACGGGAAAAAGAGATCCATTCAGAGAGAATGGAGGCTATCTCCGTCACTGCGAGAAAATTTGCCCACGAGATCAACAATCCCCTTGGCATTATTGCCAACTATCTCGCGGCAATTAAGATCAAGCTGGGCCAGGACCAGAATCTGCAGGAAGATCTGGACACCGTCGACGAGGAGATAAGGCGCATCTCCAAGATGGTAAGCCAGATGCAGATGTTCTCCCAGGCTCCTTTTGCCGATTTTGAACCGGTGGACATAAACCAGGTGGCCGCGGACCTGATACGGATTGCCAAGACCTCATTTTTTGATTATCCGCAGCCAAACATATCTTTTGAACCGGGTTCCGATATACCGCCGATCATCACGTCAAAGGATGCGGTCAAACAGATACTGATCAATCTGGTGAAGAATGCCGCGGAAGCGGTGCCGCCCCATGAACGAATCACTGTCTCAACCGTAAAGTGCAGTGGGACGGACACTCTTGACCAGCATCATATCAGGATAATCGTCTCGGACACCGGCCCCGGGCTATCCGACGTTGTGAAAAACAACCTGTTCAAGCCTTTTGTGACAACCAAACAAAACGGCCATTCCGGACTGGGGCTTTCCGTGGTTCACAAGACAGTGAACGATATAGGCGGCAAAATTAGTTGTTCCAGCGAACCGGGCCACGGCACCACATTCACCATCGCCCTTCCCTTAAAAGCGTCCAAACCACTCACCGGCAGAATAGAATGAACGCAAAGCCAAACATTCTGCTTGTTGATGATGAACCCCGTTTTATCGACAGTCTCCATACCATTCTGAATCACTTTGACTACCAGTGCAGTAAAGCGTACAGCGGGTCCGAAGCACTGGACATGCTCAGCGAACAGGATTTCGATCTCGCGCTTTTAGATGTTGATCTGCCCGATATTTCCGGGTGCGATATTGCCCGGCAGATAAAAGAGAGCAATATCGCGACAACGACAATCATGCTCACCGGCATGAACACCGTCGAAATCGCCGTACAGGCGATGAAAGACGGCGCCTATGACTTCCTGAACAAGCCGCTGAACCACGAGCTGCTGCTCAAAACCCTGGAGAAGGCCCACCAGCACAACCGGTTAAAAAAAGACCTGGTGGTCAGCGAACAACGATTCCAGACCCTCGCCGAGGCCGCCTGGGAAGGTATTGTTATACACGCCGGAGGAAAGATCATTGAGGCCAATGAACAATTTCTTTCACTGTTTCAGTATGGAGCCGACGATATCGAGCGGGGGCTGACACTCAGCGACATTGTTGATACCGCTCCGGCCGATACATCCGCCACCTCGATATTGCAGGGAGAATACGGCAGCTTCACCGTAAATGCCAGGAAAAAGGACGGCACGGCTCTGGTTATTGAGATAAAATCCCGCACCATGACCTACCACAACCGGCCCAGAGCCGTCTGCGCGATCAGGGATATTTCCGAACGGATAAGAGCCGAAGAGGAAAAACTCGCGCTGCAGAAAAAACTTGCCGCAACAAGCAAGTTAAATGCCCTTGGCCTTATGGCCGGCTCCATCGCCCATGACCTGAACAATATCCTGGCAGGAATCGTCAGCTATCCCGATCTGCTGCTGATGCAGATGGATGAAACGAGCAGGTTCTACCCGCAGATCAAGAAGATCCAGGAAGCCGGACAACGTGCTGCGGCGGTGGTCTCCGACCTGGTGGCAATTACCCGGGGCAGCCAGCGCCCGCAGGATGTCCATAACCTCAATGACATTGTCCTCGAGTATCTCAACTCCATCGAACACGGAGAACGGCTGGCCCGGTACCCCGATATCTCGGTTCAGACCAGGCTGCAAAAAAACATACACAACGTTTACTGTTCTCCAGCCAACATTCATAAACTGCTGCTCAACCTGATAGGCAACGGCATTGAAGCCGTAGGCAAGGAAGGGTGTATAACTATTACTACAGGAAATTGTCTCTTTGTTCATCCCGAACTGGCCAATGAAGGCAGAAACCACGGGCTTGAACATGTGCGGTTGACCATCGCCGACAACGGTCCGGGAATCAGCGAAAAAGACGCCGACCGAATCTTCGATCCGTTTTATACAACAAAAATAATGGGCAAAAGCGGCAGCGGCCTCGGGTTGTCGATTGTCTGGAATATTGTCCAGCAACACGGCGGATGGATAGAGCTGAAAAACAACAGACCGGGGGCTGTCTTCGAAATATACCTGCCAGCGACCAACGATCCCTTAAAGCTTGAGCCTGCCGGAAAAGACCAGAAATTTATCAGAGGAGCCGGTGAACATATTCTTATTATCGACGACCAGCAAGACCAGAACGAGACCCTTGAAGCATCACTGAAGAGTCTTGGGTATAACACACATTCAGTCACCAGCGGTGAACGGGGAATCGAATACCTCAAAGAACATCGCGCCGACCTCATCCTGCTGGACATGATGATGGGCGAAGGATTAACCGGCAGACAGGCACTGGAAATCATTCGTAAAACCATACCCGAACAGCGGGTAATCATCATTAGCGGATATGCCAAGCCTGGCGAAATTGAGAAAACCAGGAAACTGGGAGTATCGTTCATCCTGGAAAAGCCTATCACAATCCCCAGGCTCAGCCGTTTCATCAATGAAGCCCTGGGCCGACCGCAGGGTTGTTTTCAGAAGCAAAATTCACAGGACAGTTATGCGGAAAGAGAGAAGGGCATTTGCCAGGGTCAAGGTTGATCTACCGGCAACACTTTATATTTTCGAAGGTGAGATAAGTTATTCAGGGGCAATCCTGGACCTGAGCCAGGGAGGATGTTATTTCCCTCTCGACCACGACGTCACCATCGGCGAACAGTGTGAAGTCATCGTCACGGTCGGCGAAGGGGCTAACGCCGAGACACTCCACATAAAAGGGCAAATCGTTCGTACTGACGGAAATGGTGCCGGTATCCGTTTTTTCGACACCTCTGCCGGAGAAAGCGGGAAGCTCTACTCTCTGCTTGCCAAACAGTGAAAGGAGAACACGTCCGGCCCCCATAACTCCCACCATACAGAAACAGTGATGTCACCCGCTTATTTCCTGCCGGCAGACAGGGCACAGGGCACTTCCATCTTCCCGTATTCCTTGCCGGAAAAGCAATCAACCGTAGACGAGACAACCCATAACGTGGTAAACAGTCGTGACATCCAGGAGGACACAAACAAACGGCTCCTGCCGGACAAGACAGGCTATCACGCAGCAGGATAACAACAATGGACAGAGTTTTTGTAATAAGCATCGCAGCACTTATCGGCACCGGCTTCTACGCGTGGGTATCCCGTGTAATCCGTAACCCGGCAGCCCAAAAGTACGTAGTTAACCACTTATGGTTCTGCCATCCTAACGCCATCTGCTACTGGCGGGCGGCGATGGCACTTATTGCCCTGCCCCTCTATTTTTATTTCGGCATGGAAAATATAGCGATTCTGATTTTCACTTTCGCCGCCATCCTCGACGGGGTTGACGGGGTGGTGGCAAGGAATTGCAACCTTGTCACCAGCTGGGGAGAATCACTCGATCCCTTATGCGATAAACTTACCTATCTCCCGCCGATGCTCGGCTTTGCCTACTGCGGTATATTATCGGTCAAGCTTGTCTGGATTCTCTTGATAATCGAATTTGCCGGTCAGTTTTTTGCGCGCAAGATACTCTCCCTGCTCAACTCGTCCGGAGCTGCCAATAATTTCGGCAAGATCAAGGCCATCATCTGTTTCGGCCTGGTTATTTTCAGCGCACTGCTCGATGAAAATCCATATATAATCAACATTGGCGACCAGGTCCTCATAGCATGCATCCTCCTTGCCGCCGCCTCAATCATCTTTAAATTCGTACCCAACAGGCTCTATGCCGACATCCTCTCTACACTGAACTTCACCTGCGGCATAACAAGTCTCTACATGACCAGCCAGCACAGGTTCGCCTGGGCCATCAGCATCATTATCATCGGCCAGCTTTTTGATCTTTTTGACGGCAGGATGGCGGAAAAGCATGGAGGAACCAAATACGGGCCCTACCTCGATGATATTGCCGACTTTGTCAGCTTCGGTCTTGCACCGGCCTATGTCATTATCCAGTCGGGCGGAAAATTTTCTTGGCTTTTTGCAGCAGTCTTCATCATCGGGGTAGCCTACCGGCTGATCCGGTTCGTCACCATAGACAAACACCGCACAGATCTTCCAGAAGGGGTTTTCAACGGGTTGCCAAGCCCAGCTGGCGCCCTGATCGTACTCGGCGCAGCACTTGTTTTTACTCCCAATATCCTCTCCGCCGTCGCCATATCGTCCACAGTCCTGATGGTCAGCCACATACGTTTTGCCCATTTTGGCAGGATTATCCTGCGAAAGATTCCCAGGCCGATATTTTTTACGGTATGCGCCACCATCGTTGTCGCAATAGCTATCGTTTTTAAAACAAAAAACGTGGAGATGTACGGGTACCTCATTCTCAGCTCGGTCATTTTCTACATGGCGGCCGGCAGAAAGTGCATCCCTCCCGATAACCAAAATTCCTGATTAGCAAAAATCGGCCAAAATTCTGTCGGCTGGTTTTTCCCAACGCCGGATCAAGCCTGGAAGATTTTTTCAATATCCAGGCTGACCGGCTCCTTGATAGAAATTTTTAATCGAGCAGAGGTTCAAGCATATATATGAGATCACTCTCCCGGGACGGATAGGGGCTCATGATGTTAGTCTGGTACAGTTCGGCCGCGGTAACGGAATCGATGACAGCCTGCTTCAGGGTATTGATCAGTCCGGAACCGTTATCGCAGAGCACATGCGCCCCGAGAATCCTGCCGTCATTGTCAACCAGAATTTTATAGCCGGCATGTTTCATGCCGATTCGGCGATAGGTCGGCCAGCTGAGGTCGAGTTCGGTGCTTTTCCAGTACGGTATCTTGTCTCTTTGCAGCTGCTCCTCAGTTTTTCCCACCATCGCCAGTTGCGGATAGGTAAACAGCACTGCGGGTACCGCTTCGTAGTCGATCGGCAGCGACACTTCACCCGTTTCCCTGGAGACGATGGACGCCGCGGCGGTATGCGCCTCCATATCGGCGACCCTTGCCAACTGCGGCGTTGCCGCACAATCCCCTACGGCATATACGTTGTTGTTGGTCGTTCGCATCAGCTCATCCACCTCAATTCCCCGGCGGTTCCAGTTGATTCCTGCGGCCTCGAGATTGAGAAAATCTATATTGGGAATCCGTCCGGCACCGTGGACCACAAGATCCGTCTCATGGATCTCCCCGGAATCAAGCAGCACGCTATAGACTCCGTTTTGTTCCGAGATTGAAGTGATGGATATGCCGGTTCGCACCTCCACGCCATCTTTTCTGCCGGCCATAACCAGCTGGTCAACCATATCGGCGTCAAACGGTCCGAGGACCCTGTCCGTGTTTTCCAGAATAGTCACCTGCTCTGCCCCCAGCCGGGCTGCAAAATGGGCAAATTCAAAAGAAACGAAGCCGCCGCCGATAAAGGTCATACGGCGTGGTATCTGCTTCATTTCAAGAAAGCCGTCGCTTTTTACCAGGTGTTCGGCCCCGGCAAACGAAAGGGCCATTGGCCTGGCTCCGGTCGCGATGACAATAAACCTGGGCGTAAACACCTCATCTCCCACCTGGACCGTCTCGGCATTGACGAACTTGGCCTGCCCTTCCAGATAACGTATGCCGGTTCCTTTCAAGCCGGCAACGGTCTGGGAGGGAATTTTCGAGGTGAATTCATTTTTCGCCGCAACTATCTGGGACCAACTCACTTCTGGCTCTGCGACCACGCCCTTTCCTGCGAGATGGCGTGATTTTGCAACAAGCTCAGTTAATTCATAAAAATATTTCTTGGCCTGACAGCCGGCCAGCGAGCAAACCCCTCCGGGCGTTTCACTTTTCTCCACAACTACGACTTCATAGCCCTCAACGGCAAGATCGTAAGCAACGGTCTGTCCGGCAGTACCGGCTCCGATAACCACCACATCCATTTTTTTCATGCTTCACCCCCATCGACACAAACCCGCATCCTTGCTCACACGCTCCTTCTCACGCCCCGTCGGCTGATACTGATTTCTCCCGCTCCAGCGGGATGTCTTAATAAAAAAGCTCCGGCTCCTTTCTTGCCGCACAGTTTTCATAAAGCCACGCTATTTTCTTCCTCACCAAAGGAGCCGTCACGGCCACCGCCCCTTCAGGGCAGTTTTTGACGCAGCTGCAACAGAAAATACACGCCTCTTCATCGACGCTCACCTGACCGTCAAACAAAATCGCCCCGGCCGGGCAGAGGTCGACACAAAATCCGCACTCACTGCACATCTGCCCATTAAATTGAGGGGTGGCGGGAATCTTGCCCATCCTCTTTTTATACGGTACGTTTCCCGGCACCTCAAGCAACCCGTTACCGATACCCACATCAAGAAGAGCATCCACCCTGCTGCCGAAATCTTTTGCCACGGCCAGATCATTCTCGTCGGGACGTCCCGGAGCCAGCGGCACGGTTTGGCTAGAAAACGAATGTTCCCCGATAAAAGCCCCTCCGGCTATGGTCACAAAAGAGAGCCCGTTTGCGATATCGCGCAATTCGATCAGCGCATCCTCATAATCCCGGTTGCCATAGAGCACGACGACAACTGCCGGCCCCAAACCGCCACGTATTGTCCGCAACCTCTCTGCCGCAAGGGGGGCTACCCGACCGGCGTAAACCGGCACTGCGATAATTGCCAGCTCATCACCTCCCACCTCCGATACCGCAGATACGCCGGGATATGTCAGGTCGACAGGATCGGCGGTTTTGATGGATGAAAAACCCTCGGCGATAGCCTCGACAATTTTTCTTGAGGTGGAGGTTGGAGAAAAATAGACAGGCCGGATTCGTGAAATCTTCATATGTCTTCCTTGTGAGTTGTTGTAGCCACCGCGGTGTCGTACTGGATTACAAGTTGCTTCCTCATCTCTTTAATCATAGCGATACGCTCAGCCACCGCCTTCCAGTTTATATCGGGAATCAGCGCCTGCTTCATTTTTTGCCGGGAACAGACATACCAGGTGCAGATAAAAGGCCGGTTGCAGCGCAGAAGCCGGCATCCCGTCGTGGCAAGATGACAACAGCATCCGTCTTTTTTGCGATAAATCTGGTGCTGAGGCAATTCACCGGTTGCCAGCAACAGATAAACAAGGTCCCTGATATCATACCATACCGTGGCCCGGGCACAGCAAATATCGTCGCAGTTGATACAACTTTCATGACAGAGCCTGTCGAAAATGCTTTCCAGGGATGAATAGCAATCGGCAATAAGCTTCGCCTGCCGCGCCAGTCCCTCCCTGGCATCCCCCAGCTGCATAACGGTCGATTTCAGAGAGTTTTGACATTCGTTCCAGTCAAAACCATGCACCCATGCTTTGCCATGGTCGTGAAGACGCATCTGTTTCCCCTTGAAATTATATACATTTTTTACCCCACCCCAGACAAGTATATTTCATATTACAGTTTGAAAACATTATTTCAACGTGCTATTTTAAGTCAGGCATAGTGAAGCAGCATTTCCTTTCCAACCAGTTACCATCAGGAGTGCAATAATGGCAAAGTTAACAGGAACAGCAACGGAAAAAAATATCCTTACCGCCTTCTGCGGCGAGTCCCAGGCCCGCAACCGCTATACCTATTTCGCCTCCCAGGCCAAAAAAGACGGATTCGTTCAGATCCAGGCGATCTTCGAAGAAACCGCCAACCAGGAAAAAGAACATGCCAAGCGCTTGTTCAAACTCCTTGAAGGAGGAGAGGTTGAAATCTCTGCAACTTTCCCTGCCGGGGTCATTGGAACCACGGCCGACAACCTCAGGGAAGCGGCAGCCGGCGAAAATTATGAACACACCGCCATGTACCCGGAGTTTGCCAAGACGGCAAGGGAGGAGGGGTTCGACCGGATAGCCGATATCTTCCTGGCAATTGCGGTGGCGGAAAAACAGCACGAGAAGCGTTATCAAGACCTGCTGGCGAACATTGAAGCGGATCGTGTTTTCAAAAGAGACCGGGCTGTAACCTGGCGCTGCCGGAATTGCGGCTACCTGCACACCGGTAAGCAAGCGCAAGAACGGTGCCCGGCCTGCGACCATGCCATCGACCATTTCGAACTGCTTGGGGAAAACTGGTAGCCGCGCGCTGTCTTTCAGTCAGGTGCCATCCGCAACAGCAGTTCCAGGATGTGCACGGCCCTGACCTTCAAGCCGGCATGATTAATCGTGTCCTGCAGCTGCATCACGCAGCCGGGACACGTTGTCGCGACATATTCCGCACCACTTTCCTCCAAACCGCGAAGCTTTCTTGCGCCGACAGCCTTGCTCACATCGTAATGGTACAGGGAAAAGGTTCCGCCAAGTCCACAACAGGCGTCGGCATCCTCCATTTCAACAAAATCGACATAGGGCAGCGCCCGCAATAAATCCCTCGGCTCTCTGGTTATTCCCTGTGTTTTCAAGTGACAGGGATCGTGATAGGTAACCTTCACCGGATCGGCCGTTCTTTTTTGTTCCAGGAGTTTTTCCAAAAAACCTTCCTTTTCAAGAAACACGCTGAAATCGACAACTTTATCGGTAAATGAGCGGTCGGCTCCCTCCAGTGTCCGGTAATATTCCCCGATTCCTCCATTACAGGAGCCGCAGGCGGTCACTATCCAGTCAACTTTTTTACCGGCAAAAACCTCTATGTTGTTGTCGGCCAGTTCCTCGACAAGTTTGCCGTGCCCCGACGAGAGCGCGGGTATTCCGCAACATCCCTGGTTTTTCGGCAAAAATACCGAACACCCCATCCGGACAAGGATATCAACCATCATCTCACCGATTTCAGGATAGATATAGGTGATTGAACACCCAGCGAAAAACCCGACGACAGGCCTGCCCGGCTGTCCCTCGGAAAATTCAGGGACCCTGTCGAAAAGATTGCTGAAGGCAGGCTCCGGGACCGTCCTGTTTTCCATTCCCGGCAGCCCAAAGCGCAGGTGCAGCCCGCTGCTTTGTGGTATTTTTCTGCTCCACAAAGGGCGGAGAAACGCCGCCCCCTTGGACAAAGTGTTCTTCATCCTGGCGGAACCGATTGTCCCTGCGAGCAATTTAGCCATGACAGGCAACCCGTTCCTGTCGGTTATTTCCCGCCTCATGGCGCCGATTATACCATCGGTCGGAACCTTGTTGGGACACTTTTTCACACAGGAGCCGCACATCAGGCAAAGACTGATGTCTTCCTGCAATCTCTTTTCGATCCCCGTCTCACCATCCAGCACAGCTGCGGCAAGAGCGATTTTGCCCCGGGCAACCGCCCCCTCTCTTTTTTTCACCAGATACGGCGGGCAGTGGGCCTGGCAGACCCCGCACTTGACACACTTGCGTATGACTTCTTCAAAATCCTTTAATGTCTTGTTCCTGACCATGACCAGACCTATCCCCTTATGCTGACTCCCCGGACGATTTTTCGAGAAAGATCTTGCCTGGGTTGAGTATGTTCTTGGGATCAAGGGCTGTTTTTATCCGGCGCATATAATCTATGGTCGCCGCATCAAGCTCCATGTGCAGGTAGTTCATTTTAGCCGTACCGATGCCGTGCTCTCCGGAGATCGACCCCCGCAGCGCCACGGCAGCACCAAACACTCTGTCCAAAACTATTTCAACCTTCTCCTTCATCCCCTCTTCTTTAAGATCCACCATAATATTTACGTGAATATTGCCATCCCCGGCGTGGCCGAAGTTTACGATCGAGACGCCATATTCGCTGGAAATTTTTTCCAGCTCCCGAATCATGTCCGGCACCTTCGACCTGGGCACAACAATATCCTCGTTGAATTTATCGGGACTTATCTGTTTAAGACTTGGGGAGACGATCCGGCGTACCTGCCAGATTTGTTCAGATTCATCGTCGGTGGCAGCCACTTTTACGGCGAGGGTCCCTGATGGTTCGATGATTTCCCGGATCCTCGCCATCTGTCTGTCCAGCAGATCTTCATCGCCGTCGACTTCCACTATCAGAGCCGCCCTGCAGTTTTCGGGAAGGTCGATACTGCTTTTACCCCTTATGCAGTCAATGGTTGCCCCGTCGAGGAATTCAAGGGTCGTGGGAATAATTTTGGCCCCGATAATTGCCGAGACCGACCTGGCGGCGCCGTCGATTGTCTTAAACAGGACGAGCATGGTCTTTTTCGCCGCCGGCTTGGGCAGAAGCTTTACGATGATTTTCGTTACGATCCCGAGGGTTCCCTCAGAGCCGACAAAAAGCCGCGTCAAGTCGTATCCGGCGACATTTTTCAGAGTCTTGCCCCCTGTTGTTATGATATCTCCCGTGGGAGTCACCACCTCAAGGCCAAGAATATAATCTCTTGTAACGCCATACTTGACACACCGCGGCCCCCCGGCACATTCGGCGACATTACCGCCGAGGGTGCAGAACTCCTTCGACGCCGGATCCGGCGGATAAAAAAGGCCGAGCCTTTCCACCTCCCGCTGCAGGGTTGCGGTCACCACCCCAGGCTCCACCTCGGCGGTTAAATTTTCCGTATCTATGTCCAGAATCCTGTCCATTCTGGAAAGTACAAGTACAATGCCCCCGTAGACCGGCAGACTGCCTCCGGTGAATCCGCTTCCCGCTCCCCTTGGCAATACCGGCATTTCCACCTCATTTGCCAGTTGCACAACCTGTGCGACTTCGTTAACAGATGCGGCATAAACCACTACGTCAGGGAGGTGCTTTTGCTGGGTTGCATCGTAGGAGTGAGTAATTCTGTCCGATTTGGCAGCAGACACATTGTCTGCCCCTACAATCGCCTCAAGGCGCTTAACGACAGCTGTTATATCCATATTCTCATTCTTTCCCGCTAGTTGCGTGCAAACCACGCCAATGTAACTTTTCGTGCTTTTTACGGTATGACTTTTTCGGATAAAAACAATAAGATTTTCCTTTTGTCGGGGAAAATCGTGACCGACATTCCTTCTCCTGCTATTCTGCACTTTGACAAGATCGTTAAGTCGGTGTATTTTAACAGATTAATGTTTCGTTCCAGGAAGCGTTTCACCCGCATGACCTGCTTCCTCCCAAATCCTGTCGGGGATGTCAGATGACCGGTTTTACAATGAGAAATCATAGAATCCAGACTGATTTTAAGCTTAAGGTGCGGCTTCGGGAGAACCGTACTGGTAAAATAATTGACGGTGAGTTAACCGCCATCGTGGTAAACCTGTCCAAAAACGGTGCCAATATACGTATTTCCAAACTCTTTCTGAACAGAACCCATCTTTTTTTCAGCACCTTACAAAGACACACCCATACCCTGATACTTGAACCGGCCCAGCCGCTGCTTGATAAACTCCGGTTCGACGCTGGATTTAAAATCGATGCCCAGTCGGTATGGATGGACAAAGCCACCGACGGTTCCACCTTCCCTTTTATCATCGGGGTAGAATTCATGGACAACCAGAAAGTCTTTTTTTCCGCCATGCAGCAGCAATAACCGACAGCATGGTGCCACAGCGTTGAGGCCTTCTTGAAAACCACCGGCTCCTGCCATATGTTTTATTAACAGTTAACAGCCGCAAGGAGGCCATTATGGTGCAGCAAAATACAGCTATAGTAACCGGCGGCAACAGGGGAATAGGCTTCCAGATTGTCGCCCGGCTCTGCGATCATGGTATCACCACTCTTTTCACCAGCCGCAACCCCCATGATGGGTATACCGCCCTGGCCAGGCTCAAACAGCCGGGCCGGTCACTTGACTACCACCCTCTTGATGTCAGCGAAAGCACGAGCGTCGAGGCGTTCGCATCCTATGTAAAGGCAAAATACCCTAAAATTGACATTCTCATCAACAGTGCCGGAACTAATTACGACACATGGCATAACGCGGCAAATGTCAATATCATCGAAGCCGAGTACACCATGAGCGTCAACTTCATGGGACCCTGGCGAATGTGCATAGCCTTGCTTCCCTGCATGGAGCGGGGCGGCAGAATCATAAACGTTTCGAGCGGGGCGGGCACCATCGCCAGCCAGGATGGCACCACCCCAGCGTACAGTCTTTCAAAAAACGGCCTGAACATGTTGACCAGACACCTCGCAGCATCTCTTGCCGACAGGGGAATTACCGTAAATGCAGCAGACCCCGGCTGGGTTCGTACCGATATGGGTGGTCCCGATGCCCCCAGATCCCCTGGCGAGGGCGCGGCAACAATCGTCTGGCTTGCAACGCGAGAGGATAATAGTACCAGCGGGTGCTTTTACCGAGACAAGAAACAGATATCCTGGTGACTTTTTTCTTTGGCAGTCACCGCTTAAAAGATCAGCCGGTGCCGCACCAGTTTCGGTGCATGGGCACCTATTGACGATATGAAAAAGGCGGCGACAACCGTTGGCACAACCGGGAGGAAACCGTGGACCGCCCCCCCCAGCAGCAGGAGCTTGATAACAACGACAACCCCCGATAATTCCCGGTAAAGCTGTCTGTGACGCAGCCATTCAGTCAACACCAGCACCACTCCGCTGCCAAAAGCGAGAACGATATAACCGCGCGGCGGCTGGACTACTTCAGGGAGAAGAAACGACGCGAGATAGACGGCAACTCCCAGTTGGTGGATTGCCCGAATCACAATTGAAAGATTGAGAACCCAGTACGGCCGGTGGCTGACCCGCCCCATGGGCTGGTCCTGCTGTTTGGCGTGATTGAGCTGCTTTTCTTCAAGCTGTTTTGCAACGTGCGAATCTTTCAACGCCTGGTTCCCCCTGAGAGATTTTATAAAATCCGGCCGACAACACATCTATGGAATTTTTCTTGGCAGCTCTTCCCTGTATGCCTGCCCCGCCTGTGGAAAAATTGTTTGCGTTATGGCCGTTCCCCTCTTGCCAGGCAGTCGTTGATCTGCGCCACGACTCGGGGAAATTCGGTTATGGTATCGATGACATAATGGGCTCCGGCCCTGTACAGGCTTTTTCGCGCCTCGCCAAGACGACGCTTATATTCCACCGGATCAAGCGCGGCCAGCTCCTGCTCACTCACCCCCATCTGATTGCCAGTAAGAGCAATTCCCACACTCCAGACCCCGCCGTTGAGGCCTGTTGCCATGTCAACCGGGGTGTCGCCCACATTGATCACAGCTTCAGGGGGATACACCTGGAGCGCTTCCATGACCCGATAAAGCATCCACGGAGCCGGTCTGCCGCCTTCCACATCCGAGGCACAGACCGCGAAATCGGGTTTATAGCCGGATTCGCCTGCCTTATTCACCACTATTTCAGCCGCATCGGAAAAATAGCCGGTACTGGCCCCTATTTTAACCCCATCTTCCCGCAGCAGAGCGGCCACTTCTACAACACCATTGAGAAGGGTGCTCTTGGCTTCGATACTGTTCAGCAGATGACCGGCAAAATCGTCATACAGTATATCGATGTCACGGTCGCCAATAGCGCGGCCATGGACTCTTTTCCATGCCGCAGCGACTTCGTCAAATTCCGCCATGGCCTTGATGTGATCACGTTTTTCCATGCCCATCGGGATGCGCGCTGCGGCAACACTCACTTCAACCCCTTTGTCCCTGAAGCCGGCAACAAACGCCTCGACCGGAGCCTGGCATCCAAAGTCCACCGTAGTTCCCGCCCAGTCGAAGACCACCAGCTGCACCCGGCCTCCATAGACCCTCTTGTATCGGTATTCCATGATGTTTCTCCATATTGGAGGAGAGATGTTCTTGACAGCAACCGTTTGTAATCAATGTACCGAAACTGCGGGAACATGTAAACTGCAGAAGTGTTAACCTGTCGTGAAGACTGACAATCAGGCCAATTTTTCACCAGGGTTTCAGCTGGCGGAGAAAAAGCGAAGAAACAGCAGGGAACAATCTTGAGCACCGGCCCCTTCCCACCAGGATTGCACAACACCTGGGACAGGGAAGGGGCCGTTTTGGAACAGGAAGCTCTTACAAAAGATACACCAACAGGTTGGTTACCAGGTTCGCGCCTGGGCACACTCCTCATCCGTTATATCGATAACTTCCCCTGTCTCCGGCTGGGTTATCTCGTAAAAGGTCTCGGCGAAACGATGCTCGTTGGCGGTTATGCCGGCCTCACCGTTGAACTTGTGTTCCCTTCGCAGGGTGTCTTTAACGAAATCGTCGAATTCAACGGTGCTGATCTCTACGTCGTAGCGGGCCTTTATCAAATCAAGGAGCGGCGACATATCGTTACGAACCGAGTAGCGGACGAAATTGCACACCCCCATCGCATCCATGCGGGACCCGATCACCTGAAATTTTTTCGAAAGCGCCACCTTGCCCTCTTTGGTCGTAGGTACATCCTCGTCACGCAGGGTAAATCCGAAGGTATGGTCGGCTCCCATGGGAGAAGAGAGATAGGTCATCGCCATCCCCTTAGTGCCCCGAGGCTCATAGGCCGGAATCGCCTGGCCCAGCACATGGGGGGCATGACGAACCCCAAGAACCTGGGCGGCGACCTTGCACCCCGAACCAAGAATACGGCCCAGGGGCGTCTGGTTACGGATATCCTCCATCATCGCGATAGCCGCCTTGTCATCGCCAAATTCCGCGAGACCGGCTTCCATGGCAACCCCGATGGCCGCACCGCAGTCAAGGGTATCCACTCCGGCATCATTTGCCAGCCGGTTCATCTGGGCCACGGTATCAAGATTTTTCAGGCAGAGATTCGAGCCCATCAGCGCCATGGTCTCATACTCGATAGGCGAACAGAGCAGCTTGCCGTCCTTGTCCGGATATACGTTGGAACACTGGATGGCACAGGGATTCATACAGGCGTGCTGGGTAAGGCCTTCGCCGCCCCTCTCCTTGATGGTGTCATACATGGTCTGGGCGTTGATCTTTTCCGCCCCGTCCATGGTTCCGTGGGTGAAATTGCGGGTCGGCAGAACGCGCAGCGACTGGCAGATATCGACCATTGCCGCAGTGCCGTATTTGGTAAATTTAGAGGAAACCGGGTTCTCCTTGAGCAGGGTGATGATCCGCTTGGAACTGCTGCGGAACGCGTCTATGTCATTGTACTCAGCCTTGACTTCACCATCATTGAGGATAACCATGGCAATGATCCGCTTGGCGCCCATAACCGCACCAAGTCCTCCGCGACCGGCATAGCGCGAGCAGACGCCGTGTGGATCGGAACAGGCGATGCCGGAAGCAAAGAGCAGGTTTTCACCGGCCGGTCCGATGGTGACGCATCCGGCCTTATCGCCAAATTTTTCATTCAGCAGATCGGATTTTTCATAGACTCCCTTGCCGACAAGAAAGCTGCCGTCGACAAATTCCACCTTATCTTTGCCGATGACGATAATTTTCCAGGGGGCGTCCGGTGCAGGAGTATCTTCGAGCACGATAGTCCGCAACCCCTGCTGCGCCATTCTCAGCCCGACTATGCCACCCGCATTACTCTCCTTAATACCGCCTGTCAGAGGGCTCTTGCCGCCTATGGATAACCGGTTGGAGCTGGAAACGGTGGTACCGCTCAACACTCCGTTGCAAAAAAACAGCTTGTTCTTTCTGCCAAAAGGCTCACAGGCAGCGGGAACTTCCTCGCTGACCAGGTAAGACGACAACGTCCGCCCGCCAAGCAGAAATCTCTTTGAGTTTTCAGTTGTTCTCTCTACCTGTTCCGTTACTGTATTTATCCTCAATATATCAAACACGTCAAATTCTCCTCGTTTCTTGTTGTGCTTCTGCAGTCACAGCAGACCCTGTGGTTTTAAACTCTGCCTCGGGGCACCTTTTTTGTCGTTATCCCTTGAAAAAGATCGCTTTCATGATCACGCTGGCCATTGCCGGATTCTCCTTGACACGGCGGGTGCAGTAGCCAAACCACTGTTTGCCAAACGGCACATACACACGCATTTTGTGACCGGCGTCAACAATTGACTTGCGAAGTGCCGGGGTCACACCATAGAGCATCTGAAATTCATACCTGTCTTTCGCCGGTTTGTATTTTTCGAGCAACCTGAAAGCTCCTTCAACCACCGGCTTGTCGTGGGTGGCTATTGACGGGTACATATTCTCCTTGAGCATCAGCTCGATGTCCTGCAGGAAATGTTCGTTGATTTCCTGATAATCCTTGTAGGCAATCGAGGCCGGCTCAACATAAATCCCTTTACACAGCCTAAAATTCAACGGCACCTCGGGACTGTTGAGGTCACTGAGATTCTTTATGTCCTGATAGGTTCGTTTAAGATACGCCTGCAGAACCAGTCCCACGTTTTCCGGAAATTCTTCCTTTAGGCGCCTGAAGATCTCGATCTCCATGTCGGTGCACGGCGAGTCCTCCATGTCGATACGGACAAAGTTGTTATACGATGCCGCTTTTTCTACAATTTCCCGAATATGCCGGTACGCGACCTCCTTGTCGATGAGAAGACCGAAAAATGTCGGCTTGAGACTGTAGTTCCCATCAACCTTTGCCGCTTCCGCCGCCTCGATAACCTCGAGATATTCTTTCTTGTTCGCCTCAGCTTCATCAAGGGTCTTTATAAATTCCCCCAACACGTCAATGGTTGTGAGAATTCCCTCTTCATTGAGCTCTTTTGAAGCACGAATAGCGTCTTCTATCGTTTCACCGGCTATGTATTCTTTTGAAAACTGCCACACCAGCTTCTGTGGCATATAGGGCAGGGCGCGGGAGATAAATTTATTCAACATGGTTGGCCTCCTGAAAGATATTCCTAAGTTGACAGCCGATTATTCGTTTTATGTACATGCATCAGTTCGAATTTTTCAGGACCCTTTGAAAATTTTTACCAAAGAGCCAAGGCAGAGCTCCAATATCTCCTTGTAGTCTACCGCATTTTGAAAAAATACAAACTGCCACTCTCATTGATTTTTCGATATTTTCCGCCTATGACCCTGAAATATCGATTGCATACAACAATTGAATACAATTTTAAAACACATGTTTTGTATACCACCCCATTGCCGCTGTCAAGGATTTTCCGCAATTGGCTGAAAATGCGTATAAATCCGGCCTGACAAAATGCAGGCCAAACCTGGCGAAAATAATTATATTTCAAAAACTTAGAGACAAATACCAACCATAACCAACCGTAAACGACAGCCATCCACTACCTTTTCTGCCGATTTCGGGAGTCCCCCACCAGGTGCAGCAGACACATTTGCTCCCCTACCCTGGCGATTGCAACGGCCACGGCCCAGATAGCTGTAAAAATAATTATCCTCTGCTGATCAGGTGGAGCCATAGCCGGCTGGCGCCATCTCATCTCATGGAGGAAAACCTTGACCATATTTATATTGACACAAAAAATACCGATCGGTATGTTTCCATTATATAGACGGGTTCGACAACCAACACAGCTCCCCGATGCTGAAAACTTGTAAGGAGGAAAGGAGATGGGCGATATTTACAAAGAACTTGCGACGCATCTGGACAATCTTCCGGGCGGATTCCCGGAAACGGCAAGCGGCGTAGAGCTCAGGATACTCAAAAGACTTTTTTCCCCCGAAGAAGCCCTGGTGGCAACCAAGCTGACAATGAAGCCCGAGCCTGTCGACGCCTTTGCCCGGCGCACCGGAGACAATCGCGAAGAACTTGGCGAAACCTTGGAAAGTATGGCAGGCAAAGGCCTGATATTCAGGACCTACAAGGACGGCATCGTGATGTATTCCGCCGCCATGTTCGTCATAGGAATATGGGAATACCATGTACACGATCTTGACGCGGACCTGGTCAACGATGTCAACGAATACCTGCCGCACCTGGCCCGCGAGGTCTGGGACAAAGTAGAAACCAAGCAGCTGAGGGTAGTCCCGGTCTCGGCCTCGGTCGCACCGGAGACCGCGATAGCCTCATACGAGGATGCGGAACAACTGATCCGTGCACAGTCCAAGATAACGGTACAGCCGTGCATATGTCGCAAAGAGCACGAGGTCGTCGGCAAGCCCTGCCAGTATCCTCTTGAAGTCTGTTTTTCTTTCGGCGGAGCCGCCTATTACTATGAGCAGAACAACATCGGACGATCAATCGATGTGGAGGAAGCCCTGAAGATCCTTGAGACCGGCAGGGAGGCCGGCCTGATCATTCAGCCGGGCAATGCCCAGAAGTCGGCAAACATCTGCATGTGCTGCAGCTGCTGTTGCCAGGTCCTCAAAAACATCAAGGTATTGGAAAAACCGGCAGAGGAAGTGCACAGCAACTATTTCGCCGTGGTAGATGACGATGAGTGCGTGGCTTGCGGCGACTGTGAAGAACGGTGCCACATGGACGCCATCATCGTAGACGACCACGCCGAGATTAACCTTGACAGGTGCATCGGCTGCGGTGTCTGTGTCCCAGCCTGTCCGACATCGGCTATCCAATTGCGGGCCAAACCGCAGGAAAACACTTATGTTCCTCCCAAGCTCACCTACCAGACCTATCTCCGGATGGCCAAGGAGAGAGGTAAGCTTGCAGCAAAACCTGCCACCAGACAGACAGAGTAGACAAGCCCATGCATGAACTGCCGGTTACGGAAAAAATCCTTGAAACAGCCCTTGCTCACGCAGAGCAGCACGGTTTATCCAGGATCCATTCGATCACTCTGAAAATTGGCGAGTTGACCGACCTGGAGGACAGATGGCTCAACCACTATTTCGACTACCTGAGTAAAGACACCATCGCCGCCGGCGCTCACCTTGTCGTCATCCGGGTTCCGATTGTGCTCAAATGCAATGTCTGCCAGACCCGCTGCGAAACGACAAAAGAAAAAATGGCCGATGAAAAATGTCCGCACTGCGGGGCGGAGCAACGATTTTCCATTCTCTCGGGAAGAGAATATTTTATTGAGGAGATGGCGGCAAAATGACAACAGAACTGAAGATCATCAAGGTTAAGGAAAATATCCTCGCCGACAACGAAACCCTTGCCGGTGAACTGCGCAACCGGCTCAGGAAAAACAATATCTGCATGATCAACCTGATGTCGTCCCCCGGAGCCGGCAAGACCACTTTTTTGCTCCGAACCATTGAAGGGCTCAGGGACAAGGCACGGATGGCGGTGATTGAGGCAGACATCGACTCAACGGTTGATGCTGAAACAATCAGTCGCACCGGCACCAAGGCGGTGCAGCTCCAGACCGGCGGATTCTGCCACCTGGATGCGGCCATGGTAGAGGAAGGGCTGAAAAACCTCGACCTGGATAATCTCGACCTCATTTTTATCGAGAATGTCGGCAACCTTGTCTGTCCGGCTGAGTTCGACACCGGGGCAACCCTTAACGTGATGATCCTGAGCGTACCCGAGGGTGACGATAAGCCACTGAAATATCCCTTGATGTTTTCCACTTGCGACGTCCTGATCGTAAACAAGACCGACTACCTGGGCACCCCTTTCACCGACTTTGACCTGGCCGTGCTTGAAAAACGAGTCAGGAACCTGAACCAGGACATCAACATCTTTGCGCTCTCAAGCAAAACCGGAGAAGGTATCGGCAACTGGATTTCATGGCTGGCGACCAATAATCTTTAACAGCGAAATCCGCCAAAAAACAGAACCCAACAACCGCAGCCCCGTTTTGTCCGCAAGATCCACATAACGGACCAACAAATCCACCTTGCCGGTAAAAACGAAAAGTCATGCCCCCGACAGCCAGGATCATCCTGCCACAGGAAAAGCTCAGACCGCTTATCATCACACTGGTATGCACCATGCTCACAGGAGCCTCCTATGGGTTCGGGCTATATCTTTTTCCAATGGTCATGCCGGAGATACTGCACGACCTCAAGCTCAGCTACAGCGATGCAGGAGTGATCACCGCCGCAGCCCAGACCGCGCCACTGTTCATGATTCCGCTGGCGGGCTACCTCACGGGCAGGGTCGGCGGGCTGCGCCTTATCGTTTTCAGCCAGATTTTCGGCGCTGCGCTGCTGCTCGCACTCTACTACGTGCAGGGTTTTTTCAGCCTCCTGATTGTCGTATTGCTGATGCGAGGCTGGCCGCTGCTGGTCTGGATTCCGCTGGTGATGGTCGCAGCAGAGCACATCGAATTCAAGTGGCGAGCCACCATGCTCACCGTCGCGTCTTCCGGTGCCTGTTTCTTTGTTTTTGTCGACGGCGCGCTATCATCCTACTTTCTTGAACGCCATCACTGGCGCTATTTGTGGCCAACAGCAGCTCTTTGCTGTCTTGTCTTTGGCGTCTCGGCGTGGCTGGGTCTATGCCGGGTAAATGCGTGGGAATACAAAAGAGCTGGCAGGAGTGGAAAAAAAAGGTCCTATGGCGAACTGCTCAAATGGGCGAAAACCAGAAGCGGCGTGATAACTTTTGTTGTTTTTGCTCTCACCGGACTCACGTTCACCCCCTTCCAGACCTACCTGGCATCCTATCTCCGGGACAATCTCAATCTGACAATCGCCGTCACCGGGGCAATGTGGTCGGTAATGGGGATAGCCGGAATAGGCGGAGGACTAGTGATGGGAGTGATAACTGACAGGATGGGCGCCAGGATTGCCCTGTTTCTCACTTTTTTTCTCGCAGCTGTTTCAGCCGTTCTGATCTGCATGCCGATCACGACCGCTCAGGTAATGGGGATGGCCGTCTGCTATGGCATTGCCCAGGCGGTCATCTACGGTCTTGCCCCGGCGTACATGTCGAAGATCCTCGCCCCCGAGTCTTCGGTCACGGCCGTATCAGCCGGCACGCTGCTGCTCGTCTCCACCGCTTTTTTCGGAAATTTACTCGGCGGCTGGTCGAGCGAATATTTCGGCTCGTTCTTCTGGCTTTACCTAACAACCGGCCTGTTTTTCACCATGGGCGCACTGGTTTCACTGGGGCTGACAAGAGAACAACAAAGAACCTCGACCATCAATCGTCACAACGGTCTATCAACACCCTGCTGCCAAAATCAACTATCCCGGTGCTCGTCCTCCCGGAATCAGGAAGAACCTTGAACATTGCCGCATCGAGCAACCGGTGCATGGAAATCTCGTTGCCGCTGAGATCAAGTTCTCCCATCACTCCGGCATTCAAGAAATAGGTGCCGGGGTTTAAGGCGCAGCCGAATTCAAACGCGATGTCAAATTCATCACCGGCTTGAACCGATTCCAGCGCCATACTTTTCCCGGGGGCCGATGCGGCACCACCCAATTCCACCCCGGACTTTGTTTTTATCAGCATGCCAAACCGTACGAACCCGGCGTCCCTGGTAAATTTTACCCGGTAACAGTAGTGGTATTTTTTCCCCCTGACCAGGTTATTCACCTGCTTGCCGTCAATTGTTTTTATTTTCGGCTCGGAGATTACCGCACCGCTGGACTCATAGGCGATGGTACTGGTAGGTGTCAACGATGGATTAAAACTCTCCCTGAGCTCATCGGAGTTTTCTGCAGAATTGTTGGGCGCAGTGGCCCCGGCCCGCTGTGTCCGGTTATCTCCAGCGTTTTTCTCGCCTGCAGCAGCGGCTCCAGCCTCACTTGCCTTTTTTATGCGCCGGCGCATCTGTTCACGCTTGTCATCGGGTGCGTACAGAAGCTGCTGATAGCGCCCATAGACTTCTTTTGGGCTTCCGGTTACCAGCTTTTCTCCGTCATCAAGCAGCACGGCATGGTCGCAAAGCTGTACCACGGTTGCACCGGAGTGGGAGACAAACAGTATGGTCGCCCCCGCCTCGCGAATTGCCTCTATGCGGGAAAAACATTTTCTCTGGAAACGCTCGTCGCCTACCGAGAGCGCTTCATCAACGACCAGTATTTCCGGGTCGACATTGACCGACACTGCAAAAGCAAGACGAACCATCATGCCACTGGAATAGGTTCTGACCGGCTGGTCCATAAAGTCGCCGATCTCGGCAAACGACGCTATTGACGCAAACCTGGAATCGATCTCATCGCTTTTCAGCCCCAGTATCGAACCCTTCATATAGACATTCTCACGTCCGGTAAATTCGGGGTTAAAGCCGGAACCGAGTTCCAAGATAGCTGCGATTCGCCCATGTGTTTCGATTACGCCATCGGTGGGATTCAAGGTACCGCAGATCATTTTGAGCAGCGTGGATTTACCTGAACCATTTCTACCGAGTATACCGACGGTGGTACCCTTTTTAACCCCCAGCGTTACATTTCTAAGGGCCCAGAACTCCCGATAGTATTGCTTGCGCCCTCGCCTGAGCATCTGCAGCAGCCGGTAGTGCGGCTTGTCGTAGATCTGGTAGCACTTCGAGAGATTTTCTACTTTGATCGCAAAATCAGAGAACATCTGCAAACCCCTTACGAGTCTTTTGAAACCAGGCGAACCCGAGCCAGCAAACCAGCAGAGAGAAAACGTACTGGATAATCAAGGTTGTAATACTTGGCAGCTGCCCCCAAAGCATCACTCCCCTTGACTGCTCTATAATACTTGTCAAGGGATTGAGGTTGAGAAATATCCGGTACGTCGGAGGGAGCCTGGACGCCGAATAAAAAATAGGAGATAAAAACAGAAGAGCTGTCGTTACGATACCGGTTACCTGTGAAACATCACGAAGGTAGACCCCAAGGGACGCCAGCATCCATGAAAAACCCAAGGTAAAAAAAATCAGGGGCATGACAACAACAGGCAACAGCAAGATGGTCAGGTGGGGCGTCCCAAACAGGACCACATAGGCAAGCAGCCATACAGCCATGCTGACCGAGCCGTGAAAAAGAGCACTTCCCATATTACTGATGGGCAGAATCTCCAGGGGGAAAATAACCCGCTTTACATAGTCGCTGTTGCCGACGACCAACCCCGGAGCCCGATTTATGCATTCAGCAAACAGCTGGTAGACAGTCAGCCCGGCAAATAAAATAAGGGCAAATTCGGTTTTCGATTCGCCACCTCCTCCCCACCGTGCCTTAAAGACCACGCTGAAGACGAAAGTGTAAACAGAAAGCATCAGGAGCGGCGTAAAAAAAGACCAGAAAACACCAAGAAAAGATCCTCTGTAACGGCCAACAACTTCACGCTGTATTGTTTTTTTTATGAGATAACGATTGCGCCAGGGACTGACTATCATTTCTCGGGGAGAAAGGGGGAATTGTTGCATTGTGTTTTATTCGGCCTGGTTGTGACCCGGGATTTATAAAATGTAAAGCACGAAACGGATCCATGAAAGTGCCGCGACTGCCGGTATACTTAAACCTCTCCTGAACCGGTCACTGTTATACAACCTTTGTCGCCTTGATGCAAACAACTCCGATGAAAGCCGGCAAATTCCAAAGTTGTTGAAGAGTGGGCCATGAAGACAAGCGAGAAATTGCCTTATGCAGGGCGATTACCTGACAAAAGAGTGTCAAAACCCCAGACCGCTTAGAATTTCAGTAAATTTCTTTTGCACCTTACCCATTGAATAGGACTCGTTCATCAACCCAAGCCCTGCATCGGAAAGATCATACCACTTCTGTTCATCCTCCAGCAAAGTGCATACTGCGGCAGCATACTCGGCTGGCGTATCCGCAAGCAGACAATGTTTACCCGGGACTATATCCGTTCCCTCAATCGCTACCGAAGACAGTACGGTGGGAACTCCATGACTGAGACTGGACAGCGTCTTGCCTTTCACCCCGGCACCAAACCTGAGCGGAGCGATCGTCATCACACAGTTTTCAAGAAGTTTTGTCAGATCCTCCACAAACCCCAGGACCTTGACCCCATCGGCAGATATTGGCGGCAGAAACTCTTTCGCCTTACTCCCGGCGACAAGAAACGTTGCCTCGGGGACCTTGCTGTAGATAACGGGCCAGACATGCTCAACAAAATACAACACGGCATCTACGTTTGGCGAATGCTGGAAACCGCCGATAAAGACAATATTGCGTCCTCTTTCACTATATTTGTTCACCCGTCCGGGGATAGTCCGGCACATGGGCAGAACCACGACATTGTCAACCTGCTCCTGCCGGTCGAGAAGATTCTTTTCCTCCTCGCTTATGACAATGGTGGTATCGACCTCCTTCATTAACTCAAGCTCCCGGGTTTTAACCTTTTCTGCGACAGCCCGCAGTTTTTCATCATCGCGCAGCTTCGCCTCTCTTTCCTGCCGGAGGTAATGCAGATCTACCGTGTCAAAAACCACCTTTGCCCGAGGACAATATTTTTCGATATCTGCAAGGTACTTGTCGAGCATGGTCCACCTGTATACCCAGACAAGATCATACCGCCACCCTTCACGTTCAAGATAATTGTCGAGACTGTAATAATCGGGTGAATAAATGCACTCAATACCGCGCTGCTGCAAATCTTCTGTATATTTGCCAAACTGCAGCATATTGGCACCAGGCACGAAAGAGACCCGAAACCCGGCCTGCTGCAGAAAATCCATATGAATAACAGTGTCATTGGAGCCGGAATCCTGATCTGGTGTCGGGGTGGAAGCGTCGATTACCAGCACATGATTTTTCGCTAAACGATCCTGAAAATAATATGTTCGATCTTCCGGGTTATCATGGCCCGAGAGAACCTCAGACCATCTTTTGACAAATTTTTCCTGGTTTACCAGCTGATACTTTTTCATTCCACTGTTCAGATCGGTACCGGCCGTCATACCTTCAAAATGGACTATCCGGGAAAAAGGCTGGTAGACGGTCCTGAGCCCTTTTTCCCTTACCTTGAAGGCAAGATCTGTATCTTCATAGTAGCCCGGTGAATATATTTCATCAAACCGCCCCAATTCGTCAAACAGCGCCCTGGGCACCATGATGCTCGCCCCCGAACAGTAGTCGACGTCTCTTGCGAAAAGATATTTTGGCTGATAAGGTTTGTCCCGATTTCCATAGTTCCACCCGGAACCGTCTTTCCAGATTATGCCGCCTGCTTCCTGCAGCAGCCCGTTTGGATAGAGCAGCATCGAACCGCACAAACCGGTACCAGGGATTGTTGCAAAAGTTTTTCGCAGGTTCTCAAGCCACCCCGGAAGGACAATGGTGTCATTGTTGAGAAACACCAGGTAATTTCCTTTTGCAGCCATTGCGCCATTGTTACAGGAGCCGACGAACCCAAGATTGTTGTCATTGACAATCAACCGCAGACCGTCGATGGTCTGCAACATATCCGCGGTGCCATCTGTGGACGCGTCATCAACAACAACAACCTCATATGTCACCGCAGGGGAAACATTGTTTTTTATCGATGCTATACACTGCAGGGTGTAGTCAATCTGGTTGTGAACTGGAATTATAATAGAAATATCGGGGTGCTCATATTTTTGAAAAGCCAGCTGACCATTTAATATCGCTACATGAATGCTGTGTCTGCAGAGCTTACCCGACTGATAGAGGACATCCAGCTGGATCTTGTCAATAGACAAATCCTCCCGGTCCAGTTCAGGGAAATAGCGCCAGAAAGGGATCAGCTGTCCTGTAAAGACCTGTTCGCTCTCCAGGGAGCCATGACGCCCCTCATATTGCCCGAACGAAACGTAATGGAGAAAAGGATTTATCCCCGCCTCTTTGACATCAGCATATCGACCGAGATAATATTTCGTTGAAAAATCGGGAGACGGGTCTCTTCCCTCAAGCCAGCCGTGAACCACAAAATGGTAAATAGGGTCAATGCCGGACCTGGCAACATCAGGATAGGCTGCAAGGTAATAATTGACATCAAACAATCCCGAAGACCGAATGATCTCCGTATCTTTTTCTATGAGAGCCTCTTGTTCCTGCGTGTCCTTTTTTTCAGCGGGGGCCAACAGTCTGCGCAGCTTTGCTACGGCAAGGGGAAAACGCAAAGATGAGGACAACATATCTTTAACCACTTTTTTCATTTTTTTTAATGATCCGCACATTACTTAGTGCGGATACGAGTGCATATTTTAAACATAGTGTCGGAACAATGGCTGGCTGTTTTATAACTTTCAAACAATTTCCCTGCTCTGCGGCAGCGGTTTAACGCCCAATTTCATCACCGTTCAAATGATTCAATATAGAGACTTTTGAACTTCACAACCCTGCAACGCAATCAGCAACAGGAAAAACAGGTTTCTTCGTTTTTATTTACGAATCATCTAGAAAACTTCATGAGTTGCCAGACAATTTTCCGTCATCCATGTATAAGACTGGGTAAATCTTCCCCCCATCCCGCGTTTCATTGAGCAGGGCAGTGAAAACTTAAAACGAAACTCTCCTGAGAGAAGGGTCGCCTATTACAAGCCGGCACAGTTTCCTTTGGTTTCTAACAACCCCACGTTGACGGCCTGACGCAGACGACCTCATGCGTTTTCATTTATTTTTGCCCATCTGTTTTATACAAAAAGCGAAACATAACACATGCCACTCAAAAAACATCATAATAAGAAGATATTACTGAATTTTTACCGACAGAGAGCAATTTTGTCTGAAATTTTTTCGGAAAAAAACTGGTAAACCTCGGGGTAAAAGTGGTTCCAAATCTGCGGGCTATAGTTTGGGTCATCAGGATCGGTTACAGGTTTAATCCGATCCTCAGGAAGTGAAATAATTTCGCACTGCGCTATTTTGCCACCTTTGCTGTACTCATCAAATAACGCCTTGAATTCAAGACTCCTCTGAATCCACTTTGAATCCAAATAGTTCGGATGCATTGGGAAATGCATATAACACAGAATCACCTTTGGCGATTTTTTTCTAAAAAAATTGTATATCCGAACAATATTATCCAGCTGTGTCTGAGGGTCAAGCAAACCTATATATTGAAATTTTTCATTAAACTGTCGGGATACTTCGGGATCTTTAAATTGTATATTACCGAAAAACGCTTTCCACCCCTTCTCCTTATGGGCATAAAGACTGTGTCGAATGTCACACAATGAATCCATGATTAACAAATCAGGAATATCCATTGCTATGTTTCTGCAATTGTCAACCTTGTCCATGACAAACGACGAAAACCATTTTGCATAATCCTGTTTTTCCTTGCAACCTCCCCATTGCCCACAGGACAGAAAACTATTCACTAAATCGTAGTCAAAGCTATCGTTTTCAATAATCTCTAAAACTATATCGCTCCGAAGTTGCAACGCGCTTGTCAACCTGACTATTTCAGTATTATCTAAACAATTCGCCAAATAATCTGTTACAACAAAATTAGACAGACAACTGCCGATAATTGTTACTTTTATGTTTGTTTGCTTTTGTTTTGTTCTAAATATTTTTTCGACTATTTGACGTAACATTATTCTGGCCTCACCAGTTAGCACCACATGAACCCATCCTCTCGATCATCAGATATGAGTAAGTTTCCTGGCCCTGGGTTCCGGATCCGGGAGTCATTTTCCCGACATCGCGTGGATAGTATGCAAAAATCTTGGCGACCCTTTCAACACACAGCATCATGCACCAAATATTCTCCTGGCTTCGCTGTAGAATTCAAGATCCGGCGTGTTTACTTCCTTTAGCTTGGCGTACAGTTTCTTTCCGACAGCTTCTTCCAGGCTATTGAGCTTATCGCACAGCTTCTTGCTTGTTCTCTGGGAAACATTTTTTTTCATCGCTTCAAGCTCTAACTCGCCAAACCCATCCTGCCGGAGCCAGGCCTGCAACCGCGCAAGAGACTCATCATATTTTTCAACGACACCGAAAAACGGAAGAGCCGCCAAGGCCCGTTTGGCCCGCTCCAGTTCACCGCCTTCAGTTTCATCAAAAAAACTGGCAAAACGCTCGACATGAAAGTTTCTGCACTGCCGGTCGTGCGGCAGGGCCAACCTTGTTTCAATATACCCGGCGAGGCTGGTGTTTCGTGCCAGTACAGCTCCAAAGGTATCACTTGCCTGGTTTTTTTCAAAAAAATATGCAGATGCAATCCGATCAAGAGGATGCCGAACAAAAATAACAGGCAGAACCCTGAGCCCTTCAATGAGCGGAGGCGGCATCATTGCCGTGTGGGAAGAGAAACACCTTGCGGTACGATTCTCCTGGAGCCAGACTGCAACCTCC
This sequence comes from Desulforhopalus singaporensis, assembly GCF_900104445.1. GTDB lineage: Bacteria > Desulfobacterota > Desulfobulbia > Desulfobulbales > Desulfocapsaceae > Desulforhopalus_A > Desulforhopalus_A singaporensis. The sequence goes on along the minus strand of NZ_FNJI01000027.1, from coordinate 8,443 downwards.
GCTCTGTTTTTGGGCCGCTGCGGAGGGAATTCTTTTGTTACCCACCCCTGGTCACCCAAATTATCACGGAAGGTAGCATCGAGCGATGTACCGGCATTCTTGAATAGATGGTAATGCAGGATTACTGTTCTCATACCTGATTTTTCTGACATGGTTTTCGTAATTTTTTGTGATTACCTGGTTACTCCCGGCACATGGGTTACCACGGAACGATAGCCGGTCTGTTTGACAACAAAAGGCAGAATACGCTCCAGGGCATGCAACATTGTGCCATCATAAGGCAGCGGCTCCCGGGGATAGCAGTCCCAGGTAAAATTTTGCTGAAAAAGAGGCATTATAGCATCGGTTCTTGCCCAAAACATGGTCCCCACGGGAAAGTTGAAACATCTATCCATCCCTGCAGAAATCCCAATTTTTCCCGCCATTTCCGATGCAATCTTCTTGTTTTCATCCCACCCGACGGCATGTGGGTCATCGGGAAAAACCAGGCCGATACTCGGGTCATTTGCCATCCTGCCAACAATAATCCTGGCCATCTGTTTTTTTATTCCAAGCAGATTTTCAAGTAAAAACTCGAACCATATACGCCCTACAGCTGACTCACTGATATCGAGGGTTTTCTTGGTATGAAGATGACCGATTATGGAATAATTTTCCACGATTTTTCGATTAAATTCAGTCAACAACGGCCCTATATCCCGCCCCCGGTTCGGCACCACTCTGATATCGACCCGACCATTGGTATACCCCGCTGTTACCCCGGCCAGCTTAGCGGCAACACTTGGTGAAACGACACTTAAGAGCAAATCCAACGGAAAATCAAGGGCGGACAGTGTACTCCATATTGTCTCAAAAAGATCGTCATAAAAGACATGAATATGAAGAGCTGCTTTCTCTGTAAAATTCCCGAAGTCCTGAGGCCCCTGGAAATCAGGGCGGATTATCTCGGTCAGCCAGGGCCCGGCAGGACGGCCCTGCCGAAGAAAATCGGCCAGGGGATTTCCACCCGGGGAAACGCCATGGTGCTGCAGATAGATCCCCGGATGAAACCCCGGAAAAGGTTTTCGCGATCCATTTCCATCCCGCCATGATTTAACGAAGTGTACCGCGCATTCTTCCAGAGACTTCTTTTTACCAAACGGAGAGTTATAAAAATCAGGATCCATAGCCTTTTCTTCTCTAATACATCGACAATCCTGTTCCTCCCTACGCGCCTCGATCTCACATTTCTCGCCAATCCGGACAAGAGATTCTACATACGTCTCCATGTCAAAAGTCGACATTGCCAACTCCTCAACAGACATTCCCACCAGTTTCCTGTAATCAGGATCGAAACACAGTCGACCACATACGTCTGCTGCCTGTTCGACATTGAGGTAGGAAACCACGCACTCCCTGGTTAGTTTTTTCTTTTTCAGTATTTCAGCGATTCCCGTTGTGTTGGCAAAACAGACCACGGGTAACCGGTAAAACATTGCGTCAATTGCCGAATTGGGCAAAGGATCAAGTCTCGAACTCAAAAAATACAAATCTGCCAATTCATAAGCCAAGGTCACATCTTTTAGCTCACCCAGAAAAACTACATGATCCTGCAGGCCGCTTCTTACAATCTGGTCGTTGAGATAGACTGAATAATCCGTATCCGTGTCAGGGACAAACCCTTTCCCGGCCCAGACAAAACGAAAAGCCTTTTCCGGATATCTTTGCAATATGGCAGCTGCACAGGAAATAAAGAGATCGACACCTTTTCTCAACTCGACGGTCCCGCCCCCCAGAACAACAACTGTCCCCTCAGGATCAGAACCCGGTCGCATCAGGTTTTTTACCCGAGTTCCCTCCTGCTGCAGCTCGTCTCGATTTCTATCAAGCGGTTGTGCGGAACGGCCCTGCGGTAAAATCAGCGGCTGGTCCCCGGCCACATCCGGGCAATGTTCAACCGCGTTCTTGTATACTATTTCCGTTGAAAAGATAAGCCGTGCTGCCCATAAATTGGCTTCGGCGATTGCTCCAACAGGACGGACGTAGGACGCAAACTCATGTATAAGGCAAAGTGCCGGAATAAAAATCTTTGCCAGCACCGGAAGCACGTAGCGAGACTCTATGGTGTTTGCTATGGCAAAAGAGACCGCTGTGTGAGCGGCAACCTGCCCAACAATTGCACCTATCAAATATTCCGTACCGCTTTCCGGCACTCCTATCGTGACATCACATTTATTTTTATACTCTTCTACCAGCTCGCCACCATGAAGCAGTATCCCGATAATGTTGAAACGCTTTTTCAACTGCTCTATTATCTTCAGGGTCAACATCGGACCACCGGTTCTACTGGCGTCATGGGTTACGACGATGACCGTCTTTCTGTTTTTCGCCAGTTTGTCAACACCAACACACGCATGCTGCTGCGCTGCGTTGGCTAACCGCCCCTCCTTTTTCCCATAATGAAGATAGTGATAATACGGATCACTCCCCCCGACATCGGAATACGCCTTTTGATAAAACTCCGGATCAAAATTTTGTTGCCTATCACTTACAGAAATTTGCTTGTGAGTGGTGGTGTCTGATGCAGAATCCTCCGTCCTGCGTCCTTCCCTCTCTCCCGCTATTATATAATGTACCAGAGGATTCAGCCCCGTTGCCGCAACATCGGGATACGCTTCAATATAGTACAGAGGATCAAAAAAACGATTAGGTCTGACACCCTGTTTCCACCCCTGAGTCAGGAAATGACGTACCGGGTCAACCCCTTTTTCTGCAACGCCCGGCGTATGATCACAATAGTATTTCCGGTCAAAAGAGTTACTTGCATTTATAAGCCGGAGCGCTCCGCTGGTCGACCAATAATTTTTCCTTCCCAAAAGACGCTCAAGAATCCAGCTGAACACGCTGTTTTTCTTAACCGCATTGCCGGCTGCCGCAACGAATCTGTATACCGTCCCGTTAACGACTCGTTCATGTTCCGCTTTTATGATCGCATGCTCCAGACGACTGGCCTTCAGTTTCGACACAGTTTCATGCAACTGATTCTCACTGTTTCCCAGCTTCGATTCCAACCCTGAAACGTGCTGCTCCATTTCATCTGTATATTGCACCTGTCTGGCCAGAACCTCTGCTTCCTTTATTGTTGCCTGCAGCTGTCTCCTGGCCGAATCCAAGTCTTGAAAAACCGCTCCCCCCACCCGTGCACAGGTATGCAGATAACGAAGATCAGGCAGATCGGATACAATGCTCTTAATTTGCGACGAACCAAAACTATTGCTTGCTGTCAATCCCAGAAGATTACGGAAAAAGTCATCGATAAACAGGTAGTCCCTATAGTCTTCTTTTATAGCTATGCTAAGGGACGAGTGGTGTTTTAATTTTTTCTCTAGAAAGGAATCACAGTATTCATCAACACTCGTGGGGTCCGGACACACCCCGAGAAAAGCGGATAATCTCTTGAGTTGTTTTGCCGGGTCGTTCAGCAGATCCTCAAAGCTGACAAGAATATTTTGCTCTCCCTTAACATTTTTCAGCGCATGAAAGTGGTAAGCAAACCATAAAAGCAGGCTCTGTTCTGTGTCACCACAGAGAAACTGCTGAAATTTCTCGCTCCTGACCCGAAGGCTCTCCGCCACCTCTACAGGAGAGCGCAGAGCATGAACATAGTAAACCTCGGTGTCATTAAAGGTCTCGCGTACTACCCGTTTCCAGAAAGGAAGCAGCAGACTCACCCTGGGATCCTTAATTCCCCATAACGGACAATCCTGATAATTGCTCTGAAGAAGATTACTGGCTTCAACATAAAACTGATCGGTAATTTCAGCCAAATCGCCGATGCCGATCACAAACGGATTGGACCATGAATACCCTAAATGGTTGAGGATACGCTCATTGAGCTGAACCACTCCCTGGTTTTCAAAATACCCTTTAGGATTTTCGATACTTTTGTGCTCAGCCAGGTGCCCGAAGTTAAACCCCAATGCCGTAAGCCCAGCGGTCAATGCCGAGGTTCCGGATCTGTGCATACCAAGAACGATGACTGCTTTATTGCTTTTTAAAAAACTCATACGCTACTACGGTATTTTTTATTTCTTATATATTTCAGAACGTTACCACCTACTTCAGTATCTCGACATCAGTGACATAAGCAAATCAAACCTTCCGTCCCGAATCCACTTAAACCATAGTTTTTTCCGCTATACCACTATTATTATTGATAACCGACTGGTAGGCAGATGACTGTACCCACCCAAGAGTAGAGGGGAAACGATATGAAGTGTTAAACCAGCAAGGCAAATTATTGTTAATTTCTCTCTCAAGCCATCACTTTTCAAAACCCGACCGATTCAAGAGCTCTGAACACTTTGTTCTTATATTATCCAGTATCTATTCTTATCTTAGGATGCACCAGATAACTCATTGAACGTGAATGTTTTGGCAGATCGTTCATGATCAGTACTTACCAATATATTTTCTGAAACATTGAAAACCACAAACATTGCCCGCCGCAGAACCATCTTTCATGAAACCTGCGAACAGACTTAACATAAGCACTAACTACACTGGTGGCTGAGAATTGCAGGCAAAAGCCACGACTTGCCATTTCCGGCCCAGCTCCAAACCGGAATCATCTTTTGATGGACAAATTGCTCAATCGGTTTCATTCATGCCTGCAATATTCAAGTAAGAGGAATAAAGGCCAAAAATTTATCTTCATTGGCAAATTAGAATTTTCATTTTCATTAGAAGAAAAACAGGCCTTGCACTTTACTCACATCAAGATAAGATTATCGCTCTATTTAAAATAAAATCTCAAGGTTTCAGGACAGCATACAAGTGCAAAATAATAATATTGGCTACGCATTAAGCTTAACTATTTAAAATAGTTATCAAAACAAGAATAAAACTGATACTTAAATAGTATCACTAAACGTCTGGTTCACTTCTGTATGTATGATGAAAGACTAATACCTCTGCAAAACGTCAGTTTATGGTCCCACCAAAAGGTTGCACAAATGTCTATTGAATCAATAAAGAGACGCAAGTCACAACAACAGTAATTCGGCGCCCTTATAAATGAAAATGATTCCCATTCACATTAAGTTCTATTCAGTCATTCTTCCGATATTCCATATGATCTCCAGCTTTAATCTATTCGACACTTCAGTCCAAAACCGCCGAATTTAACAATCTACGTTGTGAAACGAAACCTCGGCATATACAAAACATTACGCATTTTACCGAAAAGACGACCAGCATTTGACAGACAACAGGATGAGAACTGATAAAAGATGACAAATAAACTTATATACTACGCCCCTTTTATTTTAACTTTTTGCTTGAGCATTTTTCTTTTTGCGAAATTTAGAATCCCAAAACGCCAAGCTATTCCTGCGTATATCCTCTCTCTCTTATTAATTTTTTTGACAGCAGTTCATTTTATCGCAAATTATTTCACTGGCAATGGAATTGATTACTCCACTATTTTTCATCTTAAATATGGAATTGATGGAGCAGGTTTCAAGGACTATTTATCTCTAATTACAGTTTCTTTATTAGCTCTGATCACCTCCTTGACATTAATCACTTATCTCATTTTCAAATATGAAAACAAAAGCAAATATATCAGCAGAAAAATATCGATTACAACCTACACTTTTTTAACATTATCTTTTTTATTAAATCCAAGTATTTTCGACATAGCTCGCCTATATCAGACAAATCAAACCTCTCTTGAAGGTAGCCAGACAGCGAGATCAGATTTCTACAACTACTATATGGGAGACAAAACTCACCAACGATTCAAAAATCCAAAAAATCTCGTACATATTTATGTCGAAAGCCTGGAGAGAACATACTTCGATTCAGAGCTCTTTCCAAATCTTATAACAGACTTGAAAAATCTTGAGTCACTGGGCGTTACCTTTACAGAAATCAAACAAGCCCCAAAGACCGGCTGGACAATTGGTGGTATCACTTCCAGCGAATGCGGAATCCCATTATATACACCAAGCAACGGGAACTCCATGTCCAGTTATGATACCTTTCTACCTTATGCCGTTTGCCTTGGCGATATCCTGAAAGAACAGGGCTATCACCTGACATTTTTAGGAGGAGCCGATCACACATTTGCGGGAAAAGGCAAGTTTTTTCAAACCCATGGATACGATGAAGTTTTAGGAAAAAATGAATTGTTACCTAAACTGAAAAATCAGAACTATGCGCATGGATGGGGCCTTTATGACGACAGCCTTTTTGAAATCGCTTTTGAAAAATATTTAAAATTATCCGCAAACAACGAAAACTTTGCGCTCACAACCTTAACATTGGATACCCATCATCCAAAGGGGCACCGGTCTGCCAGCTGCGAAACTGATTCATATGGAAATTTTGACAATTCTTTATTGGATGCAGTCAAATGTTCTGACCGGATGGTTGCAAATTTTATACAAAAGATTCTCAACTCCTCATTTGCCCAGAATACCATCATTGTATTACAGTCAGATCATTTTGGAATGAGAAGTATTGCCTCTGATTTTCTTAAAGGACAAGACAGAAGAAATTTATTAATTATTATCGATCCTGAAAAATACAAAAACAAAAAAATTGATGTAGCAGGTACCACTCTGGACATTGGCTCAACCATTCTTTCTGTGTTGGGAATTGAAGGACAAATAGGTTTAGGAAGAAATCTCTTTGACGAATCCGCAACAACTGAAAAAACCAGGATACATATCGCCCAAAATATAAAAAACTGGGGCAGAGAAATAAGTAATCTATGGGGCTTCCCTAAAATTACAGGGAAGTTTCAAATAGACATTAAAAATGAAATAGTCAAGATCGGTCTACGCAAGTTTAATATACCTGTATTAGTTGAGCTCGACGATCAACTTAATACTATCATGAGATTCCCTTATGAAAAGAAGCGATCATCGGGCAATTACTTAACCAAAAAAATTCTTGCAGAAAAGAACAGTTCTCCAGTCATCTTAGTAGACAAATGCAGATACATTGATCCGCTTACAGACAAGAAAAATGATAAGTTCTGTGTTGCTTTCAGGGGGAAAAATGGTGTCTTGAAAAATTTTTCACTAAACAATGACACAACCTACTACATCCCCGAAATAAAAAACATGCTCGATATTAATTAATTTATCGTATCGAAAAGTTTTACACCCCACAGCATTGCATTTTTCACCTAATTATTAATCGAATGCTTGAAAACATACCAAGAAAACTTCAATCAACACCCAAGAAAAACAACCTCCCTCCTATCAACAAAAAGCACCAAACAAAAATAGTACACCAACATCACTACCCACATCATTACAATATGTTATAGATTTTTCAGAACAACAACTCTGCATACTCTTCTTCCTTTAAACACAATTTTCCCACAATTATTTTTATTTTCACAACACCACTCGACTAGTGTAAATTCTTATTCATTTATTTCTCCAACATCTTCCAAAGTAAACACCTAAACTCACAAATTATTAATCAGTACGTTGATTAGTAGACATTCGCTAACGAGGAATTGACTCGTAACATATTGATAATAGGTTTGTTTGAAATTTAGACAATGTCTGCTATTTAGCCTTCGGATTGATATGTTTGACAGGGTCAAGGAAAAACGCAAGTTTCCCATCCGTTTTTGTCGGCTTTATTGCCTATATCTCCCTGGACATTATCAGAGGCGGAACCAGTATAACGACGGTTGCTCATACTGATATTCGCGGGTTAGATACCGCCTGACTTGGATACGTCGTGGGGTTTGCCTCTCTCTAATATTAATCCGGCGGGCATTTAGGTTTAAACTTTTCGTATTTTTTAGTTAGGAGTCAATTTTATTGACGTATAAACAGCCAGATAGTCAGACGCGAACCCGAAAGCGGCATCCGGATAAGACGTATTTGCCCACCGGATTAATAACAGGAGTTCGGTTCAACCTTATCCTAAAATCCGGAACGAGGGTTCCCCATACCGTGATTGCGCCTCTGACAATGTCCAGGGCCGGACTGTCAGCTTGTTTTCCTTGCCTGCCTCCTTCTCTTTGTTTTTTAGGTTTGTTAAAGCCGCTTCCCGGCATTTTCTACCGTCGGTAGCCCCGTCAAGGCTCGATTCCGAGAATGGCCTCAAAAAAATGCTCGTCGGAGGATATTGAGGCTTGGCGGGGCGGATTAATTACCGTTTTGGATTATCAGCCCGCAGATCGGGTTTTGCCTTGCAAATCAACTTCTCTGTCGATAGACCAGATAAATGCGATTAATTCCCTGGCTATCGCTGTGGTTACAACCGTTTTCGGTTTTCCCCTACCGCTTAGCCTCCTGTACTTCTCACATAATCTCAATTGGGCCTTCCAGGATATCTGCCGTATCGCAACAGGCAACCGGTCACTACGTTTTCTCAATTGACGGCTAACTCGTGCGGGAAAACGATAGGTCCATGCAGCCTCAACAAGAGC
>NZ_FNJI01000023.1 GCF_900104445.1 Desulforhopalus singaporensis | reverse complement strand
CAGGCTGCAGGAATCAAGGTGGGCATTCTCGGCAAAGAGGAAAAGTGCTGTGGCGAACCGATGCGCAAGATGGGCAATGAGTATCTGTACCAGACGCTTGCCATGGAAAATATCGAGACCATCAAGGGGTATGGCGTCAAGAAGGTGGTGACCACCTGTCCCCATTGCTTCAACACCCTCAGTAAGGATTATCGTGATTTCGATTTTGACATCGAAGTCGAATCGTACACCGATTTCCTTGAGAAGCTGGTGGCCGCCAACAAGCTGGAATTCAACAGTGACAACTTTGAATGCACCTACCACGACTCCTGTTATCTCGGACGTCACAACGATATCTATGAAGCTCCCAGAAACCTGATCCGTGCCGCCGGCGGGACCATTAATGAAATGGACAGGAACCGCAGCGAGTCTTTCTGCTGCAGCGCCGGGGGCGGCAGGATACTGGCTGAAGAAAAACTCGGTACCAGGATCAACGTGAAACGCGTCACCATGGCGGCACAGACCAATGCGCCGACCCTGGTCTCCAACTGTCCGTTTTGTCTGACCATGTTCGAAGACGGGATCAAGGGTGCCGAACTTGAAGAACAAATGAAGTCGCGCGATATCGCCGAAATATTAGCCGACAGACTGGTGGAAAATGATTGAGCATTACAGGGCGAAGAATTTGCCGGTCACAATAAATTAATGGAGTTGAGCGATGAAGATTCTCGTATGCATGAAGCAGGTTCCGGACATGGAATCAAAGTTCCGGATCAACGACCAGGGCAGCTGGTACGACGAAAGCGACCTTGCCTGGCGGATGAACGAATATGACGAATACAGCGTCGAGCAGGCCATCCTGCTAAAAGAACAGGTGGGAGAAGGTGACCTGACGGTGCTGTCCATTGGACCCAAGCGGATCCAGGAGACGATGAAGAAAGCGCTGGCGATGGGCTGTGACCGCGGTGTCCATGTAAACGACGTCAAGGTCCATGAAAAAGATCCCTTTGAGATTGCCTCCATCATCGCCGAGTTCGCAAAAGATAAGAACTTCGATATGATTTTTACCGGGATGCAGTCACAGGACCGCGGCTCCGGTCAGGTTGGGGTCCTGGTGGCTGAGATGCTGAACCTGCCTTGTATTACGACAATTGTCGATTTTGCTTTTGACAACGGTACGGTAAACGCCAAGCGCGAGTTGGAGGGAGGAGTAAAGGCCAAAGTCAGCGCCCAGGCTCCCGTGCTTGTCACCTGTCAGCTGGGACTGAACAGTCCCCGCTATCCGACCCTGCCCAATATCATGAAGGCCAAGAAGAAAGAGCTTGCGGTGGTTGAGGTTGGCGATCTGCTGACAGTTGAGTCCAGGCTTGAGACGCCAAAGATTTCCCTGCCCGAGAAGAAGAGCGGCGGATTGATACTGGAAGGAGAGGTCGGCGACCTGGTCGAACAGCTGGTCACCCTTCTCAAAGAGCGTACCACGGTATTTGCGTAAGGAGTTGAGCGATGAAAACATTACTGGTAGCGGAATATAGAGACGGCAGACTTTTAGGCTCGACCTACGACCTGGTGGCGTTCGCCAGTCAACTCGGCGGCGAGTCGGCCATGTTCCTGGTGGGCAGCGACAGCGATCTGCCGCAATACGACGGTACTCTTTACCTCGCTGACAGCGCGAAGTATGGTGAGTTTAACCCTTCGGTGCACAAGCAGCTGCTCCTTGACGTCATTGACAAAGAGCAGCCGGACATGGTGGTGTTCAACCACTCCTCCTACGGTTGGGATCTTGCACCCAGGGTGGCTCTGGCAATGGGGGCGGCACAGATATCGGAAGTGGTCGATATCGTCGATGGCGCTCTGGTAACCCCGGTGTGCAACGCCAAGTTGCGCCGGGAGATAAAGGCCAAAACAGCAAAATGCGTAGTTACCCTCCAGGCCGGGGCTTTTACTCTCTCGGGTGAGCCTTCCGGAACGGTCGCGGTAGAAAAGATAGAGTGTGACGCCAAGAGTCTGGTGGTGTTTAACGGCTATGAGGAGAGTGAGGCCGGTGGTGTCGATCTCTCCAAGGCGGAGATTATCGTCAGCGCCGGCCGGGGAATCGGTAAACCGGAAAATCTTGAGATTATCCGGAGTCTGGCCAAGGCGCTCAAGGGTGAATACGGGGCCAGCCGGCCGGTGGTCGATTCGGAATGGGCGGAACATAACCGCCAGGTTGGTACCACGGGGCAGACGGTATCGCCTAAACTCTATGTCGCCTGCGGTATTTCCGGAGCGATTCAGCATATTGCCGGGATGAAAAAATCGGAATTTATAGTCGCGGTGAACACCGACCGGGATGCGCCGATCGGTGAAGTCGCCGACGTGCTGGTTGTAGCCGACCTGAAGCAGTTTGTGCCGGCGCTGACCGAACGTCTGGCTGGCTGAGCGGGGGCAGGCTTTCAGGAACATGACGGATGATCAGCAAGGTTTGACCTGAAGGCGAAAGGAGAGGGGAAATCCTATCTGTGGTGAGATTTCTTTAAACAACAACACTTACGTACGATGAAAGGCTATGACAACCAGGTCTGAAAAACTGATGGATCTTTCAACCGCGATATCAACCTTTGTGAGCGATGGATGCCATCTCTCCATAGGTGGCTTTACCGTGAACAGAAATCCTATGGCCGCCGTTTATGAAATTATCCGTCAGAAGAAGAGAAAAATACATCTGTATGCGCATTCAAATGGACAGGGAGTGGACGAGCTCGTGGGGGGGGGATGTGTCGACAGAATCGAGATCGCCTATGGCGGAAACGGCAGGTTCGCCCCCACCTGCATCAGGTTCAAGCGAGCGGTGCAGGAAGGAAGTCTGTTGGTTGAAGATTATTCCAACTACCAGATGACCCTGAGGTTTTTGGCGGGAGCCATGGGGGTTCCCTGCCTGCCGACCCGTTCTTCCCTTGGCACCGACATCTTCAACAAGTGGGGATTTTCCAGGGAGTTGCGGGAGCAGGATCCGAAATTGCCAAATGAGAAAATGGTGGCTGCCGACAATCCGTTTGGCGGATGGGCGGACACCGAAAAACTGGTATTCGTCCCCGCCATCAATCCCGACGTGACAATTATCCACGTTCAACAGGCTGATGAGCTCGGCACATCGCAGATTCAGGGGTTGCCGATGGCCGACGTCGAACAGGCCAAGGCGGCCAAACACCTTATCGTGACATGTGAAAAACTGGTTTCTTCCCACGAGATGAAGAGCCAGTCGGACGCCAACCAGATACCGCACTTTTGCGTTGATGCCGTGGTTCACGTACCCGGGGGTGCTTATCCCACCGCCTGTTATAACTATTACGATTACGATCCGATGTTCCTCAATGATTATAAAAAATTTGCTTCAGATGATGCGATGTTTGCCAAGTATCTCAATGAATATATCCACCTGGTAAAAAATCACCAGGAACGTCTGGATATAGCAGGTGAGGAGCGTCTGGCAGTTATTGCTGCGGATCCGCGGACCGGGTATGCTGTCAATCTTGACAGAAAGTGATTGTGGATTCCCAAACCGCTATAACACGAAAAAGGAGTGATTACGGTGGATGATTATACCCTGAGAGAGCTGATGACCATCGCTGCCGCCAGGCAGATAAACGACGGCGCCATTATATTCTGCGGAACCGGCATCTCAATGGTGGCGGCAATGGCAGCAAAACATATCAACGCGCCGAACAGTACCATATTTTTCGAAACAGGCGCGATCGATTCGGTCCTCGAAGAGCTTCCCCTGGCTGTGGCAGACCCCAGGGTGATGTACTATACTGCGGTGAACGGCGGTCTTATCGATTCGTTCGGCTATATGCAGAACCGCAAGACCGGTAAACAGGTGGTGGGAGTTATAGGCGCCGCCCAGATCGACTGTTACGGCAACCTTAACTCAACGGTCATCGGCGATTACCACAAACCCAAGGTCAGGTTCTCCGGGAGCGGCGGCGCATGCGACGTGGCTTCCTTTGTCGATAATTCCATCATCTTCATGCAGCACGAGAAAAGGAAATTCGTCAACAAGGTTGACTACCTGACCAGTCCCGGCTGGCTGGATGGAGGGGATTCGCGGGAGCGGGCCGGACTTCCCGGCAAGGGACCCTCGAAAGTGATTACCAACATGGCGATCATGGGGTTTGATAAAGTCACCAGGAAAATGGTCCTGGAAAACTATTATCCCGGGATAACCCCAGAAAAGATACTTGAAAACATGGAGTTTGAGGTCGATATCTCACAGGCGAGCGAGTTGTCTCCTCCGACCCGTGATGAGATCAAAATCCTCCGTGAAAAATGTGATCCCCAGGGATTGATCATCGGCAGATAACAGGGCGATCGTATTGAGGCCGCCGGACGGCAGAAAAACCGGTGGTTGTAACGACAAAGCCCCATCTCCGGGGGACAAAACAGAAGGAGGGAAGGGCAGATAGCATTAAGGCAGCACCCGAACCGGAAAGAGGCCTTTCCGGGCAACCTACAACAACAACTGAAGAGGAGAAACAATGTCGACTAACAAGAAAAGGTTTTCACTGGGATTGGTAGCGGTTCTGGTATGTTCATTAATGGTTACGACGGCAAATGCGGCAAAAACCTATAAATTTACGATGCAGAACATGTTTTCTCTGAATCATCCGGTAACGGTAGCCATGAATAAGCTGGCAGCCGATGTCAAAGAGAAAAGCGACGGCCGTATCGTAATACAGGTATTGCCGGCGGGAGCTCTGGTGAAGGGCCCCTCCATTTTTGAATCGGTGGGGATGGGATCCATTGATATGGGAACCACCTGCAGCGCCTATCACAGCGGCATTCTGCCGGTGGCCGCAACCGCATTCGCGCTGCCCGGAGACCCGAGGGGTGTCAATGAAATCAAGGAGTTCATATACCAGGATAAGATATTCAAATTCTTCCGTGACAGCTATGCAACCCAGAATGTACTTTACGGTGCGCCTCTGATTATGGACGGTTACACCATAGTCTCGAAAAAGCCGATCAACAGCTGGGAAGATCTTAAAACCATGAAAGTCAGGGCTTCCGGAACCATCGCCAAGACTTTGAAAAAAATGGATATACCCACTGTATTCATCCCATTTTCCGAAATATATGTAGCCCTGTCCCGCGGCACTATCGATGCTGAGATAAGCGGCAATCATGCGGAAAGTTATCTCGCCAAGACCTTCGAGGTGGCGAAGTACCAGACGACCCCATATATCTCAGGTGCCCAGAACTGTGAAGTCATCACCAATCTCGACAGGTACAACGAGCTTCCCGACGACTTGAAAGCTATCCTCGAAACCGCTTTGAAGGATTCCGCCCTCAACATGATTGATGCTTTCGAGGCTGAAAATAGTGCGGTTATCGAAAAAATGAAGGAAGCGGGAACCGAATTTGTCGAACTGCCCGACGAGGTAATGCAGAAGTGGATTGCAACCGCCGTCAAGATGTGGGACGAGGAACTCACCACCGATGACCTGTCCGCACAGTATATTGCTCTTGTGAAGGAAAACCTCAAGAGCCTCGGCTACGAACTGTAAAAACATATAACATTTCCGCAGATGGTTAAACCGGTACCATCTGCGGAATGAGATTATAGGATTAACAATGCAAACCATTGAAAAACTGATCTCTATCGCTGAAAAAACAAACAAGATGGTCGGCAAAGCTTCCAGCCTTCTGATCTTCGTGTTTATGTTCCTGATGGTGTATGAAGTGATCGCACGGTATTTTTTCGAGAGCCCGACCATCTGGGTACATGAACTGTGCGGGTATCTTTTTGCAGCTTATGTAGCATTCACCGGTGGATGGGTTCTTCTTAGGAAGGGGCATGTCTCCGTTGATATCATCTATCAGTTCTTCCCGAAAAAGCTCAAATACTCCGCAGACTTGATCGTCTCTGTCGTCGCCTTGTTCATGTTTGTCGTTCTGTTCTGGCAGGGATACAAGTTCGCTTGGCACGCATTCGCTACCAATCAGCATTCCCACACCCTTTTCGGCCCGGTTCTCTGGCCTGTAAAGGCATTGTTGCCGCTGGGTTCTCTGTTTTTCGTTCTGCAGATACTGGCAGATCTGGGAAAAACCATCTTGAAATTTAAACAAGGGAGTGTGTGATGAATCCGGCATTGATAGTTTTACTCATGTTCGCAGCAGTTATCGTTCTATTTGTCATCCGGACTCCTGTTGCCTTTACCCTCGGCAGTGTGGGAATTGTCGCCCTGTACCTGATTAACGGGCCGAGATTTCTGCAGATGTTGCCGCCCTCGATTATCGAAAGTATGACCAGTATCATCCTGCTGGCTATACCGATGTTTATTTTTATCGGCTGTCTGCTTGAAAAATCAGGAATTGCCGACGAAATATTCGACATGATCTATAAATGGCTCGGTCCGGTTCCGGGCGGACTTGCAATCGGCACCGTTCTGATCTGCGTTATCTTCGCGGCGATGGTGGGTATTGTCGGCGCTGCAACGGTGACCATGGGCCTTATCGCGCTGCCGGCGATGCTGAAAAGAAATTACAAGACCTCACTTGCCATCGGCTGTATCTCGGGAGGCGGAGCCCTGGGCTTTTTGATTCCGCCCTCCGTCACCATGATCGTCTATGCGTCGCTGTCCAACCTGTCCATCGGCAAGATGTTTTTAGCAGGCATCATACCCGGGATGCTGCTGGCTTCTCTTTTTATCGCTTATATCCTGTTGAGAAGTCTGCTCAATCCCAAGCTCGCTCCTCCCATCCCGGTGGAGGAAAGGGCCACCTGGAAAGAGAAGTGGACTTCTGTTAAAAACCTGGCCATGCCTTTTATCCTTATATTTTCCATTATGGGGACCATCTTCTCTGGCCTGGCGACACCCACCGAGGCAGCCGCAGTCGGTGCGGTAGTGGCAATGCTTATTGTACTGCTGCGTACAAGGTCCTTCAAGAAGTGTCTTGAGGTGGTGTATAACGCTTCTGAGCAGTCGGCCTTTCTGACCAGCATGGTGTTGTGGATAATCATCGGTTGTCTCGCTTTCTCGGCCGTCGTCAACACTCTTGGGCTTCCTCTGCTGTTGAAAGATCTTATCGATTCGATCGGCATGAACCGCTGGACGGTTATGATTGTGATGATGCTCAGCTTCTTCCTGCTGGGGATGGTCATGGACGACCTGCCGATCATCATGATCACCGTTCCCATTTACGTGCCGCTTATTACCCTGCTCGGTTTTGATCCGCTGTGGTTCGGCATTCTCTTTATCGTCAATATGCAGATGGCCTATCTCACCCCGCCGTTCGGGTTCGTGCTCTTCTATATGAAAGGGGTGGTGCCGCCAGGCATAACGATGGGAGATATCTATCGATCGGTGTGGCCGTTTATCGGGCTCCAGGCATTGTGCCTGATCCTGGTGATGGTGTTCCCGCAGCTGGTGTTGTGGCTTCCCAGTATGGTGGGAATGTAACTGCAACCCAACAAGATGTACCAGGACTTTTCAACTGATTGTTGCGCCAGAACAATCTGGTGTTTTCGCTGAAGAAAAACAGGAGACTGGACTATCATGCTCAAACCAATTAAGACGATCCTTTTCGCGACCGATTTGTCGGCAAATTGTCAGCCTGCGCTTGATTTCACAATATCAGTCGCCACCCGGTTCAATGCCAAGATCTGCATGCTCTACGTTATAGAAAAACTGTCCGAGCATGTCGACGAGAGACTCAGGGAAATGGTTGGTGTGCACCAGTGGGAGGAATTGGTCAATGTCCAGATGAAGCAGGCGCACAAATCGCTACTTGGGAAAACTCCGGAAAATGTGCAGGTTCGACAGGCTATTCATAACTTCTGTCTGCAGGAAGGCATTGCCGAAGAAGGTTGTGATGTAAAGGACCGGGAAATTATAATCACCCACGGAGATATTGTTGAGGATATAGTCGCAACAGCTGTTGAAAAGCAGTGTGACCTGATCGTTCTTGGCGGTCATGACAGCCTGATCGGCAGGTCATCGGTGGGTTCAAAGATCAAGGGCGTGATTAAGAGAACCAATCTGCCGGTAACGGTTGTTCCGGCGGACGCTTCCTGAGTTGTAAGAGCAATGCGGCTCCAGGGCGGCTGCGCCCCATGTCCTGCGCGTCGGGGCAGGGAGTTGCGGACCATTTGAGACTAGGAGGTGATTTTTCGGGATATCCTGCCGGTTGTAATCCCGGAAGATCACCTTTGTCTGTTTTTGGACAACTCCCGGTTTTGGCAGCCAAGCTGCGGGGATTCGGTCGGCACCGGGGTGCAGGAAGAATTCTCAACCCTCCCGATGTTTGGCCAGTACCGCCTGGATCACCTCAATGGGAAACGGGAAGACAATGGTGTTGGTGTTTTTCTGACTTGATATATCGTTTAATGTCTGAAGGTAGCGAAGCTGCAGGGCCTGAGGGTTCTGCGAGATGATTTTTGCCGCCGACAGCAGTTTCTCCGAAGCCTGAAATTCACCTTCGGCGTTGATGACCTTGGCCCTTCTTTCCCGTTCTGCCTCTGCCTGTCTGGCAATGGCCCGCACCATCGATTCATTGAGGTCTATATGCTTGATTTCAACGTTTATGACCTTGATGCCCCAGTTGTCGGTTCTTTTGTCGATGATCTCCTGGATGTCGTAATTCAGTTTTTCGCGCTCGGACAACATCTCGTCCAGGTCATGCTGGCCGAGGACAGAACGCAGGGTGGTCTGTGCAAGCTGGTTGGTGGCGGTGAGGAAATCTTCCACCTGAATTATGGCCTTTTGCGGATCGACCACGCGAAAATAGAGAACCGCATTTACCCTGACGGTAACATTGTCCCTTGAGATAACGTCCTGTGGCGGAATATCCATGGTGACCACGCGTAGGTCGACCTTGAAAGCACGCTGAATTCCGGGAACGACAATGCGCAGCCCGGGGTTTTTCACCGCCTGAAACCTTCCAAGAAAGAGCACTACTATTCTCTCGTATTCGGCAACTATTCTGAATGAAAGAATGAAAAGAGCGACCAGCAGTCCGAGCGGGGCGATATAGTTGAGCAGGCTGTACGAAATCATATCAGGTCTCCTTCGTTATTTTTTCAACGGTGAGGCAGAGTCCGTCATGACCGGTTATCCGGACTTTTTCTCCCTCTGTTACACTTTCGGTGCATCTGGCCTGCCATGATTCGCCACCAAACCAGATCCTTCCTTCGCCGTCAAAGTCTTCTGCCGCCTCCCCGGTCTTGCCGATCATGGCTTCCGTCCCGGATTCGATTTTCCTGTTGCGCAGGGTGGCAAAACGTCCGGCAAGCAGCAGCAGAAGAACGGCGGAAGTAACAGTGGTCCCGACGATAATTGATCGTGAGATCCGCAGTTGCTGGTCCTCCATCAGTATCAGGGAACCTGCAGCAAACGCCACGATCCCTCCTATCCCAAGAGAGCCGAAGCTTGGGACGAAAGCCTCTCCCAGCAGCAGGGCGATCCCGAGGACGATCAACCCTAAGCCGCTGTAGTTGACCGGCAGGATCTGAAAGGCGTAGAAGGCAAGGAACAGAGCTATTGCGCCCGCGACCCCGGGCAGGAAGACGCCTGGGTTGGCCAGCTCGTAGATGAGGCCGTAGACTCCAAGCAGCAGAAGGATGTAGGCTATGTTGGGATCGCTGATCACCGCCAGCAGCCTGGTGCGCCACGTCTGTTCGATAGCGATAACGGTAACGTCATGAAGGGCGATCGTTTCCCTGCCCGATTCCATCGCCACCTGCCGACCGTCAACCTGTGACAGCAGATCGTCGATATTTGCGGCAATAATGTCGATTACCCCTATGGCGAGAGCCTCACCGGCGCTGAGACTGACTGATTCCCGAACAGCTTTTACCGCCCATTCTTCGTTACGGCCATGCCTTGCCGCCAGGGCTTTGATATAGGAGGAGGCGTCATTGATGATTTTTTTCTCCATCGTGCTCCCCGGTTTCAGGTTGTTGTCGCTTTTTTCTTCGTCCCCAGGCTTTTTCTGTTTGCCATGAATCCCGCCGATTGCAACCGGCGTGGCTGCCCCGAGATTGGTTGCAGGCGACATCGCCGATACGTGACTGGCGTAGAGAATGTATGTTCCGGCGCTGGCGGCGCGGGCGCCGTCGGGAGCTACATAGGTGATTACGGGGATGGGAGAGGCTAGGATTGCCCGTATTATCTGCCGCATAGAATGGTCCAGGCCGCCGGGGGTGTCGATCCTGATGATGATAACGCTTGCCTGCAACTGTTCCGATCGCTGAAAACCTCGCTGCAGGTAGTCGCTGATGGCCGGACCGATGGCGCCGTCGACCTCGAGCAGGGTAGCCGTCTGTTTCGCCTGACAGGCGGGGCATTGAAGGATCGGTAGCCAGAAGACCAGAAGAGCGCACAGCCACAATAAAAACGTTGTGTCTGTATCGGCAGGTCGAAGCCGACTCCGCTGTTTTGCGCTACGATAACACATCTGACACCTCCGCCGACAGATTGTATCGATTCGCTATTATTCTACCATAAGAGAGGATGGTGGTAACAGCAAAAGCTTCGACCCTGCTCCTTGGCGCGTGGTGGCTAAGGATGGGGAGTTGTTTCTACGCCGTCAGTTTCATGGCGATATTTGCCACGTGCATCCCCTGGTAGCGTGCGCCGGCGAGTTCATTTTCGCTCGGCAGCCGTTTGGCGTCGCCTCCGGCGATGGTAGACGCGCCGTAGGGCGAACAGCCGCTGACCTGATCTGTTATCATCTGTCCTTGAAATGAGTAGGGCAGGCCGACGATCACCATGCCATGGTGCAGCAGGGTGACATGAAAAGTAAGGATGGTCGACTCCTGTCCACCGTGCTGGGTGTTGGAGCAGGTGATGACACTTCCCACCTTGCCGACCAGCGAACCTTTCTGCCAAAGCTGTCCCGTTGCATCAAGAAACTGCCTCATCTGGCCGCACATGTTGCCGAAACGGGTCGGGGTACCAAAAATTATTGCATCGGCTTCTCCAAGTTCGTCAACGGTACATGTTGGTACGGCTGCCTGTGCTTCCCGGGTCTGGGTCGCACCCATTTTCTGGAGTACCTCCGGGGACAGGGTTTCGGGAACCTGACGCAGCAAAACCTCTGTATTGTTAACGGACTTTGCTCCTTCTGCCGCTGCTTTTACCAGGTTGTATACGTGACCATACATCGAATAGTAAACAATCAGTAGTTTCATGGGAAATGCCTCCTGTGAGCTGAGTAGAGAGTTGAGGTGCGTCTGCAGTGCTGGCGAACACGGCTTTAATTTTTTTTGTCTGAATGTATCACGGATAATGTAATCATGGGGGAAGAAAAAACATCCGTCAACCTGGCTGGGGCACCGACAAAAGATCGTATGGAGGCAAGGTTCAGGTCCATGGATTACCAGAGAGCGGTGGAATTTTTGGTGGTTGTCAGGAAAATGGGGAGAGGGATAGATTGGGTAATGCCACAGATTGTCCACCAAAATTTATCACCAGGCGCGGTAACCAACCATTGACAACAATAAATCAGTCTGCTAAGCCGAATTTTAATTGTATACAGGCTGAGAACAATGTTGCCGCTGGGGAAAAATGATCTCTTAAGCGGTTTGCAACTTTTTTTTTATATAACTTAAACAGGTGATCGTTTATGCCTCTTGTGAATTTTTTTGCTCTTTTTGTTTCCGTATTTTTTCTTATGACCGGGATTGGTCTTTTAGGGACGTACCTGCCGTTTAGCATGAGCAGTGACGGAATTGAGCCGTCGATTATAGGGGGGGTGACGTCGGCTTACTATTTTGGCATGTTTGTCGGTGCATTTACCAGTACCGCGATCATCCGCCAGGTGGGACATATCAGGGCATTTGCCGCATTTGCCGCCCTGACTACCGCTATAGTCATGGGCCATGCGCTCTACGGCGCCCCATTTTTCTGGGGTGTACTGAGATTTTTATGCGGAATCGCAGCCATAGGTCTGTTCACGGTGGTGGAGAGCTGGCTCAATGAAATGACGGAGCCGAATCGGCGGGGCAGGATCATGTCTATATACATGATCATAAGTTATCTCGGAATGGTGGCCGGACAGTTGATGCTTAATCTTGCAGGTACCAAGGAGATGGGGATTTTCCTGATAGTCGGGTTGATGCTGTCGTTGTGCATTGTGCCGCTTTCAACCACCCGTTCCGTTCATCCCCAGATACCAGGGCTTAAGAAAATCAGCATCTATAAAATAATCAAAAAGTCGCCCATCGGCGTTTTCGGCTGTCTGACGGCAGGTTTGGTAAATGGAGCTTTTTATTCGATAGGACCGGTGTTTTGTCACAATATCGGGCTGTCGGTTTCCCAGCTGTCCCTAGTCATGGGTATAACCATTTCCGGGGGACTTGCGCTGCAGCGTCCCATCGGCCTGATATCCGATCGTTTTGACAGGGCTTATGTCCTGGTTGTGGTTTCGGCAGTCGCATCATCGCTGAGCGTCGCGGTAATATCGATGGCCGAGCTCTCATTTTCACACCTGGTCTCGGTCATGGCGTTTTTCGGCGGATTCAGTTTTGTTCTTTATCCGGTTTCCGTGGCGCGGGCCCATGACCTGTTCGATACCGAGGATATTATTCCGGTCAGCTCTACACTCCTGCTTTCCTATGCCGTAGGGGCAACCGTCGGTCCGGTAATCGGTTCCCTGGCGATGAAACTAGGTTACGGTCCCTATGGCCTGTTTATTTACTGTGCCGTTGTGCAGATCTGCTTTGCGGCAACGGCTTTTTACCTGAGAAACAGGGAACTGGTCACCGTCGTCGCCGCGGAAGAAAATGCCCCTTTTGTGATAATGAAAGATACTTCCGCCTATGCCGTGTATATCGATCCCCGGACCGATGAAGACCTGCAGAACGGTAGTGGCGACAGAGACAGGGAATGAACCGTTGCCGGAGTGGTCAGGTGATTTCGGTACCAGCGGTGCCTTTTATGGCGGAATCAATATCCGTGATGGAGCAGATTATTGCCCGCTCCCCGCCGTGTTGCCTGAACTTGATCGCTGCCTCCATCTTAGGCGCCATGGAGCCGGCCTCGAAATGGCCGGCAGCCAGGTAGGATTGAGCCCTGGCAGCCGTAACCTTGCGCAAAAAACGTTGGCCCGGCTTGGCAAAATTGAGCGCGGCACCGGGGACGTCGGTTGCGATCAGGAATATATTGACACCTACTTCCATTGCCAGGCAGACGCTTGCCAGGTCCTTGTCGATGACCGCGTCCACCCCGGTAAACGTCCTTTTTTCGCGAGTAACGGGAATACCGCCCCCGCCGCAGCAGATTACGATGAAATCCTGCTCCACCAGCCTTTTGATCTCGCGCTTTTCTACAATGGTTATCGGGGCAGGAGAAGCGACCACGCGGCGGTATCCTTTGGCGGTCTGATGTACGGGGTAAGGCAGGTTTTGCGCCTGCTCCCGGGTGAAGCAGGGCCCTATGGGCTTGGTCGGCCGGGTAAAGGCGGGGTCGTTCTCGTCGACGACAACATAACTTATCAGACTGACAAGGTGCAACCGGTGGTGCCTATCCAGCTTCATCAGCTCACTGTCAAGCGTCGATTCGATCATGTAGCCTATCTGCCCCTGGGTCTGCGCGACCAGGATCTCAAGCGGAAGACCGGGCACCGATTTGCAATGTTCCTGCTGCAGCATCAGGTTGCCGACCTGGGGGCCGTTTCCGTGGGTGATGATGATCGTGTATTGCTCGGCCAGCCGGGCGAGCTGCCTTACCGGAACTCTAAGGTTCTTGAACTGCTGAGCGATGGTGCCCTGTTCTTTCTTGTTGATCAGGGCATTACCGCCAAGAGCCACCAGGAGAATTTTTTTTCGTTTGCTGTTGCTCATGGTTGCAAGGGCCTGGGGAGTGAGGAAACGGCCAGCCGGTCAACCAGTGGACGGAGCATGGTTTCCAGTTCCCCGTCCGAGCGATCTGCGTAATTGTAATACACCCGTACGGCCGGACGGGTGATGGACAGCAGCCGATCAAGCCTGATCGGGGTGGCGAAAAGTACCAGGTCGCAGACAGTATTGTTAATTGTCCGCTCAAGGTCCTGGATCTGGGAAGAACTGTATCCCATGGCCGGCAACACAGGTCCGATATGGGGATAGTTCCGGTAGGTGTCTTCTATTGTGCCAACCGCATAGGGGCGGGGATTAACCACCTCTGCGGCTTTATACAACCGGGCCGCCACCATCCCTGCACCGTGGGACATGCCGCCGTGGGTGAGGGTCGGACCGTCTTCCACCACAAGTACTTTCCGGTTTTTTATGCGGTCGCCGCGGGTAATGGTGACCTCGGTGTCGGCGAGGATTATTGTTGCGCCTGGATTATGGCGAGCAATGTTTTGTCTCACCAGCTCTATCTGGCCCTGATCCGCCGTACCCACTTTGGCGATAATTGCAATATCGGCCATAATCATGTTGACTTCACCGGGGTAGTAGAATCTCTCATGGCCGGCGCGGTGAGGATCAAACAGTACGATGTGGATGTCCGGCGCAAAAAAAGGCGTATCGTTGTTTCCACCGTCCCAGATGATGATGTCCGCTTCTTTTTCCGCCTCCTCCAGGATTTTTTGGTAGTCGACTCCGGCAAAGACCGTAATGTCGTGATCGATCAGGAGTTCATACTCTTCACGTTCTTCTATGGTGCAGCGATGTCTGTTGAGATCGTCGTAGGACGAAAAGCGCTGGACCGCCTGGCGGGTTAAATCGCCGTAAGCCATGGGATGACGGACCACCACCGGTTTTTTTCCCATGGATGTCAGGATGTCGTAGATTTTTCTTGTGGTCGGCGACTTGCCGCAGCCGGTTCGTACGGCGCAGACGGAAATCACAGGTATGGTGGATTTCAGCATGGTCCGCCTGGCGCTGAGTAGCATAAAATCGGCCTGTTCGGCTGTTACCACCGAGGCCTTGTGCATAAGTTCTGGGTAACTGATGTCGCTATATGACAGCACCGCCAGCTCAACCTTGTGGCCGCGAATGACAGAAACCAGTTCGGTTTCCGCAATAATCGGGATTCCTTCCGGGTAAAGCTTTCCCGCCAACCCGGGAGGATAACAGCGGCCTTCGATGCCGGGAATCTGGGTTGCGGTAAACGCCACCACCCGGTAGTCGGGATTGTCTCTGAAATATACGTTGAAATTATGGAAATCACGGCCCGCGGCACCCATAATGATCGTCTGTTTAATCATCGCCAGTTCTCCGCAAAAATATAGGGAAACTTTTCTTCATTATACTTTTTTTGATGCGGATAGTCTAATGGGCCGGGCGGTAACAGGAGGTGACAGCTACGGCCTGACGACGCGATCCGGACCTCTTTGCAAGGTCCGGATCATCTGCGGCGATGTTGTTACATGGCCAGGTCCTTGGCGGACATGTCAACGGTGATCATAAAGCCTGTGGTCCCTTTGAACTCAAAAGCCTTGTCGCCCACCTTCCAGGTTTCAATTTCATTTGGCATCATTTTGAAACCGCTGTTGCGAGGAGCTCCGAAGTAGGCGATGTTGCTCAGCATTCCCGATTCGCCGTCAAGGCCCTGCCATTTGTTGAGGATTATGTGGCCATTGGCGCCGCCACCAAGCGTTGCCTCGGCACGTTCTTCACTTGCCATCCACTCAATTGGGGCGTCTTCGGCGACTTCAAACGACTTCCATTTAACCGGGAAAATGTTGCTCAGAGCCGTTGTCACGCCATTTTTCTGGGCCTCGGTGGTACCTGGCTGGAAGGTTACGATCGCCCATTCCGTTTCTCCGTCTTCCCAGGAGTCGCCAAGATCTCCGGCGACCCAGAATTTTACTCCGGCGAGATCGGTGTCGCCGTAGTGGCCTTTATTGACTTTATAGGCCATGTTGAATTTACAGAAGTGTTTCGCCCCGTGCTTGGTATGGTTCAGGGCAGGTTCGGTGTTGAAGTAGCAGGGGCAGAACATGGGGCAGCTGCACGCTTCGATCACGGTACCGTTGAAATGCCAGTCGGGCTCATCCGTGCCAAGAGACAGTCCCGGCACCATCAAGAAAATTACTGAAACCAGTACCGCGAAGCTTTTGGCAAGAGCAGGTTTGTTGGTATGCATGTTGATTCCTCCTTATGCGTACGTTGTTTTGCAAGGCGCACTCGGCAGAGGAGGTGTCGATGACAGGTGATGATGTTCCCGAAGCAGTTGGGTCGAATTTTGGGAGCTGACTCGTGACATCCCTCGTGCAACAGAGGCGTCAGGTTAATGAAAAAGAATAAGGTCTGCATTGAAAGAGTCAATATTACGATAGTTATTCTTACTTGCTCGGCACCCGTCGGGGGAGGAATATCGCCGCCTGATTGACCGGGGGATGAATCCGTCTTAGCGTTAACTATGCGGCAGGATGACAGCGGCTAACGTGGTCGGACCATTGCCGATTTATATTACTCCAGTAACGGCAACACGAAAGATCCGAAGCTTGCCCGGCTGCGACTATCGCAGTTATCCGCGGGCCGCAAAAGGATAAGCCGGTCTCTTGACGTTACGGCCGGTGTACCTGATAACCGCAAGTTTACCGTGAGGAAAATATAATGGAACATAAACTGCCCGAACTCCCGTATGCATATGACGCCCTGGAGCCGTTCATCGACGCGCGTACCATGGAGATCCACCATACCAAACACCACCAGGCGTATATTGCCAATCTCAATGCAGCGTTAAAAGGCCATGACCGGCTGGCCGCATATGAGGTTGAGCATCTTGTCGCCAATCTTGATGAAATTCCGGAAGAAATCAGGGCGGCTGTACGAAACCATGGCGGCGGCCATGCAAACCACAGTTTTTTCTGGCCGATGCTTAAAAAAGGCGTAGAACCGAAAGGACCGGTGCTTGACGCCATCAATAAAGATTTTGGTGGTTACGATGCTTTTAAAACAACATTTTCCGATGCTGCCGCCAAGCGTTTCGGCAGCGGCTGGGCGTGGCTTGTTGTCGGCAGCGGCGGCGGGCTCGAGATCGTCTCCACCGCTAATCAGGACAGTCCTCTCTCGCAAGGGAAAAAACCGGTGCTCGGAATCGATGTGTGGGAACACGCATACTATCTGCTCTACCAGAACAGAAGACCCGATTACATTGCGGCCTTCTATAACGTGATCAACTGGGACCGGGTGAACGATAATTTTGTTGACGCCCGCAGCTGACGCAACCGGCCTGGAAAGCCTTCGATGTGGCTTTCCAGGCCGCTATGGGAAAAGCGGTAAGACGTGAGTGTTACAGGTCGCTAAAAGTTGAATCCAGTTCCTCGTCGCTGATTTTTACCACCACATTATAGGGCGGCAGCTGTTCGTTGTAGAACATGGGCGGGAGCCGGTCATCCTGTCTCGTAAGGCCCGCATTGCGGTTAAACTCAAGCTCGGTTTTAATGACCCTTGTGCCAAGCTCGGTCCACTGTTGGGCAGAGAACTCCTGCCCCAGTTTGGCGCTCATCATATTCATCAGGTTGTCGAATCCACCTTCTGCAGCGAGCCCGGTCTGGGCAAAATCACAAAGCCCGACGGTGTCGATTGCCGCCATATGGATCTGGGTGTTGCGAGATATTTCGACTTGTCCTTCGGATCCGTGCGGGTCGACCGTACCGCCGAAAGCCTCCAGGTTCTGGTCGACCACCCAGCCTGCGGTGTGGTCGGCACCCATGGGCGTAGTCGAGTAGGTGACCGACATGCCCTGGATTGCCCTTGGATCATAAGCGGCAATACTCTGCCCTTTGACGGTCGGTACCCGGCTGTGACTGAAGTGTCGGCCCACCGCATCGGGGCCGTTGCCGATCAGGGTGCCCATTTCGGTTCCTGTCGCGACCTCCTCAACCAGCCTAATCGCTTTTTCACCGTCGCCGAACTCTCCGTAGCCCGCATCGAACGCCACCGCTATAGCGGTTCCGGTATTGATCGTATCCAGTCCGATGTCGTCACAGAGAAAATCGAGCCGGGCAATGGCGTCGATATCGTCGTTGCCGATCATTCCGCCCATCGACCAGATGGTTTCATATTCAAGAGAAGAGGTGACATACTCTCCCTTGCTGGTGACGAATTCATTGGAACAATCGATGATGCACTGGCTGCAACCCTTGTGCCTGGTCTGGCCGCCCCTTTCCTCGATGATTTTGGCAATGGCCTCGCCGCTGATTTTTTCAACACCCTCGAACTGGCCCAAGGTCGCATTCCTGGTGGGAAATGCGCCGGCAGCGTTGATCGGTTCCACCAGGACCGCTGTGCCCAGTTGGGGGAGTATCTCTCCGCTGAATTCATCGGTCTTGACATCTTTTGCATATTGCTTCGAGGCTTTTTTAAAACGGTCCAGGTCGACAATCTCCGCGGGAATTCTACCCTTGCGATTGACGATGATCGCTTTAAGCCCCTTTGCTCCCATGACCGCACCAAGTCCGCCCCTGCCGGCGGCACGGCACGGCCTGCCGTCAAAATCGGTGGATTGTATCGACGCCGACAACAGCTTGCTGTCGCCTGCGGGTCCGATGCAGGTGATGCTGGTATCGGTGCCGAAATCGTGCTGGAGCCTCCGGGTGAGATCATAGGTCCTCATGCCCTTGAGGTCGTCGGCCCGGATCAGGTTGGCACTGGTGTCGTCCTGTATGTTGAGCACAAAACAGCTGTCAGCGTCTGCCTGTCCTTCGATGATGATCGCGCAGATACCAAGAGTTGCCAGCGAGAATGCGACCGTTCCGCCGACATTGCTCTCTTTGATGCCGCCGGTCAATGGACTCTTGGAGCCTACCGAGAGACGGGAGGTGTTTATCAGGGAGGTGCCGGAGAAAAATCCCGGGGCAAATATCAGCTTATTGTCCGGTCCCAGGGGATCGGTCGTGGCCAGGACTTCATCGTTGATGAAAATCGAGGTCAGCGCCCGTCCGCCCAAGGTCTTGTATTGTGGCGCCACATCCTGCCAGAGAACCGTCTCATCGGTCATGTTCACTCTTAGAAACTTCATATCTTCACCGCTTTTGCTTTGAGTTTTATCTTAAAATTTTGGCATAGCCGTTATTCAAGGTTTTTCAAGGTGTCCTCGAGGCGCTCGAGCACTTCGTCAATCAAGGTGTACGGGATATTGAGAGCCGGCTCGATTCGTATGGTCTTGGCGTTGTTGAGCGTGCCGGCGGTGAGTACGCCTCTGGAGAAAAGTCCTGCGGCAACTTTGTAGCCGATTTCGTCATCGGGAAATTCCAACCCCAGCAACAGTCCGCGTCCCCTGATTTCAGAAATAAGTCCCGGATATTTTTCCTTCATGGCCGAGATTCTGGTCTTTATGTATTCTCCTTTTTCAGCGGCTTGTCCGGCAAGGTCTTCTTCCAGCAACACGGTTACCTGGGCCAGGGCAGCAGCACAAGCTATCGGGTTTCCGCCGGTGGTGGTTGTATGCATAAACGGGTTGGGTTCCATGCATTTCCAGATTTTTGCCGTTGAGAAGAATCCCGACATGGCGATAACCCCGCCGCCGAGGGCTTTGCCGAAACACATGATATCGGGGGCCACGCCCCAGTGGTCGACGCCGAATATCTTGCCGGTACGGCCAAACCCGGTCTGCACCTCGTCGGCGATGAGCAGTACCTCGTATTTATCACAGATTTGACGAAGCCTCGGCCAGTAATCATCCGGCGGTTCAATGGCACCGGCTTCCCCCTGGATGGGTTCGACGATAACGCCGGCGATGTCGTCACCAACCTCTAAAGCATGTCTGATACTCTGCTCGACCGCGTCGGCATCGCCGAAAGGAACCTGCCGGACGCCGTTTAACAGCGGCAGCAGCGGTTTTCGGTATACCGCTTTTCCAAGAAGGGAAAGCGCTCCCAGTGATTTACCGTGAAAACCCTTAAGGGTGGAGATGAAGCCGCTTTTCCCGGTATACAGCTTGGCGAGTTTCATGGCTCCGTCTACCGCTTCGGTTCCGCTGTTCGCAAAAAAGCCGTACTGGATGTCACCCGGAGTTAATTTGGCGATGACTTTTGCAAGCTGGGCACGAAGCGGATCGAGCATTTCCTGACTGTATTGCGGGCTGCGGTCGAGCTGCGCTTTGGCGGCGGCGACAATTTTCGGATGCCTTATCCCGGGAGAATAGAGGCCGAAACCGCCCAGTATATCAATATATTCCCGTCCCATGACGTCCTGCAGTACCGATCCTTCGCCCCTCCAGTCAGTTAAGGCGGCGTCCTTGGTCTCGGTTACCGACTTGCGATATTCGAGAAAACCTTTGTTGAGGTGGTCTGCAAAGTTCTGATATGTCGATTTTGCTATCCAAAAACGTTCCTCGTCGGTGACTTCCGCTTCCGGGGTCTTGATGAGGTCCACCATTTTCTGGGCTTCGCTCAGCGCTTCTGCTATATTTCTGCCTGACGGTATTGTGTTTGTTGTAGGTGTGTTTATTGCCTTTGTCATGTGAAACTCCTTTGAAAAGTTGGCTTGCACCGTTTCAGGTCCGCCGAATCGTCCTGGTTGCGGCGCCCAAAAAACGGTGCGTTATTCTCTGTTACTGTCACTGCCGGTATAGCCGGCGCTTGATTTTTTATTCCTGCACCGCTTCCATCAGAGGCTGCATGTTTTCCTCTGTCCTGGCAACATCTTCGGTCTCGCCGCCCCATATCTTGTGGAGGATGACCAGGGAACCGAAAAACAGGACCATGGTTGTTATAAACGGAATGACGAAACTGTGGAGGATGCCGGCCAGGAGAAAGCCGATACTGGCAGAAGCTGCCACAGTTACGGCATAGGGCAGCTGCGTCTTGACGTGGTCGAGATGGTTGCAGGCTGCTCCGGTTGAAGAAAGTATGGTGGTGTCGGCCAGCGGTGAACAGTGGTCGCCGAAAACTCCCCCGCCGAGAACCGCGGCGATGCAGGCCGGAAGATGAGCGCCGGTGGCCAATGCCAGCGGTACAGTAATCGGGATGATGATTGCGAATGTTCCCCAGGAGGCTCCTGTGGAAAAAGCAGTAAAACAGGCAAGTCCGAAGATGAGCAGCGGAATCACCTCGCCGGGCAGGCTGTCGGCGAGCAGGGTGGCCAGGAAATCACCGGTTTTAAGTTCTTCGCAGATGCCGCCGATGGTCCACGCCATGGTAAGGAGGCAGCAGGCGAAAAACATCGATTTCATACCAACCACCAGGGCTTCCATGGAGTCGGTGATGGTCACCGAGTTGTGCAGCCGGTAGGTGACGATTGCCACCAGGATCCCCAGGAAGGTTCCGTAAATAAGCGACGATGCGGCATCGGTCTCGTTGAACGCCTGACTCAGGGTAACTCCTTCATTGAAGTATCCGCCGGTCTGGAGCATGAAAAATATGGTGGCGCCAAAGAGGGTTATGATCGGCAGAATAAGGTCGTATACTTTGCCGTGTTTGGATATGACCATGTCTTTGAAATCATCGTCGGAGGTCCCGGAGGAGCTGTCGTCATAAGTGCGGCCCGTTGTCAGGGTGCGTTTTTCGGCCCGGGCCATGGGGCCGAACTCCGTCTTGGTGAAAATGATGATCCCGACCATCAGGATTGCGGTCCAGGCGTAGAAATTATACGGAATAGTCGACAGGAATACCCCGAAGGCCGGCTCTTCCACTCCCGCTGCTTCGTATGCTCCGGCAATAAGGGAGACGACGTAGGCGACCCAGCTTGAAATAGGCGCAAGAATACAGACCGGTGCGGCGGTCGAATCGAGGATATAAGCGAGTTTCTCCCGGGAGATCCTGAACCGGTCCGTCACCGGTCGCATGACGGAGCCTATGGTGAGGCTGTTGAAGTAATCGTCGAAAAATACCAGGATCCCCATTATCCATGTTGCCCCCTGGGCACCTTTGCGGCTGGAGATTTTCGACGCGACCCATTCGGCAAACGCGCGGGAGCCGCCCGACTTGTTGAGCAGGCCGACGAGGCCACCGAGCAGAACGACAACCACGATGACACGGATATTCCACTCAGCATCGCCGAGTTTTGTTGCTATGATTTCGATGGTTTTCATCAGGGCATCGATGGGGTTGTACCCTGATAGGACCAGCGCGCCGGAGAAAACCCCGACTAAAAGAGACAGCAGCACTTCCTTTGTGGCAATTGCAAGAATAATTGCAATCAGTGGCGGTAAAATAGCTAACCAACCAAAAGTCTGTTCCATAACAACCCTCCTCCATTGGTGAAAAACCAAAAAAGCTACAGCTGATTTCAGGTTTTCCCGTCCGGTGATGAAAATACCGGGCGGGTGCTTTGTGGAAAACTCCCCCCAAATGAAGCGAAAAGCTTCCCTCCACTTCTACAATGCAGCGGCTAAAGGCTTCGGTTGCTGTTTGGGCATCCGAAATCACAGATTTTATATATAGCTGAGTCGCGGCGGGCATCATCTATTGTTATGCCAGTCCGTGACCGGTTGATTATGTGTTACCTGTCGGGTGCTCCTTGTTGAAAATCCTGACCATTATTTAGATTGACTATACGTTCATTCAGCGAATGATGATTGACTATACGATGGTTCAGTGTTAATGTCAAGCGTGAATTTTTAAGATACTTTTCAATGAAACCAGAGATACTCATGCCAGCAAGGAATCAGACAACATCCCGCTCCCGCCAGAAACAGCTCACCCGTCAGAAACTGCTTGATGCTACTATAGAAATTATTGCCGATGAAGGTCTTTCCGGGGTCACTTTGGCCAAGGTGGCACAGCGAACCGGATTGTCGCGGGGAATATGCAATTTTCATTTTGAGACCAAGGAGCATCTGATGCACCAGGCCTTTCGCATGCTCTACCGGGAGCATGAGTGTGCCTGGCGGAAAGTGCTGGCCGATAAAAATGAGAGTCCTGAAGCAAGGTTGACCACATTTATACGAACCCTGCTGCTGCCACCCATCGCCGATCACAAGAAACTTTCGGTATGGATGGCGTTCTGGGGTGTTGCTCCCCACCGGAAGACCTACCTCGAAATAGGCGAACGTATAGACCGCGAGTATGAACAGGCCGTGGAAGGTCTGTTGCGGGAGATCTCAGGAGGAGATGAAGTTGTTCACGGCATGACGCTGCACGACATCGCGATAACCCTGACCTGCATGATTGACGGGTTCTGGGTCAACTACCTGATTTCGCCTAAATGTCTTGCCCCGGAAAATGCGGTGGAATCGTGCCGGATTTATTTGAGCAGGTTTTTCCCGTCGCTGGGTTGCTCCGGTCCGAGCCAAGGGGAGTGGGGGCCGATCGGTTGAGTGGGGGCGGCCCCGATAAGCGGTGAAAATATAAATGGCGCCGCTTTTTCAGCTGATTGAAAGCGGCGGCGCTGATAAATATTGCGTGCAAGCGATCGGTAAGAACCGATGGCTGTTCCCCGGCAGGTCCAGCCATCGATGTGAGAAAAAACGATTATCCGGCAATAGTGTCTTTTGCCGGGGTCCCGGTTTCGTCCCAGCCCCGCAGCCGGTAATAGTCGGCAAGCATATATTCCATTTCATCTGAGGTGAGCGATTTTCCTGAAGGCAGAGGTTCGTTGTGGAACCGTTCGGGAAGGAGATCGTCTTGTCTCTGCAGACCTTCGCGCAGATTGAAGGTGCGGGTCATGTCGACGATGTTTCTGGCGATTTTTTCCAGGTCGTCCCGGCTGGCTGGCTGGCCGGTCACTGCGTGAATCGCTGTTTCCAGTTCTTCCCAAGTGTAGAGATCACGGTAAAACCGGCACAGGACGAGGGTGTCGAAAATGTTGAGTCGGTCTTCATACTCAATAAGCATTTCCGCCTTGTTCTCAGTCTGTTCAGGTGGAATAATCCCGGAAAGCTCTGGCTTGTAGAAAGTGGTTCTCAGATGGCATGCTCCCCTTGGGGAGGTGCCGAAGGTGAGTCCCATGCCCTTAAGTGCCCGGGGATCATATCCTGCCGGCTCCATACCCTTTACGTGGATGGCGATATCCTCAAGGCCCCAGGTGCGAGACGCGGTTATGATGCCGTCTGCGAGAACTGCGCCGATACCTTCTCTGGCCGCTATCATTTTGATAAGTGCAGCGATCTGGTCGACATTGCCGTATTCAACCGTAAAATCGATTTTTCCCCTGTTGCTGGCCTCAATGGCCAACCCGCAGAGATTTCCGGCGGTAATGGTGTCCATTCCCAGCCGGTCGCACAGATCGTTGAGATAGGCGATTTCCGCCATATCCTCAACCATGCAAAGACCGCCGAACGAATAGATGGTTTCGTATTCCGGGCCTTCTATCTTCAATCCCTGGTGGCGGCCTTTCTTGATTTTTGCCATTCTGCCGCATGCCATGAAGCATTTGGCACAGGCGTGGGGCTTGATTTCGTGGTCCGCATGGTACCGCTCGCCGCTTATCTTTTCAAAGTGGTCACAGCTGCCCTGCTGCCAGTATTTGGCAGGAAAGGCCCCGGCGGTATTCATCAGCGAAACCATGACGGTGGTGCCAAGCTTCTTGTACGTTTTAACCCCGGGATGGTCGCTGTTTCTGCTGGCAAAATCCTTTGCATATTGGGCTACGCCATCGGCGTCAAAATATTTCCTTTTCCGGTCTCCCTGGAAAACGATGGCCTTGACCTGCTTCGATCCCATAACCGCGCCGCCGCCGGTTCTGCCGGCACAGCGCCATTTGTCGTTGGCGATCAGGGCGAATTTTACCAGGTTCTCCCCGGCTCGGCCTATCGTTACCGCCCCCGGTTTCCGGTAGCCTTCGCTGTTGGGGGCAAACCTTGCCACCGCTTGTTCTTCTGCACTAATCGAATCGGTTCCCCACAAATCTCCGGCATCGTGGAAGAATGCACCTTCCGGGGTGATGGTGAGGACGGTCGGACGATCAGCTTTACCGACGAGGATGATTGCATCAAACCCTGCAGAGTCGATCGCTTCGGGAACTTTGCCGCCAGAGTAAGATTCGGCATAAAGGCCGGTGAGTGGAGATTTGGTATACACGCCATATCGGCTGCCGCCCCACAGACGACCCCCGCAGAAAGCGCCGGTTGCGAAGATGAGATGATTGTCTGGTGAAAGCGGGTCGACTCCCGTCCTGTTGCGCTCAAGCAGCAGGTGTGTTGCCAACCCTTTGCCGCCGAAACACTGGGCAATGGTCTCATCCTCTACCGCTTCTATGGCAAAAGATCTGTCAGTGAGATTGACAGTTAAAATACGGTTGTAGTATCCAAACATTCTTTCCCTCGATAATTGTTATTCGTTTGATTTTAGGTTGCTGGCAACTCAGCCGGGTGTTGATGCGGTAACATGCAACACCCGGCAGCTCAGCTGCGCTGTCGATTGGCAAGCCAGTTGTTCTCAGCCCATACAGCTTGTGCGGAAGCACGGGCCGGCTCGCCGGTTGTCAGCTGATGGCGGTCAATCCATTGTCAATAATCTCAAGTCCCTTCGCCAGTTGTTCATCGGTAATGACGAGAGGCATCAGGAATCTGATGACATTTCCATGGGTACCGCAGGAGAGCAGGATCAGGTTCCTCTGCAGGGCGAATTGTACCAGCTGCTTGGCTTTTTCAGGTGCCGGGGTTTTCGCATCCCTGTCGGAAACAAGTTCCATGGCTATCATCGGTCCAAGACCACGGACATCGCCAATGATGGCATGTTTTTCCTGGAACGACTTGAGGGTTGAGTGGAGCTGTTCTCCCAACTTCTTGGCCTTTTCAAGGAGATTTTCCGACTCGAATACATCGAACACCGCCAGGGCCGCTTCACAGGCCATGGGGTTGGCGCTGTAAGTCCCGCCGATGCCAAAAGGATGTACCGAATCCATTATCTCCTTTTTGCCGACTACGGCACTGATAGGCATGCCTGCGCCGAGGCTTTTGGCAACGGTGGTGATATCCGCTTCCACGCCGTAATGCTCCATGGCGAACATATACCCGGTCCTGCCTATGCCGGTCTGTACCTCGTCGGCGATCATGACGATGGAGTTCTTTTCGCAGATCTCCTTCAGTCTCTTGAAATATTCTTTAGGCGGCGCGATAAAACCTCCTTCTCCCTGTACCGGTTCGATGATAATTGCTGCAGTCTGTTCCGCTCCGACGTAGTCGATGAAAAATTCCTCCAGGTGATCGGCGCAGGCCAGGTCGCAGCCGGGGTATTCCTTGGAGAAGGGGCAGCGGTAGCAGTTGGCGTAGGGCATGCGGTACACTTCGGGGGCAAACGGTCCCAGACCGTGTTTATACGGTTTTACTTTGGAGGTCAGCGACATCCCCATCAGGGTACGGCCGTGAAAAGCGTTTTCAAAAGCGATTATGGCCGGCTTCTGGGTATAGTACCTGGCAATTTTTATAGCATTTTCGACTGCTTCTGCGCCACTGTTGACGAACATGACACTTTTTTGAGAATCTCCGGGGACCGCTTCCGTCAACTTTTCCGCAAGTTTGACCGGGGATTCGTACGGGGCTACCATAAAACATGTGTGCATGAATTTTTCCGCCTGATCGCGTACCGCCTTGACCACCTTGGGGTGTGAATGGCCGACATTCATCACCGCGATGCCACCGGCAAAGTCGATATATTCGTTTCCTTCCACATCGGTGATTATGGCTCCCTGGGCGTGGGAAACGTATCTGTCAAGACCGCTGCCGAAGCCTTGGGCGATAACTTTGGTACGTCGTTCGTGGAGAGCCGAATTGGTTTGTGCTTTTGTCATTTTTTTACTCCCGGTTGGTTTGAATTTTAGAAATAGGAGAACCTCGCTTGGTATCGATACAGCAATAACGATACCAAACGGGCTGATTGTTTAAAAAACACCTATATACAGTTGGATATAGCGAAATTGCCGGTGGTTTGTGAATGCGCGGTCTGATGCAATGTTGCATCTTGTGTGTTTAACAGCTTGAAAGTAAATAAAAAAGTGATTGATGCGGAAACGCATCTTGGAGTGTTCGGCGCGAGGGGAGAATGGGGTGTTTGCGGTTTTTTAAAAAATTATATTGTCTTTTTGGCGGGTTGCTCAGTTTTTAAAAGTGATGGAATCTGTTTAATAAAAACATATCGCTACGACAGTTGAAGAAATAAGCGGTTTTTCTTAAAGTTTTGATGCGGTGTTGCATCAACCGACAGGAGGTGACGATCGTCAGCACCCTTGGTTATATATGCAATTTCTTGCGGGTATTGTCAGGTTGTCGGAGCCTTTTGGCGGATTGTTTTTCGGGGACTACAGGCCATGTTTTTGGAGCTTTCTCACCACGGTCGACTGGTTGATGTTGAGGAAGGCCGACATTTCCCTGGTGGTCTTGCAATGTTTTCTGGCTGTCAGCAACAGCTGTCTCTCCACCTGGTCAAGTGTTGCCGGCAGGTCTATGTTGTGTAGGGATTGCGGCAGGTTAAAAGAAGGCAGCTGGGGGTCTTTGCTGTCCTCCGTGCTGGTGAGGTAGCTGTCAAGGTTGTCGTCTTCGCTCAGCACCACCCCGTTTTCGATGATATTTTTCAGCTCGCGGACGTTTCCGGGAAAGGAGTAGTTCGTCAGTTGCTTTACGGCATTGTGGCTGATCCATTTGGACCGGTTGTATTTTTTGTTGTATTTCTGCAGGTAGAACCGGACTAGTCCGGGGATGTCATCCTTTCTTTCGCACAATGACGGTATCTCCAGCTTGAAACTGCTGAGCCGGTAATAGAGATCTTCCCGGAACAGGTTTTGTTCCACCAGCTCCGGCAGGTCCCTGTTGGTGGCGGAGATGGTAGCGCATTCCACATGTATCGATTTTGTTCCGCCAAGACGTCTGAATTTCTTGTCGTCCAGGTACTTCAGCAGCTTGGTCTGAAGGTTCAGCGGCATATCGCCTATTTCGTCGAGAAACAACGTGCCCCCCTGGGCCAGTTCGAATAACCCGACTTTGCCGATTTCCGCCGCTCCGCTGAAAGCGCCTTTTTCAAAACCGAAAAGTTCGGCTTCAAGAAGATTCTCCGGGATCGCCGCGCAGTTGATTTCAACAAAGGGGTTGTTGCGCCTGATGCTGTTCTGGTGTATCGATTTTGCCAGCAACCCCTTGCCGGTGCCGGAAGCTCCGAGAATCAGAATGTTTGATGCGCCGATGTGGGCAAGTTTTAAAGATTTTACCAGAATCTGTTTCATCAAGGTGCTTTCGGTGATAATCGCGTTGTCCTGGAGTTCGCGCCGGGTCTGTTCCGATAGCTCCTCCTTGAATTTTTCCGTCAGCTTTTTGTGCTGTTCGAACTGGTCCCGCAGGTTTTCCAGCTCGGTCATATCCCTTTCGTTGACAACAATAAGGGCTATGTCGCCGTTTTCGTCCCGGGCGGGGGTCCCGGTGCAGAGGAGCACTCGGTTCGTCTTTTTTATCTGCTGGACAATTGTTTCCTGGCTGCCGCTGGCAAGGACCTTGGTTGTCACCAGCTGGTCGAAATTTTTGTTTTCAAGAAGCTCGGCGACGTTTTTACCGATCACATCCTCTGCCTTGATGCCGTTGAGCTTTTCCGAGGCGCCGTTGATGGTGACGACGTTGCCCCGGGAGTCACAGACCCATATGCCGTCGGAAGAGGCGCCGATAATGGTCTCCAGCTGGCGATTTAATTTTTTGTATGAGGCGGATTTCCTGGCAAATATTTCCAGGGTTTCGGCAATCTGAAAGTTGAGCACCACCCCTATGATACTCTGGCGGTGTCGTATTGGGTTTGCATGGATGACCAATTGGTCATGATTTGTCTTAATGGTCTGGTTGGTAAGGGATACGCCCTGTTTGAGGCACGCTTTTACAATGGGTTGAAATAACGGGAGAACCTGGAAAATGCTCTTTCCGGTTAAGTCGTTACCGCCGATGTTCAGTTTTTCTTTGCATCTGCGGTTGATGTGGGTGATAATCCCATCGGCGTCGGTGGCGATGATACCGCTGCTGAAATGCTCGATGATCTCTTTTTCGTTGATGATTTGGGGCAGGCTGTTCATCGGTTTGGCTTGTTCGTACCTTTTATTGCGCGACAGTTTGCGTCTGGTGCTATGAAAAAACAGGGGCCGGACTTCTGGTATCAATACACGAACCTGAGGATCTTTACAACAGCGCCGTGATGTTTGGTAATATGCTGACTGACGCCAGCAATGAATTATCCGGCCCAGGAGTGGCAGAGGGAAAAACAGCAGGGGGCAAAAATGATTACACCAAAGGAACAAAGCGTTGTCGACCATTACACCAACGGAGAACTGCTCAAAGCGGTAGAGGGGGCGGTGGGACTACTTGGCAAAAACGAGACCACTATCAGTGCAAAAGAACTGGCCCCGGTGGACGAGTTTCATGTAGGTGGACGAATTGCTACTGACAATCTGCTTAAACAGCTTGATTTCTCGGAAAAAAACCATGTCCTCGATGTGGGGTGCGGGCTGGGGGGAGTCTCCCGCCATGTTGCCGAAAAATGTGGCAGCCAGGTCACCGGGATCGATATGACCCAGGAGTATATCGAGGTGGGGAATGTGCTGAGCCGATGGCTGGCACTCCAGTCCAAGGTTTCGCTCTGCCATGGCAATGCACTTGCGACACCTTTTGGCAATGAAACTTTCAGTGGGGCGCTGATGGTGCATGTTGGAATGAATATTGGCGACAAGGCCGGGTTGTTCAGGGAGGTATACCGGCTGCTGCAGCCCCGGGCATTGTTTGCGATTTACGACGTGATGCTGGTGGGGGAAGGGAAACTGGACTATCCTGTTCCCTGGGTAACCGACAAAAACAGTGATAATCTGGCAACGCCCCAACGGTACAGGGATTGTCTGGCTGACGCGGGCTTTCACGTTGTATCGGAAAATAATCGCCGGTCGTTTGCACTGGAACTGTTTGCCAGAATGCGCGAAAAAACAAAGACGAGAGAAAAACCGTCGCCCCTCGGGCTGCACACCATTTTCGGCAAGAACACCGGTGTTAAAGTCAGCAACCTGATGAAAGGGGTAGAGCGCGGGGTGATCGCTCCGGTTGAGATCGTCGCGCAAAAATAACCGGTGACGCCCGGTTTTGTCAGTGGTTGTGAGAAAAGTGAGAGTGGCTACTTCTGTACGAACTCGACAATACGAAAAGATG
Organism: Desulforhopalus singaporensis; assembly: GCF_900104445.1. Taxonomy (GTDB): domain Bacteria; phylum Desulfobacterota; class Desulfobulbia; order Desulfobulbales; family Desulfocapsaceae; genus Desulforhopalus_A; species Desulforhopalus_A singaporensis. The sequence goes on along the minus strand of NZ_FNJI01000023.1, from coordinate 56,127 downwards.
AAAACAGCCACTTTCCCTGGTTTTTCTCAAGCGAAATATCCATCTCGTATGCGTCTGTAAATTTACTCCCCTGCTGCCTGCCTTCAAGAAAGAGGGTTGTTATCACCTCGGCGCTGGTCGGACCTGTCACGTCTACACGGCTGTCACGGAAGCTGCATCCGGCAGGGGGAAGCCGTCGTTTCAGCATCAGGACGTGGTCACTGATCTCCTTGCTGGCGAGCGGTCTGTTTATGTTTAAGGAGTGGATGGTGACCATGGTTGGGTCGTTGCAAAGACGGGCGATGGAGGCGGCGCTGGCGATGATCTCCATCGGGGTCTGTTTTTGGGGCGAGGAACAGTATGCTGCCAGTTTGTCAAGATTGGCGACTATCTTCTTCTCATCGGTGGGACGCCAGAGCAGCCACGCTACCAGTGCCGCACCAACTGTCACTATCAGAATCAGCGCTGTCTTTTTCACCAGAGCACGCCTCCTGCAATCCGTTGAACGTGAACTTCACCAAACTGGTGGCGATCCATTGGCCCGCTCCTGTTATCCCCGATTACGTATACATGGTCGGGGGAAACCGTCCTGGGCTCGAGGTTCCAGTTTGACTGGTATTTGACGTAGGGTTCGTCAACCTTTCTGCCGTTAATAAACAGTTGTCCTTTTCTATATTCGACGGTCTCTCCCGCAAAGGCGATAATCCTCTTCAAGAGCATGACCCTGGTCCCGGAAAATCGTACGGTTACCACGGCGAAACGTTTCGGCTTTACCAAGAGGTAACGTTGTCTCCAACTGAAATTAAAGGAATTGTCATGATAGGTGGGTTCCATGCTGCGCCCTCGTATATGCAGGGGGATGAGAACATAACCGAATACCAGATAGGAGGTCAGGGCGACGGCGGTGACGCGCAGCGCAAACCACCTGTCAAGTTTTGGCAATAAAAATCGTCTGGCGGACATGGGAACCATTCTGCGAGTCCAAAAAATGTATACAAGTTGAAAAGCACCCTGATTATATGATGGCCACCGGACCAATATATGGCAAGCATAAAATTGGTGGCCCGGTTCGGCAGCTTTGGCTGCCCGCCGTCTGGTGAGTCGGGATTATGCGGGGATGCTGCTTTTGCGCCAGCAGGCCCTGTGCTCAAGAAAAAGCCATGAGGCGTGAATCGTGTGGGCTGTTGACCAGAATTAAGAAAGAAAAAGCACGGTTTGCGGCGATCCCTCATGCCAATCTCCTCAAACCGTGCAGTCAACGATCAGGTGATTACCGGATGCAGGCTACTCCTGGTGGACATAAAACGGCCATTTGTGAAAAAACCATTCGTTAAAGAGAAGAGGAATTATCCACCAGAAATTCCATACCAGAGATTCTCCATGGGGGAATCGATGGGATAACTCGGTCATATGGTGATTACCCAGTGCCCAGTGGCCGAAGTTTCCGTAATAGTATACCCAGTAGCTTCCCGCGGCCAGCAACCCTACACCAAGAGTGCGGAGGGTAAAGGCTGACCAGCCGTCTTTGTCGAGCCCGAAAGCGCTGTCGTCGAAGTAGTGGTGCCAGATGAGAAACGGAATAAGGGCAAAACCCGCTATCTCTGCGGAGTGCAGCCAGAGAAAACGCTGAACTTCGGCGATCCCCTTGGCCTCTTCGAGAGACTGGAACGTCTCCGCCGGTACCCACAGCGGGGCGGCAGCCTTACAGATGAGGGCAATTATGTATGCGCCGACCAGGGAGATGATGACAGAAATAAGTCCTTTCCACGGCTGCGCCACGGTGATAGCGCTCCACGGCTTCATCCGCCAGACGTTGGGAGTCATGAAAAGAATGACGATAGCCCACTCCCACCAGCCGAACACCCAGTGGACGTGGGAGGTGCCCCCGATAGTGCTCCACCAGGCCGTGCCCAGTGCCGGTCCCGTAAAAATATTACCGAAAAATGGAACAATGAGTACCGCGTAGCAAAACAGGGTGATAAAAGAACCCCATCCAAGTTCGGCGAATCCAGCCGCCGGTTGCGGTAAATTGCTGGGCTGAATGGGCCACTTGCCGAAGAAAATGGTAAAGACCGGATAGGTATAAAAACCGATCAGAACGAAACAGACAACGGCGACCTGGGCCAGAATTACCGGTTTGCCGAGTGTCTCAAGTCCGTAGTAGCTCAGGAAGTTGAAGCCGATCCCCAGAATGCGGTAAAAAAGGACATCTATGACGAACCAGACGATTACCAGGTTCATCAGGGTCATTATGATACCGCGCTTGGGCTGCGGTATGTGCTGAAAAGGCCAATCTCCCAAAAACATATGCTGCCAGATACCCACCAGAATCATCATGGCGAGGTACATCACAAAAGGATATGGAAACCATCCCACCGGTCCTCTGTGATCACTGAAAATGAACCAGGTCAGTAAAGCAATAGCCAGAAAGGTTCCAAACGAAACAAGCCCGGTGAGCGGTTGCCCCCATCTCGGTTTTAATTCTCCTGCTGCCATACACGCCTCCTCTTAATTCTTTCTGGTAAGTATTACCTGCCCTCCAGCTGCACTCAACACGTTTTATAACCTGAGATTATAAGGTGCTGAGTCGGGACAGGAACTTTATAAATCTGTTTCGCGCCACCTGGAAACAGACTTGACACCACGAGAAAACTTCAAGTTTCATATGGACAATATGAAACTTTCAAAGGTTGATTGGTATAGCTACACTGCGATACTGGTTTGCGACCGAGCGATCGATCATGAACAGGCCGATACAAATCGAATCAGAACATCCTTGCGTTTTGTCTGTCGTTGTGTATTCTTGATTTTTTGCGGCCGATCAAGCGCTCGGTCACGGTATCTCATCATCCTCCAGCATCTTTCATTTGTCAATAATTTTTTATCTTGTCCTGCAGGATTTGTAGTATGCCAACGTTGACGGCAACAACGGAAATGTTTGTGCCCAAAAAAAAGGAAAACATATCAACACGGCACCAGTACCGGATTTGTCACGGGTGCGGTGCTGAAAAGTGGAGAGCGCCAGACTCGGTTTTGCCGGTGGCCCAGGCCGATTACACGGCGGGTTCAAGAACCAGCCCGTCGATGACGCCGTGGCATTTGCAGGCGGTGCCGATAAGAAGAGGTCTGGTTGCCAGGGAGGTGGCGGTTTTATAGATTTTTTGTAAGTCACCTGCATAATATCCGCCCACTCCCCGGCCGAACTGGAGGCTTGTGAGTATAAGCGGAGTGAAGTAACTGCGGCTCCGGTGGTGCAGCAGCTCATATAACGGCTCGGGCCGTGGCAGTCCGGTATGGGTACAGACTCTATCCGGCGCAGTGCAGTCGGGGGGGCACAGGAAATCGGCATGGGACACAGCTACGCAATTTTCAGCCAGTTGGAAGGGATTGGGAAGACGCATGAGCAGTTCGACGGGGATCTCTAGCGGGGTTATGCGAAATCCGTCCAGCAGAAATTTTCGGCAGAGCCACCTGGCTGCCAGGTGGATGGGGACGGCGGGGATGATTTTTACTCCGGCAGTGTCGGTGGCGACATGCTCTATGAGCCAGTCGAGCGCATCACAGCGGACAAAATTGATATCACCGGGCAGGGCGGTGAGCCTCTTTTTGTCCACCAGGGTGATGTGTGCTTCCGGCGTTTTTGTTATTAATGTGTTCGCGGCCTGTGACCCAAATTTACCTCCACCGAAAATCCAGATCCTGTTGTCGACATCTGATTCGGGTGTCCGGTTTGACATTTGTGCGCTGTTCATGTCGTCTGTTTTCCTGTTCGGGTAATTGATCTGTGGCATTCAGCCACCGTTGAGAATTTTGGCGGCCACGGCTATCCTGCGCTCAAGTCCTGAATCCTCCATCACCTCCGCGACTTCAGCCAGGGTACTCATTATTTCTATCCGCTGGGGGCACTTCTTCTCGCATTGGCCACACTTGACGCACTGTGACGCAAACCCCGGTGTTTCTGCCGTTATTGTCCCGCTTAATCGAAGCGCGTAGGTTATTTTGGCCTTTTGTTCTTCTCCGAACATATGCATTTTATTATACACTTCAAAAACACTAGGTATTTTAACCCCCTCCGGACATGGCATGCAATAGCCGCAGCCGGTGCAACCGACCTTCATAAGCTCCTGGTACATCTCCGCTACCCGGTCAACAAGCGCAAGTTCTTCAAGTCGAAGTGAATTGGCAAAACCGGTCTCGGCGACGCGCAGATTTTCCGTTATATGATCTTCCAGGTTCATGCCGGACAATACCGATGTAACCTCCGGGTGATTCCACACCCACCTCAGGGCCCATTCGGCGGGGGTACGACCACCACCTCCACTGTCCCACAGCTTCTGGATGGCGGGTGGTGCCTGTGCCAGACCGAGGTTGCCCCCGCGCAGGGGTTCCATGATGATTACCGCCAGGTCTTTGGCGGCTGCGTATTGCAGTCCTGCCAGGCCGGCCTGGTTCTCCCTGTCGAGAAAATTGTACTGGATCTGGCAGAAGATCCACGGAAATGCGTCGACGATCATGGTGAAATCTTCGGCGAGGCCGTGGAAAGAAAAGCCCGGGTTGATGATTCGTCCGTCAGCGATCGCCTGTTGCAGAAAATCGGTGACCCCCAGCGAGAGTAAAGAGTTCCACGATTTTTTGTTCAGGGCATGCAGCAGGTAGTAATCGATGTGATCCGACTGCAGTTTCTCAAGCTGCCTGGCCAGGTAGAAATCCATGTCCTCCCGGTTCTTAATCAACCACGAGGGCAGTTTGGTGGCAATTTTCACCTTTTGCCGATAGCCGTTTTTCAGCGCCTTGCCGAGAACCACCTCGCCGTTTCCGTCATGATAAGGCCATGCGGTGTCGAGATAGTTGATGCCGCTGTCGATCCCGCTACGGATCTGCGCGATGGCACGTTCTTCATCGATGCTGTTGTCATCTCTGACAGGTAGCCTCATACAGCCGAAACCGAGTATTGAGAGCCTGTCGTCGTTTTGGGGAACTTTTCTGTAGAGCACTTTTTCCTCCTCAGATGGATGTGGATTTGCGGTAATAAACCGTGTCACAGTCCCTGCCGGTCTAGTATAATGCAAGTTCTGTAACATCGCACCGGAACAATAAAACCGGACAGAGCAGCAACGGCAAGGGAGGTCTGTTCCCAGATGCTGGTAAAGCCAAGGTAACAGGGGTGCGAGGTTTCTGTCGTAACCGCTCTGGCCTGATCTGCGGTGTAATAAACAATTGCACATAAATATGTTGCCATTTATCTTGACTGAAGGTTATTTGCAATGCATATATTTTAGTAAGTTGCCAATATTCAAACCAATTATTACAGATAGCGATGAAAAGAAGAGTGGTTGTGACGGGGACAGGGCTTGTCATTCCGCAGGGGTTGGGGACCAGGGTGGGATGGGAGAAAATTTGCAACGGCGTAAGTGGAATCGGGTACATTACCCGGTTCGATACCGAGAACTACCCGGTCAAGCTCGCCGGCGAGATAGCAGATTTCAACAGTGAAGACTATTTTGATAAGAAGAGGGCCAAGCATCTTGACCCTTTTACCCAGTTTGCGATTGTCGCCGCAAGAATGGCACTTGACGAAGCAGGGGTGACGGTAGCCGGAGCCAATGAAAAGAGGGTCGGGGTGATTACCGGCTGCGGCATCGGCGGATTGCCGACAATCGCCGCCCAGCATGAATTGGGGCTCATAAAAGGCTTCAGGAAAATATCGCCTTTTTTCGTCACCTCCGCCCTGCCCAATATCCCATCTGGCCAGATTTCCATGGATATCGGCTCCAAAGGACCAAACCTGACCCTCTCCACCGCCTGTGCCGCCGGCACCCACGCCGTCGGCGAAGCGTTTCGCCACATCCAGTACGGTACAAGTGATATCATTGTTGCCGGCGGTACCGAGGCGGTTATCTGTCCTTTTGGTCTCAACGGTTTTGCCGCGATGAAGGCGTTGTCCAGAAAACAGGACAATCCGGAATGCGCTTCACGGCCGTTTGACCGTGATCGCGACGGTTTTGTTATGTCGGAAGGGGCGGGGATCCTGGTGCTTGAGGAATATGAACACGCGGTGAAAAGAGGCGCGAAGATAATTGCTGAAATAGTGGGTTACGGCCTGAGCAGTGATGCCCATCACATTGCCGCGCCCCCGGAATCGGGGGAGGGAGCAGCAGATGCCATCCGCAGCGCTCTGGAGGATGCGAAACTTAATCCCGAAGACGTAGACTATATTAACGCCCACGGGACGTCCACTCCTATCAACGATGTCGTTGAGACCAGGGCCGTCAAAAGGGTATTCGGCGATAACGCCTATGGACTGGCGATCAGTTCGACAAAATCAATGACCGGCCACATGCTTGGCGGAGCTGGCGGAATAGAGGCGGTTTTTACCGCCCTGAGTCTTAGGGACCAGGTTGTCCCGCCGACAATAAATCTCGATTGTCCCGATCAGGAGTGTGACCTTGACTACGTACCCCATGAAGCCAGGGAAATGAAGGTCGCAGCCGCTCTTTCCAACTCGTTCGGGTTCGGTGGAACAAATGCGGTTATCGCCATGAGACGTTTTGATGGGTAATCCAAGGGGCAGCCGTTAAAAGCTGCTCCCTTGCAATGGCTGCACGGTGTGGTTTCCGGGATCACCTGAAAAAAATAAGCCCTTGTCCCAAGATGGCTCTCACCTGAACGCAGTGTTCCCACTGTCCGGGATTGCAGCTGGTCCGCTGTTTTTGTCTAAATAACAAAAATAGATTATGATACTGTGTTTGCAGTTTCTCCAGTGGGCATCTTTACAGGGAGCGCCACCAGGCGACAATCAGGGCGGCAATGAGATTTTTATGCGGAGTGGGGGAAAAGACCACGTGCCGCAGCAGCAAGGCAGGATGAAAAAACACTGAATGGCAACAATACGTGTATCTCTGATATGTCTTTTTTCTCTTATGGCTATCCTGCCGCAGAGGGTGGGGGCCGCAGCTGGTAAGGAGATAGAGCTTGCAGTTCCGGCTGATCAAAGCGTCGTTGGTGGGGGGAGCATGTTCTGGTCCCCCTGGGCGGCGCTTGTTGTGGTCCTGGTGGTCTTGGGTTTTGTCGTCGGCTGGAGCTGTGGCAGAAAACGTAATGGTCGGGGAGCGAACCATGAGCTGAGAAAAAAAGCAAAACAGTACCAGAGAACCTCTCAGCTTGCCATGGAGGCAAAGGTTAAGGCCGAAAATGAGAATTGGGCCAAAAGTGAATTCCTCTCCAACACCAGCCATGAGATCCGGACTGTTATGAACGGCATTGTCGGTATGAACCAGTTGGTGCTCAATACCGATCTGAGCAACAGGCAGCGAGGGTATCTGGAAAAAATGGAACAGGCATGCCGGTCGCTGTCGCTGCTGATAAACGATATCCTCGATTATTCTAAGATTGAAGCCGGTAAACTCAGCCTTGAAAAGACCGGTTTCAACCTCAGGGAAATCGTCAAGGAAGCGGTTGCCATGTCCATGGAGGCGCTCCTGCAAAAAGACCTGGAACTCTTCTACTCCCTATCGCCGAATATACCCGGGGTCCTCCTCGGTGATCCGGTGAGGGTGCGGCAGATCCTGACCAACCTGGTGGGAAACGCTGTCAAGTTCACCGATGAAGGTGAGATTGAACTGACTATCAGGGTCAAAAACCGTACGGAAAAAGATCTTCTTCTGGAGTGTACCGTCGCCGATACCGGTGTCGGGATGACTGCGGAGCAAAGAGCCAAGCTGTTTGAGAGGTTCAGCCAGGCGGATCGCTCGACCTCAAGGAAATATGGCGGTACAGGACTGGGGCTGGCCATTGTCAGGGAACTGGTTCATATGATGGATGGCGAAATCGAGGTGGAGAGTGAAGCCGGTGAAGGCACCGTATTCACTTTTACCTTCAGGTGCGGTTACAGTGAAGACCAGCGCAGTAGCGAACAGGGCGAGGTGCTGTACCGTGACCTGAAGGGACACAACGTTCTTTTGATAACCGCCAAAGAAAATGTTGCTGCCAGGGTCAAGGAGATGCTGGAGGGGGTCTCCCTCTGTGTGACTCCTGTACCGTCTGTTGCCAGGGCTCTGGACTGGGTACGGAAAAAGAAGGAAATATCTGAAAAATACAGTGTTGTGCTGGTGGAATACGGGGAGGCGGAAGCGGTATTGAGTGACCGGCTGCTTGGCGCGATTCCCACGGTGGTGCTCACTCCGGTCACCCGTCTTGAAAAAACCGAGACTTTGGCCGCAGGGAAAAAACATATCGGGGTGGTTGTCAAGCCGGTGAACCCTTCCTCGCTGTATGATGCCGTTGTCGAGAGCTTGGCCACTGTGGATTGTCCCGCAAAAAAGATATCTTGGCTGGAAAAAACGGACTGCAGCAAAGAGGGGGATGCCGATAGCGACGGACTCCGGGGGGCGCGGGTTCTGCTAGTGGAAGATAACCTGGTAAACCAGCAGGTTGCCGGAGAACTTTTGGAAAAATCCGGCGCGGTGGTCAGCACCGCTGAGAACGGGGAAGACGCGGTGCGGCTTGTCCGCGAGGCTGAATTTGATCTTGTGCTGATGGATGTCCAGATGCCTGTTAAAGACGGTCTGGCGGCAACCAGGGAGATAAGGCAACTCGGCGGACGGTGGAGCAGGTTGCCCATTATCGCCATGACCGCCCATGCCATGACCGGCGACAGGGAAAATTGTTTTGCAGCGGGGATGAACGATCATATCCCAAAGCCCATAGACATCAACAGTCTCTACCGCTGCCTGGCCAAGTGGGTGGGAGGGGTTGGAGAAAAACCGGGTAAAAACGAAAACAGGGATCTGTAGGAGATGCTCTTTGGCACCAGTAAACAGGGGCAACTGTCAGACAGCTTAATGGGAAGGGTCCCGAAAACAGTTTGAGCAGGTTATGAAGAAACACAACACCGGACTTTATATCGTTCTCATCAGCGTTCATGGGTTGATACGCGGCCGCAATCTTGAACTGGGCCGTGATGCCGACACCGGGGGGCAGACCAAGTATGTGGTTGAACTCGCCCGTGCCCTTGGCGAACATGACCTGGTTGATAAAGTTGATCTCATAACAAGACGCCTGGTGGATGACTCGGTGAGTGATGATTACGCTCAGCATTATGAGAAGCTCTCGTCCAAGGCGCGTATCGTCAGGATTGACTGTGGGGAAAATGCCTATATTCCCAAGGAACAGTTGTGGGACTGCCTGGATAATTTCGCCGACTCTACCCTTGAACATCTGCGGCACCAACCGGACCTGCCGGCCGTGATTCACAGCCACTATGCCGATGCCGGGTATGTCGGCACCCGTCTCGCCCACCTGCTTGGAATACCTCTTGTCCATACCGGACACTCCCTTGGACGCAGCAAGCGACGTCAACTTTTTGCCGCCGGTTTTAAATCGCAAACCATAGAGGCGCGCTATAATATGACGACCCGGATTGAGGCGGAAGAGACGGTGCTGGGGGTCGCCGACCGTGTTATCACCAGTACCTGGCAGGAGATTCTTGAACAGTATTCCGCGTATGATCAATACCAGCCTGAACGGATGCGGGTGGTTCCGCCGGGTACGGATCTGCACCAGTTTTTCCCTCCCGACGGGATGGAAACTAAAGGCGATATTGCAAAGGAGATCTTTCGCTTTCTCCACGACCCGGAAAAACCGATTATTCTGGCAATCTCAAGGCCGGACCCGCGGAAAAACATCCTCAAGCTCATCACCGCATACGGCGAGTCGGACAAGCTCAGGGAGATGGCCAACCTCGTTATCATCGCCGGGAATCGTGATGATATCAGTGAAATGGAAGAGGACGCGCAGAACGTTTTACAGGATATTCTGCTGTGCATAGACCAGTTCGATCTGTACGGCAAAGTCGCCTATCCCAAACATCATAAACCGGCCGAAGTGCCTGTTATTTACAGATTGGCGGCAGCCTGCAACGGTGTTTTCGTCAATCCCGCCCTGACTGAACCTTTCGGGCTGACCCTCATTGAGGCTGCGGCATGCGGTTTGCCTATTGTGGCAACTGAAGACGGGGGACCAAAGGACATAATCGATAACTGCAGCAACGGCTATCTTATCGACCCGCTGGACAGTGAAGATATTGCCCAGAAGCTGATCAGCGCGATAACCGACCGGAAAAAATGGCTGGAATTCGCTGATAATGGCCTTGACGGGGTGAGAAAGAACTACTCCTGGCAGGCCCATGCCGAGAAATTCCTGGAGATTCTGCAACCGGTTGTAACCGGTGCTGAAGCCGCTCCTGCTTTCCAGGGAAAGAGGAGAAAACAGCTGCACCATGACCGGGCGATGTTTTCCGATCTCGACCAGAATCTTCTGGGTGACGCCGCGGCTCTTGAAAAATTTGTAAAGATACTGCAGGCAAACCGGAAATGCGTATTGTTTGGCATCGCCACCGGGAGAAGGCTCGATTCCGCGATACAGGCAATGAAAAAACACCGGATCCCCATGCCCAATGTGCTGATAACCGGACTCGGTACCGAAATCCATTACAATCCCGACCTTGTCAAAGATGTCTCCTGGGAGCTGCATATCGATTATCTGTGGAACCCGCGAATAATACGCCGTGTCCTGAAAGGGTTGCCGGGCTTGGAACTACAGGCAAAAACGGAGCAGGGCCGGTTTAAGATAAGCTATTACATCAATCCGGAAATTTCTCCCGACGTCTCGGAAATCAACAGGCTGCTGCATAAGGAAGGTCAGGCCGCCAATGTGGTCCTGTCGTTCGGACAGTTTCTCGACGTGATACCGGTTCGCGCCTCCAAGGGACTTGCGCTTCGGTGGGTAGCGGAAAACCATGATATCCCCCTGGACCGGATTCTTGCCGCAGGCGGTTCCGGGGCCGATGAAGATATGATGAGGGGGAATATGCTGGCTGTCGTTGTCGGCAACAGGCACCATGAAGAGCTTTCCGAACTGGTTCACGCCGAGGAAATTTTCTTTTCTACACGGCCCTATGCCGGAGGCATTGTAGAGGCAATAGAATTCTACGATTTTTTTGATACCTGTGAAGTCCAGGAAAGCTGACGATGAAACTTCTGGTTTGTACCGATCTTGATCGGACCCTGATACCAAACGGCGCCGCCCCTGAATCGCCGGACGCCCGGAAATGGTTCGGAAGGCTTGTGAAAATTCCGGGGATCGCGCTCGCCTATGTTACCGGAAGGGATCTGGCCTTGGTTACCGGCGCCATCAAAGAGTACCGGCTGCCGGTGCCGGATTTTGTCCTGGCGGACGTCGGGGCGTCGATTTATGTTGCCAGAGAGGGATCCTGGCAACAGTGGCGGGCATGGCAGCAACATATTGCACCTGACTGGAAGGGACTTTCCGGCAGAGATCTGGCCGTACTGCTCGACGGAATTTCCACTATAGAACTCCAGGAAAAAAACAAACAGGGAACGTTTAAATTAAGCTACTACGCGCCGCTGGACACTCAACCCAGAGAGCTTCTTCGTGAAATAGAGGCCGTTTTCGCAAGGCACAACATCAAGGTCGACCTGGTATGGAGCATTGATGAACCGGCAGGCGTGGGGCTGCTTGATATCCTGCCGGCAAGGGCCGGTAAAAAGAACGCTGTAGAATTCGTCATGGCCAGTAACGGATATGGCCTTGACTCTACAATTTTCTGCGGAGACAGCGGCAATGACCTGCCGGTGTTCGCCGGTCCCGTCGCCTCGGTGGTCGTCAACAATGCAAGCAATGAAGTAAAAGCAGAAGCACGAAAAAACGCTGCCCGGAACAATACGACCGACAGCCTCTATCTGGCCACAGGGGGATTTCGGGGAATGAACGGTAATTACGCAGCGGGCATTCTTGAGGGAGTCTGCTTTTTTCACCAAGAAATCAACGCACTTTTGGAGTTGTAAATGTATGAACAGGTATCCCACTCTCTTCTCAACAAGATACTTACCGACTTAAAACCTGAGATCCATGAAGAGGATCTGCGGCACTTCTATACGCGGCTGGGAGCTAATTTTTATTCGATCCATTCACTGTTTACCACGCTGTACGGAGATCGTGAGGATTTTCAGCAACAGATGCAGAAGCTGGTCGAGACGATGGCTGAAAAGTATATTCATCGTCCCGATTACCTCCGACAGGTTGATATCGACCGGGAGAATGACCATACCTGGTTTCTCAGTCAAAAATGGGTAGGAATGGGACAGTATCCGGACGGCTACGCGGAAAACCTTGCCCAGCTGCAGCAGCGGGTGCATTATTTTCTTGAGCTCGGCATTAACATGGTGCATCTCATGCCTATGCTGGTCTGCCCGGAAGGAGAAAGCGACGGAGGGTATGCGGTTAGTGATTTCCGTCAGATAAACAGGCGGTTCGGCACGCTTGACGATCTTAAGGCGCTGGCTGCGGAGTTTCGCAGGCATGAGATTCTCCTGACCCTTGACGTAGTGGTCAACCACACCTCCAACGAGCATGAATGGGCACAAAAGGCGCGCAGTGGAGAAAAGGACTATCAGGAGTATTATTATGTCTTTGACGACCGCGAAGTGCCTGACATGTTTGAGATGACCATGCCGGAGATCTTTCCGGAAACCTCGTCGGGGAATTTTACCTGGGACCAGGACATGGAGAAATGGGTGATGACCGTATTCAACGACTACCAGTGGGACCTCAATTACAGCAACCCTTCGGTATTCATTGAAATGGTCGATATCCTGCTGTACTGGGCCAATCTGGGTGCGGATATCCTGCGGCTTGACGCGGTTGCGTTTTTGTGGAAGAAGATCGGCAGCATCTGCCAAAACGAACGTGAAGCGCATCTGCTGCTGCAGCTGATGAAGGATTGTTGCCAGGTGACGGCGCCGGGGGTGCTGTTTATCGCCGAGGCGATTGTCGCGCCTGTTGAGATTATAAAGTATTTCGGCGAGGATGCGATAAACGCCAAGGAGTGTGAAATCGCCTATAATGCAAGCTTTATGGCGCTGTTATGGGACGCAGTGGCGACCAAAAACGCCAAACTTCTCAATCAGGGAATCAAGAGTCTTCCGGACAAGCTTGAGCGTGCTACCTGGCTCAACTATGTGCGTTGCCACGACGATATCGGGCTGGGATATGACGATAGTGATATCCGGGCCGTAGGTTACGACCCGTATGCTCATCGCCAGTTTCTTGTCGATTACTATACCGGGAAATATGGCGATTCCAATTCCCGCGGATTGCCGTTTGGCCATAACAGCAAAACGGGAGATACCAGAATTTCAGGCTCGCTTGCTTCCCTGGTTGGGCTGGAGGCGGCCCTAGAGGCCGGCGACCCCGTCGCCATTGACGAGACGATACAGATCATCCTGCTGCTGCATGGGATGATCTGTTCGTTTGGCGGGGTTCCGCTGTTCTATTATGGTGACGAGATCGGTACCCTGAACGACTGCAGTTATCTCGATGATCCCGCCAAGGCCAACGACACCCGCTGGGCCCACCGACCACGTATCGACTGGGCAAAGGCGGAGCGGCGAAACAGGCCGGGAACGGTGGAGCACAAGCTGTTTTTTGCCCTTAAGAAAATGATCGCGATCCGCAAGGAGATTCAGGCGTTTGCCGATTTCAACAACCGTGAACTGCTGGACGTCGGGAACCCGCATCTTTTTGTGTTTGCCCGGTTTGAACACACTCAGCCGGTAAGCAGGGTTATTGTCGCAGGAAATTTCGATACTGAACCGCAACACTTTAATCTGGCGGAAACGGGGTTGAAGGCGTATCTCCCCAACGGTACCATCCGCGACCTCTATTCCGGGGAAAAACCGGCAATGTTCAAGGATGACCTGGTAGTGCCCCCATATCGGTTCTACTGGTTGACCGGCAGGTAACGGCGGACTACAGGCGGAGAAAATATGAAAGAACAGATTGTGGCCGGCATTGGTGAGATCCTCTGGGATGTTTTCGGGGCTGACGAACAGCTGGGCGGTGCGCCGGTAAACTTCTGCTACCACGCCAACAGTCTTGGGTGCAGGGCGGTTGCCATCTCGACAGTGGCCGATGACCGCCGAGGGCAGTCAGCCCTTGATGTGCTTGCAAAGCAGGGGATGTCAACCGAGCATATTACTGTTGTCAGGCAGGGTGTGACAGGTTACGTGGTCGCTGAAATCGATGACGATGGCGTTGCTTCCTACAGATTTCCCGATAATGTGGCCTGGGATCATCTTACCCTGAAACCGGCCACCATGGCCCTTGCCGAAACAGTCGACGCCGTCTGCTTTGGCTCCCTGTGCCAGCGGTCGGTCCACTCGCGAAATGTTATACTCTCCTTCCTCGGGGGTGTGCGGCCCGAAACCCTGAAAGTGTTTGATGTCAATTTGCGGCAGCACTTTTACTCCAGGGAAATATTGCAGAATTCTTTGTGTCTGGCAAATGTGGTGAAGTTGAACAGCGACGAGCTCCTGATTCTCGGGGATATGGAAAATATAAGGGGAACAGATACTTACAAGCTCACCCGGCTGGTTGCCAGATATGATCTCCAGCTGGCGGTCCTTACCCGGGGTGCGCACGGTTCCCTGCTGGTTTCTCCATCGGAATTATCCGCCCATCCCGGGGTCGCGGCTGATACCGCCGATACCATAGGCGCCGGCGATGCCTTTACCGCGGCAACCGTGATCGGTCTTCTGCAAGGCAACAGTCTTGAGGAGATAAACGAACATGCAAACAAGGTGGCCGCCGCTGTCTGTAGCGGAAAAGGGGCGATGGTCGCTCTGCCCCCCGACCTCAAAGTAAAGGGGGGATGAGCGAGGGGGAGAAGAGGATCTTTTCCGTCAAACCGGGATTTTTTACATAAAATTTCTGGTAAACAATCGTAAATGATGGTAAATCAGGTACACTTTGGTTTATCGTTACCGAAAATTACAGGTATCGTGTTGAGAATACATCGTTCCTGATCAAAAATCCGCTGGTGCGTCCGGGAAAAAAAGATCCTGCAGGATAGTTTTTTTGGAGCCTGGCGCGGAAGTATTTACAGGTTGCCAACCATATCAGCCACTCAGCAGTTTTATCTGAGTGGTTTTTTGTTTGTGGTGCCGAGTTGTTGTAAGATAATGTTAGACATAAACAATCAATTGTTGCGTTTTATTCAATTTCTCAGGGCGTCGTTATGATAATCACATCCCTCCTTGACACGGACCTTTATAAAATCACCATGATGCAGGGAGTGCTGCACCAGTTCCCGTGGGCGGAGGTTGAATACGAATTCAAGTGCCGGGATCAGCAGGTGGATCTGCGGCCAATTGCGGATACCCTGAACCGGGAACTCGATGATCTGTGCACCCTTCGTTTCTCCACCAAAGAACTGGATTTTTTGAGCAGCCTTCGCTTTATGAAAAGGGATTTCATCCAGTTTCTGCGCCTTTTCCACTTTCAGCGCGACTATATCTATGTCGATGCATCGGGTGAAAACCTGGATATACACATAAAAGGTCCCTGGTTGCACACCATCCTGTTTGAAGTTCCGGTGCTCGCGCTGGTTAACGAACTCTACTTCAAGCATATCGCGCCAAGACCGGACTATGAAGTGGGCCGGGAAAAACTGGAAGAGAAAATAGCGCTGGTAAAGGAGACCAACAAGGAACAGCTGGGGTTTATGTTCTCCGATTTCGGCACCAGGAGGAGGTTCTCACGGGAGTGGCAGGAAGAGATCATCCTTGAGCTTAAACAGAACCTGCCGGTTAATTTTTTCGGCACCAGCAACGTCATGCTGGCCAAGAAATATAATATCCTTCCCATCGGCACCATGGCCCATGAATGGATAATGGCATGCCAGGCCCTGGGGCCGAGATTGGCCGACAGTCAGCGCTACGCCCTGGAACACTGGGCCCAGGAATATCGTGGTGATCTCGGAATTGCTTTGTCCGATACCCTGGGGTTTGAGGCATTCCTGAGCGATTTCGATATGTTTTTCTCCAAGCTTTTTGACGGATGCCGCCACGACAGCGGCGATCCCATAGAGTGGGGTGAGCGCCTGGTCGCCCACTATAAATCGCTGAAAATCGACTCGCGATGGAAACAGGCTGTTTTCAGCGATGGATTGTCTTTTACCCGGGCTATCGAAATTGCAAGACACTTTAAAGGCCGTATCAACACCGCCTTCGGCATCGGTACCAACCTTACCAACGATGTGGTCAATGAGCCGGTGCAGATCGTCATGAAGATGATAAAATGCCAGGGACAGTCGGTGGCCAAGATATCAGATTCTCCGGGCAAGCAGATGTGCAACGATGACCGGTATCTGTCGTATATAAAAAGTGTCATCGCAAGGAAAATACGCAACAGAAAATTCGGCGGTTAACAGCGTCACCCGATTGTCTGGGCCCGAAGGCTTTGATCGCCTGTTTACTCAGCAGGACCTTGACCGGTTCTCTGTCAGCTGTTGGAGGATGGGGTGCAATGAACAGATATCAGCTTGTTATCCTGTCAGAGGATGCTAACCGCTATCGGCAGCTCCTGGAAAAGGAGTCTCTGCCAGGGTTGTCTATTGTTACGGCGTGCCGGGTTGAGGGGGCTGAAAAGACTCTCGGGGAGTGTGATATTCTTTTCGGCACACCAGACCTTGTCGCCAAGGCCCTTTCTTACACAACCGGACGGCTGCAGTGGGTGCAGTCGATGTGGGCCGGGGTGACCCCTCTTATAGCTCCCAGCCGGGGAAAACAGTTTGTTGTTACCGGAGTAAAATCCGTCTTCGGACATGCAATAGCCGAGTACGTCATCTGTTATCTACTGGTCTGCGAACGCAATGTCATCGGCCGGTTCTGCAAGCAGCAGCAAGCGCAATGGGATGAATCGACTCCGGGCACCCTTGACGGCAAAAACATCGGTATAATGGGGCTCGGGTCGATTGGAGGGGCTATCGCCCGGACGGCAAAATTTTTTCGCATGAATGTCTTCGGGTTCTCAAGGGGGGGGACCAGGCCACCGGAAGTTGACCGACATTTCTTACCCCACCAACTTGCAGATTTTGTCAAAGAGCTGGATTACCTGGTGTGTGTTCTGCCGGATACGCCTGGCACCAGCAACCTGATCGACCGGGCCATATTCAGGATAATGCGCGATACTGCGCTTATAGTCAACGTCGGCAGAGGTAATGCCATTGATGAAGCGTCTCTGGTAGAGGCACTGGAAACAGGGGAAATAGCCGGGGCAGTTCTCGATGTCTTCTGCAGCGAACCCCTGGCCCGCTCCCACCCCCTCTGGAAGACGCCCAACACCTTCATCACTTCCCATACCGCCGCAAAGAGTCTGCCCGAAGATGTGGCCCCTGTCTTTATCGCGAACTATCGCCGGCTGATAGACGGCAGGACCTTGCTCGGCATCGTGGACCCTGACCGCGGATATTGAGTCCTGAGCTGCACCAGCTCTTCCGCAAAGATGTTGCACATATTGCAGCAGGCGGCAGCTGTGGCCAGGGGACAGGTGGACCGTTACTCCTTGCACATTAACCTCCGGTGATCGTACAATAAAAAAAGATTGAGGGGCTATGGCAACAAACCTCAAAAGACCTGGGGAGTGGGCGATGACAGAAGAGATGGCCGGACACGGCCGGCTGATAGAGCGTTTGAGCAGAGACCTTACTCAACAGGGGGCCGGATCGGTCAAGGTCATTGAGACCCATATCTCAAGCGTTATCCTTGCGGGCGACCGGGCATATAAGATCAAGAAACCCCTGTCTCTTGGTTTTCTTGATTTTTCCTCTCTTGAAAAACGTCGCTTCTACTGCGGGGAGGAGGTGAGGCTCAACAGACGGCTGGCTCCGGGGATCTATATCGATGTCGTGGCGATTACCGGCTCGGTGGAGCGGCCTGTCCTGGGCGGTTCTGGTGAGGTTGTCGACTACTGTGTACGCATGCACCGTTTTGATCAGGCGGGGCTGCTCTCAAGCTGTACCGACCGGCTGACCGAGGGGGTAGTTGATACAATCGCCCGTCGTATCGCCCTGTTTCACGGAAAAGCTGCGGCCGCTGATGTTTCTTCCGGTTTCGGAACCCGTGAGCGGCTTGGCCAGCCGATGTGGGATAATTTTTCTCATATCCGCAAACTGATCGAGGACCAGGACTGTCTACGGCGTATCGACCGCCTCGAGCGGTGGACCAGGCAACAGTATCAGAAGCATACGGAGCTCTTTGCCAAAAGAAGACGCGAGGGGTTTGTCAGGGAATGCCACGGAGATTTACATCTTGGCAATATCACGCTCATCGACAACGAGCCGGTAATTTTTGACGGCATCGAGTTCAACCCCGACCTGCGCTGGATAGATACCATGAGCGAGCTTGCATTTCTGTTGATGGATCTCGATGAGAAAGGCTACCCCGAACTTGGCGCCAGGACCCTCAACAGCTATCTGGAAATAACCGGCGATTTCCAGGGACTTGCGCTGTTGCGGTTTTACCAGGTCTACCGGGCGATGGTACGGGCCAAGGTGGCGGCGATACGGGCAGGACAGCTGGATGAAAGCGGTGAAAAGGAAAATGTTTTAAAAGAGTTTTCCACCTATCTTGTTTTGGCTCAGTCCTATACACAAACAGTGCGGCCGACCCTGGTTCTTACTCATGGTGTTTCAGGGTCGGGAAAAAGCACTGTCTCTTCCAGGGTTGTATGCTGTTTCTCCGCTGTTTGGCTTCGATCAGATGTCGAGAGAAAACGACTTGCCGGGCTGGGTGCCGACGAGAAAAGCGGCTCGCTTCCAGGGCAGAACATCTATACAGCAACGTTTTCCGCCGCTACCTACAACCGGTTGCTGTCTCTTGCCACACTCCTTGTTGATAGTGGATACACGGTCATAGTCGACGCCACTTTTCTTTGCCGCAGTCAACGCCAGCCGTTTTACGATCTCGCCCGCCATAGAGATTGTGTGTTTATAATACTCGACTTTCAACTGCCGGAATCCGAGCTGCGAACCAGAGTGGCACGCCGGATGGCGTTGGGAGGGGATGCTTCGGAGGCAGGGCTCGATGTTCTGTGCGATCAGTTAAAAAAACAGACTCCGCTGGAAGATGATGAAATACCCCATGTGATAGTCGTCGACGCCTCCTGCGATTGCTGGATAGAAAAAATGCAAACCCTCATTGCAGAAAATAGTGATTGCCCAGGGTAACGATGGCATTTTTTCTGCCTGGCAAGAAATAGCATCCCTTGCCGTTTCGGTCACTGCCGTCAACCGGGCCCGATGCAAAAAACTACCGCTTAATGTGCATGGGGAGTTGTCGGGTAGTTTCCCGGGTAATCTGATGAAATCGCATTGAAAAAGATTGTAGTGCAATGGAGTTTGTGAAAAAAAACCGATGGGTAAATGACATTGATGATGATGTTTGATAGAATTGAACAAGTGCCTTTTTACGTGGCTGTTGAATACGAACATTTACAATTGCGGGAGGAAGATCATGAAGAAGCTTGTAACGCTTGTTTCACTGGGGGTTATTGTTTTTGGGCTCGCTCTGACTGTTTCTGCGCGCGACTTTGTCACCATCGGCACCGGCGGGGTGACAGGAGTTTACTATCCAACAGGAGGGGCAATCAGCAGGATGCTGAATAAAAAATTCGATGAATATGGGATCAAGGCCACGGTTGAGTCAACCGGGGGGTCGGTGTACAATATAAATGCAGTATTAAGCGGCGATCTCGAGTTTGGGGTCGCTCAGTCGGACAGACAGTATCAGGCGTACAACGGGCTGGCTGAGTGGAAGGAGGCGGGGCCTCAGAAAAAGCTGCGGGCTCTTTTCTCTATTCATCCGGAGACCATCACCCTGGTAGCATCGGAGCAGTGCGGTGCCATGTCCGTTGCCGATTTACAAGGGAAAAGAGTAAATATCGGCAACCCGGGTTCGGGGCAGCTGCAGAATTCAAAGGATGTGCTGGCCGCTTTCGGCGTAAATCTTGATTCCATTGTGGCGGAACAGGTAAAAGCGGTTGAAGCGCCGGGTCTTGTTCAGGATGAAAAGGTAGATGCGTTTTTCTATACGGTAGGACATCCCAATGGCAATATCAAGGAGGCGACATCGGGACGGATCAAGGTGCGGATTATTCCCATCAGCGGGGAGGGGGCCGACGCCATGGTCAAAAAATTCTCCTACTACGCAAAAGCGATAATTCCCGGAAAATTTTATCCAAACGCCCTCGGGGGAGGCGGTGATATAGAAAGTGTCGGGGTAAAGGCGACCTTTGTCGCTTCAAGCGATCTGGATGAAAGGATCGCCTATGCGGTGACCAAGGAAGTCTTCGATAATCTTGAGGAGTTCAAGACGCTGCATCCCGCATACTCTGTCTTGACCAGGGAAAACATGTTGCAGGGGTTGTCCGCGCCAATTCACAAGGGTGCCTTGAAATATTATAAGGAGGCCGGGCTGCTGGAGTTGATTCCCCCTGCGTTGCTTGACTAACCCAGGAAGACTGCCGGCTCTTGGCAGAAGATGCTCAAGTCTGCGAAGGGCCGGTCAGTCGCGCTAGAGCGTGAACCCGTGCCGACCAGTGAGCTGAAAACGCTTTTGGTTTGTTGTTCAGGTACATGGCTTGACTTATCACTATGCCAAAAGGAAGCAGTGAACCGAAAATTACCGACGATTTTCTGAAAAAGGAAACCGGTGACGTCAGAACGCTTGGCAGATATGAAGCCTTGGTCACCGGGGCGATTGCGGTCCTTTGGGCTCTTTTTCAATTGGCTCTTGCGGGATTTCTGGTCCTTGACAGCACCAAGGTCCGGGCGATTCACCTGGCTTTTGCGATGGCGCTGTTGTTCCTGTTGGACCCATGTCTGAAAAAGCAGGTGAAATTTTTTAATTTTTTATCGGTAACCGACAGGATCCCGGTCATCGATTACCTGCTGGCGTCGGCAGGAGCCCTGTGCGCTCTGTATATTGTTTTTGATTACAACGGGCTGGCCCTGCGTGCGGGTGCGCCGATTCCCCGTGATCTTGTCATCGGGGTGATACTGGTGCTGCTGCTGCTTGAATCCGCCAGGAGGGTCATCGGGCCGGCGCTGCCGATTATAGCGATTGTTTTTACCGCGTATGCTTTTTCCGGTCCGTACCTGCCGTACCTGTTCGCCTTCAAGGGGGTATCCGTTACCAAATATGTAAGCAACATCTCGCTTTCAACCGAAGGTATCTACGGTATTCCCCTGGGAGTATCTTCTTCGATCGTCTACCTTTTTGTCCTGCTCGGGGCACTGCTGGACCGGGCCGGCGCCGGAATGTTTTTCACCAATCTTGCGCTGTCACTGCTCGGCAGATATAAAGGCGGACCGGCCAAGGCGGCTGTGGTGTCAAGCGGTGCCACCGGGCTGGTTTCAGGATCGAGTATCGCCAATATTGTGACCACCGGTCCTTTTACCATTCCGTTGATGAAGCAGGTAGGGTATCCGCCGAAAAAGGCCGCGGCCACCGAAGTCGCGGCATCCACCGATGGGCAGTTGATGCCGCCGATCATGGGGGCGGCCGCTTTTATCATCGCCGAGTACGTAAACGTCCCTTACATTGCCGTGGTCAAGGCAGCTGCAATTCCTGCATTTGTGTCCTATTTCGGACTGTTTTGCATAACGCATCTGGAAGCGAGCAAACACGGTATAGAAGGTCTTGCCAAGGAAGATATCCCAGGCTTTTTGAAAACGCTGCGCGGGGGGGTGCATTTTTTTATTCCGCTGGCGATGCTGCTCTATGAACTGGTCTGGCTGCGTCATTCCCCAGAGCTTGCGGCTTTCAGGTCGATACTCCTGCTGCTCCTGATAATAGTGGTGCGGGAAGCAGTAAGAGCGAGACAACAGCGCAGGGGGCTGTTGTCTGGAATTGCAGCAGGTCTTAAAATTATCGGAGCGGCTTTTATCCAGGGCTCGAAAAACATGATGTCGGTGGCTCTTGCATGTGCCGCCGCCGGCATCATCGTCGGGATTGTCAATATGGGGATCGGCGGGATGATAACCCAGATTGTCGAGGGACTGGCCCGCGGCAATATTTATCTGCTGCTTATAATCACCGCAACCGCGAGTCTGCTGCTTGGGATGGGGTTGCCGACTACGGCCACTTATATTGTCATGGCTTCCCTGACTGCTCCCATAATTGTTCAGGTCGGCACGGCTTACGGTTTGGCGATCTCGATAATGGCCGCTCATCTGTTCTGTTTTTATTTTGGAATCCTGGCGGATGATACTCCCCCTGTGGGGCTTGCCGCCTATGCCGCTTCAGCCATCGCTGAGTCAGAGCCGATTCCCACGGGCATACAAGGGTTCTTGTACGATATAAGAACATCGGTCATAGCCTTCATGTTTGTTTTCAACCCCGATCTCATTCTGCATGAGATCAGTTCGGTGCCCCATGCGCTCCTGATTTTTTCCATGGCCCTTATTGGAATGTCGGCATTTGAAAATTTTGCGCAGGGGTGGTGTTTTACCAGGAATAAGTTGTATGAGGTTCCGTTTTTTCTGGGTGCCGCTTTTATCCTGTTTCATCCCGGCGGCCTGGCATCGATGATCAACCTGGATCCGTCGCTGAAATATTACCTGTTCCCGGTAGGACTGGGACTCTACTGCGTTGTCATCGCATGGCAGAGGTTTCGTGTGATACGGGCAAAAGAAAAAAGAAGGGTTGTCCTCTTTGATAAGACAGTTGATGTTACGAAAAATGGAAAAAAACATCGGTGATAGTATCCAACAGTTTGGATTATGCAGTGATTTTAAGGTATAATCAGACTAAGGGAGGGGAATTTTAACAATTCAAATCATATTGCAAAAGATGTTTGTTGAAAAACAAGGAGAAATCACATGATGCCCAAAATTGACAAAATCCTCTATGCAACCGATCTGTCGCAAAGTGCTGCCCTCGCGCTTCGCTATGCCATGCTGCTGGGTGAAAAGTTCGACGCCAAGGTAACTCTTCTTCACGTGGTCGAGACAGTTTCCCATGAGGCTAGGCTTGCCTTCTACGAGGCGTGTATTGATGGAGATACTCAGAAGCAGATGAGTAAAACAAAAAAAACTGAAGCAACTGCAGCAATGGAACAGCGGCTGGAGTCGTATTGCCGTGAAGAGCTTCCCGATGACGCGGAAGCATGTTTTAGCAAGGTGAAGATCGATATCTGTCAAGGGTATCCTGAAGAGCAGATTCTCAGTAAGGCTGATAAGTACGACGTCGATGTCATTGTCATGGGCACCCATGAGAAGGGATTTGCCCATACCTTTCTCGGCAGCGTGGCAAAGCGTGTTCTCAGGCGATCGAGAAAACCGGTTTTCATCGTTCCGCTGCCTGAACTGTAACGAATTGTCCTGACACAAGTGTAATATTGTTGTAACAGCAGTATCTCTTTTGCCAGAGTCTTCGGCGGAGGTTGCAGCATTGTCAAGTACCGGGGAGAAAACCGGTTTTTTCGCTTTTTGTCCCCGGCCACCTTAGTGTTCTTTTTCCAGTGATTTTATGTTGCTGGAAGATCCTTCCAGAAAAGTTGTCCGGATCTGGGCGCCACTGTCCGGATAGACGCCAGGATTGACCGAGCAGAACACCCGCAGCTTCCGTGGCGATTTGAGTTATATTTGCATCAACTTCTCTTTAAAAATGCATAAAATTGGACTGTTACCAAAAAAATATTTACGAGTTGATATCGGTTCGTTTCTAGCTTGCCGGAATCACATGCAATATTTATTTGCGACCCTTTCGTGAATCAGTTTTGCCTCATTATTGATGGTTGTCCCATAAGCAATGTTCTGGAATAACTCTCTGAAATCTCGCAAAAAACGAATGCTTTGGTTAAATGGTATAAAATGTGCATTATAGAGTTGAAAGCGTAGCGGGTCGCCTGGGAGTTGTCAAAATCGTAAGGTATCCGTCGCCTGATGAAACCGAAGATGACGCGGTCCTGAAGTGATGGATTGTCATCGGCGAGGTTGTGCCCAGCAAATAATCAGCAGTCTGGTGAGGAGTAAACAGTATGAACACAGATAGATTTTCTTTGCCCGCAATACTCTGTAAGCCGGTGGAAGGTACGCCGCTTGTCCGAGATGAGATAAAATACCTGCTTGGTCTTGAAAAAAAGAGCGAAGTCGAGTTGCTGCAGCGGGTGGCCCGCCTGGTTCGTACCAAACATTTCGGCCAGAAAGTATTCCTGTATGGTTTTGTATACTTTTCTACCTATTGCAAGAACAATTGTACGTTTTGTCACTATCGCCGGGACAACCGGGAGGTGGCGCGCTACCGTAAAAACGAGAGCGAAGTTGTCGAAGCAGCGAGGAACCTGAGGGATTCCGGTGTTCACCTCATCGACCTGACCATGGGTGAGGACCCGGAGATGTTTCATCCGGATTTCGGCTTAAAGAGGTTGGTGCGGCTCACCGGAAAGATCCGCTCTGAGACCGGTCTGCCGGTTATGCTCTCACCTGGTGCGGCACCCGAGGCGGCAATCAGCGAGTTTGCCAAGGCTGGTGCCGAATGGTACGCCTGTTATCAGGAAACGCATACCGAATCGCTTTTTGACAAGCTGCGCATCGGTCAGTCTTATAAAGAGCGGTACGCGACCAAGGTTGAGGCCAAAAGCAACGGAATGCTTATCGAAGAGGGCATCCTGACCGGCGTAGGTGAAACCCTCGACGACATTGCCGACTCGATATTGGCGATGAAGGAAATGAAAGCCGATCAGGTCAGGGCCATGACCTTTGTTCCTCAAAAAGGAGCTCCGCTGGAATCGTACGGTGCGGTAACCAGTAATCGCGAACTCAATGTTATCAGCGTGATGCGGCTGGTACTTCCCGATACGCTCATTCCCGCCTCTCTTGATATCGATGGCCTGAACGGCCTGCAAAAAAGACTGCTTGCAGGTGCCAACGTGGTCACCTCGATCGTGCCCCCTGGACGCGGACTGGCCGGGGTGGCAAACTCCAGCCTGGATATTGAGGAATCGAGAAGAACAGTGGACAGTATCAAAAACGTGCTGCAGTTTATCGGGATGGAAACGGCGACTGCTGAAGAGTATAGGCATTGGGTTGAGGACCGCATGCAGGGAGAGGGCAATCCCATGCAGATGGGCGGCGCCTCGGTCAACTGCCGGTACTGGAGCTAAACTGTAGCCCCCTGCCGTAACAGCGGACCACAGGGCTGTATCTTCCTCCTCATCCACCCACCCTTGAATTAAACAGGGTGGGCCTGGTTTGTCCGTTGCACCGACAAGAACGCCACTCTCCTCTTTGGTCCTGCTTGGCACGTCCATTCTCTGAGTCTGATCAGACGCCACATATCCTGTTCCGGCAGAGCGCTTCACCCTGGCGGGAACATCTTTGCACCCTGTCACTTGCCGCCGTCAGCGGTTGTGCTTCTTTCACGAAATCATAACACAAAAAAGAAAGAGCTCTGCTTTTTTCCGGTTGCTTGCAGGTGTTAAAACAGTCTGGCCCGGGTAACTCCTCGAAACCCGGGCCAGACTGGAAATGTCACTGCTCTTTTCTCTTAGTAACCGAGATCCTTCTCGGAACTTTTGAGAATTCTGTCGATTTCGCTTCGTGCTTCCTTGGAAATCGGTGTTTTTATTTCGTGATTCTCGATAATCCACCGTGCCTTTTCATTGGCTTTTGCAGCGGTGTCTTTCGAACCGTCATTTTCCCATTTCGACCGGTTCTTGCGGCAAATAACCTCTGTCCTGGATTGTGAACGGACATATTTCAGAGTGGACGGGTGCATGAGAAAATCTTTGAATGATCCGACCTCCTTGATCGCATCAACTGAAAGAGTTTCATCATTTACCGGAATACCACCGATGATGAACCGAACCATCCTGGCTACTTCGTTGTCGAAAACGAGCTGAGCGGCATCCATGGTCATTCCACCTTCCTGCAGACCCAAACCATATATGACGTTGGCACCTGCCATCGCCGGTAAGAGTGCAGTAAGGGTTGTCTCATGGCCCGACTGAGCATCTAAAAGTTTTGAATCGCTCTATCCACCGGAGATGTAGCTCGGCAGGTTGTAGTACTTGGCAAGCCCTGCGGTACCGGCACCAATCAGTGCCGCCTCAGGAGAGCCTACGGCTGCGGATCCGAACCGCAGATCCATGGCCGTGGTTGAGCTTCCGTAAAAACATCTGGCACCTTTTTTAACCAGCTGGGCCAGAGCAATGCCTGATAGTACCTCTACGTTGTGGCTCACCAGGGTTCCGGCAAGGTGCACCGAGCTTGAACCGCCGCTAAGGGCCATTGACAGGATCATCAGCGGCAGGTCCTGGCGGGCTCCCTCCATGATCATGTCGCAGAACTCTTCGGTGAGTCTCAGTGGACTTACCGGACAGGTTCCGACCATGAAAAACGGTCTTTTCCTGAATTCCTCCTCGCTTCCCGATACCGCAATGCCCATTTCAACCATTCGCTTGATATGGTAACTGCTTACCGGACCAAGAAAAAAATGCTTGTCGGTGTTGGATGCAATCGCGTCCCAGTTATGCAGGGAGCTTGCAAGGGGCGGCTTGTCGCCTGACACCATGGCCCTGTGGTGAAAATCGATCTGTTCCAGGTAATCGGTAACCCTTACCACATCACCAAGATCTTTTTTGGTCGGTTCTCGAAGCTCACCAGTGTACGGATCGCGATACTTGACCGCTTCGCCAAAATTGATAAATCCGACCCTGTTGCCTCCTATGACGTAATCGTTCTCCGGATTTCGCGCGTGCAGAACGAAATTGTCTGGAGCCGCCTTGATTAGATCGTTCAGCAGCCAACTGGGGATTCGCACCATGCCGCTCTTTTTATCGACGGTGGCCCCGGCGCTGTAGAAGAGCTCCAGGGCTTCTTCATGACCGACGTAAATCCCATGATCCCACAATATTTCCATCGTGGCTTCATGGATTGCGTCATATTCGTCCTGGGTAAATGGAGAAAACCCGAATCCTCCACTCCCAAGCATCCTGGGACGACTGTTTCTTCTCATACTACCTCCACTAGACAAAGTTGATACTTCTCTTAATACAGCTGTAAAGCTGATATGCCTTACCTTATGGGATGCGTGCATGTGCCTTTGGCGGTCATGCAGCACCACAATTCCGGGACGCGCATCGCTCATGCGATTGCTCGTGCCCATTAAAAAAAATCCGACACCGTTTTTTCATTATATACCTGAAGCTCTTTGAGCTACAGGTTATACGATGTCTTGACTCACTATTCGTCTGTAGCGGGCCGGTTTTGTTTTTCGCCTGCACCAGCCGTTGTTCTCCTTGAATGCCCCCTAGATAAATCTTGCTATCTCGTACCCATCCCATACCGCCTGCATGACATTTTTCGGCTTGCGGCAATCGCCGATCCTGTAAACCGGACAGGGGCTTTTGCGAACAACATCAGCAAGACTGGTGTCGGATTTCATGCCCACCGCCATAACGACAGTGTCCGCCTCGACAAAGGATGCATTGTGGTTGCCGTCATCGAGCAATACGCCGTCGGCGGTCACCTCGGTCAGCCGGCATCCGGTCCTGGAGACGACTCCGTGGTATGCCATCAAATCGGTGGTCATCATCTTCACCTGGCTCGGAACCGAAGCACCAGCACACATCAGTTTTGGCATCAGCTCGACCACGGTCACCTTGCAGCCCTTGGCCGCAAGCCATATGGCCACCTCGCAGCCTGCCAGACCGCCGCCGACAACGACACAGTTTTGTCCGGCCTTGGTCACTCCCTTGAGGAGATCGACGGCGGTGGTCACCCGATCGTTGTCAATTCCCTTGATCGGCGGTAGAAGAGGATGAGCGCCGGTGGCAACGATGATTGCATCCGGGTCGATCTTGTCGACCAGCTCCACGGTGACGCTGCTGTTGAGTGTCAGGGATATGTCGCTCCGGCTTATCTGCCGCTCATACCAGTCAAGCAACCGCCGGAGATCTTTCTTGAAGTCCGGCACCGCAGCCTGCTGCACTAGTCCTCCCAGGGAGTCCGATTTTTCATGGAGAAAAACTTGGTGACCTCGTTTAGCCAGGACCCTTGCAGCCTCCATGCCGGCGATTCCTGCACCGGCAACCAACACCTTTTTCGGTGCAAGTGCGGGTGTCAGCCGGTAGGCCGCTTCACGGCCTGACGACGGGTTGATGGCACAGGAGATATTGCGAAACTGGTTGTAGGCCTCAAAGCAGCCGTCATAGCAGCCGACGCATGGTCTGATCTCGGCGCTGTCCTGGTATCTCAGTTTGTCTGCCCACTCGGGGTCGGCCAAAAGCCCCCTGCCTATGGCGGTAAAGTCCATGCTGCCGCAGGCTACGGCCTCTGCTGCGACTTCAGGCTTGTCAAGGCGACCAACGCCTATTACCGGGATGGATACCGCTTTTTTGGCAAGAGCCGCCATGTCGGCCATGCAGCCGTGTTTCTGGTATATTGGCGGATGCGGCCAGTAGTGGCTTTCGTAGCAGCCGGCATCCACATGAAGGGCGTCAAACCCTGCCTGTTCAAAGTACCGGGCCATCCGTATTCCTTCTTCAACATCGCGGCCGACCTCTTCGAAAGTTTCTCCTGGAAGCGCACCGTGTTGCGGCGTCTTGAGGTAATGCTTCAGGCCGAAACGGTAGGTGACGGCAAGCCGGTTGCCCACCTTTGCACGTATTTCGTTCAAGCATTCGGTGGCAAAACGCATTCTGTTTTCAAAGGAGCCTCCGTACTGATCGGTGCGGCGGTTCCATAAAGGCGTGGTGAATTCATCAAAAAGATATCCTTCATGGCCGTGCAGCTCGATGCCGTCGACCCCTGCCAGCGCTAACAGCTTTGCGGTATTGCCCATCGCCTCGACGATGGTCTGGATCTCGTCAACGGACAGTGCCTTGCATTTGATTGTCGGGTCCCAGAAATTGGTGTTATCCGATGCGGAAACGCATGGACCTCTGAGGATGCTCGGAAAGGTTACCCGGCCAAAGCCTGCCGTCAGCTGGACAAAAACCCGGGCGCCGAAGCTGTGCGCGGCATCGCAGAGCTCGCAGAGGTAATTCATCGACTCCTCAAGAATCATCGGGGTGGATTTCTCCAGATGCTCAATCTTGTTTTCAACCTTGAACACCGAGCAGATCACCATTCCGACGCCGTAGCGGGCACGTTCGAGATAGTAGTCGACAACCCTTCGGTTGAGGGTGCCGTTGGCGTCAGTCATGTACTCAACGCCCATGGGCGCCATGACGATACGGTTTTTTATCTCAACCTGGCCGATATTATGTGGCTCAAACAGAATATCAAAGTTTTTCATATGCTTATCCGTGAATTAGAACTATGCATGTTGTCATACGATTCGACTTTTTCGTGTCGTTTCGATCAGTCGGGGAGGTACTGTTTGCTCCAGCTCTCCGAGGCGACCTTTTGTTCTATCATTTCGTCCACCTGTGCCGCGTTGTAGCCAAGAGATGTAAGTATTTCCCTGGTGTCCCTGCCATATTTTTCCGCTGGTGCAGGGATGGTGAGCGGACTGTATCGCGGCCGTATCGAAACCGGAGCGATGATGTCGACTCTCCTGCCGCTGGGGTGATCCTTGTAACTGGTGAACTGAAAGGTCGGCCCGCTCCCATTGCGACCCGCTTCTTGGTCGCTGAGATATTTTTCCCTCAGAGAAGAGAGGCTGCCCAAGGTGGTCGCGCCGAAATCGAGTTTTACCAGTTGGTCGATCCAGTAACCGGCAGTTTCAGTCCTGAATCGCTCGGAGAGAAAATGCTCAAGTTCTGCGCCCACAAGTTCCGCAGCGCCCTTGAGTTCTGTTATGTTTTCCAGGTCGCCGCAGCTCTTGGTGCCAGCGGCAAGGAAGAACCACTGGTCACTGGCAAGGTAGCAGCGGTAGAGGGGGCCCTCGCCGACCACCTGCGGGCCGCTTGGCTCATCGAAGGGAGCACGGCCTTCATAGTCGTACATGAACGGGATTGCAAGTAGCTGTCCACAGGCGCACAACGAGGTGCGGGCGACGTCTGTTTCGCCGGTAACCCTTTGTTTGTAAAGCGCCGTTGCTACAGCAAAAGCACCTGAAAATCCGGTGAGTACGTCTATGGTGCCCAGGTGGGCGTGTTCTTCCGGTGTTTTTATCGAGCCTCCGAACCTTGCCATGATGCCGGTAGAAGCCTGGACCAGGTCATCGTAACCGAGGCAGTTGCTCCTGGGGCCTGTTTTAGGCCCGCCCCAGGCATCGAGCTGAAAAAGAATGGCGCGAGGGTTTACTTTGGCAAGGGATTCCGGGTCAAGGCCCAGCGGTTTGAGCTGTCGGTCAGGACCGTTGAAGGTTACCACGTCCGCCCAGCCGATCAGTTTCTTGAAAGCCTCTTTGCCTTCTCCTGTTTTGATATTGAGCAGAATGGATTTTTTCCCCCGCTGTACCTGCAGCCCGATCAGGACGGTGTTCCAGGGGTCGAAGGTTGGTTTTACCGGATAGATCTTGATGGTTTCGGCCCCGAACCGTGCAAGGGTGTTGGCCACCGTCGGCCCGGCTATGACATTGGTCAGGTCGAGTATCTTAATGCCGGCAAGCCACCCCCTGTCGCGGGTTGTCGGGGCGGGGCCGGATACGTCTGTCCTGTGGGTTTCGATGAGGTCGAGGATCTCCTGGCGGTGCTGGTCCGGCGCAGGCGGAGGGGTGCCTGCTGATGCCAGTTCCGCGGAACTTTTCAGCCAGGCGACCGGGCCTGCCTGACGCCTTTTCCCGTATGTCGGGTGGTCGATTTCGTGGACCAGGCCGGCGGCCAGGGGGTGTTCGTGGTTGAGCCACTCCCGGGCATAATGATGGCGCACGATGGGGACGTTGCCCTCATCGAAAAGGGCCTGCCATTCGCTGCTGGTTTTTTCCAGAAACCGTTTCTTCATCATTTCCGAGACAAGGTCGGCCCATTTTTTGGTCAGCGGGTAAAGCCCCAGGGCGCAATCGAGTCCTTCCGGCCATTCGCTGGTGGACAGATACCAATCGTCGAGGTCGGAAAGGCCGGCTTCTCTTACCTGGTCATACAGCCCCATGACCTTGAGTGCCTTGTGGCAATGGTCGATATGACAGGTGCAGACCACGTACATGGGCCTTCCGTCCTTGCAGAAGTAACTGCGGTAGAACGGATCCATGTATTCCTGGATCTCGTCGTAGCTCATATTCAGGGCCTGTCCCTCTTTTTTTCGTCTGGCAATCTCCAGCTCCCGAAGCGAGAGGTAGCGGTCGGGACAGTCTTCAATATACATCGAGTTGTATACGAGCCCTTCCATGAGCGCTGCGGCTATGGGGATCTCTATCTGCTCGCCCTGGCCGGTCTCTTCACGGGCATAAAGGGCGGAAGAAATCCCGGTGGCGGCAAGCAGCGCGGCGTAGCCCGATGCAAGGGTTAAAGGAGAAAAGGACGGGTTGACACCCATCAGCACCCGGTTCAGCCCCATGTCGGTAAACTGGCCGGAGGCGGCGGCAATAATTCCTTCCCAGGCCGCAAGGTGAGCCCGCTCCTTGTCCTCTGCTGCGAACCCTGGGATCGATGCGTAGATCAGTCTCGGGTTGACCTTGTGCATCTGCTCGGCACCGAGACCGAGTCTTGCCATGACCCCGGGGCGAAAGTTCTCTATCAGGATATCGGCTGTGCGTATCAGGTCAACGGCAACCTGCTTGTCTCCATCGTTCTTGAGGTCGAGGATGATACTTTTTTTGCGTCGGTTCAGGGTGTCCATCGCCGGGGATTTCCACCGGACTCCTCCGGGAGGATCTATCCTGATGACCTCTGCACCCTGGTCTGCAAGGATCATTGCGGCAGCAGGTCCCGCTACATATTGTCCGAAGTCGATGACCCGTACGTTCTCAAGTGGTAATCCCATCTTCAACTCCTGAGTGGTGTAATTTGATCGATGATTGTGTCCGGTAATTTTCATCAGGCTGCCATGGTGCAGCCTTTAAAACTTGTTATCTGTCGGTGTAGGTTGCAGCTGGTCTGCTTAAATAATTTTAAAATTGCGCAGCTTAAAAAAATAATTATCTTTTCGGTTGCCGTTTTTTGGGGGGGAAACGCCAGGTATCAACGGAGAACGGGAGATACCCGGCGCCCGGGAAAAACAAACCTTCCCGACGACTCAGAAAGCGATACTGTTGGTGTCACGGGTGGGGGAGTGTCATTTTCGTATCGCTTTTTTGGTCGCAGCCCAAATCCGGCAGTAAATTCTTTTTTATGATTATTTTCTTTGATCCGTTTCTCTTATTTTAGTGTAGGAGCCCGCCGACAAAAAAGCAAAAAGAAGCAGCTGCAGCAGGCTCCCGGGTGTGTTAGCCCTTGAGCTCGCGATCGTAGTCGTCGACAATTCGACGAATCTCGCTGGCTCTGGTTTCCTCCAAGGCAAATACCTCGTGCTTGGCTATAAGCTCCTTGGCTTTTTCGTAAGCCCTCTCACTGAGATCCTTGCCGCCGGTAGTCTTGAGCCAGTTGTCACGGTTGCGCCTATCGAACAGTTTCGCCTGCGACATAGAGCGGCACCGCTCAAATGTGTGTTTCTTGGTCATGTATTCTCCGCCGGGGCCCGCCTCATGGATGAGGTCAAGCACCA
The DNA here is from genome assembly GCF_900104445.1 of Desulforhopalus singaporensis. Taxonomy (GTDB): domain Bacteria; phylum Desulfobacterota; class Desulfobulbia; order Desulfobulbales; family Desulfocapsaceae; genus Desulforhopalus_A; species Desulforhopalus_A singaporensis. Next base: position 23,699 of record NZ_FNJI01000023.1, on the reverse strand, counting down.
TGTCGTCGTCCGACAGGCTGATCCCTTCCATGGTCTTGAGGATCCTTTCCCCCTGCTCGGCACCGGTTATCATGGCGGCGTAGTCGAAGGTGATAACAGAATCGATGGCGCCAAGGCCGAAGATCATGTTGGCGCCCGCAAGGGCCGCTGTTGTTGCGGTGAGGGAGAAATCGTAAGCCATCTGAGCGTCGGCTAGCTTACTGTCTGACGCACATCCCCCGACCAGGCAGGGTAGCTGGTAATATTGGGCAATCTTGGCCCACGCTGCACTCAGGATGGCCATTTCCGGTATCCCGACAGGAGAGGTGGAAAGGCGCAGGTCCATGATGGTAGAACATCCGCAGTAGGTAAATGGCGTCCCCTTTCTTGCCAGTTGGGAAAGGATAAGGGAGCTGAGCACTTCGGCATTGTGCTGCACAACGACACCGGCCAGTGAGGCTGGTGAAGATGCACCTGAAAGCGACATGGGGATCGAGGCGATGCCAACCCCGCCGCGGGCAGATTCAATGATCGATTCGCAACACTCCCTGACCATGGTCAGCGGACTGCTCGGGCAGACGAAGCCTGTTACGATCGGACGGTTCTGGAACTCTTTTTCCCCGCCTGCGGCAACCTTTGCAATCTCGATTATCTTTCTGGCGTTCCTGCCGCCGTTGAATCCGAGAAAACAGTGTTTGCTGGTGTTGTTGACCATTGCCTCATAGTTGTGAACCGACTGGGATTCGGGGAGCTGGTCCCCCGAACATGCCGCCCGTTCAACAATGGAGATCACGTCCATGCTGTCCTGGATCCTGGTGATGTCTGCCAGGTCCTGTTTGGTGGTCGGTCTTATCTGTCTGGTCTCAAGGTCAATGATTTTAACATGTTCACCGAAACCGGCGGTAAATGAGGTGCGGTTGCCGTCGGTCATGTAGTCGTCTTCGGGGCGTCTGCCGTAGTAGATTCCCGTTCTCGGGGCGGAGCGGATTGCATCTTCGGTCAGGTAATCTGGAATCTTGACAATTCCGTAACCGTTGTACCTGGTGACCTGGGCTCCTGCTCCGTCAAAAAGTTCCAGAGCTTCCTCCGACTCTATCTTGACTCCGGTACGCCGCAACACCTGCAGGGTTGCCGTGTGGATTGCCTCAAGCTCCTGATCGGTAAAAAGCTGTAACCCGACTCCGGTAAATTCATTGAAACCCGCTCTTAAATGCCTTCTTGCCATTGTCTTCTCCAAAAACTTCTAACTATGCGTAAAAATATTATCAGGTGGCCTTGTTACCCTGCGCTGCTTTAGCAAGCAGAGCCTTTGGGGGGTGCGGCCACCTGTTGAAGGAACTCCGGTCAGAGTTCGTCCCTTGCTGCCATTCGCAGCATTTTAACAATCGATATCATATAGGCGATCACCACAAAGAAGAATGGAGCGCCGGCAACTATCGCCATGGCTTTGAGCGCGTTGAGCTTGCCGGTTGCAAGCAGGAGCATCGCGGCTCCACCAAGGAGGCAGCCCCAGAGTATCCTCATGGAAATTTTGGGGTCCGGGTTCCCTTTGGAGACCTGCATGGAGATAAAGTAGGATGCGGAGTCGCTAGTGGTTACCCCGAACACTACCACGCTGAAGAACACCAGTACGCCGAGCAGGCCGCCCATGGGAAATTGCTCGAGCAGGACGTAAAGGGCGCTGCCCAGGTTCTGCTGAACGTTGTCCCACATCGGTGCTGCCTTGGTAACCTCAAGATACGCGGAGTTTCCGCCCCAGATAACGAACAGGGCCATGGTCATAAGAACCGGGACCAGGGTGGTTCCGAGGATGTATTCGCGGATGGTGCGCCCTTTGGAGATCCTGGCGATGAAGCCGCTGCAGAACGGAATGTAGCTTACCCACCAGAGCCAGTAGAAAATAACCCACCAGTTGAGCCAGCTGCGTTGCTGGTACTGGCCGTCGGCAAAATTGCCGGCGTCTGACCAGAACGACATGCTCACGATACTGCTGATGTATTCCCCGAGAGTCTGGGTGAAAAGGCTGAGCAGGTAGGTGGTGGGGCCGGTCAGCAGCAGCCAGATAAGCATTCCCAGGCCAAGGTAGATGTTGATAAGGCTCAGTATCCGTATTCCTCTTTTGACACCACTCACTGCCGACAACGTAAATGCGGCGATGATCATCAGCATGGCGACGAAGGTACCCGCGGAACCGAGTTCGACCCCGGTAATATGCTTAATTCCGTATGCAATGGATAGTATACCAAAGCCAAGGGAAGCACCGTTGCCGCCCAGGGTGGAGATAACCCCAAGCACGTCGGTCAGTTTGCCCCAGAATCCGGTCTGGGACTTGTCCTTTAAGATTCCGTACAACCCGATGCCCAGATTCATCGGTTTACCAAGTCGGTAGGCAGGGAACGCGATGGCAAGACCGCCCACGGCAAAAAGGGCCCAGCCGTGGATGCCCCAGTCAAATACGGTTAAGAGCATTGCCTTGGGAATACCCGCAGGGGTGCCTGCCGTTCCGGCATCGACGGTGTATGAAGATTGAAAAAGGTGGTAAAGAGGTTCTGCCGCACACCAGGTAAGGGTAGAGAGTCCGAATCCTGCACTGAACATCATTGCTACCCAGGCGATAAAGCTGAACTCCGGACGATCGTCGTCCTTGCCCAGCCTCATGTCTCCGTACTTGCTCATTCCGACCCATAGCGCAAAAAAGAGAACTGCGGTTACGCCAATGAGAAATCCGGAGCTGAAGTTGAAAATCAGCCATTGGTTGATCGAGTCAAAGATTTTCTGGGTACCTTTGGAGTCGACCAGGATAGATGTAAGAATGATCGCCAGCAATCCGATTACCGGATAGAGAATTTTTTCGTCATAGTCGCCAAGGATTTTCTTGAGACCAGACAAATTTTCTGTGTCTTTCATTTCCTGCACTGTTTCCTCCCCGTTTTAATGTGGTTTTTGGTTTAACTGCATTTCAACTGGTGAAGCTTGTTTGCCTTTTAGTAATCAATAATTGTGCCAGATAAAAGAAATGAAAATAATTGAAGTCGAAACGGGAGGTTGCTGTTGTGTGGAAATCTGTTGCCCGTTGTTGGAAAAGAATTTACGAGTCGAAAACGACCCGAAAAATATAAAAAGTGCAAAAAATCGAATAGTTGCAGAGAGGCGATATCGACTCTTGTTGTTTGTTTTTGAAAAATGCATTAAAACAGCAGTATAGCTGTTGTGGCGAGGTGATATCGACTCAACAGACAGGGTCTGTGTTGTTGGGTGGCGGCGATGCGGTTGTGTTCGGCTTGATAGAGGGGGGGTGAGAATTGCAGCCATTGCCGGCAGAACTCTTTTGCGTTTTGTTATCCTCCTGTTTTTTGCATGAGATTGTGCAGGGGGCGGCACAGATGGATCTTTGCAGAATATGTGCCAGGGTGAGTCTGCGATTCGCGGCATAACAGGTTGTGTTGCCATGGGGCTGGTGGCAACTTTGCAATATCGGACTGTCTTGAGTCGAAAGTGATGATTTTTTTTTAAAGACATGATAGAACAATAAGATAATGAGAGTCGGAGTCGATTCGCCGATGGCTTGTTGTTTTTGTCTAGTATAAACAGTGTCTTGTGGTTGGTTTTGAGTCGATTTCGGTTTGTTCCGGGTTGCGGTGCTCTCTATAATAATATCAACAGAATGGGTGAATGATGGGCGTGTCATTGCGGGAAAATCATATAGACACGAATATGGTGCTGAAACAGAAAGTGAAAAGCCTGGTGGCCGACAACAAGGTGCTGCGCGACGAGCTTGGAAAACTGAAACTGCGCCTTGAAATCTCCGGATCCAAGCCGGCCCTTGCTAAGCTGACACTTGAGCAGTTGCCCATTGGGGTTCTGATCTGGGGGAGTGTCAGCGGAGAAATCCTCAAGGCCAACCTGGAGATGGAAAAGATAATCGGGCTTTCAGCGGAACAGCTTGTTGGTCAGAATTATTTTAATCTTTACGGCAGCGATAAGGGCTGGGCGTGTTATCAGGACGATAACCATCTGTGGCTGCTCAATGATCTGCCTTCCTTTCGCTCTTCGGCGCAGGTGAAAATCTCAAGAAATGTTGAGTTGCTTCTGCGAAGGCGGGACGGTACCGAATTGTGGGTGCTGGTTTCCACCTCGCCGATAAAGGACGAACACGGCAGGATTTATGCCATCTGTTCCATAATGCAGAATATCGATAAGCATAAGCGTGCGGAAGATAAGGTGAGAAAGAATGAAGAGCGGCTCAACTATGCGTTAAACGCTTCGGACGAAGGATTGTGGGATTTTGATTATTTCAAGGACGAAGGGTATCTCAGCCCGCGATATTTCAAAATGCTCGGATATAGGGATAACGCATTTTCCGGGACCCAGGCGAGCTGGGTGCAGCTGCTGCACCCCGACGACAGGAAAAAGGCGGTCCAGAGTTTCCGCGACGTGGTTGAAAAACGCAAAGACAGTTATCGCTCTACCTACAGGCTTCGGACCAAAAGCGGTGATTACCGGTGGATTCTGTCTCGCGCGGTAGTGGTCAACAGGGACGAGAATAATAAGTTTGTACGGGTTGTCGGTACCCACCTCGACATAACAGAAATGCGCAAGATGGAAGAGGCGCTGCTGGAGGCAAACAGAAAGCTTGAAGCCCAGGTAAGGAACAAGACAGAGGCGCTGAACGAATCGCTTTCGCTGAGCAAACGGATGAGGGCCGAGCTTACCGAGTTGAACCTTCTGAAGACCAAGGGGAGGAATTTTGTCGCCCACAGTCCGGAGATGGAGCAGCTGCTTCTCACCGCAATAAAGCTCTCGAGAAGAAATGTTTCCAATATCCTGATAACCGGTGATTCGGGCACGGGGAAAAGCCGCATCGCCAAATTTATTCATGAAATAAGCGGCGGCAGTAATAGGCCTTTTGTCCAGATCAACTGTGCCGCGTTGCCTGAAAGTCTGCTTGAGGCCGAGTTGTTCGGCTATGAAAAGGGCGCGTTCACGGGTGCCAAGGATGAAGGCAAGGCGGGACTGTTTGAGCTTGCCCAGGGGGGAACCATGTTTCTTGATGAGATCGGTGAGATGCCGGTTACCGTCCAGGCCAAGCTGCTCAAATGTCTTGATGAAAAAGAGATAATGCACCTGGGGGGCGTGCGGCCGATCAGGATAGAATGTATGGTGGTGGCCGCTACAAACGCCGTTCTTCATGATCTGATCGAGAAGAAGAGGTTTCGCCGGGATCTGTTCTTCCGGCTTAATACCTTCCCGATAAAACTTCCTTCACTCAAGGAGAGGCCTGAAGATATACTCCCGCTGATAAATCATTTCCTGACGAGGTACAATAAACAGTACGGTCTCAACCGGAAAATATCGTCAAAAGGGTACAAGATTCTTCAGCATTATGATTTTCCGGGAAATGTCAGGGAATTGAGAAATCTTGTCAATAAGGTGGTCGTTCTCAGTGAAGATGATTTGCTCGATGAAATGATTGTTCACGAATTACAGACCGCACCGCGCCCGGATAACAACATGCAGGGTGTCACCGATGAAAGTGAGTACGATTTTGAGGAGCAGGTGGCTCTGTTTGAGATAAGATTGCTTTCCGACGCCATCAAGAAACACAAGTCCACAAGGATGGTGGCTTCAGCGCTCAACATGAGTCAGTCGGCGGTGATGCGCAGGGTGAAAAAACATGGATTGTCAAGGTTGCTGGAGCAGCAGAAAAAATAGCCGGGGCCCGGCGGTGGCGACCATTTGGCGACAGCGCGGCTGCGGCGCCCGGAACCGCTGGTGGAAAACGGTTCCGGACTCGACAACGTGCTGGTGAACCCTGAACCCCGGTGAGGAGGTCGGTCATGCGCACGCTGTCTCTCTTGTGGTTGATCTGCTGCGTAGAGATTAACGGCGAAAGCGGATAAAACCGCCGCTTGACTGGTGGTTGCGTTTTGGTGCAACAGTATTTGTGGTGTCTTGGCGCTATTGTCCCGATCGAGGTTCGCTTCAATTCGCTATTTCCAGGTGATGACCGGTGGTTTTCTCTCGGGAAGCCGATAGTAACGGTGCTTGTTGTAGCCGACCATCAGCGGATAGTGAAAAGGGTAGTCTTCAGAAATTCCCATAGCCTGCTTGACGGCGGGCCAGTTGAGCATGGCGCCCTGGAGAATCCCTGCCCAGCAGGTTCCAAGGCCGAAAGCTGGGGCCACCAGGTCGAGATATGTGAGGCTTATGGTGGTGTCTATCTGACCGATTCTCGCGCTCTTGTCCGCCATGGCAACAATCACCACCGGGGCGTCCCTGAGAACGCTGTCCTGGCCGTTTTCCCATCCTTTGATAAGTCTTGGCATGTAAGGCGGAGTGTTTTCGGGGGATTCCCTGACGAGGTGGCGCATCCAGTCGACGGTAAGTTCCGAGAGTTCTCTTAATTGGTGGCGGTCGCTGAAGACCGCCCATTCAACCGGCTGCATATTGGAGCCGCTGGGGGCGTAGGCTGCAACTTGTATCAGGTTCTCGATAACGTCCGGGGCTACCGGCCTGTTTTTGAATTTTCTGACTGATCTTCGCGAGCGTAGAAACTGGACGGCCTGTTCGCTGTCAATAACCTTTTCCTTTGCGATTGGCGGGCAGTTCTTGAGGGAGACGGTCTCGTGGTCGAGGGCTCCCCTGGGGCAGACCGCCACGCAATGGCCGCAGTGGATGCAACAGTCCCGGGCTTCATCTTTTATCTCGGGAAGACCGGTGTCCTCTGTCATTGTTATGATTGATGCCGGACACTCATCGACACACAAGCTGTCTTTGTTGCATAATTCGGGATTAATACTCAGCATGGGGCGCTCCTGATAAAGTTGTTTTATGATTGGTTGTGTTCTTCATTGTTTACGGTTTTGCCAACGGGGGCGAGATATACGGTGAACTGGTCCTCGCCGTCAACGCCCAGCAGCCTGTCCATGGCCTGCTGGTCGTAGGCGGCGATGGCACATGTTCCGACCCCGATTGATTCGGCCGCCAGGTAGAGGTTCTGGCACACGTGACCGGCATCGATGAGTATCACTCGGTGCGCAGCCTCCCGGTATCGCCATTCCATCCGGTAGGGGATGGTGGTCCAGACGAATACGGCCGCCGCCCTGGCAACGAAACTCTGGCCTAAAACCGCAGCTGACAAGGTGCTCTCTATGGTCTCGTCGGTCTTGTAGTGCAGAGCCAGTTCATTGGAAAGGGGAAGGAATCTGTAGAGACCCGGCGTCACACTGTTGACCCGGTTTATAAACAGGAAGGTCTCGAAGCTGTGGCGTGCGCCTGCCGATGGAACCGTCCTGAAATGCGGTGTTTTCTTCTCCGGCTGTCGCTGTCCCTGGGTTGCCCAGAGCAGAAAGGAGAGTTGTTCGAGGGTCAGAGGGGTCTCGCTGAAATTACGTCTTGATCTGCGCCTGGCTATAGCCTCGCTCACCGGGGTTTTTGCTCCAAGAGGTAGAAAAGATAGCGGGTCGGCAAGAGCTATGCGAACCTGGTCAGAACGTGTTGGTTGCTCCATGGGCGGCATCGGCACGCCTCGGCTCTGGTCGCTTGTGCGAAAATCTATTTTCAGCCTGATCGTGTCTTTTAAAAATTCGCGTAACATTTCAATGCTGTTCATGGCTGCCCCCTCAAATGTGGGTTTTGAACGGTTGCGGGATGACGAAACAGGAGTTGCTGTATGGAGAATACCTCTGTACAGAGAGGATACCTTAGCATAGCTTGGGCCGAAGCGCCACCGTCGTTCAAGCGGTCACGATAACAAAGATAGTGTTGGGGGGGAGCGATCCGGCAGCTGTCAAAGACTTTCTGTAGAGTGTTCCGGCGGTTGTAAAGAGTTGTCTTTGGCTATATGTTGTCTCTTGAGGGCATCGGTGGTTGGGGTGAGTTCAATTCTCTATTGAGTGGTTGAGGAGCCTGGTGTTAAAGGATTCGTTTGTGATGAAGGTGGTGGATATAGTAGGCAGAATCCCGTATGGAATGGTCGCCACCTACGGTGATATTGCCTGCTGTGCCGGAAACCGCAATGGGGCCAGGCAGGTGGGGCGCATTCTCCATGCGTGCGCGGATAAGTATAATCTCCCCTGGCACAGGGTGGTGAACAGGCAGGGACGTGTTTCTGCCAGGCGCTGCGGCGATGGTGATCAGGATCAGCGACACCTCCTGATGGGTGAAGGGATTGTTTTTGATTGCAGCGGCAGGATCGATTTTTCATCCCGGCTGTGGATCCCGGTGGAGAGGTGAGGTGTGCGGGTCAGGGGAAGGGGTCGTGATAGTATAAAAAAAGATTGCCTACATGTTCCGCGGGAAAAAAGGCAAGAAGCGAATGGCTGTCGGCGGTGCCGGCGCACCAGGCGCCGGCATCGGTCGGATTAGATATCCATATTCGCGGGCTCGTAATATTCCTTGGGGTGTTTGCAGCTGGGGCACTTGGGCGGCGGCTCAGTGCCGGTGTGGGTGTAGCCGCACAGGGAACATTTCCACTTTATCGGTTCTTCTCTGGTGAAAACGGTTCCATTTTGCACCATCTCAAGCAGCTTTTGATATCTGTCGCGATGGGCCGCTTCGATCTTGGCAATCTGGGTGAACAGCATCGCCGCGTCCATGTTTCCCTCTTCCTCCGCTTCTTTGGCAAAGGTCGGGTACATCGAGGTGGTTTCGTAGTTCTCGCCGTTTATTGCTTCTTTGAGGTTGGCTACGGTGTCGCCTAACGCACCCATCATCTTGAAATGATCGTTGGCGTGACGCTGCTCGTTTTCGGCGGTTTCCTCAAACAGTTTGGCAATATAGTGGTAACCTTCGCTGCGTGCCACCTTGGCAAAGAAAGTATACATGTTGCGTGCCTGGGACTCACCGGCAAATGCAGCCTTGAGGTTTTCCATTGTTTTGCTCATCTGTTCCTCCTTGTTGTGTTGTTGTGTGTGTATTGTTGTGTGGATATCGTTACTTGACTCGTTTGCTGAGAGCGATAAATATTGTCACCCAATAATGGTTCCTATTTACAATAACCGTGACATCCTGTCAAATGTTTTTTGTCGAACCGCACCATGTTGATACAGGGCGTGCTGGATCGTCTGCTGCTCAGATTAAGGTTATACCGGTGAAGAGCGGTAGAAAAGAGTAAAACCGGGCGAAGTATAAAAAACAACCATGGGTAAAATTAATTCTGGACAAAAACGTTTATTGGATGTAATAAAAGAGGTTATCATAAATGTATGAGGCCTGTCGGGCTCCCCGACGCACAGGCTGCGGTATTGCACTTGGCAGGAAAACGACCCGCTTTTCCCAAGTCTTTACCATCATGAAAGTCAGTTGAGTAAGGAGTTACAGAAGGCTGTAGCTCCTTACTTTTTTATTTTCACCGCAGGTGATAAAGTTAGGCCGGAATGAAGCCGGTTGGCAAAGTTGTAGAGGACAGCAGCCATGAATAAGGATTTATCGAAAGTAAGAAATATAGGTATAAGTGCCCATATCGATTCGGGAAAGACGACTTTGACGGAGCGTATCCTTTTTTACACAAAGAGGATTCACGCTATTCATGAGGTTCGTGGCAAAGACGGTGTTGGTGCAAAAATGGACTCCATGGAGCTCGAAAAAGAACGTGGCATCACCATTCAGTCGGCGGCGACCTACTGCAACTGGAAAGGCAACGATATCAACATCATCGACACTCCCGGTCACGTTGACTTCACCGTTGAGGTAGAGCGTGCCCTGAGGGTTCTCGATGGTGCAGTTCTGGTTCTCTGTTCGGTAGGAGGGGTACAGTCCCAGTCCATTACGGTCAACAGGCAGATGACCCGCTACAATGTTCCACGCCTGGCATTCATCAATAAGTGCGACCGGACCGGTGCCAACCCTGCCAAGGTGACCCAGCAGCTTCGGGATAAGCTCGATCTCAACGCCCACATGATGCAGATGCCGATCGGCCTTGAAAATGACCTCGCCGGAATGGTCGACCTGGTAACCATGAAAGCCATCTACTTCGATGGGGAAGCAGGAGACATCATCCGTGAAGAGGAGATCCCCGCTGCCCTTCTTGAAGAGGCAACCGAAAAGCGGGAAGCGCTGCTCGAGGAAATTTCCATGTTCTCCGATGAGCTGATGGAAGCCCTGCTGGAAGGGGGAGATATCGATAACGGTCTTGTCTACGATGCGGTACGCAAAGGAACCCTGGCGCTTGAGTTTACTCCGGTGTTTATGGGGTCAGCCTACAAGAATAAGGGGGTGCAGCTGCTTCTTGACGCGGTAAACCAGTACCTGCCCTGTCCAACGGACGTAACCAACATGGCCCTTGATCTCAGCAATGATGAAAAGGAATTTGAGGTGAGCAACAACCCGGATGATCCGCTGATTATGCTCGCTTTTAAACTTGAGGATGGACGTTACGGTCAGCTGACCTACATCCGTACCTACCAGGGTCGGCTGGCAAAAGGAGACACGGTCTACAACAGCCGTACCGGTAAGAAAGTGAAGATCGGCCGGCTCTGCCGGATGCACAGTAATGAAATGGAGGAGATCGAGTCGTGCGGATCGGGTGATATCGTCGCCCTGTTCGGCATCGACTGCGCTTCCGGCGACACATTCACTTCCGAAGGGATCTCCTGTTCCATGACTTCAATGCATGTTCCGGCGCCGGTTATCTCCCTTGCGGTAATTCCTGCCGACAACAAGGCTCAGGTGAACATGTCCAAGGCTCTGAACCGCTTCACCAAGGAAGACCCGACCTTCAAGACATTTGTCGACCATGAAACCGGTGAGACGATCATTTCCGGGATGGGCGAGCTGCATCTTGAGGTTTATATCGAACGCATGAAGCGTGAATATAACGCGCTGGTGGAAGTCGGAGCGCCCCAGGTCGCCTACCGGGAGACCATTTCTCAACGCGCCGACTTTAACTACACCCACAAGAAACAGACCGGTGGTTCCGGGCAGTTCGGTCGGGTTGCCGGATATCTGGAGCCGATCGAGGAAGGCGATTACGAATTTGTCGACAATATCGTGGGCGGCGTAATTCCCAGGGAGTTCATCAGCTCCTGCGACAAAGGTTTTCAAAAGTCTCTGGAGAAGGGATCGCTGTGCGGCTCGCCGATTACCGGTGTTCGGTGCGTCATCAACGATGGTGCGTACCATGCAGTCGACTCCTCTGACGTTGCCTTCCAGTTGGCGGCTATCGGTGCGTTCAAGGAAGGGTACCTCAAGGCGAAACCGATAATTATGGAACCGATTATGAAGGTTGCTGTAGAGGGGCCGTCTGAATTCCAGGGTGCGATAATGGGATCGATCAACCAGCGCCGCGGCATGATCATTGGTAGTACCGAAGAAGGAAGTTACTCGGTGATCGAGGCAGAGGTACCGCTTTCAGAGATGTTCGGATACTCCACGACCCTGCGGTCGCTGACCCAGGGCAAGGCCGAATTCACCATGGAATTTGCAACTTTCAAAGCGGTTCCCAAAGGTGTGAGCGAAGAGCTTGTCAAAGCATATCAGGACGAAAGGAAGAAAGGTTGATATTAAGCTCGACAAAGGCTAAAACTACGCAGAAGAAAATTCCTCTTCACGGGGGATGATCGTCGAACAGATGGTCAAACAAGCAATATAAAAGAGGTGAACTGCCATGGAAAACGATATGGTTGTGAATAATCCACTCCGGGCGCTTGGCCTGGACGAAAAGGCAGGTGATGGGGCGCAACCCACGATGGGACTGGTGATGGCTCGGGCCGGACTCGGTAAAACCGCCATACTTGTTCAATTTGCCCTGGACTGCATGCTGCTTGGCAACAAGGTGCTTCATGTGTCCATCGGCGAGGGCATAGACAAAACCCGCACCTGGTATGATGATATTCTCGCGCTGCTGACGGCAGGAGAACGAATGGATGATATTCCGGGTGCCATGCAGAACCGGATGATCATGACTTTCAAGGAGAGCTCCTTTTCCAAGGCTCTTCTGGAAGAGCGGCTTGACGATCTTGTTCAGCAGAACATTTATCGTCCGGAGTGCCTTATCATCGATGGCTACGACTTTGAAAAAAATACCAAGGAATCCCTTGAGGAGTTCAGAAACTTCATGCACGAGCGGGGCTTGAAGATGATCTGGTTCTCCGCGGTAAGCCATCGGGGAGACGACCGCAAAAGCGTTGACGGGGTGCCCGCGCCCTGCCACGAAGTAGACAGCCTGTTTGAGACCGTACTCCTCATTAGCCCTGAAGAAGACGCGATGAAACTCAATATCGTCAAGTGCGATACCTGTTCAATCGATCCCGGTTCGACGCTCATGCTCGATCCGTCGACGATGCTGATCAGAAAAGGATAAGTGTGTCCTTGACAGGCAACCAACAGACCGGTTGATACCATTGCAACGGGAAAGCGGGATGCTGACAGAGCATTCCGCTTTTTTTTGTTATTGGTTCTTGCCAGATAGAAAAAACTATGAAATTCAGACCCTGTATCGATCTTCATGACGGTGTGGTGAAGCAGATTGTCGGTTCCACCTTGAGCGATAGCGTCCCGCAGAGAATTACCACCAATTTTATCGCCGAAAAGCCCCCGGCATGGTTTGCAGGTCTCTACAGGGATGACAATCTCACCGGCGGCCATATCATAAAGCTTGGTGTCGGCAACGACCGGGCGGCCCTAGAGGCCCTGGGTGCATGGCCCGGCGGTATGCAGCTCGGCGGCGGAGTAACGGCTGAAAACGCAGCCTACTGGATCGACAACGGTGCTTCCCATGTTATCGTGACGTCCTATGTGTTTCGCGACGGGAAGGTGGATATGGATCGCCTGGCCGAGCTGGTCAGGTCTGTTGGCAGCGAGCGGTTGGTGCTCGACCTGAGCTGTCGGAAAAAAGGCGACAGTTATTATATAGTCACCGACCGGTGGCAGAAGTTCACCAAGGTCAGGATTACCCCTGAAATCCTTAGGAGTCTCGGCAAGTTCTGCGCGGAATTTCTCATTCATGCAGCGGACGTTGAGGGCAAGTGCAGTGGTATAGAAGCCGACATCGTTGCACTGCTCGGAGAGTCAAGCCCCGTTCCCGCTACCTATGCGGGCGGGATAAGCGGTTTTGACGATCTCGAGCTGATCCGGGACAAGGGTGAAGGAAAAATAGATTTTACCGTCGGCAGTGCGCTTGATATATTCGGCGGAACCCTCCTTTGTTACCGCGATACCGTAGAATTCTGCAAAAATTTGTAGCCGATTTTCACCCCCTTGGTGGAGCACACCGTACGGTAAATCCCCCTTCCCTTGACTTGTCACAAAGATCCCCTCTATACTACTCTGTATATATGGCGGTGTGGCCAAGACACAGTTAACTGATATCGCCTCTTGATATCTTTCACATGGCTTGGCCATCCGCCAGGATAGATGCAGGACGATGCCAGAAATTGGATGACAGCCTTCACAAAATAGTTAGAGCGGTGCGGGACCATGTTTTTCGTCGTCCGGTGGTACTTTGTGAAGTGGCCTGGTCTTTTGGCGATAATGCTGGTGAAAAGGTATTGGGAGGGGGGTATGAAAATCAAGCGGAGGGATTTTCTTAAACTGTCGGCAATTGCCGGAGCGACTGCAGCCGTTGGCGGATGCGCTCGTTCGGCTGTTGAACTGAACGCGCTTTCTGCGACCAAAAAGAGTAATGTTGTAATCGGGGAAGCACCTGGCGAGTGGAAGGCGACCACATGTCAGGGGTGTACCACCTGGTGTCCGACGGAAGTATTTGTGCAGGACGGCAGGGCGGTAAAAGTTAAAGGAAACAGATATTCAAAGCAGAATGACGGCAAGGTCTGCCCCAGAGGTCATCTGTCTTTGCAGCAGGTGTACGATCCAGACCGGCTCAAGGTGCCGATGAAGCGCACTAACCCCAATAAGGGAAAGGGCCAAGATCCGGGATTCGTGCCGATCAGCTGGGATGAGGCTCTTAGCACCATCGCCGACAAAATGATGGCATTACGCCATGATAAGGAGCCGGAGAAGTTCTGTCTTATGCGCGGACGTTACACCTACATGCGCGACCTGATTTACGACGTGGTGCCCAAAACGTTCGGGTCTCCCAATAACATATCTCACAGTTCCACCTGCGCTGAAGGTGAGAAATTCGGATCGTTTTTTACCGAGGGGTACTGGGATTATCGGGATTACGATCTCGACAATTCCAGGTACATTCTTATCTGGGGGTGTGACCCGGTGGCCAGCAATCGGATGGTGCCCGCGACCATCAAGCGGCTGGGCGAGGCCCTTGACCGGGCGACTGTGGCCGTGGTGGATCCAAGACTTACAACCAGCGGTGCCAAGGGCCACGAGTGGCTCCCCCTTATCCCCGGAACCGATGGGGCGGTCGCTCTGGGTATAGCCCACACAATTCTTACGGAAGGGTTGTGGAATCGCGAGTTTGTCGGGGATTTCAAGGATGGCGTCAACCGGTTCGTTCCCGGGCGAAAGGTGACGGAGGAAGAATTCGAGGAAGTCCACACCTACGGGGTTGTCAAATGGTGGAACATAGCCGTAGCCGATATGAGCGCATCAAAAGCCGCATCTGTCAGCGGCGTACCGGCGGAGCAGATTGTGCGGGTGGCCCGGGGGCTGGCAGCGGCTGCACCCCACGTTGCGGTCTGGATGGGGCCAGGGGCAGCAATGCAGGCGCGCGGCGGGTACTCCGCCATGGCGGTTCATGCCCTGGCAGGTCTTCTCGGCGCGGTCGACAATGAAGGAGGCTCCCTGCAGAGTGCAAAGATTCCGGTGAACAAGCTCAACGGCGATATTCTCAAGAAATATCAGGATGAGCTGGCCAAAAAGCATAGTCACATGGAAAAAATCGACCAGCGGGGCAGGCTTGAGCTGCCGGCGCTTAAAAGCGGCAAATCAGGGGGTGGGGTGGCCACCAACAATGCGGTGACAGGGATGCTGAACAACGACCCGTACGAAATAAAGGTCCTGATCGGGTATATGAACAATTTCCCATTCTCATGCAACGGAACCGACAAGTGGGAAAAGGCTCTCGGCAAGGTTCCCTTCACTGTACATCTGACCACCAACGCTTCAGAATTCACCATGTTCGCCGACATTGTCATCCCCTGCGCGGTGACCAAGTACGAAAAGTGGGGCTTTGTCAAAACCAAGGCCAACCGCTACGCCGCATGTACGCTGGTGCAGCCGGTGATCGAGCCGGTCTGGGATGTTATCCAGGATGAGACGGAGTTTCCCTATCTACTGGCCGAAAAGTTGAAGGATCGGGGGTTTGCCAATATGTATGACTGTCTGGTCGAGATGTTCTGTGATCCGGAAACCGGGGCAAAAGCGAAAAACTCCAAGGAACTTTCGCTCTATGCCCTGAAGTATTACACAAAACCGCTCTGGGACGGCAAAAAGGATACCCATGGGGACAAGATCAACGGCTGGGCGGAGATGGTCGCACGGGGCATGTGGAACTCTGCTCCCTATGAATACAAATCTCACTGGGGAAAGTTCAAGACTGAAACCGCTAAATTTGAGTTCTACAGTGAAACGCTGAAAAAAGCGCTGCACAAGCATGCCAAGCGTCACCACGTGTCGGTGGATGAGGTGATGACAGCGGTCAACTATACCGCCCGGGGTGAACTCGCCTTCGTCCCCCACCATGAACCGCCCATGCGCCATGGCGCTGAAAGCGAATTCCCGTTTGTCTTCATTGACTACAAATCTCGCCTCAATCGCGAGGGGCGCAGCCAGAATTGTCCCTGGTATTACGAGTTCAAGCATGTCGATCCGGGAGATGTGGGTGGGCAGGACACCCTGCGCATCAATCCGGTGGACGCAAACAAAATCGGCATCAAAGACGGAGACAGAGTGTGGGTGACATCGGTGGCGGCAAGCGGGGAATGTATTGCCAGGGTGTGGGAAGGAGTCCGGCCCGGTACGGTGAGCAAAGCCTACGGACAGGGACACTGGGCCTATGGGCGCACGGCAACTGCAGATTTTGGCCGCAGTGCTACCCGGGGCGTAAACAACAATACAATCATTCCATGGGAACTGGAAAGACTTTCCGGCTCAAATGCTCGAAACGGCGGCCATGCAGCGGTACGTATCGAGAAGATCTAGCGATGAGGAGGAGGAAAAATGACGCAATATGGAATGATAATCGATCTGCGTAAGTGTGTTGGCTGCGGCGCCTGTGCGCTCGCATGCAAAACCGAAAACAATACTGCCTTGAGGAGAAACGGCCAGACCCACAACTGGGCGGATTTCATTCATGAAACCACTGGAACCTTTCCCGATACCAAGTTCCGCACTCTTCCGGTGCTGTGTAATCATTGCAGCAACGCGCCGTGTGTGGCCGCATGTCCCGTGGAGCCCAAGGCGATGTACAAAACCGCCGACGGTATAACCATGCATAACGATGACCGGTGTATAGGGTGCCGAGCATGTCAGGATGCTTGCCCGTACAGTATGGATGACGTATCAACAGACGGCGCATCGCGGGAATATAGTGTTATCAGTTACAACGACGAGGGGGAGCCCGCACATCCGTTTTTCAGTGACAAGACCGAGCTGATAAAAAGATGTTCCGGATCGCCAGCCGAGCTTTGTTCTTTGGCCGGAGCCGTTCCTCCCCACAGAACCGACTATCAGCATCCAGATTATAAAAATGTACGGCGGGACAATATTGTCGAAAAATGCATTCTTTGCGACCACCGGCTCAAAGTCGGCGAGCTGCCGGCCTGTGTCGAGGCATGCCCCTCCGGCGCCCGTATCTTTGGAGATCTTGACGATGGTAAAAGTGAAGCGGCCATGCTTTTGCAAAAACATGGTGGCTTTGTCCTGAAAAAAGAGAAGGGAACCAAGCCTAACGTACACTATATAAGGAATTACTCGGCAAGATAAGAAGCAGTATCATGGTGCGGCGCGCCCGGTCTCCCTGGTGTGCCGCATGTTTCCCTGTTGACGCCAACCAACCTGGTCATATGGAATCCTCAAGAGAAGTGGTCTGCCGCAGCAACAGTTTCAAACTGTTGGGTGCATGTTTTTATGAACCGGATAAAGAGATCTTTATTGAAGAACGGGTATGCGCCAACCTGGCATCTCAGCTTCGAGACGTCTGTCCGGAAGCGGCGGCCTGCGCAGAGAAGATGGAAGCTGAGCTGGAGCGTGAAACGCAACAGCGGCTCAGGGTCGATTATGCGGCACTGTTTGTCGGTCCGTTTGCGCTCATCGCCCCCCCCTACGGTTCGGTCTATCTTGAACAAAATCGCAGGGTGATGGGAGACTCGACCCAGATGGTGAAGCGCTATTACCAGGACGCGGGACTTACGGTTGAAATGAAGGAGCCGCCTGACCATATCGCAATTGAATTTGAGTTTATGTACTTTCTCTTAGCCAAAGAGATCACCGCCCGCGCTGAAGACTTGACCGGGAAAACCACCTGTCTTCGTCAGCTGCAGTCAAACTTTTTCAACAGCGCCATGCCGTGGATTCCTGAGTTTACCGCCAGGCTCCAGGCAGGAGCTGCCACCGACTATTACCGGGAGCTGGCGAAATGCACGAGCAACTTCTACGATGGCTGTTGCAAATTCTATGCAACTGACACGGCGCATGGAATCTGACGAAAATCTGGTGGACGGCCAGTGGCGAAAAATCGTACCCAACCTTGCGCATTGTCTCAGGAGACGTCTGAACAGCTGTGACTGCCGCCTGTGCGTAGATGGGTGTCTTTTTCGGGCGCTGTCGGTGGTGACGGGCGGGGTTGAGTTAGACTGTGGCGAGTGCACGCTTTGCGGCAGATGTGCAGCAATTTGTCCAGCAGGAGTTTTTACCTTTGCCGGGTGTGATATCGAGCAGCAACTGCTTGACTGGAGCGTGGATGAAAATCCGCTTGTTTCCTGTTACTGCGGCAATAGACCTGGCGGAAGGTACGGCGTGGACGAAACCGGTCTCCCGTGTCTTGGTGCACTTTCACCGGAAGCGGTTGTGTTCCTTTTCCTGAAAAAAGGAGCTCTCATCTCTTATGATTTTACCGGATGTTCCTGCTGCATAAATCAGCGACCGGTTACACGTTTTTTCCGGGCCCTGGAAAATACCGCAAAACTTCTCGGCCCGCACATAGGTGCCCGATTTACGGTGATAACAGATGAAAAACAGCTGTCTGATGAGATAGCAAGAGGCAGGAGGTCCTTTCTACGAAGTCTTGGTCGTGATGTGGTCCGTTTGATGAAAAAAGAGCGCCATACCACCTGCCGGAACCATGACGAAGGAAGGCGGCTGCCGGCTAAAACCAGGTTACTGCGGGACGCTCTTTTGTCGGCAGCCGTCGAAAAGAAGAAGGAGCTGACGGCAAAATGTTTACCGACCATAACAGTAGAGAAGTGGTGTACACTTTGCCCGCGCTGCACCGGCATGTGCCCCACCGGGGCGGTAAGGCTGGTGAAAGATGAACACAAAAAGAAACTGATGGTAGATCCCTACCTCTGTACCAGTTGTTTTCTCTGTGAAAAATTTTGCCCGGAAAATGCCATTATCATCACGCCGGCGCAACTGTTGACCGGATAATCTGCTGAACAATAACCGGGACTGGAAAGAATATCCTGCAGCGGAGTTACCACCCACGGTTTTGCGCCGAGGTACGTTTGAGCAGGGCGATAATGTCATTGTCGGCAACGTATGGATTTGGCGGGGATGGCGGACAGGTAAGGGCAAGATCTGCACCAAACGGCGTCATCTGAACGTTTCTGTTGTACGCTTCAACCGCAAGCCGCTCAAGGTTCACGGTGTCCTCGATGTTGTAGGCCAAAAGCGTGTCGAGCACCCTCCGGTCATTATTCCTCAGATATTCGCGCCACAGCAGTACCGCAAAATAGCCGTCAACCCCGGCAAGATTGCCCCTGTTCATCCCGACCATTTTTTCACATCCCTTAAGGCCGCCTTTAAACCCCAGCTTGGCCAGAACATACCGCAGGTCGATCTGGGCATGATCCAGGCTGATTCGGAAATAATTTTCAATAAATGGAATGTCGAAACTTTTCCCGTTATAGCTGACGATAACTGAATAGTTATAGATATCGTCGACGAACCGGTCAAGGTTGATGCCGTTTACGTAGGTGAAGACCGTGTTACCGTCATAGAGGGCGATAGTCGTTATCTCTGCAGCTTCGTCGAGTCCGGTTGTCTCTATATCGAGGTAGGCGGTGCTGTTGCGAAATAAAGAGAAGATCCGCCAGCTTTCCGAGCTTGCAAGCCGGGAAGTGAAGAATGACGGGTTGTTGCGGTCAAGGGCTGTCAACGACTGGTCGAGGATTATGGCGGCATCGTGCCTGGTACTGGCGGGGACTTTTACCGGCACAGGATCCTTCCATTTGTGCCAATCGGTGACCCCGCAGTTCCATAATTTTTTTTCGGTGGCAAAGCCGATCCCTGGTATATGGCAAAAGGTGTGGCGCAGCATTGGTCCTTATCTCAAACGGTTGCTTTCAGGAGTACAAAGGGAGGTGGTTGGCCGCCCCGAATGGATGAACGAGTTGTCTGGAAGAGCAGTAACAAAAGACATAAAAGTATCCGTTGAGGGTTGTTTGCTTCAAGAGAAGATCTGTACACAGAGCCTGTTTTGTCAGGATGTGTCGGCACCATTGTGGTAGATCAACAGCGTGTCAGCCTGGTTTTTTGCTGCAAATTCAAGGAATTTTCATGTTCTGGCCAGACAACACGGCGCTGGAGCCGCATCCTTACCAGCGTTTATGACATAATGCAATGTATAACTGCACCAGGTCATCAAACGACTTGTGGCCGCATCAGATCTCCGATTTTATTTTCCCCCGGAGTGACTTTATTTTTCCACGCTTCACTTTACTGTCCACTCTGCGTTGGCGGGAACCAAAGGTTGGCTTGGTTGGTTTGCGAGATTTTCTGGTATACCCTGCCTTGTTGATGATATCTTTGAGTCGTTGGATTGCATCTTCCTTGTTTTTTTCGAGTGTGCGGTATTTCTGGGCCTTGATGACGATTACCCCGTCATTGGTAATTCTTTGATCGGAGAGGTGAAGCAGGCTGGTTTTATAGCGTTGGGGAAGACTGGAGTTGCCGATATCAAAGCGTAGCTGAACGGCCGAGGAAACCTTATTTACATTCTGTCCTCCTGCTCCCTGGGCGCGGATGGGGGTAAAGGTATATTCTGAGTCGGTAAGCTTTATGGTTTTGGTAACAACTATCACTGCATTTACTTATTTTGAATTATTTAGAAGACTATTGCGGTCGACAGGGCGATGGCCAGGTGACGATCTTGTGATTGTTGCAAAGCCCTGCCTCTATTGATAATGCATCAGGTTGATTTTTCAATGTTTAATAATAAAAAATACCGGAATCTATGATTGTTGCTGTGAGTAGAGGCGGGAAAATCCAGGGTGTTGAAGGTCAAGATACGGACGACTTTATCAGGAGCCTGAAGAGAAATCTCTACAGGTTCCGGAGAAAAAGCTCATCAGAAAGAGTTTGTTCCCCCAGCCAGTGAAGCTGGTGAAGATTTCCAAGGATTCATGAAAAGCAAGAACCCTCGGAACAGCAACAATTGTCACAGACCGTGGTGCACGGTTGACGTCAGAGATATTGGCAAAACGAGAATGACAGACAAAACCATTCTTAAATTGAGTGTGAAATAACCCCGGCTTTTCTTGTTTACGCGTATGTCCGGCGGCTTTTTTCGATAGGTCTTGTTCCGTTTATATCTCGTGACCGATATTTTCCCCTGAATTCATTGTCACTTTTAACTCTATATACGCGGCTTGATGTTCTGCGGAGGTCATATCAGGATCATGGCACAGATGGATTGTTCAGGCGTAAAATTTGCCAGACTTTTTTGTATTGTTCCATAACGTGTTGAAAATATGGAACCTATGTAAGCAGATACTAAAGACAGGGACAGGATACGCACAATAATAGCTCAATCGATGACAGCGTCAACCTCCGGTCAGTAACCTCCGAAGAGCATTGAGGTACAGTCTAAAAGCCCTGATAAAAAAGGGTGGGTAGTTCGTTGGTAGATGTGAAGTATTTACGAGAAATATTAAGCCAGAGATTTCAAAATAGTTCTGGTATATATTGACTCCGGAATTGTTTTTTGGACGTGCCTGCAGTACAGAGGATTCAAAGGGAGATTGAAGTGAGCCAGGGTCCCCGGTTCACTCGATTTGCCAAAGCGGCTTTGTTATTGCCGCATTGAGGCAGTGGTGTTTTTATGTGTTTGGCACAAAGAGCGGTATGAGGGGGCGGCAGTCTCATTTACGGACTCTGCGAGGGGCTTAGGAACAACCCCGGTTACTCGATCGCTCATTTGCACAGTACCGGGCTGTAACAACAAAGGATTTTCTCATGAACAATAGAGACTTGTGGGTCGATTACAGTAAAGCGATTGGCATAGTTTTAGTCGTTTATGGACATGTGGCGCATGGGATCTGCAAGGCAGGTTTGCCGGTAGACATGAAGAGCTATCTGCTGATCGACAGTGTCATTTATGCTTTTCATATTCCTCTGTTCTTCTTTTTGTCAGGTCTGTATTTTTTTAGGTCTCTAGAAAAATATGGTTCTGTAGGACTGTTGGTCAATAAGATTGACGCCATTATTTATCCCTATCTGGTCTGGTCGATTCTGCAGGGAAGCGTGGAAGTTGTTTTTTCTAAGCTCACACATCACCCTGTGACATTTTCTGACGTTTTTTCATCCATGTTATGGGGGACCAAGACTCATCTCTGGTTTTTATATGCACTGTTTTTTATTTTTTTTCTTGCGATATTGCTCTATCGAAAAAGAAGTAAGCCCTATTGTTTTATTGTATTGTCTATAGCCTGCGTCGTTTTTGTTCATCAGGATTATCTGCCGAAGACAATTTTTCTGAAATACATTTTCAGCTATTTTGTTTTCTTTGCGTTAGGTGTATTTTGTAAGGAGTTCAGAAATATTATCGAGGCCCACCTGTACAGGTGGACGATTTTGTCTTTTGTGTTTTTTCTTTCCTATCAATATATTTATCATAATATTCTGCATCTGACATACACTGATATCGGAATCCCACTGCTGGTGCTATCGGTTATATCTATCCTCTTTATAATAAGCTTTTCGTCACTGATCTGCCGGAAACCATCGAAAATAATTTTGCTGATTGGGTCAAACTCAATGACTATTTATCTTATGCACGTTCTCTCGTATTCCGGGGCCAGGATCGTACTCTGCAATTTGTTTAAGATAAGAAACTTTTCGGTACATGTTGTCGTGGGTACCTTGGCCGGCGTCATTGCACCTCTTGTCGCAGTGTATCTGTTTAGATTACTGAGAATTAATTTTTTGTATATTATGCCTCGTTTACTATCAGCAGAAGTTTTTTATAAAAAAATCAGTCATGCCAAGTTGCCATGACACGATTTCCCGACCGGTACACATCGGGGTCTCTCTCGACCATGAAAAACGCAGATGGAGCTGCAGTGATATTGCGAAAGGAACTGACTGTAGCCGGGCTAAGATAGAATCAGGCGCGTTGCGTTGCTGAAGATTTGCACTGTGCGCAAATCTTCAGCGGGTAGTTTTCCCCGGCGTCGGCGGAATCTGGTGGTGGTCCGGCACAGTATGATGCCCAGGTGTATGGCTATTTTACCGGGAAAAAGCGCTTGGTTATGGGGAAGGGGTGGACTATCCCATGTTCCGCAAGGGTGCAATCGACGTCATCTCGATGCGACCATGCGCAACATGGGACCACAACATGGGAAACAGCTTATTGCAATGCGGCGTTGTAAGGCACCGAATAGAGATAGTAGACCCCGATAATGGTCAGTATGCCGAGTCCCGCGATGACTTTGGCAAGGGTCATGGTACGGCTGACCTCAACCGCGCTGCTCTCACCTGCCGGCCGGATATGGAGCTTTTCCCGGAACTGCCGTTCGGCATCGCTCACCTGGGTAAGGGCTGATCCGACTATGATACAGAGGACGCTGAAGCCCGCGCCGATGATTGGCGGACGCAGATAGACGGGGAAATCAACGCCGCCATATTTCTTCAACGTTTCGCCGAGTGCCACGGCAATAAAGCCGCCTATTATGCCCCACAGGGCCCCTGTGGCGGTAATTCGCTTGGACCAGACACTGGCAAATGCTACCGGTCCCCAGGACGCTGCGAACAGGGTTGCCGCAAAATAGCCGATCCACATAACCGCCGGCGGCTGGAAATAGGTTATGCCCAAGGTAGCCAACCCGACAAAAGCCATGGTGATTCGGCTGACCCGCAGCACCTTCTCACTGTCTCCGCTCTCATGAATCAGGTCCCGGGACACGGAAAAGCCGACGAGGGAGAGGAAGGTGGAACACGAAGAGAGGGCTGCCGCCATGATGCCGCCCAGCATGATGACCCCCATCCAGGTCGGCAGTACGTTGAACGCTGCCCAGATGTAGGCTTTCTCGGAAGGAGCGATATCGGGTTTGATCAGGTTGATGGCCGCGGCGGAAAAATGGAGTACAACATAGAGCAGCAGAACACAGGTCGGTGCTATCAGGGCGGCCCGCAGGGTCACGTGTTCATTTTTCGCCATCAGGTACCGGCTCGCCTGCCACGGGCTCACCGCGACCACGGCCGACCAGACGAACCCCAGCACTACCGCCCAGACCAGGGCCGCGGTCTTGGTGGACCAGAAGGCGTTTGCGCCGGTCATGCCGTGCCAGGCGATAATATCCGGTTTTAACTCAAAGGTCGCGAGCCGGGTAATGGCTTGATCCCATCCGCCAACCGACGACATG
>NZ_FNJI01000045.1 GCF_900104445.1 Desulforhopalus singaporensis | reverse complement strand
GATCTTGAAGATCTTCAAGTAGACCTGGATGACTGGTTATTACTCTATAATTGGGAGAGGACACACCAGGGAAAGATGTGCTGTGGAAGAACGCCAATAGAAACTCTTGAAGATGGAAAAAAATTGTGGAAGGATAAACAGCTGAACTGAATTTGACCTGACAAAAAACCTGTCAAAATTGGTATTTGTCAGATCAAGTCGTGACTACTACAATTTATGGAGCGGGATACGAGATTCGAACTCGCGACCTTCAGCTTGGGAAGCTAAATATTGCGTTTTACCTTACTTTACCTTCTTTTCTCTTTTTATCCCATAAACAATGGCTTATAATATTGTCACTGTACTTCTTCATACTAGCTTATTCTTGTTTTTCCCAACATTTTGTTGGGAATAGTGTTGGGAGCAAAACGAAGAGAAACAACAATGCCATCAAAGAAAAGAGTAAAAACGAACTATCCAGGTGTGTATTACATAGAGGGAAAATCCGCCGACAGAAAACGAGTCGAAAAGATTTTCTATATCATGTACAGGAAAAACGGCAAGCTCATAGAAGAAAAAGCGGGTCGCCAATTCCAAGATGACATGACACCAGCAAGGGCGGCTGGGGTTCGAGCCCTGCGGATCGAAGGGAAACAACAAACTAATACAGAAAAGAGACAAGAGAGCAAAAAGAATCCCTGGACGATAGAAAAATTATGGGAGCAGTACAAGGAGCAGCGTCCAGGAGGTGTAAACAAAACCGATCAATCTTTTTGGTCTGTACACCTCAAAGATTCCTTTGGCTCCAAAGAACCGGCCCAACTTGTCAAATTAGACACAGACAGACTACGAATAAACCTTTTGAAAAAACGATCACCACAGACGGTAAAGCATGTCCTGGCACTACTGCGCCGGATCATCAATTACGGTGTTGATCAGGGCCTAGTTACCCCCCTCCCCTTCAAAATCACCCTTCCCTCTGTTGATAATATAAAAACAGAGGATCTTTCCCCGGAACAGCTTGAACAGCTTCTTGTGGTATTAGAAACTACGCACCGGATAGCAGCGGCCAATATGATGAAGCTGGCTCTATTTTCAGGTATGCGCCGGGGGGAAATATTCAAACTGAAATGGGATGATATCGACTTTCACAGAGGATTTATTCACATCCAGGAACCCAAAGGCGGCAAGAGCCAAAAAATACCGTTAAACAACAATGCTCGTGAATTACTGGAATCAATCGAGCCTCAAGAAAGTGAGTATATCTTCCCGGCCCGCGGAGGCGGTCCCAGGAAAGATATTTCAAAGGATGCGAGGAAAATAAAAGAGGCTGCAGGACTTCCGGCAGACTTCCGTCCATTTCATGGTTTAAGGCACGTTTACGCCACCATGCTGGCCAGTTCGGGTAAGGTTGACATGTATACCCTTCAAAAGCTCATGACGCATAAATCACCGCAAATGACGCAGCGATATGCACACCATAGAGACGAAGCATTACGCCGGGCCGCTGACGAGGTTGAAAATATTTTAAATGATGCAATGAAGGTAACAGGGAAAAAGAATGTAGCATAAAAAACGACCGTTACCGGGCTAGGGTCGCTCCCGAAAAGCTGTCTACTCAACAGCCTGCCCGGTTTTTTGTCGAGTATCGAATGGGAGCATTCGCAATGAAATCTTGCTGTAATTGGTTGCCCAAATGGGACGATAAGAAAGCATATCCTTCACCAGAAATTACCCCCTTAAACAAATGGGCATGGGAATTTCTTAGAAGAAATAAAGAATATCAAAAAGATTTCTACGAGATGAAAGAGCTAGTTAGCTCAATGGGATTCTTTGATTTAGTTAATAGACCAGGTCCGTTATCTTTTGATGAACAGAAGCACTATGTAAAATGTTGCCAGGTGATTGATCAAATGATGATTAGAAAATATCTTGTCAAATCTGGCAAAAATATGCCAGCTGACCCTGAACATTCCTATGAAGAAGAAAAACCGATATTTCTCGGATCTTCCCCATTGTATTTTCATGATTGTTTTTACAAGAAACATCCAACCAGCGATTTTTACTATTATGAAGCCCATAAATATCATAAAGATATTGATTACTCCAAAGAAGAACTCATTCATAAACAAGCATGCTTAAAAGGGTCCAGAATTTCTCAACAGGTTCGAGCTAACCCAAGAGCATTATTGGTCGAAATTAATCTTGAAAAATCCATACCCGAACAAATTAAAGCTCTGGAAGATGTTGCAAAAAAACAACAGAAGATCTTGAAATCTTGGGGAATAAACAATAAGTCTAGGAACAGGTCAGAATCATGGAGAGAGTATTTGCAAATATTAGATTCAATAGACCAAAATGCCGATTTCAACGACGTTCATCAAATTTTGTTTCCCCATATTTCAAACGAATATCCTGATTACTCTGCGAGAAAACAATATAACAATTGGAAAAAAGCAGCGAAGAATATACGCGACAAAGAATATCGAAACATCGCAAAATTAGACATCACTCCATGACATTTATTCACTCACTCGACTAAATAATCTATACACCTTATCTAGTCGGTACTTCTCTAGCCAAGCTCCATATACTGTCCCTGTAAGTTGATCAATGTTGGTCAATTTTTACAGGGATTTTTTTTTATACCAGATAGGAGCCAACAATGAAAAAACCAATGTGGCTGTCAGAAAAAGAAGTCGCACACATGACCGGCAGAGCGGAGCAAACGCTCAGGAACGATCGTTGCAATCGTAGAGGTATTCCCTATTGCAAAATAGGACGATCGGTCCGCTACCGTTTAGAAGATGTTGTTTACTTCATGGAAGCAAGCAAAATCACCTTTAACTAATAGACGGTAACAGTCAAACGTGAGCGGAAAAAAGAAGGCACTACCAGGCACATGGGTGACGCGGGAAATATACACATCAGAGGCTTTTTGGGCGCTATCAGGTACAGCAAAGGGACTATTACTTCTGTTCCTTGGTAAGCGTGACATGAGCAAAAAGCGCGAAGTGTTAAACCAAAAAAATATCACTCTTACCTACTTAGAGTTGGAAAACCTGTTTGGAAATGATGCTTTCGGAAAACCGCGTGGCCTTTCAAGAGCCAGCATACCAAGAGGGATAAAAGACCTTATGGAAAAAGGTTTTATCGAAATAGTCCGTCAAGGTGGGGGATACCAGAAAGATAAAACCATTTACGGTCTCACAGACGATTGGAAGTGGTGGCAACCCGGAACAGTTGTAAGACAAAAGCAAAAGGGAAAGGCAGCGGCCAGGAATACAGTGGAAAATAATTTCAACCCTCATAACCGGACCCATACACACCCTCATAACCTGACCCTAAATGGTGAGTTTAGGGTTCCAGAGTGAAACCCATGTTAAAAAACCGAGTCACACAAATACAGGAACTTACAATTTTCAGCGCCACAGCGTATGGGTCCACTTTTGAGGGTGTATACATGTAAGCCATATACAGGGGCTTTTAACCATGAAAAACATGACAGAAAAAGAGAGAGAATCGCGGGCGGCTCAAACAGCGGAGACAATCATCTCAAATGATAACCGCCTAGTCTGGGACGTGGTAAGCACGGAAAACAAGGTGGAGGGCCGTAAGCGGCAGTACAACCGCATCTATTACACTGTGCAATGTCGATATTGCGGCTTTGAGCTTACGGCGGTCCGGGCGTACATCGAGAAGAGAAAGGCCTGTCCAGGATGTTCAGCGAAGCCCGCAGCCGTCAAAACAGACAAAGACGGTTCCTGCATATCAATTTGCGAGATTGGAATGGTCGAATTTGTTCGGGACTACCAGGAGAAGTATGGCGAGTCCGAGCGTGGAGCCATTCGCGCCTTCATCGAAACAGCCAAAGCACATTTACCAACTGACGATCCTGTTCTCGATGATATGACAGAAGATTCAATGGTTGCAAAGGTCAGACGATTAACCGGCAAGAAAAAAGATAAATCAAAAGACTGTGGCGGACCGCCACAACATACAGAAGAGAAATCAAAACAGCCGCAAAAAAGGGAGGTGAACAGCACCAGGGAATACATGAGAGAGCTGGAAACAATCAGTGACGACTTTATGGACGCGTTCAACCATATGGTCGGCGCCATACAGAACGAAAGAGAAGAGGGCTGGACTTCTACCACAAAAGCCGCAGCCCTTCAGCAAATCGAGACGCTCTTTGAAATCGTCAACCGCTAAAAGAAGAAACGGAGATAAGGAAATGGAAGAAATCACAAGACTTAAAAAAGAAGCAATAGCGGCTGGTGAAAATCATGACTTTCACTTTATTGGATTCAACCTCGATGCAAAACTTGCACTTCTCAAACATGCACTTGTTTACGGAGCAGAAGAATTAGACGACTGGTCAATATCCGGCCTCGCTTGCCTGGTAAGTGATATTACCGCCGATGTGAATGCGACAATCACTTTCAGTCAAAAATGTGCAGATTATTTCGCACATGCAAAGAATCCCCAGAAGTTTAGAGATGAGTGTAATGACATAGCTAGACATCGACCAGGTGGCAGAATTTGCAAGCGTACACCGTGACATTATCCGCACATGACTTGCTGAAGAACTACGGCATATTCGCAAGGGCAGATTAGTTAGGACTGAGTGTCAGGAAAGTTGGTCCTGCTGAAAAAAGTAAGAGCCCGCCGGCCCGTTTCCAGCGGACTCTTGGATGAGAAACGCTCGATTGAAGGAGCTGAATAAACCGTATCAGCAATAAAAAATCATAGCAAGGAAAATCAGTCGTTTTGAGCCGCGCTACTGCAAATGGGTAATGGAGCAGATTTCATCGACCAGATTTAGCAAAAATACCACGGAAGTATAGGGCGCGGTTGATTAAAAAAAGAGCCAGCCGGTATATGGCCCGACTGACTCAGGAGAGGAAAAAAATACAACTACAGAATAACAAGCATGGAAGATCGAGACAATACAAAATGGTCATTCCGGTTCAGAACAAGGCTGCGGGAGAATGGCCGCAAGCGGAATTAACCGCAATATCAAAAGGAGGTAGTCATGGAACAGGAAACCAAGAAGGAAATTGATTTTTTTGAAGCAGAGTCAGCGATTTTAGACGGCAAATCAAATCTGCATTTTCTTCTCCTCGGGTTGATACAGAATGAGTGGGAGCATAACGCCGAATCACTCTCAGGAGCCGGCAACATGGTTTGCCAGATAAAAAAACAGTTAGAGATAGTGTCCGATTATCTCTATCAACAGCGCAAAAAGGAATTTGCACATAAAAAGAAAGACGCTCCTGTGAATATTCATGGCAACAACCTCGAACAAATAAATGGATGCTGCCAGAACCAATAACCAAAACACACTCCCGGCACTCACTCCAGGTGCCGGGACAGCAGTCCCTACAGCGGGCGGATTGGCTGCCCGCTTAACATAAAGGTGATTCATGAAATCACAGAAAACTATTGAAACTGGAATACTCTATCGAAAGGCGTCCTTGTCTGCGGCACAGGCGAAGGATGATGGTAGGCTGATCACCTGCTCCATTTCGAGCGATGTTCCGTACAGTCGTTGGTTTGGTCGCGAGATTCTCTCCCATGGGCCGGGTGTAATGAATCTTGAGCGGGTCGCAGCAGGGGCTTGTCCCTTTCTTGCTGACCATGACACAACGAAACTCATTGGTAAAGTGTTGAGCGTTACCTCTGATGGACACAGGGCAAGTGCAACCATCAAGATTGGAAACTCACAGTTTGCTGAAGAAATCTACCGCGACATTAAAGCAGGTATTCGCACTGAAATTTCCATCGGCTACACGATCGACGAGATGCAACTCGTCAATGAAGATCGGACAACCGACGAGAAGGAATATCTCGTCAATCGATGGACCCTGCTGCACGTCGCGTCCGTGACTGAGCCTGCAGATATCACCGTTGGTATCGGCAGGGCAAACGATGAGAACAACCACAAGACAGTGGTCAATTATGAGGTAACTAACATGGGAAACCAAGATAAGGCAGTAAAACACAGTGAAATTATCGATATTCTCGCAATCGGTAAAATGCACGGGCTTGAAAGAGAGTCAATCGCAGCAGTTGAAAACGGAAAGACGTTGGCTGAGTTTAGAAAACAAGTAATTGCAATCCTTTCCCAGAGAGAAGATGCAGGGCCTTTGGCTGTAGGGTGGACGTCTGAGGAAATCGACGAGGTTAATCGCAACCAAACACGGTCATTTTCCGGTAATTCTGGATCAAGAGGAACCCCGATCACTGATGCTGTTTTTGCTCAAATTAACGAACTTCATAAAAGTCGTGAGGCCGACAGGGCGCGCAACATCCATGCAGAACTCGCAAAAAAGCAACCCGGGCGCAACAACAGGCGCGGGATGCTTGTCGACATTGGCAATATCTCAACACGTGATCTGTCAACCAACGTTGGCACTGCTGGTGGGTATCTGGTAGCAGAAAACCTAAATTCAAACTCCTTTATCGATCTGCTGGCAAATGAAACGGTTGCCATAAAGATGGGTGCAAAGGTGTTGCCAGGGCTTACCGGTGACGTGACAGTACCAAAACAGACCGGCAGTTCCACTGCTTACTGGGTCAATGAGGGCGCGGATTTAACCGAAAGCACCCCTACTCTCGGACAGATCCGCATGACACCGCATACTGTCGGCGGATATGTGGATATTACCAGGAGAATGTTGCTGCAGTCATCTATCGACATTGAAAATTTTATCAGGGCGGATCTTGCCAGACAGATTGGTATTGCCATTGACCTGGCCTCGCTTTCCGGTGCAGGTGCATCAGGTGAACCGCGCGGTGTCTTGAACACTACTGGTGTCGGCAGTGTGGCAAGTGGTGCAGTCAGCCTGGCAAAGATGATTGAACTTGTTCAAGACCTGGCAGACAACAACGCTCTACGTGGTTCGCTCGGATTTGCAATGGATAGCGGAACATGCGGCACTCTTTGTCAAACCCCGGTAGTAGACTCCACAGACAGCAGGATGTTGCTTGATGAGATTCCCGCATCAGGTGAGTTTTCAAGACTGCTTGGCCATAAGTTGCTTGTCAGTAACCAACTTTCGAGCAAGGTGATATTCGGGGACTGGAGCCAATTGGTTATAGGTATGTGGTCTGGGCTCGATGTGATTGTAGATAATACGACGCTTGGCACCAGCGGCGGTCTCCGTATCATTGCATTCATGGACGTCGATATTGCAGTAAGACATCCTGAAGCGTTCAGCGCTTTGACTGTTTCATAAAGATGCCCTGATGCTTTAATCAGGGATAGGCGGTAGTTATCGGCAACTTGGCCGCCGGGGTTTTTCCACCTTTTCATCCGGTTGCCGACATGGTTCACCCGTACCATGCCCAGAAAACTGGTGGCCGCTTATGGCTGAGCGGATAGTAAGGCATGGTCAGCCAGGACAGAAAACTGCAGGCTGGCATGTAGTGACCTGTTCCCTTACACCATGCTGGCGGTGACGGCCTATGCAACCGGGCGCCGCCTGACGGCCTTATACAACGGACAGGAGTCGTCTGCACCTGTCCGTGGCCTGAAGAATTATTCACGGGTCCTTCTGGCCGATATTTATTGAGGGTTTTTCGCGAGCGCAAGCTGTCTCTAGTTACAAAAAATTTCTAAGGCAACAACTATAAAAACTACTACTTAAAAGGATATGATGATGGAAAACAAAGTACATCCTAAAGGATTATTGTTAAATCGCACCGAATTGTCCCATTGTTTCGGCATCGCAAAAACCACAATAGATTCATATGTTAGAGCAGGAATGCCAGTCTACAAAAAAGGCAAAGGTAAAGGCGATCCTTCGCAGTATGATACAGCAGAATGCCTAAACTGGATTCGCTCCTGGCGCTGTTTTTGTCGATAGCGAAGTATCGTTTAAGTTGTCGAGCCCAGCATGTAAAGAAAAAATTCACGTTAAGTTAAAGTAAAGTCAGTTTTGTGATTTTGTAATTAGAGACATGTTGAGCTCGCGAAAAACCCTCAAGAAAAATGTGACAGAAGAACCTAGTTTGATCAGCTATCCATTTTTTACTTAAGATTTAATGCCCAAAGACTGATAATTAGTGTAACAGAAGAGCTTCTATGTTATGAAGGGACTTTTACAATTTTGAGAACACCTCTCAAAAATGATTATTATTTCCTTATGGCAGATCTTAATCTCATTAATAGAATCCTTCAGTTCACCGCTCTCGTTGCCGCTGAACAAGATGACTACCAAGATCGGTCTCTAGGACCTATCCATCTGATCAAGTACGTCTACCTTGCGGACCTAGCCTATGCCGTAGCAAATGACGGTGAAACGTATACAGGGGTTCGTTGGCAGTTCTATCATTTTGGCCCAATGTCTGCTGAAGTTTTCCACCACATTGACCCTGCTTTAGCCCAAATTGGCACAGAGGTTCACTCGTTCCACTCTGATTATGGAAAAGATGATTGGAAAAGGTATACAGCCCATACAGACGACAGTCTGATGAAAGATATCGAAGATTCCTTACCTCCAGTAATTTCATTTAGCATTAGAAGTTCTGTACGTAAATTCAGCAATGACACCCCTAGCCTTCTAGAACATGTCTACCGATCTGCTCCAATGCTCGCAACTCAACCCAACGCATATTTAGATTTCTCATCAGCTGCGCAACCCAAGACTGTAGAGGAAGATTACACACCATTTATGGAAAGGCTTTCTGCCAGAAAGAAGAAGAAAATGGTTGAATATGCCAGGAATCTAGCTGAAAGGAGAAAAAACTCGCCACCACGGGCGAGAGTGCGCCGGCCGACAGCGCGTCCCAAGGTTTCTTTGTCAACAGAGGAAATTAAGAATGGACTTGAATGGCTTGATAGTTTGGCTGGTGATGGCATTAAATCGGGTCAGTTTGAAGCGCATTTTGACGAATCAGTATGGGACCCTAGAGTGAGAAATGTCTAACTCTTATCCTCTCGACTCAATCCAAAGTTTACTATCTGAACTAGCTATTACTTGGTGGGAAGAGTCACCCGGTAATGATATTCAACGAGGAGATCTCGTCTCTGCATTCATCCCTCATGTTGACCAATTTCCATTTGGAGTTAAGCCAAGTGGTCGTCCAATAGCGGACTCTCATAATATGGGGGTGCTGGATGTTCAAGCGATGCGAGTTGGGGCCCCCATTGGACGCAGATCAAATCTACCCGTTGCAGCAATGACATTGCACAAAGGTGAATGGTGGTCAGCCTACCGAGCAAAAATAAGACCATGCATAGTTATAGCTGAGCCTGGTGACGAAGTTTTAAAAAAATTGCGTAAGGATATGCCGCGTAACAGCACTGCACCAACTTTGCTTGTTGCCCCATATTATGGAGTCGATAAAGACGGATCAAGAGCAGGATATAACCCTCGTTTTGTTGATGCTGTTAGGCATGCAGAGTTTAAGCAATTTATGGTAGATAGCCTTCCTAATTCTGGAAAAGGTCCCAAAGAATCAATTCTTCGATTTGATCAAATTCAGCCTATTGGTTTCTCTAACCAAGCTTGCGAGAAAGTCGGTTATCGTCTCTCAGATGGTGCTCTTGGAATAATTGATGATTGGATTCAATGGTATTTGTGGGATGATCTGCCCAGCGAAAGCTGGATTCTCGAACTACATTCATACATAAAAGCTACTATTTCTTGACCTGCATTATCTAATTGCACATCTATATCGCCGACATTTTCCGAACGATAGAGCCCCTCCAGTATAGAGGATGGATTATATTCATCATCTATTGAAGGCACCTACCCTGGCACCATTAACCAGCCCATTCTGCATCCGACAGGAATCTGTAGCTAGAAAAAAATCTCTCCAGCTGTTGGGAATATAGTTGGGAATAAAAAAGGCACCTACCGAAAATAATCGATAAGTGCCTGATATAATTGGAGCGGGATACGAGATTCGAACTCGCGACCTTCAGCTTGGGAAGCTGACACTCTACCACTGAGTTAATCCCGCTTTCACTGCTGTTGCGGCTTTTGTGGTTGCGCTGTATAACGCCATGTATAACGCCGCTTCTGATTCAGACTCTTCTTACCAGAAGTTTGCACTGATTTCCAGCCCAAAATTTTCTATTCATCTTTTTCTGAGTTTTACCACTTGAACCACAACGAAATTCAACATTCAACATATTTGTTGCATGTTGAATTTTCTGACCATCCAGGTCATAATTCGTCCAGTTCGCCACAGAGGTGGCTCAGATCATTTGAATAGTTTTTTCATTTTTTTTAAGTGGAAAAGCTGCCAGGATTTACACCGCCAAGTCCATGGCTGGCAACTTTTCGTAATAGGCCTCGTCCGGTGTCTGTCTGTTAAGACCTGAATGCGGTCGACATCGGTTGTACCAGTCAAAATATCTCATAATCGATCTGCGTGCCTCAGAAACTGAGTCATATGCATGCAGGTACACCTGCTCATACTTCACGTTCTCCAGAGGCGTTCAACAAAAATGTTGTCTCGCCACGCGCTTCTACCATCCATGCTGACTCGCCCCCCCTGGCTTTTAACGGTTTCGACAAACTCAAGCGCAGTAAACTGACTGCCCTGATCGGTGTTGATGATCTCAGGAGTCTCATGGTGCGCGAATGCTTCATTGAGAACATCTAAGGCACAGCAAGCCTCCAGGGTAATGGCAACCTTCGCTGCCAGCACTTTCCGACTGGCCCAGTCAAACAACCCCTGTCAAATAAACAAAACCCTTAGCCATTGGAATATAGGTCGTATCAATGGCCCATACCTAATTCGCCTTGTGGATGTTCAGGCCGCACAGCAGGTAAAGGATAGACGGCGTGGCCGGGGTGTTTCTTGCTCGTCTTAGGCTTTCGCGAGAAGGCCTCGATTCCCATTCGTTTCATCAATGTGCCGACATGAGTGCGGCCTACAGCTCTATCTTCTCGAACAAGTTGGTCACGAAGCATGCGTGTGCCCATGAACGGGTGCTCCAGATGGAGTTGGTCGATTCGGCGTACAAGCACCAGACCATCCTCCCTGATCGGTCGAGGCTGGTAATACACACTGCCACGGCTTATATCCCAAGCGGCTTTGTCTGCTGGATGATTGCAAGGTCATGGCTACGATAGATCATCGCTTTGCGCTCAGCAATCCCACCTTGCTGAGCGCACCTTCTAATAAATCATTCTCCAGAGTCGGTTGACCGATCTTAGCATTTAGAACCTTCAGGTCGACGGCCGGCTCACTACCTGTCCCGTTAATGAAAACCGTGGCTGTTTATTCAACAAGCTGCCTCTTCCAAGTCGTGATCTGGTTGGGGGTGCACCTCGTAATGCTCGGCCAATTCAGACAAAGTCTTTTTTCCAGCCAATGCTGTAAGGCCCATCTTTGCCTTGAAGTTCGCTGAATCGTTCCGTCTCTTTCTCTTTGCCATGCTCTGCTCCTTGTTAAGCCTTGGACAGAAAGGTATTCATTGGTAGCAGATTTTCCACTTAGTGGCTTGTTCAAATTTGTCGGGCCAACTTTATCTTCGAATGCCATACGGTCTTGAACCAGTAGTACTTTTCCATTGTCTCCTCCTTGCTGTGGTTGATGGATAGAACTGCTGCTATCTCCATCATGATAGACGAGGAGAGACAGTGGATTCTGGAACAGTGGCTGGATTGGCTTCGATGATGAAGCTATTGCTTATTAATTATTAATTTATTGCCGCGTAACAGCTTACTTGAACTGCTGCATAAATCCATGATCCGGCCAGACCGGTAAGGTTGAAAACCAATCTGGCTGGGTTTTAAATTTAATTTTTAAAAACACTTGCCGGGTAGAATTTCTCGTTGGCCCATTTCCCGTTTTTCGCAGCCTGGATAGAATATGCCCCGGATACACCTCCGCTCTTGTCAAATTTCAGTGGCCCGGAGGCGCCTTCAAAGTTAATATTCATTCCCTTGGCGAGTGCTGCTTTGCCTTCGGCAAAAGTTGTCACGACGCTGCCCCCGTCGGCCACGTCTCTGATTGCAGAGTTGATGCCACTGCCGCTGCACTGGCCGCTGGCCTCAATTGCCAGGGCGACTAGGTTGATCATGTCAAAAGAATTTGAAGCGAAAGGCCCAGGCTCTTTCCCCTCTTCTTCTCTATAGAGTTTTTCAAACGCCTTGAATTCCGGAAGAGACCGGTCTGCATCGGCAAATTCAACATATGCACGACCATTAATGTGTTCGGCTCCGACATTGTCAAATACTTCAGGGACTGCGAGGTCGGCTGTGAATAACCACTCACCGGCAAATCCGCCTGAAGTTGCTTCCTTGATTACTGTAACACCAGACTGCTGGCCGCCTGCCAGGTAAATTGCATCCGGATTATGTGCCAGTACGGAAATCAGTTCGGCCTGATAAGAAGGCTGGCCAGGATTAAAGATGACAAAATCGGTAAGTTTCATCCCTGATTTCTCAACAATTTTTTTAGCCACTTGAGCGGGTGAAATAGTTGATTCCTCATTTTGCACGAGGAATGCCACTTTTTTGTACCCCTTTTCCGTAAGCCACATTCCGGATGCATCACCATCGCCAAGGTCGGATGATACTGTCCGGTAGACAAAGTCACCGCCAAGTTTATTCAATGTAATCGTGCCGGCATAGGGTGACATAATGACTGTTTTCTTGCGTTTGGCCAGATCAACCAGCGCCACCATAACACCCGATTCTGGTCCTATAACAGCAACTGCACCTTCGGATTCAATCATTTTGGTAGCCTCCCGTATGCCGCGTTCTGGATTACCATGGGTGTCTCTTGTGACCAAACGGATTTTTCCGCAGGTAGTTCCGCCTGCTGTATTGATCTGTTTCACTCCGAGTTCAATTGATCTTGCGACAACTGTCCCGAATTCTCCAAGCTCGCCAGTCAGCGGAACAAGCACTCCCACGGTGACCTGTTTTTCTGCGTGGGCCGATCTCATTGGAAGGATCATAGTGCTTACCAGTGTCATTGCAAAAATCCCAAGGCAGAAGCCCATTGTTTTAAAGAATCTCTGATACTTTTTTGTTTCAGCTTTTAAAGCAATAGTCATTTTTTTGCTCCTCCTTTGCTAAATTGAAATTTGGTTTATTTGCTGCATTTTTTATCTTCCAGCAGCATTTGTTGTAACCGGCCCGGCTCGAGAAGAATCTCGCTCTCAAGCCATGCCGTACTTCTACCGCCTTCAATAAAACAGGTCATCTGCGAAACAGTCAGTATTTTTTCGGGGTCTTGCTCCACTACCCAGACCACTGCCATCCCTTCTGATGCCAGCTCAGTTATCCATTCAATAATTCGATCAACAAAAATCGGGGCCAGCCCGGCAGTGGGCTCATCTAGAAGCAGCACTTTGGGTTCTGCGACCAGAGCCGCACTGATGGCCAGGGTCTGACGTTCACCTCCGGATAGGGTCGATGCCATCTGGGCGGCTCTTTCTTTCAGAATAGGAAAGTGGTCCATCACTCGATCAACTCTTGATCCAGCATCCTTAAACGGCATTGCGGCAACTTTCATATTCTCCATTACAGTCAGCTCTGCAAAAACATTTTGTTCCTGTGGCACATAGCCGATACCAAGCTTGTTTACCTCCTGGGCTGACAGCCCGTTTGTAAGGGTTCCACTGAATTCAATTGTACCTGAAGATACTGGCAACTGGCCTGCAATAGCCTTCATCAAGGTGGATTTGCCTGCTCCGTTCGGGCCAAGCACAGTAATGATCTGTCCCGGCAGGACATTGAAATCGACACCGTGGAGAATAGAAACTTTACCATAGCCTGATTTAATTTTTGTAACTTTGAGCAGCATCTTGTCCTCCCAGATAAGCTGAAACAACCTCTGGATTTGACCGGATTTCTTCCGGCGATCCTTTGGCAAGCAGTTCGCCTCTGTTGATAACCAATAGATTGTCAACCAGGTCGAGCAGGAAATGAAGATTATGTTCGACAACTATTATGGTGGTACCTTTGCGATGGATTGCAATCAGAAGGTCCGCAAGGTTCTGCTGCAGTTTCGGATCGACTCCGGCTGTCGGTTCATCCAGCAGTATGAGTTTCGGTTTACGTATCATTTGCCTGGCAACCTCCAGCATCCTCAATTCGCCGCCGGAAAGATCGCCAACCCGATCATTGACACGGTGAGATAGGCCGACACGACCAAAGATTTCTACAGCTTCATGCTTTAGTTCAGCTTCTTGGTTCCGCCATTTACCTGTCCATGAAAATCGAAGCCGCTCCCCGGGGTTGTCGGCGCCGACAATAACATTGTCGATAACCGTAAGGGAACTGAAAGTGCGGGGTGTCTGGAAAGTCCGGGCCAGCCCCCGCTCAGATATGGCTTCCGGCGGGGCAGTTGTGATATCGTTGCCATCAAAAACAATCGAACCGGAATTTGGTTTTAGAAATCCGGAAAGAAGATTGAATATGGTCGATTTGCCGGATCCATTCGGACCTATCAATCCGGTAAAAGATCCGGGATCCACATCAAAACTCAACCCGTTGTATCCACCTATTGCGCGCAGGCCGCCGAATTGTTTGGTCACATTACTCACTTGCAAAAGTTTCTTCATTTCTTCTCCAGTTTTTTTGATATCCACTCAAACGGTTGCCAGCGGAGCACGGCAATGAAAAGAAGGCCGGTCACCACGTGGTTCATCGCGGCTGCGTTCTGCGCTGCCGAAACGGATTCGAACGGTAATGAAGTGATGACTTCTTCTAGCAATATGAGTCCGAAAGTTCCGGCCATAGCCCCCCATATTGTGCGTTCACCGCCCAGTACCAGTGCGATCCAGACGATGAAGGAGACTTCGGCGGTAAATAAACGAGGAGAAACAAGGGTCATATACATCGCATAAAGTGCTCCGGCAAAGCCAATCGGAATGGCAGAAAGCAAGAAGACCTGCAACCGCATGCGTTTTGCAGACTTCCCAATCGCCTGCGCCGCCCCCTCATCATCTCTGATTGCATCAAGGGCTCTTCCATACGGCGAATTCAGTAATTTTCTGAAAATCCAAGCAGTAAGAAACATCAGTGCCACTGCAACGATTGCAAAAATATATTTTTCATCAATCGTCCCCCAGTCCCTTATCGGCCGCTCGATATTTGAGAGTCCCACCGCGCCGTTTCCAATACGCCGTTCGTTAAGCAGGAAAGAATAAAGGACCTCTGCAAAAGCAAATGTTGTTACTGCGAGGTATTCTCCCCTCAGACGCAACGTCGGCCATCCGGTTAACACCGCAAAGAGTAGCGATGCGATGCCGGCAGCAATGAACCCGGCCCACCAGGGCCAGTCGAGACCTATAATATATTGATCCAGGCCTTCCGGCGCGGGGTGCGTAAAGATTGCGTAGATGTAAGCTCCGGCAGCGAAATAGGCAACGACACCAAAATTAATCATCCCCCCTCTGGCATACTGCAGATTGAGCGCAAGGGTAACTACAGAAAAGATACTGCCGATCGTAACAACTGTAAGGATAACCTGTAACCAATTCATGATGACCTCCTTCCGGAAAGACCGTCAGGTCGAAACACTAGGACAATGATGACAACCCCAAACGCTATCAGAGGGCGATACCCGGCGGGGATCCAGAAAACAGAAGCATCCATGGCAATCCCGATGATCAACCCTGACCAGATCACCGTAAAAAGAGACCCCAATCCTGCAAGAATGGCGACCGCAAGTATTTGGAGGATCTGTTCAAACGCGATTTCTGTGGAAAGCGTTGCGATGATGGCTAAAACCACCCCTGCCAATCCAGCCAGGGAAGAGGATAACAGCCAGGTTGCCCGTGAAGTCCGTTTCACATCAACACCCCGGCTGGCTGCCAGCGAGGGGTTAACGGCCATTGCTCTGATTGCCAGGCCTGTCCGGGATTTTGCTAGAAAGAGTGACAAAGACGCACTGGCGATTACTGCAAGGGCAACAACGAGCAGCTGGTGATCGGTAATCCGGATACCCCAAAAGCGGTAACTAGTCGCGATGTCGATGTTCAGCGTTCGGATCCCTGTCCCAATGGCCGTGTCAATCAGTCCGCCCAGAATGTGCGCAACGCCGACCGATGAAATCAATAATATCGCCGGACCGGCCGAACGGATGGGTTCGTATACAACACGTCCGATCACCAGCCCGATCAATGCGGCACAAAAGATGCCGATAATAGCGGATGGAATCAAAGGCCAGCCTAAGACCACATTTATCCACCAGGTACTGAAAGCCGAAACGCCAAGAAGCTGGGCATGGGCAATATTCAAAAAGCCCTCGACGTGACGGGTCAGCGAAAATCCGATTGTAGCAAGAATGAGGAAACAACCTGTTGCAACCCCGCTAACGATGTATTGAAGCAATAGCATTACAGATCCTCTCATTTATAATTTTTATATTGGCACCAACGCTAACGGTATCAATCTTTTCTGCATTGCAGTCGAAACGTGCATTTTTGACAGTTGTAAAATTGTTCTTTCTTTATCCCTCCTTTTTCTGTTGTTTAATTGCTTTGAGCAGACTGGACGCCCTCTCGTCTATTGTTTATCCCTAAGTGGTCCCGCTTTCAGGACCACCACTTTCTGTTTTCAAGTTTGCTTCCCCCAGCTCCTGTGGGCCCTGATCCTCTCCTCGGGGGGGGGGAGAGGAGCAGAGCGGTTTTGCGCCGCTTTTCTTTGTTGGATACCCTTATGTTTATGTCAACTTGGAACAGTAATCCCTTTGGCAGCCAGCTCCTGAAGAGATTGTCGAACCTCTTCTTGGTTTTTACCGGTGAATCCGGCATTGACAACTCTATTACAAGTAAAGGATAAGGGCCGTGTCCCATCTTTACTTTCAACAGTAAATGTTAATTCCATATGCTTATACCCAGCGTTATTTTTTGTAGTAGCGTATTTCGAAGGTCACACAACCATTGGGAATGCTGTAAGGCCCATGTATCATTCCCGGCGGGCGGCAGGCATAGTATCCAGGAAGATATGTTTCCTTCTTGGCAATATCCTCAAGGGAACCCTCTACCAACAACACTTCTTCCCAAAAATCATGCACCAGGGTTTCAGTGGTAACGAGACCTGGAGGAAACTTCAGCATGCGGGTATAGTCTCCAGTATCCGGATCGTAGCTGAGTATCTTTTCCTTTATTCCTTGTGTATCGCCCTCAACATTTCTCCATTCGTATTCAGTATCATAATCCGTGAACTCAATTTCAGGCTTTGCCATGGTCACTCCTCTTTCGACATTTGGTTTTTTACTGAGCTTTCGCTGCATTTGAGGTGATACGTCACTAACTCTACAGCTTCCGCTTCCCTCCCAGCGATTAATGCCTCAACAATTTTTTCATGCTCCTGTATAACGTCATACATCCGGCCCTCCATTGATAAGGCCTGCATCCCTATGAGATGAATCTTGTCTCTAATGCTACTCATGATATCGACAATCAGACCATTTCCAGCGAGCTGACATAGCGCTACATGAAATTCTCGGTCAAAATTCATGAAGCTTATCAAATCAGAGTAAGAATTTAGACTTTCCTTGTGTTGCCTGAGACAATGCCCTAGGTGCGAGAAATCCGATAACGCATTGTTCTGGCAGATCTTTTTAATCGTTGCCACTTCAATGGCTTCCCGTAGTTCAAAAACTTCCTCAACACCCTGCCTGGTAAATTTGTTGACCACCAAACCCTTACGAGGCAATAGAGTGATCAACCCTTGAGATGACAAACCAAGCAAGGCTTCACGCACCGGGGTTCTAGAAATGCCGAGGTTTTCTGCAATATTCTTCTCTTTGTACACCACATCCACCGTCAGCTGACCGGACAAAATGCATCCATAGATGGCGTCATAGGCTATTTTTGTCAAAGAATCCGGCTTGGTTAATTCACTCAACCTCATAGCGCCCCCGTTCATATGTACTACGTGTCGCACGTCTTGTGCTTCGCGCACTGTATGTCACATGCAGGATTTTAAATTCTGTGTTCTGTGTTACACATGTAACATATCACAGCCGTCATATGTCATGTCAAGAATTTTTATTCAATAATAACGGAGAAACTACTTGCTTGAATCGAAACAGCTATAATTTCATACTGATAAACCAACTGC
Organism: Desulforhopalus singaporensis; assembly: GCF_900104445.1. Lineage (GTDB taxonomy): Bacteria > Desulfobacterota > Desulfobulbia > Desulfobulbales > Desulfocapsaceae > Desulforhopalus_A > Desulforhopalus_A singaporensis. The sequence goes on along the minus strand of NZ_FNJI01000045.1, from coordinate 5,212 downwards.
GTAGCTTGTGGACGCTTCGGCCTTCCGTCTGTGCCCTCGCATCCGATTAGAATAACAATTCAAACCACTCCTGAGTGCCTACTCTTCCGGTTCAGTCATCTGAATCAGGAATGTCCTTTGTGTTCTGTTTCAGATTCTTTTTGTGTTCCTTCAGTTTACGTACGGAATAATTATTTTTTGAAACTTCGATAATCAGCTCTTTTTCTTTTAGCTACTTGCCTTCGATAGGCAGCAGTTCGGTTTTATGGCTGAGGGACAGTTTTCCATACGTCTGGAAATTACCAGAATCATGTTCATCAACGAGCAGTTTCAGGGAATTGTATAACCAGGATGTTAATCAGCGTGCAATAATGACCCCTTTTCGAGAAAAACAGCGTCGAAAATTGACCCCTCTATGTTACCCCGTCCGTGATGAAACTATCACGGAGGACATGGAGGATGTTAGTAGTGGAGACTATAGGGAAAATACGTCGTTTACATTTTGCAGAAGGGCTTGGGATAAAAGCGATCATTCGTAAGCGTGGGTTGTCTAGGAATCCAGTCCGTAAAGTTATTCGAAGCGGTGCAACAGAACATACTTATCAACGCAACATTCACACGCTATTTTTCAGGATAGTTGCCGCATTTACTCTATCAAGAACCTATAACCGGGAGGCATTTTCCACTGATTCGGTTTGGCTGTAGCCTCCAGCATTGGTACTGTCAAGGGGCAAGATGAACGCTCCGCGCCCTAGACAGTACCAATGCTTCCGTCTATTGAACACTATAAGATGATTTTCATCTGTTCTTTGACAACGATCGCATAATCACGCGGTCTTCAGAATTTGATCTACGTTAGTTTCAGTCTCGTGTGGGCAGTTGAGCCACACCTCCTGAAGCGGTTGCCAGTTGCGACTTTTTCCGCTCCACCGATTGGGCTGTTTCTGCTGTGCCTGCCGATACACCTTGTGGCGGTTCGCCAGGATGTTTGCATCTTCACCACGATGCCGCTGACCCGGGGTCACAAAGCGAATCGCACTGTGGAGATGCTCCTCGTTGTACCACATCACGAACTTCCTGACCCATTTCCTCGCAGTTTCAATGCTGTCAAAGCCATGGGCTGGATACTCAGGACGGTATTTACAGGCACGAAACAACGACTCCGAAAAAGGATTGTCATTGCTGACCCGCGGCCGACTGTAGGACGGCGTGACACCGAGGGCCTCCAGCTTGGCTTTCATAGTAAAACCTTTTTGCGGGCCCCCGTTGTCCGCATGCAGCACTGGCGGTTTCAGCAGGCAACCCTCGGCAAGGATCGCCTTGTGCAAGAGCTTTGCTCCAAATTCTGCACTCTCAACCGGATGAACTTCCCAGCCAACTATTTTGCGACTGAATATGTCAACGATCATATACAGATAGTAAAACATTCCTCGGATCGGAGACGATAGCCAGGTGATATCCCAACTCCACACCTGATTGGGGCCTGTCGCACAATAACCTTGCGGCGGATGGCGGCGCCGTGGCTTTGCATTCCGGCCACGGTGATGTTGCTCATCTGCCTCATGGAGAATGCGGTAAAAGCTAGATTCTGATGCAAGGTAGAACCCCTCATCAGCGAGTCGGCGAACTATCTGTCCTGGTGCCATACTGGCGTATGCCGGCTTATGGCAGGTTTCCAAGACACTTTGCCGTTCTTCCGGTGTCAATTTGTTTGCCGGCGCCGGCCGTGCAACCAGTGGCCGCTTGTCAGACTGCACTCTGCCATTCTTGATCCAGCGCTGGTACGTGCGCGGGTCAATTCTTGCCACCTGGCAAGCCGGTGTCAAACGGGAACCATTTTGGCGAGCAGTATTTATCAACGCAACAATTCTACGGCGATCAGGGGTGCTGATCATTCGTCCTCGGGGTCCTCCCAGATCGCCTGCACCTTTTTTTGCAGCACCAGTAACGCGGCAGCTTCAGCAAGAGCCTTTTCTTTGCGCTGGAGTTCCCTTTCCAGATCCTTGATGCGCTTGCGGTTGGTCTTCTGCTCCGATTTCAGTTTAATGCTGGCTTGATTGTCCCAGTCATTGGCCGCCTCACAGGCCTTGCGCCACGCTGTGAGCTGCTCGGGATAAATGCCTTTTCGTCTGCAGTATTCAGCGGCTTCCTCTTCGTTCAAGGAGGCGCTTTCCAGAACTGCTGCAAATTTGTCTCTGGCCGTCCAACCTGCAGAACTGCAGTCTCCGTCTGGCATGAGGACCCCTTGGCGGCGGGCTTCGTTACGCCAGTTGTATAAGGTTGGTTCGCTTATGCCTTCCTCTTTGGCCAACTGGCTGATCGATTTGTTGTGCGGTGGCATCATCTTCCTCAACACCTCCTCTTTTCGTTCTGTTGAATACTTCATGCATGAACCTCCTGCCCCCTCTTATAATGGGTTTTAGTTCATGCGGCAACTTCCCTGACGCTGGGGGGGGCAAACCTTAGAACTACTTTCAAGATAGTGACTCAGTACACGCAATTACCAACTTGTCAAACCTAAAGTCATCACATATAGTTATAATTTTTCTACCTAGCTCTTTGTCATACCCGCTTATACTTTCTATCAAATTTTGTATATTTTTCAAATCACATTGTATTGAATATTTTTTCAATTTTTTTATTAAATCATAAGGTAATTTTTCCAACTCATTTTTTGCAATTAAGGTATTTCTATATGCAATATTATCTTGTTTTTTGATTTTTATATCGTTTCTTAATTTATATTTAAGTTTAATATTTAAGTGTTTTGAGACCATTTGAAATATTTGATTTTCAACATATGGTTTGATTATTAAGTCATCGAAGCCGGATTCCAAGATAGCATTATTTTCTTCGGAAAATGCATGGGAAGTGACAGCAATAATAGTAGGTTTTTTTCCAGTTTTGTATGATTTTATTGATTTTGTTGCTGAAAAACCGTCTATTATTGGCATCTTTATGTCCATCCAAATTATATCGGGTTGCCATTCATTGTTAATTTGTATAGCTTCAGACCCGTTGGATCCCTCTTTAACATCAAAGCCAATATTCATTAAAATATTACATAATAACTTTCGATTATCAAAATTGTCATCAACAACTAAACTTTTTGAAAAAATATGCTTTTGATCAAGTATCAAATGAGCATCATATTGGTCTGATTTTCCATTAAATTCTTTCAAGAAAAATTGAGTAATAATATAAAATGAAAATTTAGTTCCTTTATTTAAATTGCTCTTAACGAATAGTTTACCTTGCATTAATTCAATATAGTTTTTACTAATTGCTAAACCTAACCCAGTTCCTTGGTTAGAATTATCTCTATTTACTTGAAAAAAAGGTTCACATATAGAATTTATAGATTCATTTGGAATTCCGATTCCAGTATCAACTATTTCGAATAAAACTTTACAAAAATCTTCTTTCAATGATTTAGTTAATGAGCAACTAGTTGAACTTACAGTTAGTGTTACTGAACCACTTTCGGTAAAGTTAATAGCATTACCTAAAATATTAATTAAAATTTGTCTCAACTTTACACCGTCAGTGTACAAATAAGCAGGAGTACTGCCATCATAGTGAAAAATTAATTCAATGTTTTTACTATTTGCCCGTTCCTTAAATATATTTTTAATGCTTTCAAGAAAAACGTTTAAATTAATTTTTTCTTTATTTATAGTGTTAAACCCAGCTTCAATTTTACTCATTTCAAGCACATCGTTTATTAATGTTAAAAGATGCTTACCATTTTTATTAATAATATTTATATAATTAAGCTGATCTTCAGAGAGATTGTTACCACGCTGCAACAACTCAGCATATCCAATCACAGAATTAAGAGGAGTTCTTAGCTCATGACTTATATTTGATAAAAATTCACTTTTAGCATTATTAGCTTTTTCAGCAGCATCTTTAGCACTTTTTAATTGCTTTTTTGAAATTTCAAGTTTTGAATTTGATTCTTCAAGATTTTTAGCGATATCTTTTAATTTATTTTGAATATCAACGAGCTCCTGTATTTCTGTGCAAGTGCCTATCCATTTTTCTATTTTTCCGTTATGGTCTAATTGTGGAGCACCTCTTGCTATGTGCCAACTATAAGAATTATTTACATATGACTTTAACCTGTATTGGACGTTATATTGTTTTTTGTTACGACGAGCAGTTTCCCAAATTTTCAACGTTTTTTTTAAATCATCAGGATGAACCAATTGCGTCCAGCCCCATCCTAACAAATCTGACAATGGCAATCCTGAGTAGTTTGCCCATTGATTACTAAAATAATCAACTGCCCCATCTTTTGATGTAGTCCAAACCATTTGAGGCATATTTTCAGTAATAAATCTAAAAATTTCTTCCCGCTTCTTTAGCTCATTTTTAGAAACTTCTGCAGAAATTTTTGCGTTTTTTAATTCCGTTTCTTTTTTGTTGTATAGTTTTTTTAAGTTTTCGTAATTTTTATAATGGCTGCAAAGATTTTCTTGTATTTTAGGATATTCTCGTACTACACTAATTATTAAATAATAATCGCCTAGGTGCAGAATATGAGCATTAAGATTAACAAGTATTTTTTTATTTTCTTTAGTAATAAGATAAATATTGGTGCTTAATTTTTCATTCTTTAATATCTTGCTCTTTAATTCTGATTTAATTCTACCGCTATTTTCGAACACTAATTTGTCAAACGAAATTTTTGCAAGTTCATCTTTAGAGTATGACAACAATTCTGAAAAATATTTATTTGAAAAAATTATCGGCTGACATGTAAGAATTTTGTGAATTTCAAAAGCAAAAATTGAAACTTTAAGATCATTAAGAATCTCAAAAATTATATCAAAGTTAGGCTTAGGCATAAATATATTGAAAATATAAATTTTATTTAAATGTCACTCTTGTCCCAAATAGCATTTAAACAGGAAAACCCTCTTGTTAGATGTGGTATAAAGTTTTTACGCCAATAAAAACAGAGCCACAATCAACGAAGAGGGTTAGTCCATGATAAAAGGTTCCAGTTTGTTTAGTCAACTTCTTCAGCATTTTCCAAGAACAGAGTTTGCGCAGCTTGTTGCCAAGCACAAAGCAGAGCGCTGTTCGAAAGGATTTACCTGCTGGACCCAACTTGTCTCCATGCTGTTCTGCCATATGGCCCATGCCGATTCTCTCCGTGAAATTTGCGGCGGGCTCGCCTGTTGCTTAGGCAAGCTCCGTCATTTGGGGATTTCAAAGGCACCCA
>NZ_FNJI01000031.1 GCF_900104445.1 Desulforhopalus singaporensis | reverse complement strand
CATTATTTCAATAGATTAAGTTCATACTTCATATTAAATGTTTACGAAAGATGATTTTACCGAATGGCGCAATTTCAATGACTTAGATTTACATCGGGAATAGCTGGAGTTTTTCTGTTTTCTAAGTTTTTTTGCCATCTCAAGTTTTGCATCCTGTTCCAGGAATTGCCCAGAAAAATGGGTTTGAGTAAAAGAAATTATATGGCAATTGATTGAGCACCGGGATTTAAAAAACAGCAACCACGGTTCAGCGGCCGATCAGCACTTCAAAACTACCATACCACAATTCCGGTCGTGCCGAACGACTCACAGGCCGGTCCAGAATCCAGGCTCCCTGTGCAAGACTGGAAAAACAGGCACCGATGACCGCAAAGACTGCGACGATGTGACAGTAATGATGTCGCGAGGCTGGGTGATCAGTCCATTGGAAACTATGGACGTTGACAGGTCAGGCGATTGGATAAAACAGGCAGGTGGGGTTGGTTGCAACCGGAGGACTGCCGGAACGTGATTTGAAAAACGATCCCCCCTCACTTATTGTAAATGAGGGGGAAAGGAAGGTAACGGACAGGTTAACAATAAGGCATAAATACAAACAGATCCTCATTGATATCGGTTGGTCGGACATCTACAGTCACCAGGTCGTCTCCATAACGTATCCCTGTCCCTGATCCTGAAAAAGCAGGGTCCCGATCACTGGACGTCAGAAATTGGAGCTCTTCATAGGTCAACCCTTCAACGCTGAACTGAATTTTATCGCTTTCTGCGTCAAACCCCACGATCCGATCAACCCCATCGCCGGATTCAAAAATACACAGATTATTGCCGCCGCGCCGAAGATCGATAACATCATCACCTTGACCGGCAATAATCGTATCATCGCCGAAAGAACCAAAAATCGTGTCATTTCCTGCTCCGGAAGAAACATGCTTCTCTGACTGCGCGTCATTGCTGGCGTTGTACCCGTAAAGGGTAATCCTGTCATCGCCGCTACCGGTTGTGACCGTGTCGTTACCGCCGAAACTTTGCACAACATTCTGCCCATCCCCCAGGGTGATGTGGTCATCTCCTGCGTCTGTGTAGATGCGATTGTTCCCGTCACCGGCAGTAATGGTGGTGACTTTTCCACTTCCTGCGTTCCGATTATAACCGGAATCGATAGTGTTATTACCGTGGCCGGCGTTGATAACGTCACCGCCGCCAGCTGAATAGATCAGGTCATCTCCATCACCGGTAATGATTTTGTCGCTGCCGGCGCCGGTATAGACACGGTTATCACCGTCTCCACCGTCAATGGTCTTGTTTCCGGCACGATCACCAACTAACCAATTGTTCCCCCTGGCGTTAATAAAATCGTTGTCATTACCTGTTGTTATGTTGTCGTTGCCACCGTAACTGTACACATAATTCTGGCCTTTTCCCAGGGTGATGTGGTCATCTCCTGCGTCTGTGTAGATGCGGTTGTTCCCGTCTCCGGCAGTAATGATGGTGACTTTTCCACTTCCTGCATACCGATTATAACCGGAATCGATAGTGTTATTACCGTGGCCGGCGTTGATGACGTCACCGCCGCCAGTTGAATAGATCAGGTCATCTCCATCACCGGTAGTGATTTTGTCGCTTCCGGCGCCGGTATAGACACGGTTATTACCGTCTCCACCGTCAATGGTATTGTTTCCGGCACGATCACCAACTGCCCAATAGCTTCCCCTGGCATTAATAAAATCATTTCCGTCGCCTGCAATTATTGTGTCGTCTCCGGCATAACTGTATACGTTATTGTTGCCGTTCCCGGCATCAATAACGTCATCTCCAGCTGTGGCATATATGCTGTCGTTTCCTTTGCCCGTGAAAACCATGGACTTACTGTCTGGTTGTGAATTGTTGAGACGGATTGTATTATTGCCGCCATAATCAAATATCATGTCGTAACCACCGTTGCCGGATATCTGATCATTGCCATCGGTGCCGATAATAACATCATCGCCACTTGTCCCGTAGGTGCTGCCGCTGACCGCCTCGATGTACAGCCCGCCCTCACGACCATAACTTCCATATACGGACAAGGTGAGGGTAGCCTGGTCGACAAGCCCTTTATCGTCCATTACTTCATATGGCACCACAATGGAGAAAAATTGACCGGCCTTGAGATCGCCATAGCTCTCACCGGGGTCAAAATCGTAGGTGCCATCCGCTTCAATCTTGATCCTTCCTCCTTCCTCAAGATCAATCCATTCCCCGATATTGGAGTGGAGCCCGTTTACCGTTGCAACGGACAGAGTCTCCGTGATGTTGAAATCGCTGTCATTGGCAAGCACGTTGCCTTGCCTGCCGACATCAAAGCCAACAACTATGTTCTGGCTGTCATTTTCGGCTACTGGAGCCACAGGAATCATACGTAAAGGAAGATACCCGTCAATGGCATCTTGTGTTACCGGGTTGCCTATAAGGTCTTCCAGAAGGTGAACTGCAAACTGATACCCCATATACGAATAACCTTCAGCGCTGAAATGGACATTCCCATTTGAGTAGTCGGTAAAATCAAGCATGCTGAAATACGCGATAAACTCAGATGATTGCATGGCTTGGAGTATTTCCTGCTCGATAACCGCCCCCCCCATTTGTGGGGAAACGCCACTGGCGACCAGACGTAGATCTGATATCCCGGTCTCTGATTGCAACTCTTGCAATAACGCAAGCAACTTCTGGTCGTAAGGTGCTGAATTGTTAACGTCATATTCTCCCTGGTTCCATGCTAGGCCACCCATGATCGGAGCATATCCCTGGGTTGCAATATCTTCAGACGCTTTCAGGCTATGCTCAAGCAACCTGTCAGCCATATCCTGGTACAGCCAGCGATCTATGGAGGTGCCGCCTGAAGTAACTTTAGTGAAATAGACGTCGCTGGCCAGGGCTTTAGTCAGGTTCACTCCAAGAGACAACTCCGAACCGGCCCATAGGCGATTTGGTGCGGCCCCAAAATCGAGAGGTGCTGAATTCTGAGTTGGTTCTAATGACGCAAATTTGTTTCCTGTCCACATGTGGACATTTTCCTGGGTCCCTTGCAACTGTTCATCAAAGTCCGAAACGTTGGCCCATCCAGCCATATTCGACTGCCCGGACAGCAGGAAGTGGTAACGTGATTCAGCGACGATACCCGCATCGTTGACACCGCCGGAGGCCTGTACGCCGGAGACCGCGGTTGCTGCTGTCTCCGGATGGGTTCCGATAACACCGTTGTACGATGAGGTGCCGTGAAGCTGGGCACCACCTGACCCTGGTGCCGTAAACATTTCCACCGTCACCCCATCTTCGTGGAATACGTGGGCGGTGGCCCCTTCGCCCAATACGTATTGGTTCTTGTGGAGGGCAACCCCCTCGGTGTAGATCGTGCCTGCATCGTTGAGTAAGACGATAACGCTGTTTTCACCGCCCTGTCGCACCGCCGATGTAAAGTCAAGAGGTTGCGCTGCCGTCCCAAGTCCCTGCGAAGTGCCATTTGCACTAACGTACAATAAATTCAATGCCATTTTGTCACTTTTATCCGTTACGTGATAGATTAACCTGGCTGATGATAACCAAAAAAAAGAGCCGTCCTTTTCAACGTTTTCAGTCTTCATCAGCCGTCTGCTTACCAACAAGCGATGTTTTTCCTGTAAAAGCTACGTGTAATACAATGTGCTGATATTGCAATAAAAAAATAATGTGCAGACATGTTTCCTGTCAGTCGGAAGGATCTTTTTGGCGAGCCGGGAGTGCTGTTATCAAAGAGTTAATTTCACAAAACGGACTGCGGCGATTTTACAATTCGCCGCAGATATCGTAACGAGCAAGTTGCACGAATATTACTGCAATGACCTGGCGATCAGTTCCTTCATGATCTCACTCGTACCTCCATAAATTTTCATGACCCTGCTGTCGACAAAGAGACGTGATATGGGATATTCCCTGGTATACCCGTACCCCCCGAAAAACTGCAGGCACTCATCAACAGTTTTGCAGAGTTTCTCGGTGAGCCACATCTTTGCCATGCTGGCAGTCGCTGTGTCCAGCTTGCCTGCTATCATTTTTTCGATACAGTCGGCCACAAAGGTTCTGCCGATCCTGGCCTCGGTAAAGAGCTCCGCCAGTTTGAACCTGGTATTCTGGAAATCAAAGATGGTGCGGCCGAAGGCCTTTCTGTCCTGTGTATACTCGAAAGTCATCTTCAACGCCCGGTCCATGAAACCCACGGACAGGACCGCAATCAGCAGCCGTTCATATTTCAGCTGGTCCATCAGCTGGTAAAACCCCTTGCCTTCCTCCTTGCCTAGCAGATTAACGCATGGTACCCGGGCACCATCGAAAAAAAGTTCGGTGGTGTCCTGGGCGTGTTGGCCGATCTTCTCAAGCGGTTTGCCGCGGGTAAAACCGGCCAGATCCTCGGTTTCGACCACAACCAGGCTGATGCCTTTGGCACCTTTTGATTCATCGGTCTTCACCACGAGGACGATGAGGTTTGCCAACAGCCCGTTGGAGATAAAGGTCTTGGAACCGGTTATGGTATAAAAATCTCCATCTTTTACCGCCTTGGTCGTCACCCCCTGAAGATCGGAACCTGCTCCCGGCTCCGTCATGGCAATGGCTCCGATACATTCACCGCTGCAGAGCCTTGGCAGCCACTTCTTCTTCTGCTCCTCACTCCCGTACGCCAGGATATAGTGGGAAGCGATGTTGTGGACCTGGATGCCAAAGCCGGAAATACCCTGCGCGGCCAGCTCATCACTGATCACCGCATCAAAGGCGAAATTCCCTCCGATACCGCCATACTCTCCAGGGATAGTTGCGCCGAGCATTCCCATCTCTGCAGCTTTTTTCCAGAATTCCCTGTCGACAAAATGCTGCGCTTCATACTTCGCGTCGTGCGGGACATATTCGTTTTCCAGGAAGCTCCTGACTGATTCAGCCATCAGCCTCAATTCATCGTTCATCCAACCGGCGTTATATGTCATTGTAGATTCCTTGCCTGAAAATTTACCAGCTCTTGTAACGAAACCTTATGCGTCAATTGCGCTCCAGGATGGTAACTCCGCAAGCGAACTCTTCCACCGAGATAACGCCTCCGCCGTTTTCAATGAGACCAATTCCTGCATCCTTTACCTGGCGCTCTTGGGCTTCGCCCCGCAGCTGGTTCGCCACCTCGTACACCATCGACAGTCCGGTAGCCCCGATGGGGTGTCCCTTGGAGACTAACCCACCAGAGGTGTTGATCGGGATTTCTCCGTCCAGCATGGTCGCTCCGGAAGCTATAAATTCTCCACCTTTGCCTATTGGGCAAAATCCCATCATTTCCGCCTGGTATATCTCACAGAATGAGGTCGCATCATGGACTTCGGCGACATCGATATCCTTCGGCGCCAGGCCGGACATGTTATACGCTTTGTCGGCTGCCCATTTGGTGAGGCTCGGTTCGGCGATAGGCCGGTTTTTTCCGCCGGAAAGCACGCTTGCCCTGATTTTTACAGCACGATCACGTACCGCCGCAGGCTGCTGCTTCAGGAATTTTTCCGAACAGAGAATTGCCGCCGCGGCCCCGTCACCGATAGGGGCGCACATAGACCTGGTCATCGGATAGCTGACCAGGTAGTCTGAAAGAACTTTATCTACAGGAACCTCGAAACGATACTGGGCTTTCGGGTTGAGCGAACCGTTGTGGTGGTTTTTGGAGGCGCCGATGGCGATCTGCTCCTGGGTGGTCCCCCATTTCCACATATGCCAGCAGGCCTGCATTGCATATGTATCCATGAAAATGGAACGTTCCGGGCCGAAACGGAAATCCTGCCCGCACTCTTGGGCTACCTGTTGATAACGCTTGATGAAACTGTCTTTTTCCTCGCGGTCGATACCGTGGTTGAAAGCTGTCATCACCCGCGCCATGTCTTCGTGATAAAATTTATCCATGCCGATGGCAAGAGAAACATCGTGGAGTCCGCTCAGGATATCTTTCCAGGCAAGATGCAGGGCAATGGACCCCGAGGCGCATCCCCCCTCGACGTTAACCAGCGGGACACGTTCCGGGAACAGTCCCTCGTCGACCATGGGGGCGAACATGCAGTGTCCCCTGAGGAGGTCCTGGTCCCATAGGATTCCCATGCCGCAGTTGGAAAAGTAGCTGCTTTCCATTGCACCGGCGTCGCTCATGCCAGCGTCTTCGAGGACACCAACCAGTGCGTCTCGAGTCAGTTCTTTACCGGACTTTTCCGGCCATTTTCCAAATGTTGTGGTGTAGGTACCAATGATATATACAGAGTCGAGCATGATGATTTTCCTCTTTTGGTTCGGGGGGCAGTGAAGTTTAATACCCCTTGAATTCCGGTTTACGCTTTTCCACGAAGGCAGAGGTGCCTTCTTTCTGGTCCTCTGTTGAAAAAAGCAGTTCAAAACAACGGGATTCATAGTCGAGTCCGGAAACCAGATCGGTATTCATCCCGGTTTTGACCGCCTTTTTGATCATTTTCAGGGCAAATCCCGGTTTTTCCCCGAGAACGGTTGCCATCTTCATTGCTTCATTTACCAGGTCCGGTTCTTCCACCACCTTGTTGACCAGCCCAATCTTCCTCGCCCTGTCTGCAGACACAGGCGCACCCGTAAAAAGCATCTCGCAGGCAAGGCCCATGCCGATCAGTCGGGCCAGCCTCTGGGTGCCGCCGGCCCCGGGCATCAAACCCAGGTTGATCTCCGGCAGGGCCAGCTGCGCTGTTTTCGAGGCTATGCGGATGTCGCAGCACAGGGCAAGCTCACACCCTCCGCCAAAGGCAAAACCGCTGATGGCTGCGATCACCGGTATCTCTACCTCCGATAACCGGTTGAAACAGGACAGCAAGGAGCGCAGGAACCGGTGGGCCTGGGTCGGATTTTCCACCCCGCGGATCTCCTTGATGTCCGCTCCGGCGGCAAACACCTTCTCCCCGCCGGTAATGACAAGGGCCTGTATGGTCTCGTCAGCTTCTACCTGATCAAGTGCCTCATGGATTTCGGCCAACAGTTTGGAATTGATGGCGTTCATGGCCTTGGGCCGATTCAGGGTTATGATTGCTGTGCTTTCACTTGTTTCCAGCAGGATATTTTCAAATTTCATGCTTTCCTCGTAAACGGTGTTGATCAACTATCCGGCACATTATGCGCACCGAGCCGGGGCACGTCTGCTGCTTTGGTGGGTATGGAGCCGACTGTCTTTATCGGGCAGGATGGAGTTTGTCCCCCTGAGACAGTTTTGCATACGAGATGGCGCTGGCGACCCAGATCCGAGGCGAGGACCTCTGGCATGGTCAGGACCGGCTCGCAACAGGCATCCACGTTCCGGAACAGACGCCTCCACTCCGCCTGGTCCCTGCTCTTGAAAATCGAGGCAACCTTGTCTTTTACAGCTGCTCCGCCGAACTGAGCAGGAATCAGCTCCTCGCAGCCGGCGACCCGGCAGAAGGCTGTCCAGAATTTCGGTTCCACCGCGCCAAGACTCATGTGGCGTCCGTCGCGTGTCTCATAGATGTTGTAAAAAGGCTGGGTCCCCGAGAGAAAATGACCAACCTGGCGCACCTCCGCCAGGTTGCGCTGCATTTGACAGAATGCGAAAACATTCATCGCAAACGCCCCGTCACGAAGAGAGACATCAAGGTGGCACCCCTTTCCGGTGCGGTCTCTCTGGATCACCGCGGCCAACAGTCCGGAAAGTGCCAGCAGGCTGCCGCCGCCAAGATCAGCGATGGGTACAGATGGAACATCAAGCGCGCGTCCCGTGATCGGTGCGCCGGTATCGAAACTCCCGGCCAGGGCCTGGTAATTCAAGTCGTGACCCCCTTTTTCGGCGTAGTCGCCGCTCTGGCCGTAACCGGAAACGGAGACGTAAATCACCCCAGGGTGAATTTGGCTGACGGAGTCATAGTCGAGGCCCAGCTTTTTCATGACACCAGGTCGAAATCCCTCGACAACGATATTGTATTTTCCCATCATCTGCAGGACGCGGTCTTTTCCCCCCGGTTGTTTCAGGTCGCAGGTGATGCTTTTTTTCCCTCGGTTGACAACATCGAACAGCGGAAAATAACCGGCTCCCTCAGGATCGTTGAAACTCCTCGCAAAGTCTCCTCCCAGCGGATTTTCCAGCTTGACGATCTCCGCGCCCATCTCCGCCATGAGCCAGGTCATGAACGGACCCGGCAGGTTCATGGTAAGATCGAGCACCTTGATTCCCAGCAGCGCCTGCTTCATACCGTCTCCGCTGTCTGTTTTTCCGCTGGGCTCTCTCGTCCGCCGTCATACTGGTCTTTGTACTTTGCCCGTATATCCTTCTTGGAAAACTTGCCTACGCTGGTCTTGGGGATCTCATCCACAAAGATCACCTCCTCCGGTCTCAGCTGCCACTTGGCAAACTGATTGCCGAGGGTGTCGATGACCTCTCCCGCAGTCATGGACATGCCGTATTTGAGGGCCACCAGTGCCAACGGCCGCTCCTGGTACTTCGGATGATGGACGCCAACCACGCAGGCTTCGAGCACTTTAGGGTTGGCCATGATGGTGTTCTCAAGGTCGATGGTGGAGATCCACTCGCCGCCGCTCTTGATGATGTCTTTCAGCCGGTCGGTTATCTTCAGGTAGCCGTTCTCATCGAGGCAGCCGGCATCACCGGTACGCCAGTAACCATTGACAAAGGCGGATTCGCTTCGTGGATCGTCAAAGTAGGACGCCGTAATCCAGGGACCCTTTACCAGGATCTCGCCAGTAGCCGTACTCCCAGCTTCTATTGGTTTTCCGGTGGTTGCATCGGCAATAATCAGGTCGAGGCCGACAAACGGCAGTCCCTGTTTCTTTTTCAGGTCCCACTTTTCGTCATCGGTGAGTGAGTCCAGGGACGGCTTGAGGGCGTTGAGCGTGACCAGGGGGGTGGACTCCGTTGCCCCGTAGGCGTGGATAATATTGGCGCCGTATTTCGCGAACCCCTTCATCATGCCCAGGGAAGGTTCGGTGGCGCCACTGATAATGCGCAGGTTTTCAAATTTCGGTTTTTCCTCCAGGGAATCCAGGTAGTGCAGCATGGGGATGAGGATCGCCGGGGCGCCCTGGTTGACAGTCACCTTCTCTGACATCATCAAGTCGACCAGTACATTTAGCGTCTCTGTTGTATACATGCCTGGAAAGACGAGCTTTGCCCCGACCAGGCAGGCGGAAAAGTAGAGGCCCCAGCCGTGACAGTGAAACATCGGTACCGTCTGTAACAGCACATCCCTGTTCGTCATTTCCGTTGCCAGCGCGAAAGCGTTGGTGTGGAGGTAGATGCAGCGATGGGAGTAGTAGACTCCTTTGGGCTTACCGGTGGTTCCTGATGTGTAGCAGGCGGAAAAGGCTGATCGTTCGTCCACCATCGGCCAGTCAAATTCCGGCTTTTCCGCCGCGAGCATATCCTCGTAGCTGTCGGACAACGTAAGGGTCGACCGCACCTCTTCAAACGGTTTGTCGGTGATGACATAGTATTTCCCGACAGTGGTCAGCCGTTTGGCTATAGGCTCGATTAAGGGCAGCAGGGTATCGTTGACGAAGAGATGGGAGGCGTTGCTGTGGGTTAGGACGTAGACCTTGTCATCTTCGGAGATTCGCAGGTTCACCTGCAGCAGAACCGCCCCGATACCGGAAATCGCCTGGTAGAGTTCCCAGTAGCGGTGAGTGTTCCACTCAACCACTGCCACCCTGTCTCCAGGCTGGACTCCCTGGTTCACCAGGGCATTGGCCAGCTGCTTGATTCGTCTGTAGGCCTCGGCATAATTATACCTGAACAGGGAGCCGTCCAGGCGGCGGGATACGACTTCGACCTCGGGAAAAGTCCGGGCCGCACCTTTGATAAAGCTGACTGTATTGAGTTGAAAATCGTCGCCCGATGTTGCAGGGCAACCTGTAATGAAATCCTGGGACATAGTTACCTCCTTATCCTTGGTATTCAATTTCTCGAGCCCGTAGCGGTTTGTTATCTGGCACTCAGCCTGACGCAGGCATCCAGTCGTATGGTTTCTCCATTCAGCATTGGGTTGACCACAATCTGCTCCACCAGCATGGCGAACTCATCGGAATAGCCCAGCCGTTTTGGAAAAGGCATCATCTGCACAAGGGACGCCCTGGCTTTTTCCGGCAGCCCCTGCAGCATGGGCGTTTCGAAAAGGCCCGGGGCAATGGTCATCACCCGTATGCCATATTCGGCGAATTCCCTGGCAACCGGCAGGGTCATGCCCACCACCCCGGCCTTGGAGGCGGCATAGGCAGCCTGGCCGATCTGGCCATCATAAGCGGCAACCGAGGCGGTGTTGACGATCACGCCTTTTTCATTGTCGGCCATCGGTTCATTGTGCATCATCTTCTCCGCAGCCAGACGCATCACATTCATGGTGCCGATAAGGTTGACCTGTACAACCAGATTAAATTTGGCAATAGGCATTGGTCCTTCCTTGCCGATTACCTTCATGGGGGTGCCTACTCCGGCACAGTTGACGGCCAGGTTGAGACAGCCGAAGCGGTTTACGGTTGCATCAAGCGCACTAGCGACGGATTCTTCCGACGTTACGTTCGTTTCACAGAACAGGGCGTTATCCCCTAATTCCCCCGCGAGATCGTGTCCCCTGTTTGTGTCCATATCGAGAATAGCCGCTTTACCTCCTCCGCCGATTATCCTGCGCACCGTAGCTTCCCCTAAGCCCGACGCGCCACCGGTTACAACCGCAACACAATTTTCAATCTGCATATTGACTCTCCCGTTTTCATTTTTGCAGGGCTGTTTCGTTCCTGTTTGTTAGCCTCCAGCTACATGTAAAGCGAGTAATTGCTCTCTTTTTATATGAAACCACCGGGCTGTTGACAAGTCAAGTGAAAAAAAGAGTAATTGCTCTTTTTGTTCAGTTGTGGTTTGAACCGTGCTCTGTCATGGATTGCGGAGGTAAATTTTCAGGGAGGATTTTCAGGTGGGGAGGTATAAAAAGAGCGTATTTTACGAACAATAATTCGCAAGGTAGTTGATGGACATCACTTTGAGCTCCCTGATGATTGCTTCTTCGGACTCTTTGTCTTTTTTACCTTTGAGGTATGCAAGATCGCAAATTGCAGCACCGGCGACAAGAAATACCTGAATGACCCTGGTGAGGTCTTCAGATCGTATTTCGACACCTTTTTCCAGGAGCAATCTTGCCATGTTTGAAGAGAGTTTCAACTCCAGTTCCTTTTCAATCTCGTAGAGCTTTGGGCTTGATTGTATAGCTCTCCTGATGGCAAAGAAGGCGCTGTTTTCCCGGTTTACAACGACATAGGCATCAATGTACGCATATATGACCGATTGCCAGTCATCATCATCAACTTCAACACTGGTCAACGCTTCAATTATCGTATCTCGCAGATTCTGTACAAGGGCTGTGAGTATTGCTAATTTATTTGGGAAATAACGGTAAACAGTTGAAACCCGCAAACCCGCATGTTCAGCCAGCATGTTGGTGTTGAAATCGTCCAGTCCGACTTTAACAAGCACTTGTGCCGATGTTTCAAGTATGAGAGCTACGGTTTCCTCTGCCCGCCGTTGTGCCGGTTTTTTTCGAGGGCTCAACTCCACCTGCTGTATCTTGATATCTTTGATTTTCTTCATGTTGATTTAGGTCAGAAGACGTTGTAAAAAATTGCTGAGATACAATAATAAGAGTAATTACTCTCTTTGTGAATCTACAAAATTCATCACCCCATTGCAACCCCTGAAAATCGATGTAAGGTCATTACAACCACCTCTCCTTTTGAGGGGTAGTCTTCTGGTAAGATAAACGATTGACAATCGCCGCCACGAACACCAGCAAGGAGCTTTGACATGACAATCGCGCAAACCATAAAGGAAATTGGTGAAAAATTGTGCAAGGACAAAAAACTGGCGGATGTACGCATCGGTCTTGGCTATACCTGCGTCGAGCTGAAAGACGGTGCGGCTGGAATTGCCTGGACCCCAAACCGTAATGCGGCTTCTTCCTGTACACATCTACCAAAAGCAGGCTCCATCCAGGACACATTCGAGCAAGACATTCTACAGCTGTTGGAAAGCGACAATCATTTGGAGCGGGCCATCGGCCTTGCCGCCTTTAACGCTGTTTATTCCAGGAAAGAGCAGCAATACAGTGACGCCGAAGCCATCTCCATGCTTAACATCCAGGCTGCCGATCATGTGGTGATGGTTGGTCATTTTGCTCCCGTCATCCCCAGGATAAAGAAAACCGGGTGCACTCTTGATGTGTTAGACCTCAACTCCGCAAAACCGGGTATCGTCGATATTCGCTCTGCCCCTGATTTGCTTGCTTCATGCGATGTTGCGATCATCACCTCGACCAGCATAATCAACGATACAATCGACAACCTCTTGAGCCACCTGCAGAGAAACCGCGCCGCAGTGCTTCTCGGGCCGTCAACCCCGGTCTGCCCGGAAGCGTTTGCAAATACCAGAATTACCCAGCTAAGCGGTTCACGGGTGAAGGAAACGGAGCTGCTGAAAAGAATTATTTCCCAGGGCGGCGGTACCATGCTCATGAAGAAGCACCTGGAATTCGTCAGTGTTGCCGTTTAATCTTTTTCGTCACATTGTGGTTCTTGATAATTTGTTTCAAGAAATTAGTTTGTCATTAAGAGGTTGCCAATGGGAGGAGTCTAAATTCGATCAAAAATTCTGCTATTAGCGGATTAATCCCTGATGCGGCATAAAGCATTCTTGAGAGTTACAGCTTGATTATCACCAACTGCAATGCGGAGGAGGCCAGGTCTCTGTTGAAAACATGGTGATGAGGGGGGAAGAATTTGTGATGATAGAAACATCGGAAAGAGTTGCCTGGCTATCCATTCTGGTAAATCTGGTTCTGGTGAGCATCAAAACCGCGCTGGCTTTTCTGTCCGGCAGCATCGCCGTCAGGGCCGATGCCCTGCATTCACTCGCCGATGTCTTGTCATCGATTATCATCATAATCGGCATAAAGATATCGAAGCGATCTTCCCGCGCTTTCCCCTACGGATTGTACAAAGTTGAAAATCTGGTGGCTCTTGTAACATCGGTACTCATTGTTTTTGCCGGGTATGAAATTATAAAAAAGGTTTTTGACAGCCGTCAATCAATACCAACCGATATTCCTCTGACCTGCGCGGGCATCATCGGCACCATTATAATTGCCTGGCTGTTTTCACGATATGAACTCAAGGTTGGACTGCAGACAAAATCACCCAGTCTCATTGCCGACTCCCGCCACATCCTGACCGATGTGTTGTCGTCCGTTGTTATCCTTGCCGCGATGGTAGGCAGTGCCATAGGTTTTGCCCTTGATCGATATGCTGCTGTCGTTGTCGTACTGTTTATCGGCCGTGCCGCCATACGCATTTTTCTCGATTCGGTTCGCGTTCTACTTGACGCTTCCCTTGACTTCGATACCCTGTCCAAGATTCGCGATCTTGTCCTTGCCGACGCAAGGGTGCTGGAAATTAACGGTATCTGGGGAAGAAATGCAGGCCGCTACAAATTTGTTGAGCTGGATATATCTCTCCATGTCCAGGAATTGCAAAAGGGACACCGGATATCAGAAGAACTGGAGAACAGGATAAAGCTGGCAATTCCTGAGGTTGACCGGGTCCTGATCCATTATCAACCTCGAACAAAGAAACATCTTGTCTATGGAATTCCCCTTGCCGAGGATAAGAAGACAATTTCTGACCATTTCGGTGAAGCACCTTTTTTTCGACTTTGTTGTCTCGAGAACTCCGGAGGTGGCGTGGTCAACGAACAGGTCCTGGTTAATCCTTACTGCAAAGAGAGCAAGGCGAAAGGTATCAAGGTAGCGAAATGGCTGCTGGAAAACAACATGGACATACTGTTGACTCATCAAGATCAGTCAGGAAAAGGACCGGGATTTGTCCTGGGTGACGGAGGTGCTGAGATATTGCTTACCAGTGAAGTGGATAGCAATAAGGCGATAGCTGCTGTGCAAGAAGAGATGAGGCATGTCACTTTCCCTGTAAAAGAATGACTTTGCCCAGGTTGTCTGGTAGTGTTCATACGCACAAAAAATTTTCGAACAGGACCATCCCATGGCAATCTCCAGAATTCCCGTAAAAAAAAGTGCCTCTACCGAGGTGATCCTTGAGAGTATTTCAGACGGTGTCTTCACTGTCGACAGCGATTGGCAGGTAACCTCCTTTAACCGGGCGGCAGAGGAGATTACGGGAATTCCCCGGGAAGAAGCGATCGGTCGTTCCTGCTCAGAAGTACTGCGCTCCAATATGTGCGGTGAAGATTGCCCCCTCGCCCAGACCGTGAAAGACGGGCGGCCGATCATCGGTCGAGCTGGGGTCTTCATCAATGCCAGCGGCAACCGCATCCCGATCAGCATCTCCACTGCAGTTTTGCGCGATGAGAGGAACCGGATTATCGGTGGCGCCGAAACTTTTCGTGACCTTTCTGAGGTCGAGGCCCTGCGCCGGGAACTCGCAGGGAAAACCCATCTCGGCACCATGACAAGCCAAAACGCAGAAATGCAGCGACTTTTCCAAATCATGCCGGCTATCGCCGCCAGCCCAAGCACGGTACTGGTTCTCGGTGAGACCGGTACGGGCAAGGAACTGGTGGCACGAACCATACACAACCTCAGCCTGCACAGTCGCGGCCCATTCATCGCCGTCAATTGTGGTGCCCTGCCCGACAGTTTGCTCGAATCGGAACTCTTTGGCTACAAAGCCGGGGCGTTCACTGGAGCGAACCGGGATAAGCCAGGTCGTTTCGCCCTCGCCCGGGGCGGCACTATCTTCCTGGATGAAATAGGCGAAATCACCCCGGCAC
This sequence comes from Desulforhopalus singaporensis, assembly GCF_900104445.1. Lineage (GTDB taxonomy): Bacteria > Desulfobacterota > Desulfobulbia > Desulfobulbales > Desulfocapsaceae > Desulforhopalus_A > Desulforhopalus_A singaporensis. The sequence goes on along the minus strand of NZ_FNJI01000031.1, from coordinate 39,750 downwards.
TGCAGGTCAAGCTGCTGCGGGTGCTCCAGGAGAAGAGCTTTGAACCTCTCGGGGCGGTACGCACGGAAACGACCACCGCAAGGGTTATCGTGGCCACAAATCAGGATCTGGCCAAGCTGTTGAAACAGGGATTGTTTCGCGAGGATCTCTACTACCGTATCAATGTTATCCGCCTCGAATTACCGCCCCTGAGGCGGCGCAAGGAGGACATCCCGATGCTGACCGAGAGTATTATCGACCGCTTCAACCGCTGCCAGCAAAAAAACGTCAGCGGCGTCAGCACTGAGACCCTTGCCCTTCTGATGGCTTATGACTGGCCGGGTAATATTCGGGAGCTGGAAAATACGATAGAACACGCTTTTATTCTCTGCAGAACCGGAACGATCAATAATAGCCACTTGCCCCCGGAGATGCTGAAGCCGACGCTTGCCGCCGGAAGGACCACCGACCTGCGCACTATCCGTTCCGTAATCGATACCCAAGCTATCGAAGCGGCGCTGGCCCGCAACGGTTTTAATCGACTGGCCGCAGCGAGAGAGTTGGGGATTCATAAAACAACGCTGCTGCGTCGTATGAAACAACTCGGCGTGCCGTTTCCCGAACGAGATGGCCGCAGTCGAGACACTCAGCAATAGTAGCAAAATTGCACCTGTCCAACCATGGCTATAGGTGCACTTTTGCACCTATAGCCATCCTCAATACTTCAGTTTTTCTCGTTTATATCTTATATATTCAAATGGTTATCGATATAATCCGGATTACCCTGTCTGTTGGCATTGTCCTTGCTCTATAAATTATATCAAGAGGTAGGAATCGCCTGAAAAAATAAGGTAACACAAGGGTATCTTGAATAAATGAAGCTTTCGTTCAAGATCAAGGCACGGGTAGATATTTTATACTGCAGGTACATTTTTCACCCGCAATCCGGAGATTGATCCAAGAGACTCTTTATTCAAGGTGTTCATAACTTAGTAAGGAGGTTAGCTATGCCAGGAGGAGATGGAACCGGACCGATGGGTTATGGAGTGATGACCGGTCGTGCTGGTAGATTTTGCAGCGACAGGGGGATGACGGGATTTGCCAACAACTCCACCGGCCGCGGCGGCTATGGGTATGGCCGAAACTGCCCCGCCTGGAGACAGGATTTTGGCCGTAGAGGGTGGCGGAATATGGCCCCGCCCGCTGGAGGAACAAACCGTTTGCTCCTTAGCGGATCCGGACGATCTGCTTCACCAGATCCTGCAACAGAGAAAAGCATCCTGAAGAATCAGGCTGCGGTTCTGCAACAAGAACTCGAGCAGATAAACGTCCGCCTGCAGGCTCTCGAGTCTGAGTAAACGGAATTTAACAACTCCACATAACCAGGCTGGCGCCGGAGATGGGGAGCAGGAGAAGAACAATCGATGAAACTTAAGAGTTCCGGGTTGGAAATGCTGGAGACATGCAGCACCTGCCAGCAGAAAGAGCATTCGGCTGCAACCCGCCGGGCCAATAAGAGCGAAAAAGAAAACCGCGAACAACAGCGTCTGCAATCCCGGCTCTGCCGCATCAAGCATAAGATAATCGTCCTTTCCGGCAAAGGCGGCGTTGGCAAGAGCATGGTCGCGGTCAATCTGGCTATCAGTCTGGCACGGTCCGGCAAGCGCGTTGGGGTGTTGGATGTTGACATCCATGGCCCGAGCATTCCAACCATGCTCGGTTTGGAGAACGAAAAGCTGCACGGGGACGGCAATGATCTGCTGCCGATCAGTTACGGGAACCTGATGGTAATGTCCATCGGCTTTGTCCTCAACAACCACGACGAAGCGCTCATCTGGCGCGGACCGCGGAAAATAGCCGCGATCAAGCAATTCCTGGCTGATGTCGCCTGGGGCGATCTCGACTGCCTTGTTGTCGACTCACCTCCCGGTACCGGTGATGAGGTGTTGTCGGTTTGCCAGCTTATAGACAATCTTGACGGTGCGATCCTCGTCACAACGCCGCAAAAAATAGCTGCCATCGACGTCCGTAAAACGGTGACTTTCTGTCGGCGCCTGCAGGTGCCGATTCTTGGCGTAGTGGAGAATATGAATGGTTTTGTATGTCCAAAATGTGGGGAAATCACCAGTATCCTCCCGGAAGGAGAGGGGCGAAAGATCGCTCAAGACATGGAGATTCCTTTTCTGGGCTCAATCCCCATCGATCCGGATATTGCCTGGGCTGGCGATCGGGGAAGCCCTTTTCTCGAGCAGTTTGCTGACAGTCGGACGGCTGAAATTATGAACCGGGTCGTAGCACCACTTTTGTCACTGATTTCGGCAAAAGGCCCAAACCGGTCCAAACGGTTAGCTGTAGAATCAGCATCATCTGTTTGAACTGATGTAAAAACCGACTATTGCTTATACGCTGCGGGGCAGCATAAACTAAGCAGTCCTTTGTCTGGACGCATTTTTCACCAAAATTTACTATTTATCACAACATGACATCAACAGTTTCACCTCGGATCACCATTCTTGTAGACAACCGGGCCGCTGCCGGTCTCACCACTGAGCATGGCTTCAGTCTCTGGGTTGAAGTCGGAAACCGGCACATCCTCTTCGATACCGGCCAAAAAAGCGGACTGCTGGTCGAAAATGCTTCCCTGCTAGGTATTGATTTAGCCGAAACGGACTCGATCGTTCTCAGCCATGGGCATTATGACCACAGCGGCGGACTGTCGCAGATTTTAAGGCTCGCTCCCCAGGCGGAAATCTACCTTCATCCCGCTGCTGTTGCGCCTCGTTGCAGTATCGTGGCGGGGGTACCGAAATCGATCAAGATGCCGACGATTTCCCAGATGGCGCTTAACCGGGTGCCCATGGAAAAACTGCACTGGCTGCAACGTGAGGATCATCTGGGCCCAGGTATCGGTGTGACTGGCCCGATTCCAAGACTCTCTTCATTCGAGGAGAACGGCAGTTCATTTTTCCTCGACTGTGTCGGTCTGCGTCCAGACCCCATCGACGACGACCTCGCCCTATGGATGGAAACCACACAAGGGCTGATTGTAATCGTCGGCTGCGCCCATGCCGGCCTCATCAACACCATAAACTACGTCAGCAGGTTAACCGGTGATCGACGGATCAGAGCGATAATCGGGGGATTTCACCTGCAGAGCGCAGGCCCGCAACGTTTAAGGCAAACTGTAGCAGCACTCCAGGCATACAACCCGGAACTGATCGTGCCCTGTCACTGTACCGGCGAGGCAGCCGTCGCGATCCTGCAGGACACTTTCGGCGAACGCGTCTGCCCGGGTATGGCCGGTATGATCTGTCGGATCGATCACCAGAGCCAGCTTACCATCAGCCATCGCTCTGCCATGACAGCAGCTTGAAAATCGGTTCAGTGTTTGAAGATGATTTGTGGGGAAAGCCATTCATTGTTGCGTTTTAGCAACAGATGTGAAATATGGGCTTCATCTTGCCGGCGCTGTGAAGGTGGACAGGAGCGCCAGCTGTTGTAACTGCTTTGTAAAAAACGAGTGGGAAAGGGAATGGTCAGTCATAACATGGGCTCAGCAACTTCAACAGCTAATTAAAGAAGTGCTGGAGGCCCATGTCATGAAATAGATAGGCTGTAGTGGCAATGAAAAAGTCACGGCCGACTTTTAATGCTCGTGGTCGTGGCTTTCGTTCTCGTGACGATCATGGTCATGCTCGTGAATTACATCTTTTGGGTCATGTTTATGTCCATGACTTGATTCATCTCCAGGATGGGTGTGCTCGTGTTCGTGTTCAAAATTGTGGGCATGAGTGTGAACGTGATGGTGTGGATGGCTGTGCTCCTGGTCTCCATGCTTATGTGTGTGTTCATGCTCGTGTTTATGTTCGTGGGTGTGGCTATGCTTATGTTGGTGTTTGCCGTGGCTCATGTGTCTTCTCCCAATGGTTGTGTGGAAAGATGTTTAAACTTATATCAAGATATACATTGCCCGGAATTTATCAAGAGGTGAGAGTCTATTTGTTTCGTAAATTCAGCAAGATGATACAAGGTGGTATGCCTTCTGATCTCTGCCATTGTCGAATCGGTCTGAATTGTTAGAGGCTGGTCCTGATTTCGCTTTATTTTAGGGGGCGAAGATTCATATTTCGGCTGATTGCCAGAGCAAGTATTGTTTTTTGCCTCAGTTGGAAATGGAAAATTCTCAGCTCAAGTTAACGAGTATTTCGCTCTCTTCGTTCGTAAGTAATCTGTGATTGCCGTCGTTTTTTCTTCTGAATCGCCCCTGGTGCAGTTTGCATAACAGATTGGCTTCTTTAACCGCTTACGTTGGGACGATGGGCAAGAGACATTCCTGTTCTTGTTGCAGTTTATCACCCCCTCGGCTGCCATTGAATACGTGGGTTGTTTAGTTGGCGCATACGAATATTTCATCCCTGCCTCAGCTGATCCGAAATTGCTCGACCGGCCATCATGAGATCGCTTCGCAATTTTTCAATCTTTTCCGGATTCATGCGAGAAGTCGGGCCTGAGACTGAAATAGCATAGGAGGGGAGTGGGGCGTTGAAAATCGGGATCGCAATGCAGCGCAAACCCAATGCCCACTCTTCATCATCAATAGAGTATCCCTGGTTCTTAATTTTAACGAGCTCGCTTTGAAGGCTTTGCTTATCGGTTATGGTATGTGAGGTCAGGGCCTTGAAAACACATTTGTTCAAATATTCTTGTTGTTCTTCATCACTTCTGCTAGCCAAAATAGCCTTTCCCATTGCCAATGTGTGGGCCGGAGAGCGATCTCCGATATGGGAATCAAATTTTATCACTTCTGTTCCAAGCACGGCATCCACGACAATAATGTCTGAGCCGTCGAGACGACCCAGGTTAACCGTCTCGCCATAAAGATTCGACAGTTCACGCATAAACGATCTGGCGAGAGAGCGAACAGTGTCTATGTCGTCAATCTTGTTGGCAATCTCAAAAAGCTTCAATGAGAGGCTGTACTTTGAATCTGCCCCCTGGTGGAGGTAGCCCAGGTCTTTAAGAGCTGCGAGAAAACGGTGGCTGGCGCTCCGGTTCTGACCCGAGAGCTTCGCAAGCTCCGTCACGGACAGACTGCCGTTTTCCGCCAGGATTTCTAAAATATTTAATCCCTTCTCAAGGGTGGAAATTTTGTAAATGGTTTTTTCAGTTTTGGTTGTCATAGCACTAACCTTGACGATGTTTGAGTGGTCTTGATCGGTAACACTTTTATGCCAATGAGAAGTTTTAAGCCTCATTGTGTCATAATAAATATGACATAATTATTTTTTTCTTTCAAGTGGTTTTGGTAGGTAAGTATTCGACAGGTAAGGTAATTTATCAGTAAATTTCGAGTTTACATCAATATTAGGGATATGACAGTCTTGTAAAATTTAGACAATGTCGTTGACATGTGTATGATATAGTGATAAACAGTCATAAATAACGAACATGTGTCATAATATGTATGACGCATGCTTTTGACTAGTGACGGTTTCCGTCAGTCGTGAATTTTGAGAAATCGTCAGACGGGGCTGGTTGAAAAACAATTGTGCTATTTCCAATAAAGAGCGGGTTTCGGTCGTTGCTGGGAAGGAAAGGGAGGTGTTAAATCTCTTTGGAAAGCTGATAAGTCGGCCAGGTAAAGCGTTGTCAGTGACGCGCAGTGTTAAAGTGATAGCTTGAAATAACGGAGAAAAAAATGAGCAAAAAGAATGACTTTGCCAGAAGGCTGGACCACGAACAAATCAGAAATCGAGTGGCCATCTATGATTTCACCCTGGGCCTGATGGAGATTAAAGGTGAAGATGCCCGCGCCTTCCTCGAAGGCATGTGTGTCAACGATATTGGCCGCCTCGTTCCAGGCCAGGTCACTTACACCAGTATGCTGAATGAGCAGGCTCAGATGATTGACGATGTCACCGTCTACTGCTTTCACGATGAGAAATTCTGGGTGATCTCGGCTTTCAAGAACGATACCCTGCGCTGGTTTAATGAGCACCGGACCAATTGTGCGGTATCTTTTGAGGATTTGTCCGAAGAGATTGTCCTCTGGGCAATCCAGGGTCCGGATTCCCGCCGGCTCCTGGCTTCCTGTCTGGTCCAGGATATGACCGACATGAAATACTACACTTTCATGGAAAATCAGGTGGGTGGAGTGCCGGTCATCCTTTCTCGTACCGGCTTTACCGGGGAGCTTGGATTTGAAATTTTTGCCGATAAAACCCGCATCGACCGTATTGTTGAAACCCTTCTGAAAGCTGGTAAGAAATATGGAGGCCGACTGATCGAAAGTGATGTCACCATGGAAAGTGTTCCCACTGAAAAGGGATTGGTTACCGTCCGGGATTTTAGGGGAAACAATCCCCTGGAGCTGGGCATGGGATGGTCGGTGAAATGGGACAAGGATTTCATTGGTAAAAAAGCACTCGAAAAAGTCAAGAAAGCAGGTATTACCCGCAAATTGATGGGTTTCGTTGCTGAAGACGATGAAATCGATATTGAAAATGAAAGCCCGGTCAAGGTCAAGGGTAAGGTAGTTGGCAAGGTAACCACCGCCAACTACGGATACACCGTGGAAAAAAGCATTGGTTACTGTCTTCTGGATGTGAAGGCGGCTGAACCGGATGCAAAGGTTGTCGTTGAAACCGGAGGGCAAGAGGTTGCAATCACCCTTTGTAACCGGGTGTTTTATGATGCGGAAAGAACACGGGTTAATGCTGTCCAGAGCGTGGGCAACCTCACTTTCGAAAGCACCCGTGATTTCCTTGAAAATCGTACCGTCAGCTCACCCAAGGAAATTACCGGCGTCTATGCCGCCATGCCCACGCCAATGCTACGTGACGAGAGCCTGGATGTAAAAAATATCGCTGTACAGGTTAACCGTTGTATCGAAAACGGCCTTGATGGAATCCTTGTGGGGGGCAATTCCGGCGAATTTCCATCTCTTTCCATTGAAGAGCGTAAGCTGCTCTTTAAAACCGCTGTTGATGCCGCCGCCGGAAAGCTCAAGATTGTCGCCTGCTGTGGGGCCAATACGACCAAATGGACAAAGGATCTGTGTTCCTACGCCGGTGAAGTAGGTGCAGATTATGTGCTGGTTATGACCCCGTATGATCCGGCAACCACCGAGGAGGGCGCGTTGGCTTTCTACAAGGAAATTGCCCGCTTTTCCAAGCCGGGGGTGATGATCTACCATTACCCGGATGCGACCAACGTCACTATGTCCACCGAATCAATCGCTGAGCTGGCTCGTGAGAAAAATATCGTAGGTATCAAAAACGTGGCCGACCTTACGAGCACTGTGGCCATCATAAACGCGACTCGCCACCAGTCTTTTTCGGTACTCAGCGGCCTTGATGAGGTCTTCCTTGGCACCATGGCATGTGGCGGCGAAGGTTTCATGGGCGTGGGAGCCAGTGTCGCACCGGCACTGTGCCGTGAAATCTACGACGCCTACCAGGCGGGTGAAGTGAAAAGGGCCCAGGAGTGCCACCGCAAACTCTGCAAGATCATGGAGGTGGTCTTTGGCCTTCCCTTTCCTGGGTCGCTTAAGGCATCCGTTGAGGTTCAGGGCTATGAATGTGGCCATGCGAGGAGGCCGTCTGCGACGGTTGATCGAGCAGGAAGGAGACAACTCCACAACATATTGGTTCAAACGGGAGTGATCGGCAGTCGACAATCTGCGACGGTTGATTGTGATGGCAGGAAACTACTGAAGAACATGTTGGCTGAAGTAGTAGAGGTGAACGGTTAAACCCGATCAAGAAGAGATATGTCGAGGTCATTTCTGCATCGCCTATCGCAACAATGAAAGATCATGCTGGCAAATTTTAAAAGGCTAACCTTATCAACGTGGATGCATCTGCAAACTCCTGGTTAGTGACAGTGCACCGTTGCTGATCGGGAGGAAAACATCATTATTTATAAGGGGAAGTAGCAATGAAAAAAATTTTTGAATCGATATTTGGTGAATACGATCAATATGTATTCTACCCGCTTATGGCCACATTAACGGCAGCTGTTGGACTCATTGTTTTTGACAATAAGGGATTTCAGGCTTTTTTCGACACCATCAACAAATGGCTCATTTTTAACTTCGCCTGGGGATTTCAGGTAAGTGCTCTTATCGTAATTTTGTTCGGATTCTGGTTGGCTTTCAGTCGGTATGGAAAACTAAAACTGGGCAAAGAGGATGACCAACCGGAATTCAGTACCCTGGCGTGGGTGTCAATGATGTTCAGTGCTGGGTTTGGTTTGGGTGTATGGATGTGGACAGGTGCTGAGATCATGTATCACTTAGATACCTCCGCAATGATCGCAAATGCAGGGCAGACTGGGAAACCTGGAGGGGTTCCGATGGCTTTGCAGAGTGTCTTCATGGATTGGGGTATTCATGGTTGGATGCTGTTTGCAGTTGGTGGATTAGCAATAGCGTTTCCGGCTTACCGACTAGGTAAGCCAATCAATCTCGCAGCAGGACTCTATGGCATATTCAAAGAAAAAGCCTACACAAACAAGTGGGGTAAGGCCACTGATGTTCTCGGTGCGGTCGCCAGTTTAGGCGGAACAGCGGCTGCACTCGGTTTCGGTATAACCATGATTGGTTTTGGTTTGAGCAGTTTTCTGGGAATCGAAGTTGGTTTTACCGGAAAAGTCATTTCGATGATTTTTCTTGTGGCAGCGTTTGTTGCTTCTGCATCAAGTGGTATTAAACGAGGAATAAAATTTCTAAGCCTTGTCAATATATGGATGAGTGCTGCATTGTGTATTTTCTTACTTATTGTTGGGCCTACGAACTATATTTTCACCAACATATTTGAAGCTCTTGGGCTCTATTTAAATAATTTCTTTTCAGCTTCCCTCTGGGGAGATGCAGGGACATTTGTCAATGGGGAATGGCAAACAAGAGGTTGGAATAATTGGTGGTTGGTTTTCTTTATTTTATGGTGGGCAAGTTATATACCTTTCTGCGGGGGATTTATTGCACGAATTTCTAAAGGAAGGACAATAAAAGAATATGTTCTGGGCTCGGTGATATTACCAACGGCAATGACGTTTATCCTCTTTGGAATAATGGGTTCAATAGCAGCTCATATTGAAATATCCGGAGCATTTCCAATATACGAAAGTATTAAAAATGACGTGGGGAGTACGCTTTACGTCATACTCGAACAATATCCTTTTGCCAGTATCACCACCGTCTTTGTTTTCGTAAGTACCATCATCTACGGTATAACGACATACGACTCGACGACATACTTCATCTCCATGCAAGTTGCAAAAGGTGAGAGTGATCCCAAAATAACAATGCGAATCTTATGGGGAGCCGTAATAGGTTTTTTTGGTCTGGTATCAGTGAGTGTAGGGAATTTTGATGCAATAAAATCACTTGCTATTGTTTGTGGAGCCCCATTCTTCGTTGTTTTGATCGTTTATATGTATTCGATTGTTAAAATGCTGAAGATGGCTGATACAGGGGATTTGTGATCCCGTAATCGGAACCGTTGCTATCTTTTAACTGTTAATCCGGCGGGTACCACTGGTAGTTCATGATTTATATACCCGCCGGTTTAATGTTCTTTGTAAGGAAAGAAAAGTTCTCTAAAATATCCAGCTGTTTTTAGTGAGATAGCCTTTACGGAGGATTGGGAAAAGTGAATTTTGATTTCGTTTTAAAAGGTGGGAGAATTATCGATCCTTTCTGCGAATTGGACATGGTTGGAGATATTGCGGTTAAAAATGGCTTTATTGCCGCAATTGACAAGACAATCAATCAGTCTTCCGCATTGGAATATAGTGTTGATAGCTTATTGGTTTGTCCAGGTCTTATAGATTTTCATACTCATATATGTTGGGGCGGTGGATGGGGTGTTGATGCCGATAAAATCGGACCCAAAAGCTGTGTGACAACTCTTGTGGACTTTGGAACATGTGGTGCTGCTAATATATCCGGTTTTATTGAGCACATCGTAAAAAAATCTCAGTTGAATCTCTATTCTTTTTTAAATATTGCTTTCAATGGGCTGAGTGGAGCTGTCTACGCCCCGGATGTTTCCGTATATGTCGGCGAGCTTGAAGATCTCAGAATGGCAATTCCTGATCGAGCTATCCAGGCAGGTACTCAGTATCATAGTATTATACGGGGAATAAAAATAAGATGTTGTTCGGATGCTGCCGGCACTAATGGAGTGGTTGCGTTGCGTACTGCCAAGAAGGTTTCTCTTTCTTTAAAAAAACCCTTAGCTGTTCATATCGGGACGCCGCCCGCAACGGTTGAAGAGATTCTTCCGGTACTGGAAAAGGGTGATATCCTGACCCACGCATTCAGGGGCGATCCTAATTCTTTGATCGATGGCCAAGGTAACGTTGTCACCGAGGCTATCGAGGCTCGGAAGCGTGGAGTGCTTTTTGATATCGGTCACGGCAGCGGAAGTTTTTCTTTTGATACAGCCGAAAAACTGATCAAAAAAGGTTTCTATCCGGACGTGATCAGTTCGGATCTTCATGTGTTCAGTATTGACGGACCGGCATATGACTTACCGGCAACCATGAGCAAATTTCTTGGATTAGGTCTAAGCGTATCTGAAATTATCGAGAGGGTAACCCTTCGTCCCGCCCAGGCAATAAATATTACTGAAAAAGCTGGCACGCTGGCAGTCGGAAGGCCTGCTGATATAGCTGTACTCGAAATAGAGAGAGGAAATTTCAACTATTCGGATACGTGCGAAAAAACGCTCTGTTTCGATCAAAGATTTTCACCTAAAATGACAATTAAAGATGGAGAATTGATCTGGGGAAAGAGCCTGAGAAATAGGTAGTCCTGCGGTTGAAAATCCTTGTTGATCTCATATGAAAAACATTGACACTGATGATCCCGACAGATTGTTTTTCATGAGAAAACTCTGTCTCTTATGAATTCTGGTACAAAATATTAAGGAGAAAGTATATGTCGCTTGCAGCATGTTCCCTCAAACCTGTATCTCCTGATCAGATGACTCGTCTACATGACGCCACTCTGAGAATTCTTGCGGAGACAGGAATTGTCTTTGAATCTGAGGAGGCCTTGGCAATATTTAAAAAACACGGTGCCAGGGTCGAAGGCCGTACAGTCTTTATTGACGAGAAGATGGTCGACGATGCGATTCAAAGCGCACCTTCAACATATCGGCACAGGGGCCGCAATGATGCCCGATCAATCCTTGTAGGACATCGTCAAAAACGGCTGGTTCTCTCCGGGGCGTACGGCCCGGTCAACATCTACGACCCTGAGAATGGCAGGCGCCCGGGAACTATGGAAGATTTTATCAACCTGACCAAACTCTCTCATGCCCTGGATAGCGTAAGCGTCGTTGGGGGATTGCCAGTCGACCCAAGTGACCTGGAGCCAAAGCATAAAACTTTCCAGATGTTATACCAGATACTGCGCCATACGGACAAACCTATCTGGGCTTTTTCCTCTTTGGGTGAAGATGTCCTGAATATGTTCAAGATGGTAGAAATCGCCTATGGAAGTTCTGCGCAGGTTTGGGAAGAGCATGTTGTTGCTGCCCCTGTGTGTCCCTTATCCCCCCTTAAATACGCCAGAACTGCGTCAGAAACGATCCTCACCTACGCAAGACATCGTCAGCCGTTATATATCAACTCGTGCATCATGGCGGGTGTCTCCGGACCCATAAGTTTGTTGGGTACCGCCACTTTGATGAATACAGAAATTCTTGGTGGTCTGGTACTTGCGCAATTAACAGCACCTGGAACGCCGATTGTTTACGTGCCAGGAGGTACAGTGGCCGATATGCGCAGTGGCTCCTATATTTGCGGATCTCCTGAAAGTAACTTGATAGTTATGGTCGGACTCCAGATGGCGCTCGACCAATATCTCTTACCCACCAGAGTGATGGGGGGCCTGACAGATTCCAAAGCGATAGACTACCAAGCTGGTGCCGAGGTCATGCAGAACCTGTTCATGCCGATCCTTGCCGGGGCGCATTTTCTCAATAATGTACTGGGCACAATGGAAAGTCAGATGACTGTATCCCTGGGGAAATATCTACTGGATGTAGAAAGCATTGAAAGGGTAGTAAGGGTCATGGAAGGTATCTCGGGCGACGATACCGACCTGAGTGTCGACTTGATCCAGCAGGAGGCGCACAAGGGCAATTACCTGATGAACCCCAGCACGCTGAAAAAATGCCGCAGCCGTTGGCAACCTAGTATCGCTGATTGGGATACTTATAACAAATGGCAAAAAGGTGGCAGTCTGAATGCAGAAGATCGTGGCCATTTGAGAAGTAAAGAGATATTGGCAAATTCCCCTGACAGCTTACTGCCCAAGGACATAGAACTTGATTTACGGAAATACGCAGAAAAGAGAGTCTCGGTAGCAATATGACAGGAGTCGTGGGGATATGGGCCGGCCAATCCCATCGTCAATTTATGAACAAACGATGAAAAAGCTCAGATAAATTCCATGGAGAATGACGATTATGTTACGTAGTCAGCATACCCGAATTGTTAATCCGGAGGCCGATCCCCTTTTGCTGGGAACTGGCTGGACTCCTGACGATTTAAGTAAACCGCACGTACTGCTGGAAAGCGCCTACGGCGATAGTCACCCCGGCAGTAGGCACCTAAATCAGCTGGTTGAAGAATCTCGTATCGGAGTTTACAAATCCGGCGGGAAACCGGCAGTATATACAGTAACCGATATCTGTGACGGGGTGGCTTGCGGTCATGACGGGATGAACTACTCTCTGGTTTCACGGGATCTTATAGCGGCAATTGTGGAAATTCATTGCCGATCCTTACCCTATGATGCCTTGATAACGTTCTCTTCCTGCGATAAATCGAGCCCCGCTCATCTTATGGCCATTGCCAGCCTCGATATCCCTGCAATTCACTTCTGCGGCGGTTCGATGATGCCTGGGCCAGACTTCATCACCGCTGTCAAATGCTACGAAACCCGGGAACTGGTTCAGCAAGGGACAATGAGTGAAGAGGAACAGCTTTTCTTTCAGGCAAGTGCCTGTCCGTCAAGCGGGGCCTGTCAATATATGGGTACCGCTGCAACCATGCAGATTATGGCAGAGGCCCTGGGGCTTTCCCTGCCTGGTAATGCCCTGATGCCGGCTTGGTCCAACTTTATTCGACAGTATGCAGACAATGCCGGCAGCCAGGTTTTGAACCTGCTCAAAAGCGGCATTACCCCCGGAAAAATTTTGACGCGCGAGAGCTTTGAAAATGCAATTATGATCCATGCGGCTGTTTCCGGTTCCACCAACGCCCTGCTGCATATACCAGCAATTGCAGACCAGGCAGGTATCGATATATCCCCGGACGATTTTGATTGTATCCACAGAAAAATTCCTGTCCTGTGCAGTATGCAGCTCAGCGGTAAGTGGCCCACCCAGCTTCTCTGGTTTGCTGGTGGTGTTCCCGGGGTCATGCGGGCATTAAAGGACCACCTTCACCTGGAGGCTTTGACCGTTACCGGAAAAACCGTCGGCGAAAATCTGGAAGAATTAGAATCGCGAGGTTTTTTTGCACAGAATGCGCTGTGGCTTAAAAACTACAAGGTCCGCCCGGAAGAAGTTATACAGCCTTTAAAAACCCCTTACAAGAAAGACGGGGGACTGGCTGTACTGAAGGGGAATCTGGCTCCAGGAGGTTCCGTCGTAAAGCATGCGTCGGTTGTTGTGGAAATGCACGAGCATGAGGGTCCAGCCCGGCCTTTTGATTCAGAAGAAGATGCAATTGCGGCCATTGAAAAAGGGGATATCAATGCCGGGGATGTGATTGTTATTCGTTATGAAGGACCTAAAGGTTCTGGCATGCCGGAGATGTTCAAGACAACTGAAACCCTCCACACCAAAGAAGCATTAAGATCTACTGTGTCCCTGGTCACGGACGGCCGTTTTTCCGGAGCATCTCGTGGGCCCGCTATCGGTCATGTTACTCCTGAGGCAGCTGTCGGCGGCCCCATCGCATTAGTTGAGGAGAATGACCTGATAAGAATCAGCGTAGCTAACCGCTCGCTTGATATTGTCGGTATTCGTGGTGTTGCCAAGACAACTGAAGAAATACAACTGATCCTGAACGAGCGTTCAAAAAAGCTAAAGAAATTTACAAACAGCAAAACCGGACCCCTGGGACTGTTTACTCGCTTGGCCAGTGAAACCTCAAGGGGGGCGAGCATACTAAGGGGTAGAAATGTCTAAACGTTCTATTGACCTGCCCCTGGAGATTGTCGGCAAAGCTATTCTGCTGTGGATCAGCGCCGATAAATGACTCCTTACAGCGTCTAAATTGAGTCCATAACCAGTGAGAAGTGATGATGTTATGTTTCTTAAAATATCGTATAATTAGTGTGTTAAGAGATTTTGAGAAAAAAGACGACTGAGCAAAAGGGGGCAACCTATCGGGGCTGGGAGGGGGCGATTGGCAACGCTGATTGACAGATAGTGCGTGGGAAGGCCAGCAAGAAAACTGAATTTGGCGCCAAGATCAGTGTCAGCATGAATGATGGGTTGGCGTTCGTCTTAACAGGGGGAGCATATCCCTTTTTAAAAAGCATCTACAAAATATAATGGTTTTTTAAAAGGGATATGCGGTACCCTATTTGGGAATTGCGCTCTGTCAGGCGAGGTTGTGAGGCATACAAATGAAAACTGTCTCCGAAAAATCCTGGCCGGTTCACGACATCCTTTAGCTAACTAGCTTGAATTATAAGTTTAAACTGCTAACCGAGGTCGTGAAATTCATACAACTACCTCAGGCAGCTCTGCCTGACAACAAATCCTGCCCGTTGTGTTGACCACATTATTTCTCAAAGACTATACTGGCTGAAGTTAATTCGTTAAAATCCTCATCTGCTACAGACATCGTGTAGCGCCCCTCCTTTACCAAATTCTTCTTAACCAACCGACCATAGGACCACTCGCTTTTCCAGGTACCGACCGCATCAGCAACAGGTTCAGGATCGAGTGCGTAGCCGATGTCACTTTGCACTCCGTCGATTGTAACAAACAGCACTACAACTTTGCTTCCCGGTTCAAATCCTTTACCACTGACTCCGATCACTCCTTTCTCGTCAAGTTTCACTGGGCTGTCGACGACGATTTCAGCAGTTGTCGGTTTCATGGATGAACTGGTATCCACATTCTTGCAGCCGAAAACCAGTGCACACAAGGTGAGGATCGCAAGATAGGTAATATATCGTTTCATAATTTTTCTCCTTTAAATTCTAATTTTCATAAACGGAGTTTTTTTTGATTTGCTGTCTGATACCTTGCACAAGTGATAAAATACAGAGAATGAGAATAACCAGTGAGATGGGCCGAGTAACAAGCTGGATTAAAAATGCTCCCACATCCCCATGAATAAGTGACAATGAGCGGCTTAATTCTCCCTCGGCCATCGTTCCAAGCACAAGTCCCAGAACCATCGGCGCCCTGGGTACAGCAAAAAAATGCATGACAAAACCACAAAAACCAATGAACAACATGATCCAGACATCTTCCATCGAACCACGAATCGCATAAGATCCAATTACTGCCATTGCCATGATTGCCGGTGCAAGAATCGACCGGGGAATCTGAATCAATCTCACACAATATTTAGCCATGAACAATCCGACCGGAACAAACAGTAGATTCGATATGAAAAGGCTTAAAATAAAGCTGTAGACGATATCGGCGTTGGTGGTAAACAGTTCCGCGCCGGGTCGAAGGCCGTGGATCATGATTCCGCCCAGCAGTACAGCTGTCACAGGGTTGCCGGGAACTCCGAGAGTTAGCAGAGGGATAAGCGTACCTCCGGTTACAGCATTGTTGGCGGTTTCCGAAGCAAGAACCCCAGCGGTTGATCCTTTACCGAACTCTTCTGGCTTCTTTGATGACCGTTTTGCAGCATCGTAGGAGAGAAACCCCCCAACACTGCATCCAACACCGGGGATGATGCCCACTGCTATACCAATTAGGCTGGACCTGATAAGATTCACCTTCTGACTGATCACCTCCGGAAAAAAACGCAAAGGATTTGATTCATCTAAGTTGAGCTTGATTTTCTCGCCGGACTTCCTGCGGGTCAGCATATCAATTACTTCCGGAATCGAATAGAGACCGATAAGGGAAACAACCAGGGGGATTCCATCAAATAATGCTGGGATATCATAGGTGAAACGCATGAATCCAGTCAAAGGGTGATTCCCTACGGTGCTCAGCAAGAGTCCGAATATTCCGGCAATCAAGCCTTTTTCGACATCTTCGCCGGACAGAGATGCAATAACCGTAATACCGAAAACCGCCAAAAGAAAATATTCGGGGCTGCCAAATCGCAATGAAAACTCAGCAAGGGGCGGAGCTATGAACAGGAGAGCCACGACACTAATCAACCCGCCGATACACGATCCAAAAGTTGCAAGAGCCAGGGCTTTAGTGGATTGCCCCTTTTGGGTCATGGGATAGCCGTCAAGCAGGGTCGCAACGGCAGCTGGAGTCCCTGGAATGTTAAGCAATATTCCACTAATTGCCCCACTGTATGTGGATGCCAGATAGATACCTCCAAGCATCGCCAATCCGACCTCCGGGGGCATGGAAAAGGTGATTGGTATAAGGAGTGCAATTCCCATGGTGCTGGTGAGACCGGGCAATACCCCGATCAGCACTCCACCGGTTACTCCACCAGCAATGGCAATCAGCATATTGACACTTAAAAGCGGTCCTATACCGAGAAGTATGTTCTCAAACATTGGTTCCCTCAGCCAAAAATTAAACTTTCAGGTCGTGTTACACCAAGCAAATGAAAGAAAATAGCCCAGAGTAACGCCATTAATCCGCATGATATTACAATTATCCATCGTTTTTTGGAAAACCGTAGCACCGGCATCATTGTCGCCATAAAGATTACCGTTGCTGCTTCATAGTTCACCAAGCCGACAAGCAATGCGTATATGCCGATACTGCCAAACACCAGCCCTGCGGAAGCCAGAGCAGTCTTATCCGCACTGCTTTTCTCTGATGCCACGGAACAGGAACCTGTACCGTCGTTGCCAGGTGATGGTTTTATTTTTTTGCTCAGCAAAGTCTGCCGCAGAAAAAACAGAAAACCAAGAAAACCCATCACTACTACTAACACCCGAGGAAACAGTGATGAATTGCCGGGATAGGAAAAGGATTCATATCCCAGGTACAGAGACAATATCAGGGTGCCCAGGGCAAAGATTCGGTTTTTCTGTACATTGGTCATACGCTTACCCCCATTGACTATTATTGACCGGTCGGTCTCTATTTCATCAGATGAATGTATTTTTTTGCTTCAGCGGCGGCCTGTTCAAGATAGGCGGAATATTCGGCAGGATTCATGTATTTCAGAGGAAGTCCCATTTTGTCTGCCTGCTCCACAAAGCCCTTATCCTTCATAACATCGGCAAAAGCTTTAGTTAAAAAAGCTTTATGCTCAGCAGAAATTCCTTTCGGAGCGGCAATACCTCGGGAGGCTGCACCGACGGAAGGAATATCTACACCGGTTGCTTCCTTAATCGTGGGGACGCCAGGGAGGTACTTGTAGCTCTCTGGCGAAAAAACACCCAGTGCACGCAAACGGCCATTGTTTATGTGGGTAGTAGCCGAGGTTGCACTTGGTACCGCAGCATCCACCTGTCCGCCAAGCAGAGATGTAATCGCCGGACCAGATCCGTTATAGGGAACAAAATTGAGGTCAACACCGAGTTTATCTTCGGCAACAATCAATTGCAGTTGGTTGTTGGATTGGGGGCCGTCACCGCCCACGTTGATTTTTCCCGGGTTTTTCTTGGCGTCCTCAACGAGATCCGCCAGTGTCTTATAAGGGCTGTCGGCTTTTACAACCAATACAACCGGGTCTAGCTGGATATTGGCGATCGGTTCAAAATCGCTCATCTCGTATGGAACATTATCCCGTAACATTTTGACCATCACAATTGACGGGCTATTGATAAAACCAATGCGATAACCATCTGTTTTCGCCTGTGCTAGACTGGTAAAACCGATCTGCCCCCCGGCACCAGGCTTGTTCTGAATGATAAGCCGTTTGCCAAGGTAGGGTTGTACGTATTTGGCAACAACACGAGCCGCAGTGTCAGTCCCTCCACCCGGCGAATAAGCGACAATCATTGAGATTGGCTTTTCAGGATATTTCGCCAGACTCTGACCTGCGGTTAGAGCGATAGACAAACTAGTCACCGCTGCCATCACCAACATCCTACTGAATACATTGAATCCTCTGACATTGTTACGAATCATGACTACCTCCTCTGATTTTAGATCAACACTTCTTTGCCATTGATAACAGCTACTCCATCAACTTGTATCTTCGGCTCCCACATCAGTAGATCATAATGGACAGCCGCCTTGACTGTACCGCCCAAGGTAATGCTGGTACCTATGCCGATATGGCACGTTGAGATAACTCCTTCATCCTCAAGCATTAACCCGCACATCCTGCAATTAGGGTTCAACCCCGTACCTATTTCAGCAATGTTATAAACGTTTGGATCGTTCTGGTTGGCAAGGTTCTCCCGTAAGATTGCCGCCTGTCTGCCACCATCAATGCTTGTAATGAAACCATCATTTACATCCACGATGACCGGTTCGGTGAGTATGCCTATCCCGAGATAGGGAATACTTGCATCGGCAACAATACGACCATTGGCACTTCCTTCAACCGGCGAAACGTTAGCTTCAACTGTTGGAACCGTAGAAAATTCCCCTGGTTCAACCATGCAATAAAGAGCATTTCCTCTTCGCCCTGTTATGTCCATGGTCAAATCAGTGCCTCCTGGCGAAGTAAGGTGTATGGTATTGCCGCGTTCAAATTTTTGAGCAACCCCAACACAAATGGGTTTAATTGATTCAAAATCCGCTTCTAAACCACCATGAATCATCATTTCTTCTGTAAAGTCAGTCATAACGATAATTCGACTCTTGGCAGCGGCAGCATTTTTGACAGCATGTGTGTGAGTTATTGAGTAGCCAACGGGTATGAAAACTACATCCGCGGCTTTCATAGCTTCAGCAATAGCGTCGGGAGGCTCCTGTCCTGCTCTGTCCCTTGGCCTCATGACAATGATCATCGGCTCTGCACCACGGTCAAGAACAATAGCAGCAATTGTTTCTGCAATACTGGTCTTGTTCATGTCCGTTACGATCAACACACTCTCGTTCGGCTGCACTTTGGTACATATATCTACCAAAGTTTTAGCACCTTTAAGCATAAGTAGATTTTGCATAATATTTTCCATCTTTAAAGGTTAGGATGTCATCCTGTCCGTACCAGCTGGTCCAAAAAAAAATTCTATTTAATCACAAGCATATGCCTGCAGCGATCACCTCTAAATACTCGCTTTGTCAAAGCTACGGGTCTCCCGTCGTCGTCATTGGAGATCCGTTCAACCAAGAGCCCGGGAGCAGGGGACTCTTTAATTCCCATAATATGACGTTCGTAGTCATTTAACAAAACAGGCTCAAGAAACACATCAATACGGCCAAGCGCGATTCCGTAATCTTTTTCAATTGTTTTTAAAAATATATACGTATCATTGAAATCATCCGGTTTGATATCCGGAAACTTACTGCGAGGTATATATATTTTTTCAATAAAAAACGGACAGTTATCAACGATTCTCAGCCTGGTTATTTTTAGCAGACGATCCGTAATCTTCAGATTCAGCAAACGCTGGACCCGGCTTGATCCGGTCAATTCCTCGTGCTTGAGTATCTTAGTCGATGCCTGATACCCTTTCTCTTTCATTTGCAGGTCGAGATTGTGATGTCCTAGAAGATTCTGTTCAAAGACAGGTTGCTTTACACGAGTACCAACGCCTTTTTCTTTTGATAATAAACCTTCTTCCTTCAACAACTGGATAGTTTGCCTAACGGTGCTACGGCTTATATTGTATTTTTCGCACAGTTCCCTCTCTGAAGGAATAAGATCATTTGGCCGAAAGATACCTGTGTTGATTTGATCTCTTATAATATCAGCCAATTGCAGGTAATATGGGATGGCTATTTCTTTGTTGACCATTATTGGATTCATCCGAATAAGTTGCTACACTGTTGGTACGGTTGTCATTACCAGTTCATAGCATAAGATTAATTTCAGGTAAAGAGAAAAAATCAAAATACGGGGATTGACTATCCTATTGGCGATCATCTCTTTAGGAGCCTTGGCTTAGGCTGTCAGTCAGCGTTGAAATATGACCCCCAATCAGCACCCAAGGTTGACTTCTTTGGCTTAAATATCTTTTACCTTTAAAATCTCTTAACCTTCTAATATGAAAAGATTTTAAAGATAAAAAATATTCAGGCCTTCATACCGCAACGGGGTCAATATTCAAAGCGGAAAAGGGTCAGATTTCAATGCTGAATGACAAGAACTCAATTAATGATTCCGCAAACCCAGCATTGAATCGATAATCTCTGATGATTTTTTTGCTTCATTGGAGGACCCTTTCCAAACCGTATTCCCCGACTCAAAAACAATTACGTTGTCGGATGCCTGAAGCGCCCTTTTGGTACTCTGTTCCACCAGCATGATAGTCATATCCAAACTGTTCAGCTTTTCTATTACTTCGTAACAGATATCAATGGCTTTAGGCATGAGCCCAAGTGACAACTCGTCGACCATCAATACTTTTGGATCGGTCATAAGTGCCCTGCCGATAGCCAACATCTGTTGTTCACCTCCGGACAAGGAACCGGCGTTTTGTCTGATCCTTTCGCCAAGTATTGGAAAAATGTCGAAAACTTTTTCCATATTCGTCTGACTATCTTTCTTTCTTGTAATGTAACCACCAATTATCAAGTTCTCATAAACGCTCATACTCTTAAAAAGACGTCTACCTTCCGGAACCAAAGCTATTCCCCTGGACACTCTTTCCATGGGCGTACAACTGGTAATATCCTCACCGTTATAAACAATCGAACCATTTTTTATTTCCACATGACCAGCGATTGCCATTATAAGTGAGGATTTTCCTGCGCCATTTGCACCTAATATCCCAGTGACGCTTCCCTTTTTTACTTCCAGATCAAGGTGGTTTACAACCTGCATATTCCCATAGCCACAACAAAAATTACTGATCTTAAGCATCATTTAATCAACTCCCCAGATATGCTGTTCTGACTTCAGGCTGTTTCATTACTTCTTTTGGATTGCCGGAAGCGAGGTACTTGCCGTTATCCAAAACATAAAGCCGGTCGCTTATCCTCAAGACCTCGCTTAAATTGTGTTCGATCATAACTGTCGTCATACCATTTTGGGAAATCAGCTTGATCGTGTCAGCAAGTCTGCTTGCCTCTTGACTGTTTAGGCCTGCCAGGGGCTCGTCAAGTAATAGAATTTTCGGCTTTATTGCCAATGCTCTTGCAACCTCCAGTCTTTTTAAAATTCCCAACGGCATGGTTGACACCGGAAAATTCTTATATTGGGCGATATCAACCATTTCAAGGAAAGCCATAGCATCTTTCTTTTCTGATGACCGACTGAAATTCAATATTGAAAGACCAATGTTTCTGACTTTTTTATAACCGGCGGCGAACATAACATTTTGCAAAACGGTCATTGACTTGAATGGACTAACAATTTGATGAGTCAAAGCAAGACCAAGTCTTATCCGACTATGTGTCGGCAGTTTGGTAATTTCCCTGTCGTTGATTTTTATTGAAGCGTTCGCCGGCTTTACAATACCTGTAATTGTTTTTAATAGTGTTGTTTTGCCGGCACCATTGGGGCCAATCAGACTTAAAAACTCCCCTTGCTTTACTTCAAAACTGACATCTTTAAGGGCAGTAATGCCGCCGAACCTGACGGTGACTGCTTCAGCAGAAAGTATCGCTGCCATGTTATTTCTCCTTGTTGCCAGTGAGCAGGGTGTAAAAACCGGAAAGGCCTTCCGGCTTGAACCTCATGACACCAAACAGCAGGGCTCCGTACAGTAATAGCTTATAATCATTTATAAACCGAAATACTTCAGGCATCATAACCAATAGAACAGTTGCAAAGACAACCCCAAATGTAGAGCCGATTCCTCCTACCGCCACCATCGATAAAATTGTGATTGATTCTATAAAACCAAAAGTTTCCGGCACGATAAAGCGTGTATAATAAGCATAAAGCCCACCTGCAAGCCCGGCCATGGAAGTGCCCATGGCAAATGCCGTCAGTTTATAGGATTTTATATCCAGGCCAAGCGTTCTTGCTGTTCCTTCATCATCAGCAACCGCATCAAAGGCAAAACCGATCCAGGCTTTTTTCACATACCAGGAAAAAAGAATGGATAGCATGGCAAAAACAAGCACAAAACACAAGTAAGCGAATTTGGTCATTCCATGTGAGGGGATCCCTGATATACCCATTTCCCCACCGAAAAACTCTTGCTGCCTGACAATACCGACAAATAAAAAGGCAACTCCCATTGTTACTATTGCTAAAAAATCTTCTTTTACCCTAAGACTGGTTAACCCAATTATAACTCCAATTATTCCTGCACTTGACAATCCGGCTGCCAGAGTTAAATACATTGGCCAGCCAAGCTTGGAGAGCAATGCCACGGTATATGCACCAATTCCGAAAAATGCTGCATGTCCTAAGCTTATCTGTCCACAGTATCCAGTAATCAAATTTAAGCTTACCGCAAGAATCACGTATATTCCGACACCTGTAGCAAGACTTATTTCATATGGTCCCATAGGTTACCTCGACTTGAAAAGACCGGTGGGTTTTATCATCAGAACCACAACGAGAAACGCAAAGGCAATGGCGTCCCTGTCCAGAAAATCACCGATGTAAATTGTACCAAAAGCTTCTATAACACCTAAGGCCAGAGATGCGATTAAGGTTCCAAAGACATTCCCCAGCCCGCCGAGAACTATGATGGCAAGTGATTTATATGAAGGAACCGCACCCATGGTCGGCTCCACCAGATTGGTGAGCAGGGCCACGAGCACCCCGGCCACTGCGGCCAGAGCGCTCCCGACGAAAAAGACAAGGTATCGGACCCGGATCGGGTCGATGCCGAAGCTGGCCGACATTTCAGGGTCATCCACGGTGGCCCGCCACCCGATACCCACACGAGTTTTCTGGGCGATCCAGGCCAGGATGCCCAAGAGGACCACGTTGGTGATCACCGTGATGATCTGGCAAGCTCTCAGGTGAATGCCGAATATTACCACCACATTCTGCAGGGGAGCGGATGAAAAACTCAGGCCAAAGGGGCCAAAGATCAGCCGGAACAGCTCTTCCATGGCGATATAAAGCCCAATGGAGGCGATCAGGGCCACATAGGGAGGCTTGTTGAGTATGGGCTCGTAAACCAACCGGTAAATGACAACACCCACAATCCCTGAGGTAAGGGTTGCCACAACAATGCCAAGTGACAGGCTGCCGAACTGATTGGTCACGGTGACGCCCAGGTACGCCGCCAGGGTAAAAAGTCCTGCATGAGCTACATGTAAGACTCTTAAAAGACCATAGATAAGCGTCAGACCCACTGCGATGATGGCATAGGTGGATCCTTGGATCAGTCCTTGAATGAAAAGTTCAATAAAGAGCACGTTAATCCATCCTTTAATTTATTTTTCAGGCGGTGCGAGAAGTTCGGGATCGTCGATAACGGAATGATGGTGCCATTTGCCGTCTCTGACAATCTGGTTCTGGACGTTTTTCTGGACTTCGCCCAACGCGTTGAATTCAATGGTGCCGGTTGAGGCTTTCATGGAAATCCTGGAAATGGCATCCCTGATTTTGACAGGATCCGTGCTTTTGGCATTTTCCATGGCCTGAGCGGCGATTTTGACAGCGGTATGGACGGATGCAGAAACCATATCTGCGGGATAACCGGCGAGTTTTTCAAACTCGGCAATGTAGTTGGCGGTTTCGGGTACCTTGGAATCCCTGTCCAGAGAGGTGGTAATGATGACGCCTTCGGCGGCCTTGCCGGCGATTTCGATGAACTTGCTGCCATCGTAACCTTCCTGACCTATAACCGGTGCATTGACGCCTGACGCCCTCAACTCACTGATCAGGGGGCCTGCGGTGAAGTAGTAGCCGGAGGCATAGATGGCTTCGGGATTGTCAGCCTTAACTTTGGCCACGATAGCGCCGAATTGGCGGTCCTTCATCGAATATTCGTATTCGTTGACAATTGTAATACCGAAGTCAGCAGCTTTTTCCTTGAACCCTGCAGCCAGAGATTTTCCAAAATCGTTTTTCAGAGTGATCATGATAACCCTTTTTTTATCCATAATCTCACCGATGAGTTTGGCACCTGCCCGGCCCTGAACCTCCCCGAGAAAAGAGGTTCTGAATACATAGTTTCCTGCTCTGGTAATGTCCGGATGGATGGCATAGGCGGAAAGGTAGGGGATTTGGGCTTCCTGGAACACTCCTGCCGCGGACCTGGTGGGGCCTGAATAGGATCCGGAAACACCGACCACAACCCTGTCTTGACCAATCAGCTTATTGGCCACGGGGATGGACTGGGAGGGATTGGCCTGATCATCGTAGATCACCAACTCCAGTTTTTTGTCCAGAACGCCACCGGCTTCGTTGATCTGCTTGACGGCCAGTTCTGCACCGAAAGTCGATGATTTGCCGTCGGAAGCGGCAAATCCTGTCAGCGGCACATGGAGCCCGATCTTAATAGTATCGTCGGCCCATCCGGTTCCAAGACCGGCCACTACAAAGCACAGGGTCGCTATTAACATCATTTTTTTCATTTTGTTCTCCCTTCTGATTTAATGTTGCTGTTTTACTACCCCCTTATTAATTGCTGATGCCCAAACCAATAAAAAAATGCTTATGATATATGTATGCGTACTCTTCTTGTTTGTTCTTTTATTTCATTTAAAATCAACCATTTAAGTGGTCAGTGTGTCGGGGAACTGTGAAAATGTCTCCTGATTTGATAACCGTAGTCACGGCGTTGTGCCCCAGACGATAGATGATATCCTCCAAACTGGTGATGTCCCAGACCTGTAGATCGGCCACTTTACCGGGGGAAATAGAACCGATGCGTTTCTCCCGTCCCAAGGCCCGTGCCGCATCCAGGGTAGCTGCCAGGATCGCCTGCTCCAGGGTCAAGCCGTGATTCCGGCAGGCCAGCTGCATGACCAGCTGCATGGACTCAGTCCAGTTGCCTGGATTGAGGTTGGTGCCCAGGGCGATGGTCACCCCGGCTTCTATGAGATCCGCAGCCTTGACCGGATCGGGATGGGCCACGGCAAAATCCAAGGCCGGCAGTACAACCCCGATGACCTTGTTTTCGGCCAGAAGAGCCATTTCGGCTTTAGTGGTGTAGTTGAGGTGATCGGCAGTGAGGGTGGGTAAATGCGCCGCCATGGTACTCCCACCAATGTTTGCATAGGCGTCTGTGTGGATCCGTGGTACCAGTCCGTGATCCATACCGGCCTTTAAAATCACCCTGGACTCCTCAGCCGTATAATAGCCGTCATCGCAATAGACATCGCAAAATTCTGCCAGCCCCTCATCTCCTGCTTTTGGAATCATCTCATTGATGAGCAGGTCCATGTATCTTTTCCGGGCTGCCGGATCGTTGCGATCAATCTCCGGGGGAAAGTCATGAGCACCTGTAAAGGTGGAAACGATGTCGGCTTTTGCTCGAAGCTGCAGTAGGGAGTTGATTTTGAGCAGTCTGTCTTCGTCACGGACAGAGATCCCGTAGCCGGTCTTGCTTTCAATAGTGGTGGACCCGCAGCAGAACATCCGCTGTACCCTTGCCAGGGAATCGGCCAGGATGTGCTCTTCATGGGCGGCTCGGGTCATGGCGATGGAGGCAGGGATTCCGGTTTGAATGCCCATGGCCTCGATCTGAGCCGCTGATTTAGTCATCTTCAGGGAAAACTCCCTGGCGCGGGAACCGCCAAAGACAACATGTGTATGACAATCCACAAATCCAGGAGCCAGAGTCTGTCCCTTGATATCAAGAATCCGTGCCCCGGAGAGATCCATTCGGGCCCGAACCTCATCCGACCGGCCCACAGCCATTATCTTTCCGCCAACTACAGCAACTACGCCCTCGGAAATAATACCCAAGGGGTTGTGAGGACCTGGCTCACAAGTGACCACTTCCCTGGCCCCCTGGATAACCAGATCGGCCGCTGTAGGGGGTGTGTTAATTTCCACCATGGTATCAGGACCACCCGATGAGGGATTTTTCGATGATCTGGTCCGAGGAAAAGTCATGGGCTTGAAGATAGTAGCTCATGACCTGTTCCATGGCGCCCATGGGTACCGGCCCCACAAGTTCACTCTTTACAACATTTACCCCGTAGCGGGCAGCCTCGCGCCTTACCGTTTCCATAACCATGGGGATGGGGGTTTTGATGTAGTGGATAAGGTTCATAGAGACCTGAACCTGGCCGGTTCCCTCAATGGCCAGCCCCATGGCCCTCACATAGCGGAACCCACCGTTTAGATGACGAACACTGTTGGCAATGGACTGGGCCAGGTCCACCTTATCCGTGGCCAGGTTGATATTCAGAGCCACCAGGGGAAACCGCGAGGCAACCTGGATGGAGCCGGTTTTAGGGACAAAGACCGCAGGGCCTGCATCAGGAGCCCACCGCGGATCTTTCAGTTTCTCCTCCAGGGCCTCATATTGACCCTTGCGCACCTTGACCAGGCTTTTTCTCTCAGGGCTTTTGGCGGCATCCTCATAAAAATAGACCGGTACTTCCAGCTCGCGGCCCACCCACTCACCAAAGGAATGGGCCAGCTGAACGGACTCGTTTTCGTCAAGGTCAATGGGGATAAAAGGCACTACATCCACAGCCCCCTGTCTTGGGTGGGATCCCTTTTGCATGCTCATGTCAATGAGTTCGACCGCCTTTCTCACCAGTTTCTGGGTGGCCTGAAACACAGCCTCGGGAATACCGATATAGGTGATCACTGACCGATTGTGGTCGGCATCGGATGAATAGTCCAGAAGTTTCACTCCGACGGTCTCCCGTACCTGGTCCACCACGGCTTCCACTACCTCAAGATTGATCCCTTCGCTGATATTGGGAACACACATTATAGATTTCATAGATTCAGTTTTCCTTTTATCTCTTCCACCTGGCCAGACAGTTCGCTTACTAGGTCTTTGTCTTTAATTGAGGGCAAATTGATCTCCACATTGGCCAGACATCCATGAATGCCGGTCTGGGCCAACATCTTTGCACTGTAAAGATCGGATGCGCAGTTGGTGTTGTACTTCTCTGCCAGTTTGATACACAGCCTATGGACGGCCAGACAGTATTGGGCATTTCTCATGGGAACCCGGGCCGCCTCTTCCAGGCCCTGTTGGATGGCATGGCTGCGTGCGGCTTTCTCATCGTCGGTGAATTTGGGCAGGTTGAATGCATCACTGACCTTTTTAAAGGCAAGGGTATCCTCCGCCCCGCCATCAAAAAGCTGTTTCTGAAGGATCTTGGCCTGGTCCGCCATCTCTTCGTAAACTTTGGCGGGCAGCAGATCTTTTTTCCCCCTGGAAAGCTGGGCCACCATGCCGACCATGCCGGCTGCCATGGACCCGGCTATGCAGGAGGCAGTGCCGCCACCGGTTGTAAAGTCATTGGCATCCAGTACCTTTAAAAAGGCGTCGATGTTTCGCTGCAATTCTTGTGTCATCTCATTTCCTGTTCAAGGCGATGCATACCGCCGGATTTGGTTGTGTTCAACCGGGGAATTGAGGATTCCCCGGCTGGGTGGTCTTTACAGGTGATTTGTGTCAAGGAGCCTGTTTAGTCTTCCTTGAAGTGAGATGCCCGTCTGAGCTGATGTCCGCCACCAGGACCAAAGGTGACCTTATCTGCAGGCTCCCACCAAAGCGGGATTTTAATACTGTCTGTGGTCAAGGGTCCTTTACCTTCTGCTACCGCCCGTGCGGACTCGTAACCAGCCTGTGCATGACGAACCACACCGATGCCGGAGTCGGTAGTCATGCATGCTTCCAGCCTGAAAGTTGATTCATCTGTGCCGTCGGCGATCATGGTAACCCCTGTGTGAACCGCTTCCCCCATAGAATAGTTGGCCTGGATGGCGATCAAATCACACATACCTGCACAGTTAAGCAGGGCATTAAGCATTGGCCAGTCAGAGATCAGGTCTCCACCGTCTTTCATTTTTTCCGACTCAAAGGTTGGGTTAACGATGGAACCGGAGTCAAGGTTGTCCCTGGAAAATGCAACGGGCCCTTTTACTTTTCCTTCTTTAATAAGCTCATTGACCCTTAGTGCAAAGGCCTTTCTCTCGCCGAATCCAAGATAGCAAACCCTGGCAGGCAACGCTTCAATGGGCAGATTTTTACGGGCCAGATTAATCCATTTGCAGGTTAGTTTGTCTTCCGGGAACATTTCCAGTACCAGATCATCCAGAACCGACAGGTCATTTGCATCGCCGGACATACAGGTCCACCGGAACGGTCCCCGTCCTTCACAGAACAGGGGCCGGATGTATTCGGCCACAAACCCGGGAATTGTCATTGCCTCTTCTTCTGACATTCCTGCATCTCTGCATTCTTTTCTGATGGAGGTGCCATATTCAAACACATGGCAGCCTTCTTTTTGGGAGAAGGCATTCATTGTGGTCAACTGGGTCACCATGGATTTTCTGGCCTGCTCGACATATTCTTCGCGGTCCCTTCTCCGGAGTTCATCGGCCTGGCGGGCATCCATCCCCATGGGAATATAGGACAGGGGATCATGGCAGGGGCACATTTCCGTCACCACATCTGGGACAAACCCGAGATCGTAGGCTTTCCGGAACAGGTCTGCTGCATTTCCCGCCACGCAGATTCCAAGTGGTTTTTCTTGAGCAGCTGCAGCTTTTGCCATTTCTATGGCCTCTTCGATAGAACCGGCTTTTACATCGGCAAATCCGATTTTAATGCGCTTGTCGATGATGTCTTCCTGAACATCTACGATGATTGCTACGCCGCCGTGCATGGTCATAGCCCTCGGCTGGTTGGCTCCCATACCGCCCATACCGGCAGATAAAAGGATTTTTCCTTTCATGTCACCACCATAGTGGCGGTCAGCAATGGCCCCCAATGTTTCAAATGTCCCCTGGATCACACCCTGAGTTCCGATATACTCCCAAGGAGCAGCAGTGTACTGGGCAAAGATTGTCAGGTTTTTTTCCTGAAGATCGTAAAAAGTGGGCCAGTCGGCTTTCATGATGTTGGTTGTTGCCATAACCACAGTAGGGGCAAATTTATGGGTTTTAAAAATGGCAACTGGCATGCCGGACTGTACCACCAAGGTTTCGTCATCTTCCAGTTCTTTGAGCGATTTGACAATTGCGTGATACGATTCCCAATTCCTGGCACACTTGCCGATACCGCCGTAAACAACCAAGTATTCAGGGGCTTCGGCATTTTCCATATTATTTTCGAGCATTCTTAAGATGGTTTCCTGTTTCCACCCTTTGCATCTTAAGGTGTCGCCTCTCTGCGCCTTGACTTCGTAGAGAATTTCGTTGTTCATGTTTACTACCTCTCTTGATATTAGCTGATCCCTGGCATTTGGGATTTTGGGTTATATTGGCTTTATTCCCTCCGGGCCCGGAGAACTTGCTTCAGCTTGTGCCAACTTGTTTCATCTTGTTTCAAATTAAAATCATCTTTTCAAAATTAAGTCAAGAGAAAATATCGAAATTCCGTTTTTTTTAGGATGGAAGGCTAGAAGGCTGAGGGGAAAATAATTGTTCCAGCGGTTTCACCTCTACCGGCAACCATGGGGTTTACATTGCCTATAGGATAAGGTATTGATAGGATCAGTAAAAGGAAGCTGCAATCAGCTCATCCGTTTTACTGAGCCTATATAGCTAACACTTATATTTAAAGGAGTAAGGTCCAAAGGTCTTTAATCGGTATGATCCAGTCCCAATTGCAAAAAGTCAAAAGCCATGTACTCTCAAACATTGAATCGGGCAAATGGATGCCAAACGACAAGATCCCGTCCGAATTTGATCTGGTCAAACTGTTGAGCATATCCCGGAGCACGGTGAACCGTGCCCTCAAAGAGCTTACCACGGAGGGCTACCTGACCCGTATTCAAGGGCTAGGCACTTTTGTTGCCGACAAGAAGACCAGATACGCTTTAATGGAAATCAAAAACATTGCTGATGAAATTGCGGATAAAGGGGGGACTCACTCCTGCGAGGTAATCACCCTTGAAGCGATGAAGGCCGATACTTATATCAGCCAGCAGCTGGAAATAAAAAAAGGAAGCCAAGTTTTTTTCTCACGCATCGTGCACTACATGTCAGGCATTCCCATTGAACTGGCCGAGCGCTATATCAATCCCAAATTTGCCCCCAACTACCTGGAGCAGAATTTTCAAACCATCTCTCCTAGTGAATATCTCTTTTCTTTAGGTCCCTTGACAGAAGCAGAGCATATTATAGAGGCCATCATACCCGATGAAGCAACCCGCTCCATCCTCCAGATCGAGAACGATGAGGCCTGTCTAATCATCCACCGCAGGACGTGGTCAAAAAATATGATCGTCAATTATGCAAGGTTGCTCCACCCAGCTTCCCGGTTCACCCCGTCCAGCCGGTTTTCCCCCAAAGACACTGGTTCCAGGATCATGCACTAAGTCGGCTCAGACATCGCCTGCGTTTCTCATTGGTTTTCCAGGTCTTTTTCTGATGTCTCCAATGTACAAGCTCCTTGGTTTTCGCTTTTAAAAATAGCGATTTGGTGTTCACATTTTTCAACCTACCCCAGTTGCCAGTGATGTTTCGACATTACCACTATCTGTCCCACCCACGACCACTATCTGAAATTTTATTGACAAGAAGTGTGATTTTGGAATTGTCAGTGCACCGTTGTTTTGCAAAAAACGCATAATCAAAAAGACACTATACAGTTACACTCCCCAATAATGCAGTCCATGTAAATACAAGCAATTGGCGTAATTGGCGGAGCTGGCGCAATATGGCGACGGGGAGTCGGTCCATAAGTCTATTTACACAAAATTTTTTACAGGTTCGGACACAATCAAAAATGCAAAAAAGATTTGGCACTATTTATCTTTTAACAGGGCTAAAACAAATGGTTTTTCATCTTAGTGACTACACGATCAAGGTGATTTGTTAGAGCTTTACGAGCATTTGTCGCATCACGCTTTTCAACATATTCTAGAATTGTCTCAAGGTCCTCAAATTGGTACGACAAATCATTGTTCTGATATGCGATGTGGTACCAGAATCTGGATGTCGTCCGGTTTAATGAAAGAAGTGTCGATTTTAGCGTTTTGTTCTGTGTCGCCTCATAGAGTTTATGGTGAAAGTTCTGGTCGTATTGAGCTAGTTTCTCAACATCTTGGTTTTCAGACGCCAGGCACTTTTTCAATTTTTGGTAAATATTCTTGAGCTCCTCCAGTTGCTCGCCTGTGACTCTTTCTGCGGCCATCTGGCCAGCCAACCCCTCCAACTCCCTGCGCATTTCTATGATATCCTTGATCTGCTGGATGTCAATCTGAGCGACAATGATTCCTACTCGTGGGATAATCTGCAAAAGATTCTCGGTCTGTAATTGAAGAAGAACTTCCCTCAGAGGCGTTCTTCCTATCCTGTAGTGTTCGACCAGGTCTTTTTCATTTAACATGTCTCCGGGTTTCAAACTGTTTGTAATGATCCGGTACTGTAAATTTTCATAAACTTTATCTTTGGGTTTTGGGTTTGCCATGGCTACCTGTGCTGTGCCGTCATTGAATGTTGTTTTGTAATAGAAACGCAATATAAAATTCCAAATAGATATATCACAAAATAATCATTACTGGCAAGTCTGTTCACGCAATAACACCATATCATATTTAACTATTTAAAAATATGGCAAAACATGAATAGTTAATTAGTCCTCATGGTTTATCAATTTTCTGTAAAAAATAGAGAGAATCCAAAAGAAAAAAGATAATCATTGATGTTGACAAAATACATCAGCAATGATAGAACAGATTTATTAGTGATATATCAACAACAAATCAGATTGACTTTTCGTTGTTTAGCACAGTGATGATATCAAGCGTTTTAGTGCCCGTGGGAGTGAACTTAAAACAGTGCATGAAGCCGGAAAAATGAACAATGAGGTTGGTTGTCAATGGAGAGCGTTGTCATGGCAGTTGCGCCATGCAAAAGGGATTGAGTGACCAGGCTTTTCGTCATTCTCTTTCCCATCCATCGCGTAGCCGATGGTTTTACCGGTGTAGAGGTCCTTGTGGTCGGCAAGATACAGCCAGCCCTAGGCTGTTGGAAGGTACGTCAGGGCTGCAATCAAAGGCTGATTGGGGACTTAAAAGTCGCGGAAAAAAATTTTAAATTACTAATCGGAGATTGATCATTACACACAAGGTGATATGGCAATATGTTGAAATAAAAACAAATTAAGCGATCAGGTGGGTAGTCCATTAAACTTTTATAGCAGGAGGAAGATTCTATGAAAAGAGCAGTTATACCGTTTTTGATGTTCATTCTGATTCTGACTATGTCACTCGGTTATCACCAAGGTGAAGCACGCGCAGAGAAGAAGAAAGTTATTAAAATCGGACATATTGTTTCAGAAGCTACAGCTGTCCACAGAGCCTGCGTTGCATTTGAAAACTATGTTGAGGCGGAATCCGGAGGCAGCATAGATGTTCAAATATTCCCGAACGGACAACTTGGTGGTGACCTTCAATTGACTGAGGCTGTTGCGCTTGGGACAATCCAGGTAGCTATCCCATCGACTGCGGTTCTGACCGCGTATGATCCTGTTTTTGGACTTCTAGATCTGCCGTTTATCTTTGCGGATGTCTACGCTGGGTTTAATGCGTTGGATGGTGAGCTTGGCTCTAAGTTAGATAACATACTAATGTCGGTTGGAATAAAAAATCTGGGATATAGCTATAACGGTGCACGCTGCATGTCGAACAACGTTCGTCCTATCACTGAACCTGCCGATCTTAAAGGCATAAAAATGCGCGTTATGGAAAGTCCGGTTTTTATAGACATGTTCAAATATCTCGGCGCCAATCCAACTCCAATGAGTTTTGGGGAGGTTTTTACTGGCCTTCAGCAGGGTACAATCGACGGGCAGGAAAACGCTCCAGCGCTTGTGTATGCATCCAGGTTCAATGAGGTTCAAAAATACTACAGCCTCACCAACCACGTGCAATCTTATATTGCCAACCTCATCAATGCAGACTTCTTTGACAATCTTTCCAACGATCAGCAAAAAGTTGTGTTATCTGGAGCTGAAAAGTACCTGGTAACCCAACAGCGAGCAGATGAAATCAATGACAATATTGAAACTGTTGCCAAATTGGTTGAAACCGGAATGGAAGTCAATGAGATCACCCCAGGGAACATGAATAAATTCATGGATGCTCTAAAACCAATGCATGAAAAATACCAAGGAAAATTTGGACAAGAGTGGTTTGACCTACTGAAAATGTAAGATCTGTAAATTTTCTTTAAAACAGTTCACTGTTGAGACGGCTACCCGCCCTGACTCTGGTGTCCTTAAGTGTTGAAGCAAAAGGAGTTCTGAAATGAGAAAATTACTTCGAGCTTATAGCAAACTAGAGGAAAATATCCTTGTAGCTAGTTTGGTCGTTACTGTAGTTTTGATCTTCGTTCAGGTAGTAATGAGATATGTTTTTAACAATTCATTGTCGTGGAGTGAGGAATTAGCGCGCTATATCTTCATTTGGCAAATTTGGTTAGGAGCCAGCGTTGGTATTCGCTTGAAAAGACAAATCTGTGTTGAGATGCTGACTGCTCGGTTAAATGCTGCTGCAAGGCGCTGGATGAGTGCTTTTGCGTTATTTATTTTGCTGGCCTTCTGTATTTTTCTCGTTGTAAACGGATATCATCTGTCAATGAAGATCGCATCAAGAAACGCGGTTTCAAGTGCTCTTAGTATTCCTCTCAGCATTGTTTATATGTCACTTCCATTCAGCTCTGCGGTCACTTGCTTGTACATAGTGGACCAATTGATTGAGTTGGTGAATACTCCGGCGAAAAAACATTTAGGAGGAATATAACATGGAAGTATTTTTCTTGTTTGGTTCTTTTATATTCTTGATCTTAATCAGTGTGCCTATTGGTTATGCCATTGGATTAGCTACTACGCTAACACTTTTTATTTTCACTGACATTCCACTTGTAATGATTTCTCAAAATGCTGTGGCTGGATGTGATTCCTTTCCGTTGATGGCTATTCCATTTTTTATATTAGCGGGGAGCCTCATGAGTACGGGAGGTGTCGCAAAACGTTTGCTCAACTTTGCAAACATGGTTTTCGGCTATTTTACGGGTGGGCTGGCTATGGTAACCACTGTATCCTGCATGTTTTTTGCTGCTATCTCCGGTTCAGCTATGGCGACCGTTTCAGCCATCGGAAGTTTTATGATTCCAGCAATGAAGGAAAAAAACTATGAAGCCAGTTTCGCCGCATCCCTCACAGCTGCAGCGGGCACCATTGGGGTCATTATACCTCCAAGCATTCCATTAGTCATTTACGGCGTGGTTGCAGGTACCTCAATAACTGATCTCTTTATAGCAGGTCTGATACCGGGGGTTATGATGGGTATAGCGCTGTTGGTGACTTCCTACCTGCTTTCCAAAAAGCATGGGTACAGCGGTACAGAACATTTCCCTACAGGAAAAGAGGTCTGGGTGTCTTTTAAAGAAGCATTCTGGGCGATTCTGGCACCTGTAATCGTGCTGGGAGGGATTTATGCCGGTATTTTCACTCCGACGGAAGCTGCTGTTGTAGCGGTTGTTTATTCTACGTTTGTCGGCTTTTTTATCTATAAAGAATTAACTTGGAAGAAACTTTATCAGTCTCTTTTCGATACTATCGTGATTAACGGTATCACGACGTTTATGGTTGGTTTTTCAATGGCTTTCGCCGGATATTTAACCATCCAGCAAATCCCTGGCAGTATTGCTGCAGCGATGTTGGAAATGACATCTAACAAATATGTGCTGCTTTTAGTTATCAATCTCTTTCTTTTAATAGTGGGGTGCCTGATCGACAACATCCCGGCTACTATTATTCTTTCACCAATATTACTGCCGATTGTCACCAAACTAGGTATGACCCCTGTAACTTTCGGAGTAATGTTGACGCTGAATCTCGCCATCGGATTTGTAACGCCGCCTTACGGAATTAACCTTTTTGTAGCGTCGGCAGTAGGTAATGTTTCTATCGGAAGTATGATGAAATATATGACTTCCTTCCTAGCTGCATTGGCTCTGGTGTTGATAATCATAACCTATAATTCTGCAGCCACGATGTTCTTGGTTAAGCTGTGGTAATTTAAATAGATTCCATCCTTAAAGCAGAATCGTGCTTCGGGGCTGGAAAATAAAATTAAATAGTGGAGATTCTGACGTGAATTTGAAACCTGAACATAAAGATATGTTGGAGGGCCGTTATGGAGAGGGTGTTGCCAAAGCTATGGAGATTCAAACGGCTATAGGGGAAACTTTTGATGCTAAAAGAATGGTGCCTATAACGAGAGCACATGTGGCATTAAGCTCTCAGGATGCGGACCTTTGGTTCGTGGAGAAGATGCTATCACTTGGGGCAACGTGTAAAGTATCACCAACGGTAAATCCAAGTATAGATTTGAAATATCTGAACCAGCACTTGTTCGAAATACCAAAAGCTGGTGTCGATATCGTATCAGCAACGAACGCAGCTTATCAAAAAATTGGGGCTACCTTGACGTTTGATTGCACACCATATTTGCAACAAAATGTACCGGGAATGGGAGAGGTAATTGCTTTCTCTGAGTCGAGCGCAACTCCTTATGTAAATTCGGTTTTAGGGGCGCGCTCCAACCGTGAATCCAGCCAGAGCGCTCTTTGTGCTGCTGTTACCGGTTTAGTGCCAGAATATGGCCTGTTACTCGATGAACACCGTTACGGGGAAATATTGGTAGAGGTAGAAGCAGATATAGAAACAGATTTTGATTACCAGTTGCTCGGCTGGTGCTATCCGGAATTGTATAAAGGCCTAGAAATCCCAGTTTTTACAGGAATCAAGGCGAGACCAACACCGGCCGGTTTTATGAATTTTGGGGCACAGCTGAACACATCTGGGGCGGTATCTATGTACCATATTGTGGGGGTCACGCCAGAAGCTCCGACTTTAGAAGCCGCTTTCGGCGCCAATAAAGTCAAGCACAGAATTAAGGTCACAAACGACGATATAGCACGGACCCGCGATCGACTGTGTCGTAAAGGTGAAAAAATAGATTTTGCAATGTTCGGCTGTCCACATCTGACCATCACCCAGGTGGAGACGATAGCTAAAACTATCGCTGAGAGACGCTTTGCTGTGGATTTCTGGGTGCTGACGAGTTCCCTTACTAAAGAGCTTGCTGAGCGGATGGGCTATTTGGATATCATTCAGCGAGCAGGAGGCCATATTGTGGCCGACACTTGCATAGATGTCCCGCCATGTTGGCAACCATACTATGGAAAAGTAGGTGTGACGGATTCTCCTAAGTGTGCTTACTATAACGAAATTCGGGGAATTAAATTTATTATTCGGCCGATTGAAGAATGTGTTGAGGCTGCTATTGTAGGGGAGGTATTGCAATAATGGGTACTAAGTTCAAATGCAAAAAAATATCTAAAGGTTGTGTCGAAGGTAAAGTTATAATTTCAAAAGACGCGTTATGCTATTACCTTGTTGAGCCTGAGAGCGGAACGGTTGTCGAACGCAACCATGATCTTGAGGGGCGTAATGTCGCCGGGAAGGTTCTCATCATGCCTTCTGGAAAGGGTAGCTCCGTTGTGCAGGCTGACGGTATCTATAAACTGTCTCAACACGGAAATAGTCCTCTTGGCATGATTATCGAGCATGCTGATCCCGTATTGGTATCCAGCGCGATCATATTCGAGGTGCCGATGGTGCATGAAGTTGATCCCGAGTTCTACGCCCAGATCATAGACGGAGACACGATTGTGCTGGATGCAACAAACGGAGTTCTGGAGATCAAAAAATAAAGCATAAACTCATAACAACACGACACTACATGTGTTGATTTTTGATCAAAAGGAGAGAAGTCATGCAAAAAATGACGATCCCGTATGGTGACGATAAAACAATAGAATTTGAGGTCGAGAGAAATCGTGTGGTATTTGATGGAAGCATGAAGGAGACCGCACCTCTTGAAAATCTGCAAGATACTTTACGGGCACGTCTGGATGATCCCATAGGTTGTGCGCCTGTCAGGGATATGGTGTCTTCTTCGGATCGCGTATTGATACTGATTGAGGATGCGACGCGAACAACACCGGTCAGCACTATTCTTCCTGTATTAGTCGATTATTTGGTCGATCTGGGATTAAGACAGGAACAGATTGAAATTCTGACGGCACCGGGATCCCACCGGATCCTGACGGACGATGAGCTATTGGAAAAGGTAGGTCCGGATCTAATAAAAAGGCTGAAGATTAACCAGCACGATTACAAGGATGAGAGCAGCCTGATGACGATGCCATCTGTTCACATAGCTGGTATTGAAATCCCGGTCCAGATTAACCGCAAGATTGCTGATTTCGATTTTATCATTGGAATTGGCAACATTGTTCCTCATTCAGATGCGGGTTATTCCGGAGGTGCCAAGATATTTCAACCGGGGATATGTGGTTACCCAACAACAGCTGCGACACACATCTCCGCAGCAATGCTCGATGAAATACCTCTAGGTGTAGTCGATAACCCGTGCCGGTTAGGAATGGAGGAAGTGGCTCGTCGTGCCGGTCTTAAGTTTATCATCAACACAGTGAAAAATTACCGTGGTGAAGTGATTGACGTTGTGGCTGGTGACTTTGTTGAGGCGCATCGTTTGGGTGCGCGCGTATCGCGGGATGCGTTCTCTGTCCAAATGAAAGAATTGGCGGATATAGTAGTGGTAAGTTCGTATCCCGCCGACCTGGATTTTTGGCAGGCTCTCAAAGGTGTTACCTCAGCATACTTTGCTGTTAAGCCAGGTGGATTTATTATTTTCGCAAGTCCCTGTCATGAGGGGTTTGCGCAAAATCATCCGAGGTTTCATGACTGGCTGAAAATGAGCCACAGGGAGATTTTGGAGAAAGCCAAGAATGCCCCTGTTGATGATAAATCTGTGGACTTAATCTCCGCAGTGCTGGCTACCTGTAACTCGAGAGCAAGAGAAAGAGCATCAATACTGGCGGTGTCGCACGGTCTTACAGATTTTGATCTTGAAGTTCTTGGGTACAAACGGTGTGCAAGCGTCCAGAGTGCATTAGATTACGCCTTAAAGCAGATGCCGACCGCGACGATTGGCATTTTGCCTCGAGGGGGGGACGTTTTGCCTGTACTGGCGAAATAATGACAATATGTAGAAGTTGAGATCAGATCTGACAAACACTAGTTTTGACATGGTTTTTGTCAGATCAAGTTCAGCTCAGGTGTATATTTTTTCGACGCTAATTTTTACCTCCGTTTCCATTAATAATAATTTACTGAAGGAGCTGTATCTCGAACCTGTACCCCCTTTAACATCCGAGGTGCTGATCCTTCTCCTTTGAGAACATTATTTTCAGAGTATAACTAACGTGAATAACGGCATTTTATTTGATCATGGACGTGCTGCGCGAATCGGCTTGCCAGAAGCAGTATTTTGCGAAGGTAAATCAGACGAGGCGATAACAGATTTACTGAACAGGTTCAGTAATGGCTCGAAACACCCAATTCTATTTACACGATTGAGCGCAGAGCAATTCGCTCTGGCTCCCGAAAAAGTCAGAGCCGGATACGATTACCACCCCCTGTCTCGAACTGCTTTTGGAGATACGATGCCAGCCAGATCTACAGGACGGATCGCCATTGTTTCTGCGGGAACATCCGATGGTCCTGTCGCCTGGGAGGCGGCCCGAACGATTACGTATCTTGGAATCGCAAACGATATATATGAAGATTGTGGCGTTGCAGGATTATGGCGACTTACGGAACGGTTGGATGAAATCAATACGGCAGATGCGGTTATCGTCGTCGCTGGTTTGGATGCAGCATTATTGAGCGTCATCGGAGGACTTACTTCCAGACCCATTATTGGTGTTCCAACATCAGTGGGATACGGTGTCGCAGCAAAAGGTAAGGCTGCGCTGGCAAGCATGCTTTCGAGCTGTGCCCCTGGAGTTACCATAATGAATATTGATAATGGTTATGGCGCCGCCTGCGCAGCGGCCCGAATAGTTAACGGGTTGTGCGCCATTAAATAATACCTGCGGTAATGTGAAACAGGTAGTAATCAAAGAAATCGACACCGCATTTTCCAAGTTAGCCGGTAAATATCTTTTCATGTTCCTCTTCGGCTGTAATCAATCTCGGCGGTCGCCAATTGGAGCGTGCCATGGGGTTGGCGCTCAGTCAGCTATTCCCGATGTAAGTCTAAGTCATTGAAATTGCGCCATTCGGTAAAATCATCTTTCGTAAACATTTAATATGAAGTATGAACTTAATCTATTGAAATAATGTGAAAAATATTTTTTAGCATGACACTTTTTTCTTGACAAACCTACAAAGAAGTGTCGCGCGTTTTCTATGTGATATCAAGCCCATACATTGGAGACGCGATGAAAGTATCAGCATACCAAACGAGCAAAGCTTTACCCCCGACAATAGCATCTGGCAGAAAAGTGAGAAAACACCTCAACGCAGATTCTCTTCTTGCAGTGATTCGGCGGGATTTCCAGAACATCCCG
>NZ_FNJI01000061.1 GCF_900104445.1 Desulforhopalus singaporensis | reverse complement strand
CATCGGGCCTGATCTTTCACTCTGATCGAGGCAGTCAGTATTGCAGCATAGATTTTCAAAAATTGCTCAGAAAGAGCCAGATGAAAAGCAGTATGAGTCGCAAGGGTGATTGTTGGGATAATTCAGTTGCAGAGAGCTTCTTTGGAAGTCTGAAGACTGAACGAGTATTTGGCTCTTCCTACCTCACCCGGGAAGAAGCCAAGCGAGACGTCATTGATTATATCGAAATGTTTTACAACAGCAGAAGGCGCCACTCCTATTTGGGATATCTCAGCCCAAATGAATTTGAAAAAGAGATGGAGCTGAAAATAGCAGCCTAAGGAAAGTGTCCGATTTTATTTGACCACCTCATGGGAGAGAAGAGAAGATTAAAAGCGCCATCGAGTCAGCTCGAATAACAGAAAGGACGTTCAATAATTATGGCGTTGGTAAACATTTCAAATTTATGGCAACTGGTGGCACTGGGTTCCGTGTTTTGTCTAATGTCGGGTTGAATCGACCTGCTTACCTCGCATTTATAGATTTGATGCGAGATGAGATGCCTCATATACACGATCTTAAGCCATCTAAAGAGGTCGAATTTCCTCACCAGATAATGGGGTATAAGGGGGATGCTCTACATAATGACAAGGAGCTTACTGATAGTCATAGCGTCGTCATCGACAAACAATTTCTGGCTCATGATGCCTTCACACTGGATGACTATCTGAATGTGACTGCTGGAAAACCTGATCCACATGAGATCTATCCCCTTGTCGAGTGGCTAATCGACTGTCCCGTAATCTCTGACCTTAGTGTCCTTGGAACTTTGGGAAACCGTATCCAGGAGAATCAGAAGATAGCTGAGGACTTTAGGGTAAATCCCTTCAGCTTTTGGATGCTTCGGAAGGATAGGGAACCCCGTAGCTTAGAAGTAATGCAGGAATTGCTCTCAGAAAAGGGGATTTTATCAAAGGTTGAAGCAAGAGGAGCAATGGCGATCTCCTTTCAAGGTCTACCATGTCCCCTCTGCGGGAAAACTACTTCAAATGCACGAGCGTATCCGCCGAGTTATACACTGAAATGTTTGAATAGCAATTGTGAGGCTTCTGTCGGTGCGGGAGTTCCACTGTTCCACTGGGCGAAAATCAAGAATAGAGGATCATATTACAATACTAACAAGAAAAGCTATGACCTAACTCCTCCCACAAATCAAATGAGTCTTGCTGATGCTCGTAATCTTATCAATACGGAACTAAGAAACAGAGACAATTCCCTGCTCGTTGTAACTCCCGGTGTTGGGAAAACTCACTCAGCGATGGAACATGTGATCAGTGAGATGGGGGAAGGTAAGGTTATCGTTTATGCCGCTTTCAACAGGCAACTTCAAGAGGAAGCATACAATAAATGCATTGAACTTTTGGGACATTCCAATGGACTCCATCTGCTGCAGTCACAAGCAGTTGCCTGTCAACGATCTGGAGAAGTTGAAAATATCACAGACAGAGGTTTTTCGCCGAAAGAACTTTTGTGCAACAGTTGCAAAAACCGAGACGCCGATTGTGAATACTTCAAGCAAAGAAAAAATCTTGGTCCTGGCGTTTATTTTGTCACCTTGCACATGCTCCAATACCTAGTCGAGACAATCCCCAAACCTGATCTTCTCATCCTTGATGAAAATCTAAAAGCTGGATTTTTGCTGGAGG
The DNA here is from genome assembly GCF_900104445.1 of Desulforhopalus singaporensis. Classification (GTDB taxonomy): domain Bacteria; phylum Desulfobacterota; class Desulfobulbia; order Desulfobulbales; family Desulfocapsaceae; genus Desulforhopalus_A; species Desulforhopalus_A singaporensis. The sequence continues at coordinate 9,346 of NZ_FNJI01000061.1, read as the reverse complement.
AAACTTGCTCGGAGCGGAAGATGAAATCATTGCTCAAGATCGTGCCGGAAAATGACGCCAGGCTGATCAGGCAGCTCCTTAGTATTTTTCAGCGCCTTTCCGTGAATCTGGTAAAAAGTGATTCTCGGGAGATAACCATCAACAGTCGCAAACTCACTGAAGCTGATGAGACGACAATTATAGATTTATTGAGCAAATGGACCGGCAGGCCAGAGGAGGAAACCGTCTCTAATCTGCTGACATTGTCCAACACTCTCAATAAATTGAGGATAAAGCAGCTGTACTTCAAAGGGATCGACATGAAAGCTATTACCTGGATAAACTCCCTTTGCTCGCGTACGGTACTCGCTTTCGTCCAGATCGATAACATAGGTGAAATCAACTTTAAGACCAAACGCATTACTCACCTTGCTTACCATGACACTCCTCTCAAGATCCTAGATGCCACCGGTGATGCTGAATCTTTAGAACCGCTGGTCAGGAGAAAGCTGAAAACTGTCAGAGCAGATGTTGGGTGGGAGAGTAATCGGGTCCATATCAAGAAGAGTCTCAGTCGGAAAGATATGGCGCTCGCAACGGAAAAAGATCTCGAAAAACTCCTGACCGACATGCTGTCGCACACCCAAGCACAAAAAATCATGGTCATTACCTACATGAAGCATGAAGATGAGGTCCTGAGAATTCTGAAAGCAATCGACCCTGCGCGAGAATTCATGATGTTTCATTTCCTCGGACCTCGGGGGATCAACGATTATGCGATTTGCGAAGCGGTTCTGGTCATCGGTTTACCTTACACCAATCTTAACAGTGCCGCTCAAGATGCTTGTCTCTTGTTCCCAAATGAAAGAGACGTCGACAAAAGGATTGACTGGGCGGAAGCGAACATGCAGTGGGAATTTGTTCAAGCAATCCATAGAATTCGACCGATTTACAAAAACAAAGTCGATATTGTTCTCGCCGCAAACAATTGGCCGACATCTCTTGAAAAACCTACTCTTGTAATCGACAAATCCAAAGAAAATTCTTGGAAGGAAATAGCGATAAATCGACTGAAACCACTTGTGGATAAGTATGGATTTCTGAACCAAGATGTAGGGTTTCTAGCAAACGTATTTGTTAAGCAAAAAGAAAGTATCGCTGTAAGATTTCAGTCAACTTTGTGGGGACTGGCTAAAGACCTATCTGATAATCAAAAAGGTAATTTAAGCCAATTTTGTAAAAGCCTATTTTGTATAAGGAAAGATTTATTTCTAGATAAATTACTTCCCTTTGAAGGTAATAATTTCAGTTCTGACAAAGAAAAGCTTAAGTCAATTAATGTTATAAAAATAATAATAACTAAAATTTACTTACAAAGAATCAACTCCAGCGATTTACTTGTAGGTATATCCCAAAATGGAGATCCAGGGGATAATGGAGATAGATTAATCCTTTCCAACTCAAATCAATGGTCCAGTTTATTAATTGACTTTAAGGAGCGAAATCCTCACTTCGAATCCTTCAAAATCAAACTTCCTCATGCTCGGGGTAACTATGTTCAGGGAGTAGGAAATCCTGAGAGAGTTAAGGAGTTTTACAAGCAGATCAATGATCTTGGCATAGTCGGGAAGGTGAACATTGATTCTTATCGTGCCGTTAAGCAGAGCGAATCTTCAGTTAACCCGATTCCTGAAGGGTATGTCTCTGTTTATCTGCATGATGACGAAGATCTGGCGTATGTCGCTTGGGGTTCTGAATTCTCATCCATGATGTTGCATCGTGATCTGTCAGAGCTGAAGTCCTTTTTTGAAAGTCACCTGCTGGAGAACCATAGGAAAATTGTCACGAATAATGGCAAGAAATTAGCTCAGGTTTTCATGAAATGTGGCTTGACGAAGTGTGAGATTGTCGATGTCGTTATCACGGAAAAGCTCATCGCCAACGGGGAAATCAACAATGTTCTTGTGAATCTGGACACTGTTTTCAAGCGTAATGATATCACCAATGGTTTGGAGCGAGGTATCGTCACTCGCAGCATTTATGAGGTTTGGGAGAAACAGGAAGCGCTGATAGCATCGAAGGGACTCGAAAAGATCTTCAGCATCGAGTCTAAGTTGCTTTGGGTTACAGCCAAGATAGAGAACGCTGGTGTCGGTGTTGATATCAATGAGATGCTGCGACTTCATGATGACAGTGATGAGAAGTTAAAAAAACAAATCGAGAGCTATTGGGAAAAGATTGGTCTGGATGATCGCTATCGTGATGACATTGATCAGTTCCGCACCACAACAGGTAGATTCGAGAGATCATTGTTAAGAGTGCCGAGAAGTGGACCCCTGCGTTCTCTGTTTCGTACCAGGGAAGGGTACAAGTTGGTTAAAGCAGACTATTCACAGGAAGAGCCAAGGATAATGGCTGCGTTGTCCGGTGATCAAGCTGCCGTAGCGTTGTTCAAAGCTGGGAAAGATATATATCTGGAAACAGCTCGAATCATTTTCGGGGACAGAGATGATATTTTCAGCTACAGGGGAATTGGAAAGGAAATTGTCATTGGATTGATCAACGGTAGGAGATCATATAAGATTTGTGATCGTCTCAACGAGATAGGATTTTCTTATGATCCGGACCAGGTCATGTACTGGGTAAGCTTATTCAATCAGCGTTTCCCTGGAATAAGTACTTGGCGGAGCGCAACAGCTGCTAGAGCAAAAAAAGAGGGTAGTGTAACGACAAAGCTCGGAAGGTTACGAAAAATTTCTGACGATGACAGTGATGATGCAATTTGTAATCATCCCATGCAGGGGATAGCTGCAGATGTGTTCAAAATCGCTTTGATTGAACTGGACGAAAAGCTTGCTGACCTGGATGCTGAGATTGTTCATATCATGCACGACGAGATCATTATCGAAGCGAGAGCAGATGTTGCTGACCACGTTGCTGGTGTTGCTAAGGAATGCATGGAGGGAACATTTGCTGAGATTTTTCCAGAGGTCCAGTTTGTGGTAGATCCGAAGGTTGGAGATACCTGGGGTAAAGATCTGAGAGAGTAAAGAACGTCGTAAACAGCCATTTTGAGCCATTTCTAGATGTTGAATATCATTGGCTGGATTTGGTTTAAAATGGCTGTGAGGGGTGAATTTGAAGGGTTGAGTAACATAGAGAGTGGGGGGATAATTTGTGTTATTTTACTGAAAATTCGTTAAGCTGTAACTATCTATAATTGCGGATTGTTGTCTTTGTGTAATAATTTTAGAAGGTTATTGTGATATGCTGTCATTCTCACATTTGCACTCCATTTAACTCAAAAACCAGTTGAATACCGCATCGAATTGCTTGTTAGCTCATATGGAACATTCTATTACATATTGATAATATATGATGGGCGCTTGCCTTCAGTTTTGGAGTGATTTGAAAATTGTGTACAATTCGTGAAAACTCCTCTATCTTGTTTGAAGCTGCTATTAGGAACGGAAATCATTCATTATCCTTGAAACTTAACACTCCTAAGTTCCATACAAAAATCTAGATTAACTAAGGGGAATTGGGACGCATATTCTTTAGCAGATGATTGCGTTAAGGCATGATTATCATTGGCATTTAAATACGAAAAACTACTACTACCTAGCTAAAGTGAATTATTTATTTGTAACTCCTCCGCAATTTGAACCTTCCTATCCATCTTTAGCTATTCCATGCTTGATTGCTTTTCTTAAAAAAAATGGTGTCGAAAGAATTATCCATAAAGATTTGAACGTAGATTCCTATAATTATTTCATAAGTAATGAGTATTTAGAAATATTAGTAAAAAAATATAGATATCACAGAAAGTATAAAAATATAATTAAAGATACAAAGAGCGCAAAACATCAAATTAGAAATAATTCTGTAACTCCAAAAGAATATGCCGCTGCAAAGGAAAGAATCATATCTGCTCTTGAACTGGTTTCGCTTGACTCGGAATATTTTAATTTAAGCTTTAATAATTTAACCTATAAAGGAATAGACGTATCAGAAGATAGTATTGAAAAAATAATTGCAGACGAACATTTGAATATTTATGCAGTATTTTTTAGAAAGATATTAGATAGAAGTATCCTAATGAGCTCAGATGTCGTCTGCATTTCTATAAACTATGAAACCCAACTATTACCAGCCATCACTCTAGCAAGGTTAGTCAAAAAAATATCAGATGTTAAAATATGTGCAGGAGGTAGCTATTTAACCCATTTAAATGATGAGATACTGACCTTACCTTACTTGTTCAAGTATATGGACTACATCATAACAGGAGAAGGAGAAACACCATTATACTCATTGCATCAATACTTAAATAATAATAAGAGGATTGAAGAGGTTGAAAATCTTTACTTCATTCAGGGCGGAATTGTACGTAAATCATGTAAGGTTAGCTATGAAATTGTAAAAGAATTACCAACGCCAGATTTTAAGGACATTGTTTTCAATAAGTATTTTTCACCTATAAAAATACTCCCTATTTACCACTCTAGAGGATGCTATTGGAACAAATGTAAATTTTGCAGTCACACATATAGCTATTCTCACTATAGGACAAGGTCATCTCAATCTGTAGTAAATGACATTAAGAAATATAAAAGTAAATATGATTGCCAGTCTTTTTACTTTGTTGATGAGGCTTTACATCCTATGCAACTAGAATCTTTATCTGAAATGATTTCAGACTGTAAAGTTAGATGGGGGTCACAAATACGATTTGAACAAGAAATAACTAGAGATCTTTGTATTAATCTTAAGAAATCTGGATACACAAATACACTTATAGGGTTGGAATCTGCAAACGATAATATATTAACTCTTATGGGTAAGGGAACAAACCTGAAGACTATTTATCAGGTAATAGACAATTTATACAATGCGAAAATAAATATTTGGTTAATGTTTTTCTTAGGATTTCCAGGCGAATCATACAATGAAGCTGAAAATACTTTAAATTTCATTAAAAATGTGCAAAACAAAATTGTTTCAACTTACGGGACCGGTTTTGTTTTGACAAAAAACTCATATATTCACTCTCATCCTGATGAATATCGCGTCGAAATTGGAAAACAAAACGATTATTTTATATTACAAGTTCCATTCAAATCTCAACAAGCATTGACTGACGAACAAATTGGAGTCTTATTAGATATATATAGAAAGAAAATAGCGTCCAATTTAATTGACCTAGTACTGTCAAATTCTCATGGTATGTTTTTTTCATATTATGATTTTAAACAATTATCATTGCTGAAAACTCAAAAGTCCGATTATGAATAAATATATAAGAGCAAATGATGTCAGCCTAATATTTGGCAGTAACTCTGTATTCTATCATTCACCTTACAGGTATATCCGAAAGTCATTTGATCCGTTAAGTGCCGCAATTGTTGCATTTTGTTCAGACGCCAGAACATTGAGTGAAATATTATCAAATTTTACGGATTGTAACCATAAAATGATAACAGATTTGATTTATCATGAAATATTAATAAAAGCTAATAACACTAATTACGCAGATAGTAGTTACTCGAGTATTAACGCGCATCGTGTGATGCTTTCAGATTTGGAGCGTATGAGTAAATATCAAGATGCTATTTATTCAACAGTCAAGGAGGGAGATGTTGTTATTGATGCTGGGTCGGGAACGGGAATTTTGGCAATACTTGCTGCAAAAGCTGGTGCTAAAAAAGTATTTGCTATCGAATCTACCAAAATCGGAAAGTACATTGAAAAATTAGCTGAAGCCAACAATGTCCAAAATAAAATTGAGGCGATTATAGGCGATTTTAGTGAAGTAATCACTAAAGAAAAAGCCGATATCATTGTGAGCGAACCCTTAGGCTCACTAGTGTTCAGAGAAAAAATCTTTCCTTCTCTTTACAAATGTATAGCCAATAATATGAAACCAGAAGGAATTGTTATCCCAAACTCGTACGAGTTATTTATCGGCAATCTTTCAACTAATACAAAAATTCCAATTTTCCCAACTGTAGGTAAATCAATAAATGTTGATGTTACACCTTTGAGAGATCTATACGAAAAAGAAGCAATAATATATAGAAATGAAGTTGCTGGAAATATAGTGGAATTTAAGAGCCTGGGAAAGTTTCCTATCACCTATGATTTTGTAAAAAATGAAAAATGTTTTAATGTTAAATTTGAGATGCCAATTAAAGGTTTATGCGCCTGGTTTGATGTACAATTGAGTAAGAATGTAAACCTTTCAACTTCACCGTTTTCTAATAAGACTCACTGGGGACAGGTATTTTTACCAATTGAAATAAACGAAAAAGAACCTAACTGTAATCTAGTGTTTACATATTCAAATCAACACCTTGGACTGCTTGAATTAAAGGTGAAAACCGACAAGTCAAATTATAAAATACTTATATGATAAAGCAAGAAACTCTAAAATGTGAAATCATCTTGAGGGGGATAAAAAACCATTAACGATGGAAATTACTTCATCAACTTTCAACATGTACTTATTAGCTACCTCTATAATGGTGTTCTTCCCATTTAATTCCGGCAACAATTTAATCGTTGTTTCATCGACGAAGAAGATGCCGTTTTTTTCTATCATAACTATATAATCTTCATTTTCTTTTCTATACTTATGTTTACCAATTTTAGGAGTGTCTGTGATTGTGTATTTTTTTGATGTTCTTTTCTCGATAGATTTAGATTGAATTTTATGGTATTTGTATTTTTTTAAATAATTTGCAATTGTTATAATAAGTGTGTCTTTGATAGATTCCTCTTCTTTTCGAGGTATAAATATATCAGATTGAAAATTCTTCTTTGTAGTTCTACTAGCTATGCAACCTCCTCCACAGAATACAGGGCAAATTTTGCAAGAAAGTGGAAGATACTCTAAATTTCTAAAGTGAAATAGCCTTTTATTCCAAATAGTTGTTAAATCATCCTCGAATAAATTGCCTAAATTCTCACAAATACTCGAACAATTTTTTACATCCCCATTATAGTTAACTTGACCAAACGCAACTCCCTGCGAGCAGTTAGTGACATAATTCCAATATTTTACATCAACTTGACATCTGGGGAAAGAGTCTATGAAATTAATGGTTAATCCATGCTTGGACCGTACTCTTTCAATTACTTTAAAAATTTTTTTGTAATCATTTAATGTTAATGGCTTAAATCCATCACAAGGGAACAACCTGTTAACGCCAATTCCACTAATTCCATGATCTTCTATTAGCAAATCGCAGTATTTTTCAAAAGAATCAATATTTAACACATTTGGGGTAAATGGAACAGATACATCGATACCTTTTGCCTGTAAATTTTTAATAGTGTTAATAGTACGCTTAAAACTACCACGTATGCCAGTTATGTTGTCATGTGTAGATTCATCTCCATGTAGGGATATTGCACAACTTGTTATTCCTACATCCTGAAAAAAGTTAATATCTTCATTACTAAAAAGGACTCCATTAGAAACAAATGAAATGAAAAAATCTAAGTCATGGGCATATGCCATAAGTTCTTTCCATTTGGGATAGATAGAAAACTCCCCCCCAAAGAATCTTATTTCAAATACACCACTTTTTTTTAAGATATCGAGAATATCAGTCAATCGACTAAAATATGAACTATCGAACGTATCGTTGCCTGAAAATTGTTGTTTATATTCTTCTGAAGAACAATAACAGAATGAGCATTTAAGATTACATCTTTCAGTAATTTCAAAGTTGATAGATAAAGGTGCAGTTAAATGTTTAAGTTTATTTAACATAAAAAAAACTGATTACCCCTCATGTTCAGCAAACATTTTCATAAACGCCATGAATGAGCATGCAAGCTACTGATTGCACGCTGATAACACAATTTCGCAAGTGGCAGGTAAGCGGTAAGTCGAAAAAGTGACGTTATTACAGTATGTTGAAATTCTCTGATTTTCTCTTGCTGAGGATTAGGGTAACCAGATAAAAAAAAAGTTGGCCAAGAAGAAAATTGACCAACTTAAAAAAAATGGACATTACCCTGCGGAAAAACAAGGAGTTGCTTAAATATGATTAATTAAACACAACGGCAATGACCTGCACACTGGCTAGAGTTCGCGTTCACTGTAAAGCCGGTTTGAGACGTAAGGCAAAATCTTCTAACTCTGCTTTTAGGGAAAAATCTTCTTATGAATTTAATCATTTAGATACCTCCTCTTGATTTCAAAGTTAAAAAAGCTATTTAATGATTTGCTGTGTGAGAGTATTAGCTCACACTTATAAATGAGAATACAATATTTATTGAAAAATAACACCTATTAAACTTAAGGATTTCATCTCAATAGTCCATTGATATAACTAACTGAAAATAGGATATATATTTATGGCTTAAAGGGTATTGATCATCAGATAGCGGGAAGATTTTAAAAGGTAAGGTAGATCTAGAGATCTTACGTTAACGTTCACGAGATGAAGAGGTGAATATGGTTAATGGTGCAACCGATAACCATAGCGATATTTTAAAGGATGTGTAAGTCAATGGATATCTAGAAAATACCAAATATCAAAAGGCTGCAAATATTAGGTGGGGTTTTCATGAAAGTCAGCTAATATTTTCCACAACTATCCAGGAGAATATATAAAAAATCATATATAGGACATAATACTATATATATAAATATATGAGATGTTAGCAAATCATTCCGACTGTTTTTCCATCAAGTCCCCCACATTCTGCAGGATCTACCCGCAGTAATCACCACCACATCGCTACCCCTACGACATAGTTCCCCAGGTTCTACCCTGTGAGTTCGATGGTCGCTTTTGCCCTATAAATTCAAGCATAAAAGGAGAAATGCCTATTGAAAAATTACCTATCAAGAGCAGTAAAAATTCTACTGGTAACGTTCGTTATCATATCCTCAGGTACCGCACTGTACAGTCAACTCAAGGGTTCACGGGTTGACCCCATCAAAGCAATTGTCGAGTTTCAAATCAAAAAATCAAGAGAACCACCGTTTGAAGAAGAAGGCGAGTACACCTGGTGGCGAAAGATAAAATCCACTGTCTACGGTGTCAATCAGCATTCAAAATTGACCCCCTGTCAGCGTCCAAAAATGACCCCCAAAAAGTAAAAAGGGGGTTCCATTAATCCTGTTATTTTAAAGCTTTCATCTCAAGGTAGCCCCAATTGAGTTCTGGCGCGAGAATGGGCCCACCAAAATGCTCGTCGGAGCGGCAGAACTCAACTGGGGCGGATAGTAAATGATGAACTTATTTTCTATTTTTCAGCCGATAACTCTCATTGCCGGTTTCTACGATGTCGCAATGATGTGTCAAACGATCAAGTAGTGCAGTCGTCATCTTCGCATCCCCAAAAACCT
>NZ_FNJI01000028.1 GCF_900104445.1 Desulforhopalus singaporensis | reverse complement strand
ATTTTTCACATTATTTCAATAGATTAAGTTCATACTTCATATTAAATGTTTACGAAAGATGATTTTACCGAATGGCGCAATTTCAATGATTTAGACTTACCTCGGGAATAGCTGGCCTATTTCGATTTTGATTGCTTATCGACAGGTCCACTTGAAGGGACCAACAACAAGATCAAGACGATGCAGAGAAAAGCCTATGGTTACAGAGATATGGAGTTTTTCAAACTCAAGATAATGGCCCTTCATGAGAAGAAGTACGCTTTTATCGGATGAACCGTTTTTTTGCTTGCCTGCAAATCGATACGCAAGGCGCCATTAGCGGGAGCCGTTCTTGTTCAGTTCAAGATAGAGGTCTTCACCGTCAGATATTCTTTTTGTTCTCTTCTGATTTGGTTTTGGCTTTACGTACAGTGACGTCAGTCAATTTGTTGAGAGGACTCACCCATAGTTTCCACCTTTTTCGGTGAGCCAATGCTATCTATGGCTCTGAGAATGCTTTGAGTATAAGGCCAGGAACCTTGGTGGTATAAGCCGTGTTAGCACGTACTTTTTCCAACAGTTATACCAACAACAAGTGGTGGATTGCCATAAACATCACTGGACGATACCGAATGGAAAAACCGATAATTCTTCGATTGGGCATGATTTTTAGGACTGCATTGGATTGTGATTAATCTTGATTTGGCGGAGGAGCAGGGATTCGAACCCTGGGTGGAGTTACCCCCACAACGGTTTTCGAGACCGTCCCGTTCAACCGCTCCGGCACTCCTCCGCTATCCCCGACATTGATACCAGACCTTGGTACGAAGTTCAATAGGATATCTGCTGTCAAGAAGACAAATCTATGCCGGCCTTGGGGTGATTGGGATTTCCGGCAGAACATTTTGGCACTGTTGTTCCATCTACGCCGGATTGCCGTCGGTTCCGATCTGGTCGTCCCGGCGTTGTTTTATTCTCCTTATCCGGTCCTGGAGGATGCCGACGGTGATCCGGGTTTCGTAAAATAACAGAAATGATCCGGTAACCAGGCCTGCTACAGCAAGAAAAACCGAGATGACCGCTGTCAGGGCAAGGATGCGGTTGGCCGTTGTTACGTTTATACTTACCAGTCCTCCACCCACCAGGGAGATAAATGCGGCAAAGGCAAAGGCGCCCAGGGAAAAATAAAAGGCGCGGATGCCGCGCAGCAACAGGACCGCTCTTTTTTCGGTAAGCAGCAATTCTCCGGTCAGTCTGTCCGAGAGTGTAGTATCGCCGATTCCAGCTGCTTCACCTATCTGCCGCGATAACTCGCGGCTGCGGTCGATTGCGCGTGCAAAGCGGTTGCTGGTGCTCATGACCATCAGTGCCGAGGCGTTGGTCAATATTGCGGGGGCGACAATCAACGTCAGCATGACAAACGGGTTGGATTGCATCTGGCTGGTGGAGGAAACTATATCCATTGTGTTTTCCTGTGGCTATCTGTTGTCCCTGTCAAGGGTTGATCCATTGGACCGCTAAAAAGGCTCCGGTCATCAGGGTGTTTTTCATTCCTTTTTCCTCGATTGCGGGAATGTGTGCAACCGGGGCGTCCTGCTGAAAGTGAACGGCCGTCCTGATTATGGCGTTTTCCGGGACGAGCATGCGCAGCTCGCCCGGGGGACCTGAAATGAATGTTTGTAAACAGGGGATGGCCTTCCCTGGCTTTCTGCCGTCTTTTTTGTGCCCATGGACTGAGGCTGTTGAGGGTGGTTACGACGATACGGCCTCCTCTTCTGGTCACCCTGGAAAGTTCGCTGATTGCCTGGTGGGCGTTGTCGGTAAATTCGATAGCGGTCATGGAAACCGCCTTGTCAAAACTGCTGTCATCAAAAGGCAGGCGGGTCATGTCACCGAGAATAGCGGAGAAGTTTCCTGTTTGCCTGAGGATAACCGCTTGTTCCAGCATCGGCCATGACAGGTCGAGACCTATCACAGCAGCACCAAGAGCCAGGATGTCACGGGTGAAAATTCCGGTGCCGCAGCCGACATCGACAATTTTTTCATTGGATCCGGGGCTAAGCAGTTCAAGCAACAGTTCGGTTTCATATTTTTTTACCAGCAGTCCCGTCGGGGTTGTAAACCAGCGATCGTATTTGTCTGTCCAGCTGTCAAAAGGCGTAGTGGTCATGGGCTGTCGGTACTGTTTTGGGTCGGAGTAACCAGAACACGGTGGTCATGGCGCAACTGCAGATCACCATATTAGTATACGGTGCAACACCGCTAATGCCAAAAAAAATCAGAATATCGAATCGTTATTATTGGAAAGGGGTTTGTGGTTGAAAAAACCGCGCTGCTCCACGACAGGCGAGCAGCGCGCGTCGCGATGAAACAGATGATTCGGTAAAAGTTTTTATACTCTACTGTTTCGCTTTGGCTTATGTTTGTGTATTGTGTCGATCAGTAATATATGCAAAATTGTTCAGTGTTATTGATTAAAGATATTCCAGGAGATTTTCACATGGATAAGAAATGGGTTTACAGATTTGCCGAACTTGATGAAGTGGAAAAATATGTCGGCGGGTCGTGGGACAGTGTCCGGGGGTTGTTGGGTGGCAAGGGCGCTAATCTAGCAGAAATGGTGCGCATCGGGGTGCCTGTTCCCGACGGGTTTATAATCACCACCGAAGCGTGCAACGAATATTTGTCACTTGGGGAGCAGCTTCCCGAAGGGTTGTGGGAGCAGCTGCTGACATCGCTCAAAAAAATTGAGGCGTCCACCGGCAAGAGTTTCGGTGATCCGAAGAATCCTCTTCTGCTTTCCTGCCGTTCCGGTGCAAAATTCTCCATGCCGGGAATGATGGATACGGTCCTCAACATAGGTATGAACGATGAGACCGTCGAGGGGTTGATCGAGAGCACCGGCGATCCCAAGGTCGCCTATGACCTGTATAGAAGATTGATTCAGATGTTCGGCAGCGTGGTGATGCATATCCCCGATGAGAAATTCGAGGAGATCATAACCAGGATGCGGCTGAAAGCAGGCGTGAAATCAGATACCGAGCTCACCGCAGACCACTGGATGGCGATCACCGAAGAGTTCAAAAATGTTTTCAGGTTCCATACCCACCACCACTTCCCCACCGAACCGTATGCGCAACTGCAGATGGCCACCGAGGCGGTGTTTATGAGTTGGAACGGCAAGCGCGCCATAGATTACCGCAACGCTGCGGGAATTTCCCACGATCTGGGAACCGCTGTGAATATCGTGGCCATGGTTTACGGTAACCTGGGTGATGACAGCGGAACCGGGGTGGCGCTTACCAGGAGCGGCACCACCGGCGAGAAACACATCGAGGGTGACTACCTGACCAATGCCCAGGGTGAGGATGTCGTTGCCGGAATACGGATGACCAAGGATTTGTCGGATCTCGCAAAAGAGATGCCGCAAGTGCATGCCGAGTTCGAGCGGGTGGCGGTGCTGCTGGAGAATCATTACCGGGATATGCAGGATGTCGAGTTTACCATTGAAAAAGGTAAGCTGTGGATGCTGCAGACCCGGGACGGCAAAAGAACCTCCCAGGCGGCGGTGAGGATTGCGGTGGATATGGCGGAAGAAGGGCTTATATCCAAGGAGGAGGCGTTGATGCGGGTCACCCCTGAGCTGCTCGATTTCTTCTTTCACCCGCAATTCGACCGCCAACCCACCACCGGCGAGGCGGTGGGGGCGAAGCTGTTGGCTAAAGGCTTGAATGTCTCTCCCGGTGCAGCCGTTGGAGTGGTGGCTCTTGATGCGGATCTGGCCGAATTGTGGGGGAAAAAGGAAGGGAAGAAAGTCATCATGGTGCGTCCGGAGACCCGGCCTGACGATGTCCACGGGATGCTTGCCGCTCAGGGAATTGTGACCAGCAGGGGCGGGCGGACAAGCCATGCCGCGCTGGTTGCCAGGCAGTTCGGCAAACCTGCGGTGGTTGGGGTGGACGATATGGATATCGATCTCACCAGACGACAGATCACGGTAGGCGATAAGGTCATAAAGGAAGGTGATTTCATTTCCGTTGATGGCACCACGGGTGAGGTGTTTCTCGGGGAGGTGCCAACCAGGGATCCCGATGTCAAGGACAGGTGGCTGCTGAAGCTTCTGTCCTGGGCAGATGAGTACCGGACTCTCGGCGTATGGGCCAACTCCGATTATCCCGTAGACGCATCACGGGCCAGGGAGTATGGAGCAGAAGGTATCGGGCTGTGCCGGACCGAGCATATGTTTATGGAGGCAGAAAGACTGCCGCTGGTGCAGAAGATGATTCTCGCCGAGATGGAGGTACAGCGAAGCGAGGCTATCAAGGCCCTGCTGCCGTATCAGCGGGAGGATTTTGCCGGACTCTTCCGGGTGATGGACGGGCTGCCGGTGGTTATCAGGCTGATCGACCCGCCCCTTCATGAATTTCTGCCGAACCAGACTGCGCTCATGAAGGAGTTGGCTGATCTCAAGATCCAGCTGCAGCATGCTCCCAACCTTGAAGCCATAGACGACCTGCTCGAACAGGTAAGAAACAAGGAGCACGTTCTCGAGCGGGTGGAGGTTCTGCGGGAAGACAACCCGATGCTCGGGCTGCGCGGGGTAAGGCTTGGAAACCACTTCCCCGAATTGACCAGAATGCAGGTCAGGGCGATTATCGAAGCAGCGTGCCTGGTTTCCAGGGATGGCGGTGACGTTCGGCCGGAGATCATGATCCCCCTTACCAGCCATTGCAATGAACTCAAGGTGCAGCGTCAGCTGCTGGAGACAGAGGCCCGAAAAGTCATGGAGGAGCAGGGGTTCGAGATCAATTACAAGTTCGGGACCATGATCGAGATTCCACGGGCCGCCCTGACCGCGGATAAGCTTGCCGAGTATGCCGAGTTTTTCTCTTTTGGAACCAACGATTTGACCCAGACAACCTACGCCATTTCGCGCGATGATGCTGAGTCCGGTTTCCTCATCGAGTACATGGTGCGCGGTATTCTTCCCGAAAATCCGTTTGAAACCATTGACCGCGACGGCGTAGGGGAGTTGATGCGCATCGCTGTGGACAAGGGGAGAAAGACGAACCCCGATATCAAGCTTGGTATCTGCGGGGAACACGGCGGCGAGGCGAAATCCATCGCCCTGTGCCATATGCTGGGATTGAACTACGTTTCGTGCTCACCGTTCCGGGTGCCCCTGGCCAGACTGGCGGCGGCAAGGGCGGCGATAGCCAGCAAAGGTTGACAAAAGCAGGTGCGGGGAGCGGTTATGCCGCTTCCCGCACCCGTCTGGTCACCGCTTCATCCCTTCAAGAAAGGCGAGTACGTTACCGCCGAGAACCGAGTGGTTGTAGCCGCCTTCGAGAATGCCGAAACAACCGCCCTGGCCCCGGCGTGCGGCGTGGTGCACCCACTGCCCCATCAAGCGGTAATCCTTCCTGTACAGCAGTCCGCCCCAGTCGTTTACGTGGTTGTCAAACCCCGCCGATACCGCATAGATATCGGCCCTGCTGTTTTCAAGTGCGTATTTTACCTCGTCGAGATAGTCCCCGCGGTTTTTTGCCTCGGGGTTGAGGATCTCCACCCAGCTCTCGCCTTCCAGGATGTTGACATTGCCATCTCCGTAGTGCATGTCGAAGTCGAGGATGAAAGCCTTTTCGATCAGTTGCTCTGCTTTTGCCCGGTAGAGGGCGACGGCCATATTGTTGAAATAACAAAAGCCCCAGCAGCTGTCACCTGAGGCGTGATGGCCCGGCGGTCTTACCAGGGCAAAACTCGGCTCTTTCATCCCGGCTTTTGCAGCCTGGACAGCTCCGCCTGCTGCCAGGGCAGCTATTTCGTACAATCCGTGGCGTCTGACCCTTTCTATATGATCATGGGTGTGGGCGGCAAGCAGGTCCCCCTCGGTTGCCGCCATGCACTCACATAGCTCGACGTGATCCATGATCGCCAGGACGATTGCTTCCATTCTACCTGTTTCGGCGACGGGATCGGATGTGTACTGGTCGTAGAAACGCGGATGAAAAAAAACCTTCATTTTTTCTGTAACACCTCCAGCTTCTGGTGCTGCGATACTCAAAAGAGAGCAAAACCTCCTGCTGTTCACCTGACATCCACTATTATCTCATGGCAGCGGGATGTTTTACAAACGATTGCGGGAAAATCTTATACCCTGGCGACCACGGTTTTGCATTTTAACGAGTCTATATTGAATTGTAATGTTGCTGGTAACTGAAAGAACAATTCAGGTATAATAAAACCAGTATCGGAAAACGCTCATATGTGGCAAAGGTGTTCAATATCCGTATATAATTTTCATTTTTCGCTGTTGTAGAGAACAATCATGAAACTGTGCCCGAAATGCGACCAGCCGGTGGCTGAAGAGATTACTACCTGTCCTTCCTGCGGTAGTTCCATCGTTGCAGGCCGGAAATATATCGATGATTACCGCATTGTCGATATCCTTCATGAAGGACATGCCAGTCTTCTGTGCCGGGCAATTCGGGAACGCACCCAGGAGCTGGTGATGATCCGCCTGTTCACGGACCAGGCGGGGGTCGACGCAGAGGTGGCTAACCGGCTGGAAGCTGAGCTGGAGGAGTTGAAAAAGCTGCCGCCGGAAGGATTCGTCAACCACTATGCCATTCGCAAATCATCGGACGGTCTGTGGTACCGAACCAGTGAATGGATCAACTCCGAGAGCTGGGGCTCGCTGCTGGCGTCCGGTCGTCTCTCCAGCCTGGCGACCTGCATAGACCTGTTTCACAGGATGGCAACGATACTTGCCCAGCTTCACCAACAGGGCCACATAATTCCCCACCTGATTTTAAACGATATCATTATCGTCAGGGACGATTCGAAACAACTCAACGTAAAGATCGACTACAAACTGTCGAGATTCTTCGATCCAAAGCTCGACAGGCCGGGACCGATGTTGAAGAAACTGCTGGGCAGTCATCCGGACATTGTCAATCAGCGGCCGTTCGATTTCCAGACCGATATCTGGTCTCTTGGAAAAATATTTGTCGAGCTTTTGACCGCCGATCTGGAGATCGACAACTATCTTGGCAAAATCGATGAACTTGACCTGCCTGGAGAGCTGGAGGTGTTGCTCAAGGTCATGCTCGCCGACGATCCGGATATCCGTCCCCATTCCATGGACGAGGTGGCGGCGTCGCTGGCCCGGATAAAAAAAAGCTGTTCCGATTTGACGCCGGAGGGCGGCCAGGTGGAACCATCGGCACCGGTGCGCTCTATGGTGCGATTGAGCAAAATGGTCAAGCTGCTCGGGCTGGCCGTGGTGCTGCTCTGCGTTTTCGGGGTATTCTCCTGGTATCGGCTTGGGCAGCGGCCGGAGGATACCTCTGTGGTTCTCGAGCAATACGCCAACCGCTATGCGCCGTCTGTGGCTTTCCTGGTTACCGAGTACTGGGTTGAGGTGGATAATATTAGGTATTACTCAAATGTTGCCGAAGGTACGGCGTTTCTCGCGGATGCGGGAGGATATCTCCTCACCGGCCGGCATGTCGTCTGCCCCTGGCTTGAGGACCCGACCTTTTTAGGCGCAGTCGGCCAGCTGCGCCTCCGCGGGATGCAACCGAAGTTCGGCTATCGGATCTTTTTATGGTTCGATGGGCAAAAGGCATTTAACCGCGGGGCGCGAATGCTGGAGAGTCCGGAACTGACGGATATTTTTTCGGTTGAAACAGCATTCAGGACTGATGGCGAGCCGTACCTGTCCATTGCCGGTGTCGCAAAGCCGCCCCTGCAGACCAGGCAGCTGATAACCTCCCCGTTGCGGGATGATTTCGCGGTGCTGAAAATCGACCATGTGCCCGAGGGCCTGCAATCGCTCCCGCTGGCGCCGGATATGGATCCTCAGAAAATTCCGCGGATGTCGCCGGTTATCGCCCTCGGCTTTCCGCTGGGCAGGAGAACCCAGGCGGACATTGTAAATGTCAGTGTTACTGCGGGACACGTCCGACGGACTTTTGAAAACCTGATTCACATCGACGCCTCAATATACGGAGGCAACAGCGGCGGGCCGATTATCGATTCACGGGGATATGTGATCGGCATTGTCGCTGGAGTCGCCATGGACTGGCTACCGGGCGGGAGATCAATTGGCACGCCGATGTGGGATCTGGGTATGGTCATGCCGATCACCAATGCGGTCAGCCTGCTTGGCGAGTTGAAGACCGGCCATGTCAAATGGAACGGCCTTGTCGATTTTTCGGCGCAGAAAAAGGTGTTGGAGATCCGCGAGAAGGCTGAAGAGAGCCAATGGGCCCAGGCCGTGCAGGAAGCCGAGAAAGCGCTGAAGGAAAATATGCAGCCGTCTCTTGTGACCGCCGCCGCCATGATGCATTTCTGTGTCGGCGACTACCGCCAGGCAAAAAAACGTTTTGCCCAGGCCCTGTCCATCGACGGCGAAGATTACCAGGCCCGGCTGATGCTTTACCTGATCGACTGGCTGACCGGAATGACAACTTCTGGACCTCATGGCCGTCATCTGCTCCAGCTCAACTGGCAATCGGCGGCGGAGTTCCAGGGGTATCTCGCAGCGGTACTTAAGGGCGATATCGATGAGCAGACGGCTCTTGAAGGCTGGTATGACGACGATGAAAGGAGTTGGTTACACTACGTGGTTGCCCTGCGCATGGAAAAAAGCGGCAGAATGGCCCAGGCACGGCGGCTGCTCAAGGAGTCGGTGTTGTCGGCCGAGCTTGACAGCTGGGTGCTGTTTCTCGCCAGGGCTCGGTTGTCCCAGCTGCAGAAACTGCAGCGGGCATCTCTGCGGACCAAGGAGCAGTGGGCGTCGTATAACGCCGAACTGGAAGAATTCCGGCTGCAGGTGAAAGAAGATTACAGGACCAAGCAAAAAATAGAGGAACAACTGGAACCTTTTGTCTTAAGCATCGGCGGCGGAGCTGCCGGGCTTGACCAGCGGCTTGCCCTGCTTGAAAAAATGATCAGTTTAATGCCGTCCAACCGATCTCTGCTGGCGGCGTTGGCCTATGCTTACGGCGGCGGCGGGCGATGGGAGAGTGCGCTCGATTATGCCCGTTCGTTTTTGCTGAGTCCCGGGCGGGAAAATGCACGTCGCCTGGGGATGGAACTGCTTGAAGCGGGTATCATGAAAAAGCAGGGCAAGGAAGACGAGGCGCGCCAGTATCTTGAGCGGTATCAGCGACAGACCACGGAGGACTGGTTTATCACCATCGTCGACTGCCTGCTGGGCAAGGAAAGCGAAACCGCCCTGCGCACCATGGCCGGGGAATCTCCGGAAAAATTGCTGACCGCATTCACCTACCTGGGGTTCTGGGAGGAGGGCGGCGGTGAGAGGGACAAGGCGATCAACCATTATAAGGAAGCGCTGGAATCCTTTCTCGATGACTGGTTCGAATACAATTTTGCCCGCGAGCGTATAAAAACCCTCAGAATACCGGTTCCGGAACAGCAGCGCCAGTGAATCATCCTTCGTTTACCTGCCATTGTCGCCGTTTTCCCACGGTTGGTGCAGGACTGCGCCCCTGAACCATGAGAAGTAGACACCTGAAAGGCAAAACAGGGCGGAGATGGTAAATACGGTATGAACGGACTGGAGAAAAAGGTTGTAGTTGTCGGGGGTAATAGCTTCTCTGCCGATCAGAACAGCCAGGACCACAGTGGCTACGGCCATGCTCAACATCTGGCCCAGCAGCCGCATTGTCGCCACCGTTCCGGAGGCAAGGCCGTAATGTCTTTTTTCCACGGCTCCCATTATGGCACTCATGTTCGGGGAACTGAAAAAAGCAAAACCTGTGCCCAGCAGGATCAGGTTGGCGATAATCGCGTAAAGGCTGGTGGCAGGGGAAAGACCGATAAACATCGCCACGCTGACAACGGTAACAATCATTCCCGCCGTGGCAAGCAGGCGCGGTTCCAGCCGATCGGCGATCCGCCCCGCCAGGGGTGACAATATTGCCATCATGATCGGCTGGGCCATCAGCACGCTGCCTGCGGTCTGCGGAGACATCTCCTTGATGTACTGGAGGTAGAGGCTCATCAGGAAGGTCACGGCAAATGTGGCAGAATAGTGGAGCAAGGCGGCCAGGCTTGAGAAGGCGAAAGTCTTGTTTTGGGCAAAGAGCTTGACGTCGAAAACGGGAAAACGAACACGTAGCTGATGCTTTACGAAGATGTACAAGAGGACGATACCGCAGGCCGACAGTGACAGGCCGGCGGGCGAGGGGACCAATGTCGCGCCGTAGACCAGGGCCAGAATGGTGGAAGCGTAGAGTAGACAGCCGACAAGGTCGAGGTGTTGTCCTGGTTCGCCGCGCCATTCACCCCTGAGTTTGCTCAGGGTCAGCAGTAGCGACAGAATACCAAGCGGCAGCAGAATAACGAAGATGGATCTCCAGCCGAAATGCTGGGTAAAAAAGCCGCCGGCAAGGGGACCAACGGATAGACCGATGTAGACGGCGGCGACATAGATGCCGATCACCCGGCCACGGCGGTTGGCGGGAAAAATAGAGGTTAAAATCGCCATCCCGGTGGTGACGAACATTGCCGCCCCGAGTCCCTGGACTATTCTCAGGGTTATGAACAAGGGTGCGGAAGTGGTGAAAACAGCCATGAAGGAACCGGCGGTATAGACAGCCAGGCCGGTGGCAAAAACTTTCTTGCGGCCATGGATGTCGGCTATTTTCCCCGCCGGCACAAGTCCGATAGCCACCGCCAGGAGGTAGGCGGTGGCTATCCAGCTCAGTTGCACGGCGTTCATCTGCAGATCGCTCTGGATAGCCGGCAGTGCAACGTTTACCGAGGAAATCGTGAAGGGACCCAAAAACGAAGTGAGGGTGGCCACGATAAGGGCGGAACGTTCCAGGGAAGAACCGGTAGTCTGCTGCATATGTTGCATGGCGAGGAAGTGGACGAGTTTTTGAATGTAAAAAGTCCTGTAGATCGAATCGACAAGGTCATACACCAGGATAGTACTGTGTAACGTACCCTATTGCCAGTGATTTGGCGATTTTTCACTTTTCATCCGCGAGCATGCGCGTCAGGTCTGTGCGCAGGATCTGTGTTTGCGAAAAAACACATATCCTGCGTTTATCCTTCCAGATATTCCCAGGCCAGGTGCAGGGCACTGTTGTAATCGGTATGGAGTCCGTCCAGGCCGAGCAGGTTTCCATACCCCATCTTTATCATCTGCTGGCGCATCCCGTTTTCCTCAAGGACAACTACTATCGGCTTAATGTGCTCATTGATGAGCCTGTCGATCATCTCACTCAGGGCGTAATAGCCCGACAGATCCATGAACGGCACGTCCTGGCAGTTGATGATGACCACCTTGGTGCCTATCAGTTTGCTGATGTGTTCCTGCATCTTTACGGTGGTGCCGAAAAAGAACGGTCCGGAAACGGAGAGGGTTCTTATGCCGTATCCCGTTTCGTCCTGGAGGCTTTTTTCCAGGTCCCGGTGCCACTCCCCGCTTGGCACGCCTTCAATGTTAATCTGCGACTGTTTGGTGATGCGGTAGGTGATCAGCAGCGATGCCAGGGTCACGCCGACACCGACGGCGACGATGAGATCGACAAAAACGGTGATGCCGAACACGGCTACCATGACGGCGAGATCAAGCCGGGGGACGCGCCGTACCATGCGGAGCAACCGGTAGTCGAGGATATCTATGCCGACCTTCATCAATATTCCGGCCAGTACCGGCAGCGGTATCAAGGCTGCGTAGTGTCCAAGGCCCAGCAGGATTGTCATCAGAAACAGCGAGTGAACGATACCTGATAGCCGCGTTGTCCCCCCGGCCTTGATATTTACCACTGTTCGCATAGTCGCCCCGGCACCTGGCAGACCGCCGAACAGGGACGCCGCCATATTTCCGACCCCCTGGCCGATCAGTTCACGGTTTGAATTGTGCTGGGTTTTCGTCATGGAGTCTGCCACCACGGAGGTCAGCAGCGAGTCGATCATACCTAAAACGGCCAACGCCAGCGCCAGTGAAAGAATTTTCGGCAACAGGGCGATGGGAAAAAGCGGCAAATTCAGGTGGGGTATTCCCGTTGGAATTTCACCTATCACTGCCACCGGCATATGGAACATGATCGACAGGGCGGTCCCGGCAAGCAGCGCCAGCAGGGGCGAGGGGATGGTTTTTGAAATCCTCGACGGGGTAAGAAAGACGATGGCCATGGTGACAATGGAAAGCATCAGGCTGCTGATGTTTACATGTGCCAGCGCCTGCGGGAGATTCTGCAGAGCCGCAAGCGGTGAACTGACGCCAGCCGCGCCCAGCAGCGGGTGTAACTGTATCAGGATGATAATGACCCCTATGCCGCTCATAAAGCCGGAAATTACCGGGTAGGGGATGTACCGTACAAAGGTGCCAGCCTTGAAATAGCCGAAAAGTATCTGCAGTAACCCCGCGAAAAATACGATGGCGAGAATGGCGGAGGGGTTGTCCGGAAATGTTGCGATTGCGGCTGCAACAATTACCGTCATAGGACCGGTCGGCCCGGAAATCTGCGTGGGAGTTCCGCCAAGCAGTGCAGCGAAAAAACCAAGAGCTATTGCTCCGTACAGTCCTGCAACGGCACCGAATCCGCTTGCGACGCCAAATGCCAGTGCCAGAGGAAGAGCCACTATCCCGGCGGTCAGTCCGCCGAAAATGTCTCCCCTGAGGCTATTGAGAGAATAATTTTCTTTCATATCCGTAACTCGTCTTTGAAGTGCCCATGTTACGGGCGGTTAGATGTAAAAATACGCCACGAAAAAACAACTACGAGAAAAGAAAACTCAATGGATAGACAGCTGGAGGTCTATGGAGGAGTGAAGAAAAGAGGTACTCATTTTCTTTTTGCCTGATCAGAGGCGAGCACACTACTACCGTCGTCGTAATTTTTCAATTGATTTTTATCAGGAAGGGCGATTTTACAACCATTTCCTGGCCATTTGTTGACTAACACGCCTGAGATACTGGAAAACCCGGGCGGTGTGGAATCGTTGTCGGGTCTGGAGGTGACAGAGAGGTGACGAGCACCTTGCAGGGTAATTGAAAACACCTGTTACAGGGACTGCAAAAGGATTTTTACCCCAATGGTGATCAATACGAGTCCGCCTGCCACCTCCACCCTTTCTCCCCACATGGAGCCTATTTTACGGCCGGTGAGCATGCCGATAACGGTAAGTGACGCGGTGATCACGCCGATAACGAGCGCAGGCGTCCATATATCCACTCCGAGCATCGACAAGGAAAAGCCGACCGCCAGGGCGTCGATTGATGTGGCAACGGAGAGCAGAACCATGGTGAACCCCCGGGTAGGATCCCGGCGCTCACCATCTTCTGCAAGGTCGGTCAGTGCCTCATATATCATTTTCCCGCCAATCAGGATCAGAAGCGAAAAAGCAATCCACGGAGCGTATACCGTGACAAATTTTTTCAAACCGATTCCGGCAAGCCAGCCTATAACGGGCATGATTCCCTGAAACAGGCCGAAATGGAAACCGAGACGAAACAGTTGTCTTCCCGTTACCGGGTTTAAAAGGGTGCCTGCCCCCAAGGCCACGGCGAAAGCGTCCATGGCGAGGGCTACGGCGATTCCGACAAGGGTGAAAAAATCCATTGTGAAAAATGTTTGATATTTTTGGAAAACGAAAAAACGAAAAAATGGGCGATGAATGGCTGTACACCATTAAAGCCGTCGATGTTGTACAGCCATATACCACAAGTTGCGAAAAATGCCAGCGGTAAGGTGGCGTCCTTAAACTGGAAAATTGCTGTAACAGGAGAGGGCCGCCGACCTTTTCGTTTTGCGGGACAGTCGGCGGCTTTTTGGGAAAATTTTCTTATTAGAGTTTCAGACCGATCTGTCGTCCCTCATAGATAGCCATGCTCAGCCGTCTTGGCGCGACGCAGTCTCCTGCGCTGTGGAAAACCGCCCGGGACGCTCGCAGACCGTTTGCCAGATTGTCTTCGGCCTTATTTGCCGTTGCCAAAACCAGCGCGTCGAAGTTTTCCTGCCACTGGCGACTGCGGTCGGTTGAACCCAGGGTTGCGCAGTCCTTCTCCCATTTCAGCAGCAGGGTGGAGGTCCTGGATTCAATACCGAGCTTTCTGTATTCTTTACGCAGCAGGCCGTCGGTATAGCAGGCCACAAGTTCCTGTCCCACCACCGGCTCGGAACATACAACCGTCACGCGGTGGCCGCGCTGGCCAAGATAGAGAGCCGTACCGCTTGCGGGCCACCATCCCCGGAGGTCGTCAAGGAGCAGTATCCTGAGGTTGCGGCCTTGTTTTTCCAGTTCTTCAGCGCCGGTGAGAATCTGGTTGATTGAATAGACGTTTTGCAGTTCGCTTCCGGGCAGACGTTTCAGTTCGGGCATGGCCCGCTGGAAGCCGTCCATGGCCGGCCTGGATCCGGTGGCAACGACAATTTCATCGGCACCGAAAGCGAGGATGTCGTCCACGTCGAATTCAACCCCGAGCCGAAGGTCGACCTTGAGCCGTTCCAGCTGCCGGAGATAGTACCAGTAAATGACGTGACCGATCTCGCCCCGCATCGGCTGTGATCCGGCCAGGCGGAACTGTCCTCCGATCCGTTGTTCCTTCTCGACCAGTGTTACCCGATGCCCCCTTTCCGCAGCCACGCGGGCCGCTTCAAGCCCGGCGGGGCCGCCGCCGACGACCAGGATTTTCTTGGAATTCTCGGCTATTGGGATAACTTCGCCCTCGCCTTCAAACTCCCGGCCGACCGATGGGTTTACCAGGCAGGAGATCCAGAAATCATGATGGCGCCTGCCCCAGCAGTGCTGGTTGCATGAAATGCAGGGACGAATCTCGTCTATTCGGTCTTCCACGGTTTTTCTGGCCAGGTGCGGGTCGGCTATCTGGGCGCGAACCAGGCTCACCATGTCGGCCTGGCCGCTGGCGATAACCTGCTCCCCGCGAATCGGCGTTTTTATGCGGCTTTCCGCCTGCACCAGGGCATGGGTGACGTGCTGCTTGATTGTCTGCGCAAGCGGCGGCCCCTGCATATCTCCGTGAAGAAAACTGGGGATCAGCAGGGAAAAATCAAAATATCCGCCGGTACCTACGGTAACATAGTCCATCAGCCGGCGCTGGTCATGGTAGCTGACAATTTTGCAGATCGCCTTATTGTCGAGTCCTTCGGGCATAAGGTCGTCGCCGCTTACCAGCAGGCCGATTATGAAGTCGTCGCCGATAGTCTCCCGAATGCGGAGCATGATCTGTTCGGAAAATCGCATCCTGTTCTCGAAACTGCCTCCCCACCGATCCTGTCGGGTATTGTTGAGAGGCGACCAGAACTGTTCGATCAGCGCGTTGTAGCCTCCGAACAGCTCGATGCCGTCAAACCCGGCCTCAAAGGCTCTGCGTGCGGCCTGCACGTAACTGTCGATCAGGATTTCAATCTCCTTTTCGCTCACCGCTTTCGACCCGTCCCCATCGTGGTAGGAGGGGAATCCCCCCGGAGACCAGTTGGGTGACCATGAGTTGGCCACGTCGCCGTGACCGCCGACATGGTAGAGTTGGTGGATCATGACGGTGCCGTGGGTGTGGCAACTGTCGGTAAGCTTACGAAACGCAGATATGATTGAATCGTCTTCGTGGCGAAAATTGCCCCTGGTGAGGATTCCGGTGGCATGAACGGGCACCGGTTCGACCACGATCATGGCGGCGCCGCCTTTGGCCCGCTCCTCGTAATATCCGAGATGGCGCTTGGTCGGCAAACCCTGTTCGGAGTGGTTGGTTGTGTGGGCACCGATGGTTATTCTATGCTTTAGTGTCTTATGCCGCAGCTTGAGCGGCTGCAGTAAATGTCTGAAGTCGTTATTCACGGTTTATACTCCCCAGGGTTGAAAGGACTTCGGGCCGCGGACCGCCGGTGGCCCAGTCCAGCAGTTCTACGGTGTGGACCATCGGAATTTCCAAGGCTTCCAGAAGCTGGACGATGCAGCCTATATTACCGCCGGCGACCACGTCCGGATCGATTTCTCGTATGCGGCGGACCTTGCGCTTTTTAAGCTTGTTTGCCGTTTCCGCCTGAAAAATATTGTAGGTGCCTGCGGACCCGCAGCAGAGGTACCCTTCGGGAACATTGAGCACGGTGAAACCGGCTTTGGCCAACAGCTCTTTTGGTTCTCGGGTCACCTGCTGTCCATGTTGCATCGAACAGGCGGAATGGTAAGCGACTCGCAGCGGTGGAACGGGTTGCACCTTGAGGTCGACCTCCGCTAAAAATTCAGTAATATCCTTGGCAATAGCGGCTACTTTAGCAGCTTTTTCCCGCCAGTTCTGGTCGTTGCGCAGGATGTGGCCGTAGTCCTTGACGGTGGTGCCGCATCCTGACGCGTTGATAATGATGGCGTCGAGCCCGCCCTGCTCCATCTCCTTGTACCAGGCGGCGACGTTGAGCCTTGCCTGCGCCCGCGCTTTTTCCTCTTTTCCCAGATGGTCGTATAGTGCGCCGCAGCATTCGCTCTTGTGGGCGATGACTACCTCGCAGTGGTGGCGGTTGAGCAGCCTGATGGTGGCGTCGTTTATTGACGGGCTCAATACCTGCTGTGCACATCCCGCCAGCATGGAAACCCTGTATTTTCTTGTACCTGCTGCGGCAAACACCTGGTATCTGATCCCGGCGGTGAGCTTGGTCGGGCTGTCGGGGACGAGGTCGAGCATTGGCCGGAGTGTTTGCGGCAGAATACCCTTCACCGGCTTGATCAGGCGCGCAGCCTTGAGGCCGGCGGAAAAAAGCGAGGGGCTGGGAATCATCTTCAGCACCGCCTCCCGCTGCAGCCGCTCTTGCCAGGGTCTCTGGTATTGCTGGTCGATGCGGTGTCTCACCCAATCCATCAGGTTTTTATACCCTACGCCGGATGGGCAGGTGGTGGTGCATGAAAAACAGGAAAGGCATCGCTCAAGGTAATACACCTGTTTTTCGGTCGGCGCCTGGCCTGATTCGAGGATTTGCCGCATTATCTTGTTTCTGCCCCGCGGACTGTCGTGCTCGTCGTTGCTGAGCAGATAGGTGGGGCAGGTTGACGTGCACATCCCACAGGTGGTGCAGTGGCGTAATGATTCTATTGTTTCAGCGTTTTCTTCAGGCCGGAAATTTTCTGCCTGCAACTTGGTCAGCATTTGTCATCTCCACAATGTATTGCCATGATTGCTTTGCGCCCTTCGTAAATTGCCATGTGGCCCTTTCTCGCTCCCTGGCAGTCTCCCGCCAGCGAGTAGGAGAGGGGTGTTTCTGCCACCTGGTTTTCCAGTTCCTGGTTGGCACTGTTGGTGGTCGCCAGAACCAGAAAGTCAAACCGGCTGCTGTGAGGAGCCGAGGAGGCGCTGTCTCCATACTCGGCCACGCCGTTGTTCCAGCTTAAAAGCAGGGTCTCGGTCAAGAGGGTTACGCCGAGATTTGTGAGTTTTGCCGGCAGCCATTCGTGGTCTTTGAGCGACAGGGTCTCCGGTGACGGAATCGCGTGGCGGGTGATAAAAGTCACCTCATGACCGAGGTTTGCAAGAAACAGGGCGGTGCCGATTCCCTGGCGAAACCCTATGTCGTCCAGGACCAGCACCCGCGCGTTGGTTGTCTTGTCAAGGGGCGTAATTCCGCTTAAGACATCCTCCACCGGGTATACATTTTCCGAATGGACCCCGGGCAGCACCGATCTGTTCGGCAGGGGGCGCTGGAATCCTGTTTTGGTCGGTCCGGCGCCGGTGGCGATGATCAGGTGATCGAAATCGCTTGCCTGCAGTTTGTCGCGGTTTATTTCCGTTCCTGTTAGCGGAACTATACCGAGCAGCTGAAACTGGTATCGGTACCAGTCAAGCAGCTTCTGGTACGCTGATCTTTTCGGCAGCAACCCAGCCAGCCGCCATTGCCCGCCGAGTTCTTCTCCCCGTTCCGCCAGGATCACATGGTGGCCTGCTTCGGCCGCACTGCGAGCGGCCTCCATCCCGGCAAGACCGCCTCCGGCAACCAGTATCTTCAGGGGGGCTTTTGCCTGCGGCACCGTTTCAGGAAATCGGAGTTCGCGGCCGGCGGAAGGGTTGGCGAGGCAGGCGACCGTGTAATCGCGGGCCCTGCGTCCGATACACCCCTGGTTGCAGCCGACGCAGGGGCGGATCGATTGGCGGTCGCCGCTGCGATATTTTTCCATGAGCGAGGGGTCGGCAATCAGCGCACGGGTCATGCCGACAAAGTCTGCACCTCCACGGTGCAGGATATGTTCGGCTCTTTCTGGGGTGGTGACGTTTCCGGCAACGCGCAGACAGCCGTTGGCTATACGGTTACGATACCGGGCGATACGGTCAAGCTGCCGGTCGAGGTTTTCCGGCAAATCGTCGTCGATGGAAAAACTGAAATAATCGATGCATCCCAGCGCGTCATGGTAGGATACTATGGCCTCGAGCTCTTCATCGGACAGACTGGTGGGGTAACCGTCACAGGAAGTCATGACCAGGCCGATAATAAATTTTTCTCCGACGGTTTTCCTGATTCTCTCCACCACCTCTGTGGAAAAAGTCATACGCTTTTCAAAGGTTCCTCCCCAACGGTCATCGCGGGGGTTGGTCAGAGGCGACCAGAACTGCTCAAACAGCATATTGGCCCCGGCGACGATCTCGATTCCGTCAAAGCCTGCTTCTTGAGCGTTAAGCGCATGGGTGACAAAGCTCTCGATGAGAATGTCGATCTCCTCTCCGGACATCTTGTGGCTGGTATCCTGATCGTGAAGAGAAGGAGCGCCTCCCGGCGACCAGGACGGGTGAAACGATGTCTTGGCAAACCCGTGAGCCCCTGCATGATAAAGCTGCTGGACAGCCTTGACATTGTGGCTCTGGCACGCCTTGGTGAGAGCCGTGAAACTTTGTGTGGTCTCAGCGTTCAGGGTCAACTTGGTCCTGAGGGTGTCGCTTGAAGGATGGACGGGAAGCGGGTCGTTCACCAGCATCCCAATGTTTCCTGACAGTCGCTGCCGGAAATAAGCGAGGTGGCGATCGCTGAGAAAGGGGCCGTCGGAGAGATTGGTCACATGGCCCGAAAAGCAGAGGCGGTTGGGTAACTGCAGGTTGCCGCTTGAAAGCGGCGCAGTGAGATCCGGACTAGTCATATTGTCGATACCTCGATTGATACATCATGGTTTTGCGGGAAAACCGACAACGCCGATTTTCCGCGGTCTGTTAAACAGTAGCCGTATCGTCAAGCACTCTTGCGCTGTTTTACGTATTCGGTAAGCTTTTTCTCAATCTGCGGATCGATCTCCGGTCTGCGATATTGTTCAAGTCTCTGTTTTACCTTATCCCGGGCGGTTTCATCGATCCGGTGTGAGCCTTTGGCCTTCCATGTGTCATGGATGTCGTGACTAAACAACTCCTGCTGGTGATATTCCGACCGGCACAGCTTGAACGTTTTCGGGTGGGAGAGATACTGACCGCCTATGCCGATCTCGGCTATGGTCTGGGTGTCAAGATTTTCCTCGTTTATCTCAACGGGCGCAACAAGTTTGCGGAGCATGCCGCAGAACTCTTCATCAAGGAGGAATTTTTCAAAGCTTACCGACAAATGCCCCGCCATCTGTCCGCAGCTGTGGAGGATGAAGTTTACCCCGTTTCTGACTGCGGTGATCAGGTGCATTGCGCTTTCGTAGCTTGCCTGGGCGTCAGGTACATAAGCATCGCACAGCCCGCCGCCGCTGCGGCAGGGCAACTTGTAAAAGCGTGCCATCTGCGCGGTAAGAGATACCAGTTGAGCCTGCTCGGTAACACCCACCAGCGCGGCCCCTGTTTTAAAGTTGGTCACGGTGGAGGTTGAGCCATAGATCACCGGGGTGCCCGGATTGACCAGCTGCGCCAGTGCGATGCCTGCAAGCACTTCGGCATTTATCAGGGTCATTATTCCGGGCAGTCGGACCGGGCCAGACGTTCCGCCGATCACCATGTTGGCGATTACCGCCGGTTGACCGAAAGCTGCAAGTTCCATGAGGGCTCCCGCCATCTCTTCTGAATATTGCAGTGGAGACAAGGAGTTGATCAGGGAGACCGAACATGGTTTTTCGACCAGTTGCTCTTTGTTGCCCCGGCAGAAGGCGATGGCGAGCATTTCCGTGAGATCATTGGCAATAGCGCGGTTTGTCTGGCACCCCATAAAGGGTTTGTCGCAAAGCAGCAGATTGGCCAAGACCATATCGAGCCCCGCTGTTGCGGCTGGGGTGTCGGAGGGCTCGACCATGAGATAACCGTTCATGTCCACATACTTGGAGCTCTGCACGAGTTTACAGAAATCCTCATAGTCCGACAGGGTGCCGGGCCGCTGGGAGCCATCGGGTAGAGCGATGAAAGGTGCCCCGTAAGCGGGAACAAAGACGAAATCGTCATCGCCGATTTCCACATTGTTTACCGGATTTCTTGCGTGAAGCGTGAACCGCGATGGGGCGCTTGCAAGACATTTCTCTATTTGCGATTCGGAGAAAAAAACGGTCGCGCCGTCAACCTTGAAACCGTTTTTCCTGAAGGTTTCCAGGGCGAGTTGTTCCTGAAATGCGACGCCGGTATTCTGAAGAATCTCAAGCGATGCGTCGTGGATTTTTTCAAGCGCCCCGGTGGTTAAAGTCTGCATTCGATCATACATCGGTTTTTCCTGGTATTGGTTGAAATTACAGGTTGAGTGGCACGGACGGTCGGAGCAGACGTTTTCTTTGCGAGAAGAGAATGGATAACTACCAGTTGGTCTCAACTCCTGATCATCCTGGGTAAAACGCCTGTGCACTGCTCCTGAATATGCAACGGGCGTGCCATTGTCCGGGAAAAAGAAGTTCTGGTAATGTGCTGAAAATATAATAAAAAAGAAACAGCTTCGTGTTTCTGTGGCGGGACGACGACAGCAACGGTAAAAAAATTTTTTTACTGGAAAATATTTTTTAAAAACACAAAATAATTTTTGCTTTTTAAGGGTGGCGGCAGCAACAGCCTGGGGGGCGGGTCCATAGGAAAAACCCTCTGGGGTGCGCCGGAGATCTCTGGTTCCTGGCAATAAAAAAAAAGGCGACTGTCCATTTGTTGTCAAAAATCACCGGATAATTATCACCTTTTGAACATCATAAAACCCTGAAGGGGGCAACTGCTTTTGCCCCCTTCAGGGTACGGTTCACCAGCTCGTTATTTGGTGTCGGCGGCCACGCCGTTGAACAGGTAGGATGCCATTTTGTTTCCCGTCTGCCGGAAATAGGTGTTGAAAAATTGGGCAAAACCGCCCGGATAGTAGATCATTACCATGATCAGGAGCAGACCGTACAGCACCAGGTTGATGCCTGGCAGATCCGACAGCGACGAACGGATCAGCTCCATCGCAAATATAAACGGAAAAGCAATGGCGGCGCCGCCCCACAGGCTTCCCCTGCCGCCAATATACGCTACGGCGAGCACTTCAACCGTTTTCGAAGTGTGCATGATGTCGGGGGTCAGGATACCGTAGTAGTGTGCATAGAAGCCGCCGAGCACCCCTCCGATCGCGCAGGAGAGAACGAAGTTGCTCACGCGGTAGAAAACCGGGTCTATCCCCGATGTTCGTGCAGCCTCCATGTTTTGCCCGATGGCCATGAAGGCTACCCCCATGTGGGTCCGGGTTACCCATTTACATGTTATGTAAATAATGACCATCATCGCCAGCAGCAGGTAGTAAAAAGGCACGTTTGACGGCGTGTCGAAGAGACGGTCGACTCTCATGCCCATCGGTCCTCTGGTAAGCCAAACCAGTTTGGTGGCAAGCCCCATAAGCGCCAACCCGAAGAACCAGGCAAGGCAGGCGGCGAATATGCCGCGAAGGCGCAGGGTAATCATACCGATCATAAGGCCCATTCCGGCAGCTGCCAGCCCTCCCGCTAGCATTCCCAGCCATGGCGACAACCCGAGACGTTCAACCAGGATTGCCGAGGTGTAGGCGCCAAGCCCCATAATGGCGCAGTAACCGAAGTTGACGATGTTGATCAACCCGGCGGTGAAGTCGAAAGCGATCGCCATGGACGCAATAAAAGCTGCGCTGATCAGCCACCGGATCAGATACTCCTGGTTAAATGGTGGAACCATGGGGAGGATGGCAAGGACCAGCAGTGACAGCAACCCCAGCGGGGTGAAACATGTGAGGTCAAGCAACTTGTCAAATGGATTTAATGTCTGCGTAGAGTTGTTCATGATCCCCCCTTACTTGTCGAGAACACCGCGCACTTCGGAGCCGAATATGCCACTTGGTTTAAAGATCAAAATGAGAATTATCAGGATTGAAGGTACCACAAAGTCCCAGCCGGAGCCGATATACTCGATCGTCAGCACCTTCAAAAGCGCCACCATGAAAGAACACATCACCGCGCCGAGCACGTTGCCAAGGCCGGCGAGAATCACCACGAACCAGGCCATGTAGAGTGGCTCAAGCCCGATGGACGGATAGGACGGGTACATGAAAAGCAGGCCGGCCCCGGCAATGGCGGCAAGCGCACAGGAAAGCGACATGGTCAGCATCAGGATGCCGTTGAGGCCTATGCCCACGATGAGTGCTCCGGTTTCGTCCTGGGATACGGCGCGGATGGCGCGTCCGGTACGGGTATAGGTCATGAAAAACCAGAACAGAGCGACTACCACGGCGGCAACTATCAGGGCAAAGACCCGGTCCCTGGAGATGTAAACATCCATTATGGCAAGGGAAGGGCCGCTGTAGTAGCCGACGATCCCCTTGAAGTCGGCACCGAAGAACAGCTGGTGACCGTTGACGAGAACCACCGAGAGTCCGACGGTCAGTAAAAATGCATTCATTACCCAGTTTTCCCGGCTTCTTTTCCTGAGTTGTCTGAAAATCAGCAGTTCCGTTATTACGCCGGCAACAGCGCCAATGATCATGGCGGCGACAATCGTGAGCATCGGCCCCCAGAAAACAAGGGAACTTTCCGGGTGGCTGCCAACATATGCGCTGATAGCATTGAAGACATAGTAGCCCACAAGAGTACCGATCATGAAGAATTCGCCGTGGGCGAACATGGGAATGTTGAGCACCCCGAGGGTGAGGGCAAGCCCCATGGAAACCAGGGCAAGCATGCCTCCGGTGACAATGGTGTTGACCAGCAAATAGCCGCCCCTGTCGATGGTGGCGGCCAGAGCGACGACAATGGTGATGATGATTGATATGCCCGCAAGGGAATTGAACTTCCGGACCTGTTCCCAAAAACTTTTCTGTATCATTTGAAACATAAAATTTCCTCTCCAGTTATACGCCCAAAAAGACCTTGCGAACATGAGGGTTATCAGCCAGGTCGCTACTTTTGCCCGATAACTCTATACTGCCGTTTTCCAGGACATACCCACGGTCGGTGACTTCCAGGGTCTTGGTCACATTTTGCTCGACAAGCATAATGGTGAGCCCCTTTTTCACCAGGACGTCCAGGGACTGGAACACATTTTCGGTAAGCTGTGGTGCCAGCCCGAAAGAGGGTTCGTCAACGAGCAGCAGTTGCGGATTAGCCATGAGCCCACGACCGATTGCAAGCATTTTACGTTCGCCGCCGCTCATGGTGCCGGCCAGTTGACCGCTTCTTTCGGCAAGACGTGGGAACAGGTCGTAGACAAACTCGAGCTGTTTCTTCTTGGCTTTTTTGTCTCTGATGATATAGGCGCCCATTGCCAGATTTTCTTCCACCGACATGTTGACAAAGAGGTTCATGTCTTCCGATACCAGAGAAATACCCTTACGGGTTACTTTGTTGCCCGGCAGGCCGCCTATGGGTTCACCGTCGAACAGGATTTCCCCGCTGGTGGGTGATAGCAGGCCGGCAATGGTCTTCAGCGTAGTGCTTTTGCCGGCACCGTTGGGACCAACCAGGCATACGTATTCCCCGGTGTCCACGTTCAGGGACACGTCACGCAGAATCTGCAGGTAACCGTAGCCGGCATTGAGTTTTTTTACTTCCAGTAGCATTGCGTCTGTCTCCCTTTGATAAGTGCTCACCGTTGTTGCAGCCGATTGGAGTAGTGTCATCCCGCCGGTCGTGAATTTTTCCCCGGCTTATCCGGGCAGGGCTGGCTCACGATCAGTTTCGATTTCCGGGGGCCTGACAACGGTCCGGGTAAAAAGCGCACCTGTGGTCAGGCGGCGGCTGCCTCTGTGTTGCCCGATCCGCCCAGATACGCTTTGGTCACCTTGGGGTCGTTGGCCACCTCTTCAGTGGTTCCCTCAGCGATCTTGGTGCCGAACTGGATGCATACGAGCCTGTTGCAAAGGTTCATGATAAGCTGCATGATGTGCTCGATCATCAGGATGGTAACCCCGTGATCCCTGATTTTGAGAATCAGCTCCATCATGTCTTTGAGTTCGCCTTCGCTCAGTCCCGACGCCAGCTCATCGAGAAATAGCAGCTTGGGATTGCTGGCAAGCGCCCTGGCCAGATCCAGCCGCTTCAGCTGCACGGTGTTGAGCTGTTCGCTGACCGTGTCTTCGTGGATAGGGAAGTCGACAAATTCGAGCATCTTGCGGCTGTGGGCCGCATGGTCCTTGATGACGCCCGGCCTGTTGCCGAAAATGGCTGCGGTCATCACGTTCTGCAGCACGGTCATCTTCGGAAATGGTATAGGAATTTGAAAGGTGCGCGACAGTCCCTTGCGGCACATCTTTTCCGGGGTGAGTCCGGTGGTCTTTTGCCCGAAGGTGATAACCTCTCCCGAGGTGGGCGGGTTCAGCCCGGCAATGGCATTGACCAGCGTGGTTTTTCCGGCTCCGTTGGGGCCGATCAGGCCGACGATGTCCCCTTCGTTGATATGCATCGAAACGGCATTGACTGCGGTCAGGCCGCCGAACCTTTTCGTTAACTCCTTGGTTTCCAGTACAATCATTGAGTATTACCTGTTCCCTGTTTGCGGAGTTCTGTTGTAACCGGGGCATGTTGTTCGTGCCCCGGTAGAAATTGACGCCGTTATTGTTTCGCTAAGTTACGGGGCCATAAACTCGGCCTCGGCCCAGTCTTCAGGATATACGATGGAGCCTTTGCCGGTTTTGTACTGAATAACCGGGAAAAAGTAGCCGTCTCGTGCAACGACCGGGTCCGGCATGGTGTCACCGTTGTAGCGGTATTCGTTCATGATGATGGCGCCGTCAGCTTTGCTGTAGGTCAGCTTGCCGGTGTTCACTTCCTCAACCATCACCTTGTGGATGGTCGTTTTGTCAAGCTCGCCGTATTTTTCCAGGGTACGCTTGAGGATCTTGACAAAAAACCTTGAGCCGTCGTAGGAAAGCCCACCTGCCGAGGGGCTCGGCTTCATGTCGAAACGCTTTTCAAACTCCACCGCCCAATCTTTCGCCGCCTGGGTGGTCAGCTGAGGAATCATGTCGAGAACGCCGTCTGACGCTGCGCCGGCCATTTTATACCATTCTCCCGACCAGCCAAGGCCGTCGATGATGATCAAAGACTTCATGCCAACTTCACGGATCTGCTTGATAAAAGCGGTGGTGACCGGTGCGGCGGTGCTGGTGCTGAAGATGACGGCGACGTCTTTTTTCTTGTATTTGCCGAGCATCGGGTAAAAATCTGTCTGGGTGATGGGGAAATAATCCTTGCCGGCTATCTCCCATCCTCTTTTTTCAAATTCGGCGGCAACGGAATCGCCAGCACTGTGTCCCCAGTCCGTGTCTTCACAGGCGATGGCGATCACTTTCTTGGCGGGCTTGAACTTGCCGCTGGCAATTGCGTTGTCGATGGTTTCGGCGTAACCGGCCATCAGTTTGCCCGGAATCGGCCAGCCTTTGCCGCCCCAGAAACTGTATTTTTCCGGGTCCGCCTGCCATTTCTGGTTTACCACCTCGGTGGCACCGAACCCGAACATGTGCGGTACCTGGTACTGGGCTGCAACATCCATGGCGGCAACGGCGGTGGAGCTGTGCCAGTTGAGGACTCCGGCCTGGATGCCGATTCTCTCACACGCTTCGGCATAGGCGCTTACCACTTTCGCCGGGTCGCTCTGGCTGTCCACCCATACCGGCTCGAGTGTGTAGTCTCCCACCTTGTTGCCAGCCTGCTCAAAAGCCATGGTCACCGCCCCTTTGAACTCGGCGCCGCTTTTTGCCGAAGGACCGGTAAAGGGACCGATGATGCCAACCTTCAATGTTTTTTCAGCAGCTGCGGGGCCGGCAAGCATCGCCAGGGCAATACAGGTTGATGCAACACTTAGGAAAAACTTGTTTCTGATCATAGTCTCCTCCGTTGGGGGTTGGTGTTTGTGACGTTCTGATGCAGGTTCAATAACCAGGGAAAGCCTCTTTTTCCCTGTTGCTGTAATCTTTTATTGCAAAATGTGTGCCTGGAGTGCCGCTAGCCTTGTCTCCGTGAAGTGCCTGGTATAATTGACCGTTATTGCAGGCAGTATCCTGACTTGTTATCCTGCAATGAATTTTTCAGGTAGATTCTGCTGTTCAGATCAGCGTCCGCCGGCGACAATTAATTTTCGAAAAAGAAAGCGGGTTTTCTTTTTCGAAAATTAATTGTCGGGTGATTTCGTCTGCTGCGCCAGGGGTAGCAAGTTATTTTTACAGCACAAAGTCATTCCTGCAGATGTTGTGCTTTTTCATCTTGTAGTTAAAGAGCTGTCGGGAAATCCCGATGGCTTTTGCCGCCTTGGTGACATGTCCCTGGTACGCTGCAAGGGCTTCGGTCAGGACGATTTTTTCATGATCGGCCTGGAGGTCCGGCAATCCTTTGCGGTTGTTTCTTCCTAGAACCTTATCATGGGACCGCAGCCTGGAAAAATGTTTTTCCAGATTTTTTAAAGGATAGCTGCTGGCCGCCGCCTTCAGTTCCGGTGAAGATCCAGATGAAGTTCCGTCCTGCTGCAAGAAAGCGGTGACATGGGATTGCAGGTGCCGCTGCGTCAGGGTTGGACTGGAACCGACAAGATTTATCGCTCCCTCAATGACGTGTTCGAGTTCGCGAACATTACCTGGCCAGTCATAGCCGGACAGCAGGCTGGACAGGTTGGTGGAAACATCAGTCACCTTGCGGTTGAGTGCTATGCTGTGTTTCTCGAGAAAATGATGCACCAGCAGACTGATGTCGTCTTTGCGTTTTCTCAGCGGCGGGATGGAAATAAGCACCACCCCGAGGCGGTAGAAGAGATCGGGACGCAGTCTTTTGGCAGTGATTGCTTTGCGCGGGTCCTGATTAATGCTGCTGATGATTTTTACATCAATTCTGGCTTCTTCAAGGGATCCGAGCCGGCGTACCTTCTGTTCCTGGATGACCCGTAAAATCTTGGCCTGAAGACTGATGGGCATGGAGTTGAGTTCATCGAGAAAAAGAGTGCCGCCGTTTGACCGCTCAAAAAGTCCCATCCTTTCGCAAGACCCGGTGAAAGCGCCGCGGACGGTCCCGAAAAGCAACCCTTCCAGGAGATTTTCAGGAATGGCCGCACAGTTAATGGCGGTGTAGTGTTTGTCCTTGCGCTTGCTCCTGTTATGGATGGCCTGGGCGAAAAGCTCCTTTCCGGTTCCGGTCTCTCCATATAGCATAACCGGGGAAGGGGTGTTGGCAGCCATTTTGGCGCAGGTGACCGCCTTGATAAAGTCGCTGTTGCCGCCGATGATCGAAGCGAAGTCGAAACGGGTTTCGTTGGCTCTCATCTGTTTGTGCCTGGGTATTGAAACTGATGAGATCGTCTCTTTCAGGATGTTGTATTCCCGTACCATACAGATGGCGCCCTGCAGTCTCTTCTGCCTGAAAAGGGGGAAAACGGTGTGGATGGTATTGGCTACCTTGCCCCGAACGGTGCGGTAAAGCATCGATCGGTCGATAATGGGCGACTGGCTTGCAAGACACTGCATGATCATGCTGTTTTCGGCTTCAAGGTCATATATGTCGACGACTTTTTTCCCCACAACCTCGGCGGGGGCGAGCTCGTCGATCAGGGCCATCGCCGGGTTGTAGTAGATGATGATGCCGCTGTGGTCGGCAATGAGGATACCCTCGCTGAAACCATTGAACAGCGGCAGGAAATCTTCATACCCTATATCCAGTATTTGCGCTGGAAATTGAGGGTCGGTTTGTTGTGGGATCATCTGTTACCTCTCGCCATCGTGGTTGTCTCATCGGCACTATCCGGTTTCTGACTACCGGGGGCCTGGGGAGCAGAAAGCAGTGTCTGGTCTGGGCAAAGAGCTGTGGATAAGGATTTTTTTCGTTTGCGGGCTCTCTCGACAGGGTTGAGTTTTGATGTAATGGCCGGACTCTTGGACCATCGGCCGATAAGTTCCGGAGGGGGGTCTCCAGGGGACAGGGGGCTGGCCCGCACCCCTTTCGGATCAAAAGGGTAGGGCTGCGATCGACATCGGCGCCACTTTGCTGCCTGGATCTTTGGCCAGAAGGTTTGTAGCCTTCTGGCCCGTCAGGCTCCCCGCCTTCGTTCTTGCAAGGATCCGGGGGCCCTCTTAGCCTCAGTCGCTGCTGATGGCCTCCGCCACCAGTTCGGCGATGTCCTTGTCTATCATCGTGGTCTCCCTTGCCGCCAGACCGTCTTCCATCATGGTGAGACAGAACGGGCAGGATGTCACGATCATGCTCGGGGTTTCAGCGCTGCTTGCCGTTTCCACAGCATTGGCGGCCTGTTCCACGCGGCGGTCGTTGACCCGTTGATCGGTCTCCTCCTCGAACCAGCTGAGCCCTCCGCCGCCGCCGCAGCACATGCCCATCTCCCTGTTTCTTTCCATTTCAACTGTCTTAAGGCCAGGAATCTGGGCTAAAATGTCCCGTGGCGCATCGAAAATCCGGTTGTGTCTGCCAAGGTAACAGGAGTCATGGAAGGTAGCCATGGCATCGATGGCTTTGGTGAGTGACAGCCGCTGCTCTTTTATGAGATCACTGATCAGCTCGGTATGATGGACAACGGAATATTCTCCGCCGAAATCCGGGTAGTCCTTGCTGAATGAGTTGTAGCAATGGGGGCAGATGGTAAGAATGTGGTCGAATTTGTATTCGGCCAGCATCTCCACGTTCATTTCCGCCTGTACGCTGAACAGATACTCCTGGCCCATTCTTCGGGCTGCATCGCCGGTACAGCGTTCCTCCTCGCCGAGTACGGCGAAGTTGATCCCGGCCGTTTGTAAAATCTTGACCATGCTTTGGGCAATCTTGGTGTTTCTTGGATCGTATGCCGCTGAACAGCCTACCCAGAACAGGTAATCAACCCCTTTGCCGGCTTCCGCCACTTCGGCCATGATCGGCACCTCAAAACCTTTGGCCCAGTCCATTCTGGAGGTTGGATGCTCGTTCCACGGGTTTCCGCGTTTTTCCATTCCCATGAGTACGTCGCCGTAGGTATCCGGGAAACGGTCGTGGATCATGGTTTCGTTTCTACGCAGCTCAAGTATTTTGCTCAAGGGATCGATGAGTGCCGGGCAGCTTTCGACGCATGCCATACAGGTGGTGCAGAACTGTACCGACTCGGGAGAAATTTCCGCGTCGAGAATTCTACGGCTTTCTCCGGGGGTGCCGGTGACGGGAATTTCCGTGTTGAGTTGCCTGCGCAGGCCGAGGACGATTTCCCGCGGTGACAGATTCTTGCCCGAGATGTTCGCCGGACAGTTCATCTCGCATCTGCCGCATTCGGTACAGGACACAACATCGAGCAGGTCTTTTTGCGTCAGATCCGCCAGGGTTTCGTACCCCAGATTTTCATCACGCTCAAAAGCTCCTTCCACGTCGAGTTTGGCCAGGCGGCCCTTGGGGCGCAGGTCTTCGAAGTAGATATTGACCCCGGCGGCAACCAGGTGCATGGCCTTGGGAACGAAGGGAAGCAGGGCTATGGCGCCAAAGGCGAGCAGTACGTGGAGCCACCATATCGCGACGTGGGCGCTCTTCAGGCCAGCCGGGTCAAGGCCGCCCACTAATCCGGCCAGCAATGCCCCGCCGGGGGACCAGCCAGGAGCATAGCCGAGTTCGGACGCGTTTGCCGCAAGCCGCAACCCCTCGACCATAAAACCGGTGACGGCGATGACCAGCAGCAGCACCGGCAGAACCCAGTCGACCCTCTGGTGTTTGAGCTGCGGCCTGCTGAGCAGGTATCGCCTGGCAAGGGCGACCAGCAGCCCGGCAACGAGGAGGATGCCGAAGATATCGGTAACAAGCTCAAAGGCCAGGTAGAACCAGCCCTGCAGCATGAAATGCTCCATCCCAATGATTTTGTGGAACAGGTCGTACTCTATGGCCACGATGGTCGTGCCGATAATCAGTACGATAAAGCCCCACATTATGAGCAGGTGCATGGATCCGCCGAGTTTGTGGCGATTGAGCACTGTGCGGTTGGACAGAACCGTGACTATCGCTTTCCCCAGGCGACCGGCTCTTAGCGGTGCGGGGAAGGTGACGGGTTGTCCCTTGAGCACTCTGCGGATCTGTTTGTAAATCCCCCAGCAGACCACCCCCAGAGTGATTGCTGCCAGGGTATACAACACTGCTTCGCCAATCCCTGAAATGTTCCATAAAATCTCACGTGTAGCCATGGAGTATGCCTCTTTTACCTGGTTGATATTGCCCTGTTCCGATATCACGGCCCCATACGCCGTCGATCAATTTGTTTAACCTTACAGAGTCTTTTAAAATCCTGAGGTCTCACTTT
Organism: Desulforhopalus singaporensis; assembly: GCF_900104445.1. Lineage (GTDB taxonomy): Bacteria > Desulfobacterota > Desulfobulbia > Desulfobulbales > Desulfocapsaceae > Desulforhopalus_A > Desulforhopalus_A singaporensis. The sequence goes on along the minus strand of NZ_FNJI01000028.1, from coordinate 36,328 downwards.
CAGTGATTAAACCTGGCTCGAACCCCGCTTCTCCGTTTACCCCTTCGGTCCTTTTGTTGCCACCAGCCTTGGTGTCTCCTATTCGTCTGCCGTCAGTGAAAAAGGGCCCCAGGGAATTCCTGAAGGCCCTTCTGGCGGCTGGGTTACACTCCCTGGGCCTTGAGTTCTTCAATGATCGCCGGGAGTACCTCGTGAAGGTCACCGATAACGCCGTAGTCGGCTTTGCCGAAGAATGCGGCCTCCGGATCCTTGTTGATCACCATGATTTTTCCGGCGCCCTTGCAGCCGACCAGATGCTGGATTGCCCCGCTGATGCCGCAGGCGATATAAAGCTCGGGAGAAATCCTGGTTCCGGTCAGTCCTACCTGGTCGGAGTGGGGTCGCCAACCGTTGTTGGTGGCTACCCGCGAGCAGCCGACAGCGCCACCAAGCAGTTTGGCAAGCTCTTCCAGCACGGAGTATGCCTCGGGACTTCCAACTCCGCGGCCGCCGCCGACGACTACCGACGCGTTTTTCAGGGTTATCCCTTCCGTCTCGTCCGGTTCTTTGCGAATGAGCCTGACCTGGATATCCTGGTCGGAGAGTGTCGGTTCAAAACTCTCTTCGGCAGGTTCGGCATGAGATGCACCTTCCGCAGCTTCAACGACAAAAGGCGCTATCGTGATGAGTTTGCAGTCTCCTGTGAGTATCGCCTCCTCCATTAGGCTGCTGCCCCATCGCAGGCGGGTTATCCGGGAAAGATCATCAGCAGATACCGCGGCGCAGTTGGTTGCCATCGGCAGATCCGACCTGGCCGCAAGATGTGCCATTACCTCGTTGCCCTGGTCCGATCCGGGCGCCATGACCATTTTTGCCTGGGTCTGGTCGATAACCTGCGAGATGGTGTTGGCCCAGGCCACCGGGGCGTAGTCCTTCAGGTTTTCGTGGGCGGCGGTTATTACCTTTGCCACACCGTATCTGCCAAGTTCTCCTATCAGTGGTGCATTATCGCTTGCGCCGATAATCAGACCGACAAACTCGTCGCCGCTTTTTTCGGCAAGATCACGGCCGAAGGTAACCATCTGCAGTGACAGTTCGGTCATCGTGCTTTGTTCATATTCGATTACTCCAAGAATCATGGCTATATTACCTCCAGAGCTTTGAATACCTCGACGATCCTGGACGCTGCAGCCGAACCTTCGCCGAGCATGTCGACTTCTTTTTTCTGCTCGGGCGGATGGACCAGTTGCTGCATTTTAAGGCTGGCGCCGATTTTGTCGGCAGACAGGCGATCTACAGGCTTCTTTTTGGCTTTCATGGTACCGCGAAGACTCGGGTAACGCGGCAGGTTGATTCCTTCCTTGACCGTAATAAGCGCCGGCATCGGCAGGCTGAATACTTCCCAGCCGGTGTCTACCTCGCGCGAGGCAGTGGCGTCGCCGTCTCCGATCTGCAGCTTCTTGACACTGGCAACACAGGGGAGGTTCAAATGGTGCGCTACCCTTATGCCGACCTGGCATCCGGTGCTGTCGGCCGATTCGTTGCCGAAAAGTATCAGGTCAAATGGTTCTTTGTCAGCTTCGCTGCGGATTACTTCCGCAAGTGCGGTGGCGGTTTCCCTGGAGTCCCATTCGGGCTGATCCGTTTCTATCAGGATTCCGCGGTCTATTCCCCTTGCCAGGCAATCGCGCAGCTGTTCTTCCGCGTCTGCGGGGCCAAGGGTGAGTACAGTTGCCTGGCCGCCATGCTTTTCCACCAGCTGGATGGCTTCTTCGACTGCACACTCTTCATGGGGACTGATACAGAACCCCAGGTTCTTGGTTGTAATCGCCTGCCGGTCTTCGGTGAGATCGATCCGGGCGCCAATATCCGGTACCCGTTTTACACAGACAAGAATATTCATGACATTCCTCCATTCCCCTGACTTGGTGAGCTTAGTGGGGGTCGTTAATCCTGACCCGGAAGGTCCCTTACGGCAGAAACCTTCCGGGGTGTTGAGCGGCATGAAAAACCCATTCATTCTTTGTCATGGGTTTTCTCTTGCCATTTTCAGCCTTTCAGACGCTCGTGCTTCGGGTCATAGAGCGGCGCGGCGCCAACGATGTCAACTGTCACGGGGAAATGCTCGCAGAAGTATTCTACCTTGAGTTTATTTCCGGCCTTGGCGTACTCGGGCGGCAGGTATGCCATGAGGATATATTTTCCGACAACAGCACCATAGCCGCAACTAGCGACATAAGCCGGCCGGCCTTTTGCGTCTACGATGGATTCACCGTCCTCGGTCAGCACCGGGAAGTTCCCTACCATATAGCGCTTCTCTCCCTTGGAGTCGGTGTGGTCATCGACGGTGAGGGTGCACAGAAGAGTTGTGGGATCCTCATCGCGTGCCTTGAGGTACGCCTCTTTACCAATGAAGTCCTGTGCCTTGACCCTTGGCAGCGCCATTCCGGCTTCGACCGGGTTGTACTCGGTGTCCAGTTCGTTGCCGAAGAGACGGAAGCTTTTTTCCAGACGGGCGTTTGTTCCGTAAACCCCGATGCCTACAGGAACAACACGGTATTTCTGCCCGGCTTCCCAGAGAATGTCCCACAGTTTAGGACCATGCTCGGCATTTGTATAAAGTTCCCATCCATATTCACCGACATAGGACATTCTCAGTGCCCACACCGGGATATCCTTAATGCGAAACTTCTTGACGGTGGCATAGGGAAAATCTTCATTGGAGATGTCGTCGTCGGTGACAGATTCGAGCAGGTCCCTGGCTGACGGCCCCCAGACGCCCACGGTGCCCAGAGCTGAAGTCTGGTCGTGCAGCTGGACGGTTCCATCTTCAGGGAGGTGATCGCTGAACCATTTCTTGTCTACACTGCCATGGCCGCCGCCGGTGATGACACGGAAGGAGTCCTTGCCGGTTCTTGCTATGATAAGGTCGCTGCGGATTCCACCCTTGTGGTTCAATAAAAGAGTGTAGCACGCCTTGCCAACCTTGTTGTCCATCTGCGAGACAGCCACCTTCTGTACGACGTCCAGGGCGCCTGGTCCAACGATGTCAAAAATGGTAAAGGCGCTCAAGTCGGTCATGGCGACCCTTTCGCGGAGGGCGATATTTTCCGCGTCAATGATTGGTGACCACCAGCGTGAGTCCCACTCGTTGGTTCGCTCAACGAGCCTGTCCGCATATTCCTCGAGGAGAGTTTTGTTGCTTTCGTACCATTGGGGGCGTTCCCAGCCGGCGGTTTCGAAGTATACGGCGCCCAGTTCCTTGGTCCTTGAATGAAAAGGACTCAGGCGGATATTTCGGGAATCGAGATATTGCTCGTGGGGATGAACGATATCGTAAAGTTTCGGAAATCCTTCGGTGGCGCGATCCCATACGAATTTCTTGGTCCCGGCGTATGGGTAAAACCTGGCGATATCCACATGGTTGGGATCCAGTTCAGGGGCCCCATCGGTCATCCATTCGGCCAGCATTCGAGCTGCACCCGGTCCTTCTTTAATCCAGATTGCCGCTGCAACCCAGAGGTTCTTGACCTCAGGTGTTTCACCGATCAACGGCTCGCCGTCCGGAGTGAGGGAGATAAGCCCATTGATGGCGTACTGGATTTCAACCTTATCGTTGTCGAGAAGCTCCGGCATCAGTTCCAGCGCGTCTTCGAGCTGTGGCTCAAAATCTTCGCTGGTGAAAGGCAGCTCGGTGGGCGAGAGTTTGGCCTGCTCGTTTGACGGGATATCATCGGGGTCGATTAAAATCGAGCGGTGGGCATAGGAACCAACTTCCATGGTGCCAGAGGTCTGGCGCTCATACATCTTTACGCTCATATCCCTGATAATGGGATATCCGATCTCTCCTTTGACATGGGCCAGCTGCGGAATTGGGCCGGCATCAATCATCTGGTGAACAACCGGTGCCAGTGGAATTTGCACGCCGGCCATTTCGCCGATGCGAGGGCTCCAGACACCACAGCAGATGATTACATACTCAGCTTCAATATCCCCGCGGTCGGTCTTGACCCCTTTAATTTTTCCATCTTCAACATCAACGTCCAGGACCTCGGTGTTCGCAAACACAGAGAGGGCTCCCATATCCTGTGCTTTTTCACGCATAATCGTGCCTGCACGCAGGGAGTCGACAACACTTACCGAAGGCGTATAGAAACCACCTTTGATTTTGTCTCTGTTGAGCCACGGAAAGAGTTCGACGCAGCCGTCGACGTCAAGCAGCTGTGAGTCTATTCCCCAGCATTTGGAAGAAGCTATCCTGCGTTTCGTGTCAGCAACGCTCGCCTCTGTCCTGGCCACCTCTATTCCGCCACAGATACGTTCAACACCAAGCTCCCCATATTGGCGCTTACTGTCCATGGTAAGCTGGGTCAACGGCTTGCCGTTATCCACTGGAAAGATGAAGTTGGATGCGTGACCGGTGGATCCGCCGGGATTAGGCAGTGGACCCTTGTCAATCAACACCATGTTTTTCCAGCCTCTTTCCGCTAGGTGACCCGCTACGCAATTGCCGACGATACCGGCACCTATGATGACTACTTTCGCTTGCTTCGGAAACTGACTCATTACAGGCCTCTCTGTTTGATTTGATGGTTAGCTGTTGAATTTAGAATGCCAGCTGACTTCTTATATGTTCCACGAAATCGTTCGTGTGTTCTTCCAGAAGTCGAGCGGTCATTTCCCCGTCACGCTGTTCCAGCGCGTTCACGATATTTACGAACTGGTTTTCAAGATTTTTCCAGTATTCGCCCTCTGCTCCGGCGAATACCCAGATTCTCATTGACTGGTCGTAGAGTCCGCTCAGGATCTTTATCAGCACCTTATTCTTGGTGGAATCGTTGATTATCTGGTGAATCTCCCCGTCCAGCCGCATCAGCACCTTGGCGTCCTGACTCTGCTTCATTGCGGATATACGCTTGCGGATCTCGTCGAGTTCTTTTTCGGTAATGCGTTCGGCTGCAAGCGTTCCCGACAATCTGACGAGATAGTCGTAAGTCTCGAGCACGTCCTTGAGCTGCTGGAAACTCACGTCCTCTGCAAAAGTTCCTACATTTGGAATGATGCGGACCAATCCATCCATCTCCAGCCGCATCAGTGCTTCCCTGACCGGGGTGCGGCTGACGCCGAATTTCTCCATCACTTCTTTTTCGCGGATTACCGCTCCGGGTTTATAGTCCAGCAAGATGATCTGCTTTTTCAGATCCCGGTAGACGTTCGGTGTGCTCATATTTTTTTTGTTAAAAGATGATGGATTGGTTGTTGTATACCGGTGTTGCGTTGATATGTGACCAATATACATTTGATATACATGTGTAGTCAAGCTAAAAAACATGCAAAAAAGTCTGATGTATCAGCCGTCCGGCTGAACTGTTTGAAAGTGTTGGAAAAAACGACACACCCTTTTAGGTAAAAAAAACCGGACCGGTGGGGCCGGGTTGAAATGATGGTGGATAAATGCGGAAATAAATGTCGCACTCCGGTCGTCATTTGAAAAGATGATTGCAATTGTTGCGGGTTGCCTTAATAATGTGCGTGGTGATGCAGAGGCGGGGAAATCGGGCTGGTTGGTTGGAGCCTGGGGGCTGCCGAAAACAACAACCTGGCTGGAAATAAAGAAAAAATGACGGCTGCTGTGGTGCAGTGACGTTCTGGATATTTTTTACGAGGCTTTTTATGCCAAAACAACGCTTGAAAAACGCCAAAAGGATAGTGGTCAAACTGGGCAGTAATGTGATAACCGCAAAGAACGGGCTCGACCTGAAGGTTATCGATGCGATTTCGCGCCAGATCGATTTCCTGATGAACCAGGGAATCGAGGTGATTCTGGTGTCGTCTGGTGCCATGGCTGCCGGAATGCGGAAAATGATGCTCAAACGCAGGCCGGAAGAGATCCCCAAGCGTCAGGCTATTTCGGCCATAGGCCAGAGCGGGGTCATGAACGCCTATGAAAAAAGTTTCGCGGCCTATGGCAGGAAAATAGCCCAGATCCTGCTGACCGGGGATGACCTGAACAACCGGCAGCGTTATCTTAACGCGAGAAATACGCTGCATACTCTTATCGACTGGAAAATCATCCCCATAGTCAACGAAAACGACACCATCACGGTTGAAGAAATCAAACTGGGGGACAATGACAACCTGGCGGCCATGATCGCTCTGCTGATGGATGCAGATTTCCTGTTCATCCTGACCGATATTGACGGCTTGTACGATAAGGATCCCCGTCAGTTTGACGATGCCAGGCTGCTCCCCAAGATCGAGCAGATCCAGAAAGAAACCGAAGAACTGGCAAGCGGTATCCCAGGTACTCTCGGCACCGGCGGAATGCTCAGTAAGGTCCAGGCGGCGCAGAAAGTTACTTCTGCTGGAATCCCGATGATCGTGGCCAGGGGAAACAGGGACGATATTCTGGTACGGCTTTTTCAGGGAGAGGATGTCGGAACATACTTCGTGCCGAAGGAGGTCAAGATGGCCAGCAGAAAATGCTGGATCGCCCACACCCTCGCCCCCAAGGGGAGCGTGGTGATTGACGAGGGGGCGGTTCGTGCCGTCAAGACAAACGGGAAAAGTCTGTTGCCCATCGGAGTTGTGGCGGTCAAGGGCAAATTCGAGCAGGGTGCCGCCGTAGATTTCCGGACCGTTGAAAATGAAGTGATCGGCGTTGGGCTGGTCAATTACAGTTCGTCAGATATCGACCTGATAAAGGGGTTGAAGACTTTTCAGATAAAGGCCTGTCTCGGCGGCAAACACTACGATGAAATAATCCATCGCAACAATCTGGTATTAAAGGATTTCTGGCAGTAACCTGGGCTGGGTCCGGGTTACCGCCGACCACCTCGCATCCGCTGTTACGGAATAAAGTCCTTTCTTGCGATATTGTACTTCTTCATCTTGTAGTGGAGCAGCTGCGGCGACAGGTCAAGTTTTTTGGCCGCCCTCGATACGTTTCCCTGAAAGAGGGTAAGCGCCTTTTTTATTGTCCTGATTTCGTTTTGCGCCTGAATTTTTACAAGGGATGATACCTGGACATCCTCCTGCGCACTATCCGAGGGGAAGATGACATTGAGGGGTTCGCCGGAAGCGGTGGTGTTGCCGACTGTTTTCGCCGGCGGAAAAGATGTCTTCGACGACCTCTTAAGGTCGTCATCGGCCTGCCAGATAATGGTGGGCAGGTGACGGATCTCTATCACGGTTTTGTCTCTTGCCAGATTGACCGCCCCTTCAATGACATGTTCGAGTTCGCGGACGTTGCCCGGCCACTGGTAATTATGAAAAAGGTCCATTACATCGGCGGAGATGGCATTGATGTTCTTGTTCAGCACCAGGTTGTATTTATAGAGAAAATGGCGGATCAGCTTTTCCAGGTCCTCCATCCGCTCCCTCAAGGGCGGAATGCGGATTATCAGGACTCCGATGCGGTAGAGCAGATCTTTGCGCAGGGCTCCCCGGCTGACCGCCAGGTGGGGGTCCTCGTTCACTGAACTTATTATCCTGATGTTCATGTCGATTTCCCTCAGGGAGCCGATGCGCCGGATCTTCCGTTCCTGGATAACCCTCAGCAGCTTGGCCTGCAGTCCCAGGGGCATGGAGTTGATCTCGTCGAGAAACAGGGTTCCTCCGTCGGCTTGTTCAAAAATTCCGGGTTTGTCCAGGGCGCCGGTGAATGCGCCCTTGGAGGTGCCGAACAGTATGCCTTCCAGGAGATGTTCGGGGATTGCTGCACAGTTGATGGCGACAAACTGCCGGCTTTTCCTGGGACTGTTGTTGTGGATGGACTGGGCCAAAAGCTCCTTGCCGGTGCCGGTTTCGCCGTTGAGCATCACCGATGAAGGTGAGTCGGAGGCGATCCGGGCGGCGGAGACCGCCTTTACCAGCTCCGCAGAGTTGCCGATGAGGTCCTTGAACGTGAACCGGGTACCGTTGTCGAGATTTTTGTCCCGGTGGAGTGGCGCGGGAGTGTCGAAGGTCCTGATCTTTTTGGGCGCGTCTGGCTGGTAAATTTCCTCAAAAGAGTTGCGGGCGGTGGAGTAGTCCCTTACAAAACAGATCACACCGATCATCTTGTCCTTTGATCGCAGCGGGTAGACGTTGTGGATGGAGTTGACTATCTTGCCGAGGCGGGTGCGGTAGTAGCAGGTAAAATTAAGAACGGCCCGGTCGGTCTGCACGCACTTGATAACTGGAGTGTCGTCGTTGTCGACCCGGTATATGTCGGTTACGAATCTGCCGATCAGTTTGTCGGCCGGGAGGTCGTCGATGTGTGACTGGGCATCGTTTACGTACAGTATCTTTCCCTGGCAGTCTGCGATCACGACTCCTTCATGAAACTGTTCAAGAAAAGAAAGGAATGGTGTCGAAGCCGGGTCGATGTCCGGGAACAGGTCCTGCAGTAGGGGTGGGATCATTTTTACTTCCTCTTGTTTGCTCATGAGAACAATCAGGTCCGAATTCGGTAATTATTCACAGTTCAGTCTTGCATCGTTGATATATCATTAATATAATACATATCAGACGTCTCGCCACGAACTCTAAAACCTCTTTATATAAAACCTTCATGAATTTTTCAATTTACCAGACCATTAAACAGCGCATTCTCTTCTTCGACTATGAGCCGGGACAGCCTCTGAATGAAAAACAGATGGCCGCGGAGTTTGGTGTCTCCAGGACTCCTGTCAGGGAAGTGTTGCTGCGGCTGGAATGGGAAAAACTGGTGTCGATTATTCCACGTGCGGGGATAATGGTAGCAGAGGTCGAATTCAACCAGCTAAGAGAGGTGTTTCAGACCCGTGCACCGCTCGAGGGGTTGCTCGGCAGATTGACCGCTGCCAGGATAAACGATTTCTACCTGTCGAAACTGGAGGCGGTGCAGCAGAGGTGTGAAACCATCATGAAGACCAGGAGCCGCCGCACGCTTCTTGAGGTGGATATGAACTTCCGGGAGGTTATGCATGAGGTCGTGAACAACGATTCATTGAGAAACATATCCGATCTACTCTACTTCCAGACCCAGCGATTATGGCATTTCATTTTCGACAAAATGGATTTTGATCTGCTGGTTGAAGACGAAATCGAATATATGAGTCGCTCTGTTGAAACATTTAGGGATAAAAATTTAGACAAGGCAGAAAATTATCGAAAACAGGTGATTTTCGCCGATCTCAACCGGGTTCGCAACATTTTTGAATATTCTCCTGATATCATGTAGCAGCCGCTGGATTGCTGTTCACTTTTGGGTAAAGGCAGAAGCTGTAATCGATTGTACTTCAGGCGGCCAGGGGTAAAGCAGGAGGGGGGGACCGGATCTATGGAAGGCACGAAGTTCTACGACAGCGGTGATTTTGAACGATTTGATTATTCAACGATTTTTGCCGGATTCCATGAAGGGGTGCTCATTACCGACCGTTTCGGCGTGATTGTTTTTTACAACGATCTGATGGGCAAGATCGATGACATCGACAAGGACTATGCCCTGGGCAGGTACGTGTATGAACTCTACGATCTGACCGAAGAGCAGAGCCTGTCCATGATATGTCTGCAGCAGAAACGGCCGATTCTCAATAAACCCATGTTTTACAGAACCCACCTGGGACGTGCGATCAATGCGATCAACAATGTGTATCCTGTCTTTGACGGAGGTGAACTGGTTGGTGCCATCTGCTTTACCAAAGAGTACCAGATGACCCAGGAAATTTTTTCCACAGCGCTGCCTAAAGGGATCGACAGCAGGGCAAGGAAAAACGGCACCAGGTTTTCCTTTGCCGATATAATCGGGGCAGGTACCGATTTGTCGGAAAGCGTCCGGATTGCCCAGATGGCGGCCGAGTCCCCTTCATCGGTTTTGATCGTTGGCGAAACCGGTACCGGAAAAGAACTGTTCGCCCAGTCGATTCATAATTTCAGCTCGGTAAGAAATAACCCGTTTGTTCCGATCAACTGTTCTGCCATCCCTGAAAACCTCCTTGAAGGAATCCTGTTCGGTACCTCCAAGGGGGCGTTTACCGGTGCCATCGAGAAAGCTGGCCTCTTTGAACAGGCCAACGGCGGAACGCTTTTTCTCGATGAGCTCAACTCCATGCCACTTTCACTGCAGAGTAAATTGCTTCGGGTTCTGCAGGAAAAAAAAGTACGGCGCATTGGCGCCCACAGGGAAGTAGAGCTCGATTTGAAAATTATCAGCTCGGTCAACAAAGATCCCCATGAAGAAATACAAAACGGCAGATTACGCCGAGACCTCTATTACCGGCTGGGAGTTGTTTTTATACAGCTGCCGCCGCTGAGGGAAAGAAATCAAGACTTTTTGAGGCTGGTGTACCATTTTGTTGAAAAATTCAACACCCGGTTGCGAAAAAACGTGTCCGGAGTTTCTGCCGAAGTCCAGGAGTTTTTCGGCAAATATCACTGGCCGGGCAATGTCAGGGAACTCGAGCACGTCATCGAAGGTGCCATGAATCTTGTCGGCAGGGATAAAGTGATAGAAAAAAACCACCTTCCCCATCACCTGGTCCGCTTGTCCGGAAACATGGACGGCGCCCCCGGGGGGCTTGATACAGCCGTCGAAGGCCAGCCCCAGGGACCAGATGGGTTGGCAAAAGGCAGAGCCTGGACCGATATGGCCGCCAACCAGCTGTCGCTTGCAAAGCTTGACGAGCTGCACCGCGATGCCGAGAAAGTAATCATCCATCGCGCCCTGACCCTGTCCCATGGGAATATTGCGCGGGCGGTAAAAATACTTGATCTTTCATCACCCCAGGCGCTGCAGTACAAAATGAAGAAGCTCAATCTCCAGCGGGCCGATTTTATCCAGCAAAACAAGCAGCAGAGATAAAATAATTTGTTAAAAAATTTTGTTTTTGCTGCTGTTTTCCACCAAAAAAATTTGTCTTTTTATCCGTCCCGTCTTTTTCTGCTCTGGTTGTTTTCGTAACTATCCGGATTGTTAGTATAATTGTATGTGTGGTGATTTTGCATTATATGGTGTGCATATTGCATATGATATATCTGTGAGATATCAAAGTGGCGTTTTAGTAATTCGCCAGTAATGTGCAGAAGAAAAAGGGGGTGTCACGCCAAGGGATGGGAAGGAAAACCGGCAAACCCAGAGCCGCGGGGTGTTTTTTATAGAGATGTTCGGGAAAGACCGGTTCACAGGAAAGTTCATTGAATACCAGGATCGCCGCAGGAAAAGAGTCTGTTTCTGCGGAGGTTGTAAATTTGCTCTAAGGAGAAATGTATGACTATCAAACCACCACTAACTGATCTCGAGATAAAAGTTGGCGAAGAAGGTTTTTATCAAGGGTTCAACAAGGGCGCAACGATCGGTTCCAAGGCGATAATTATCCTGCTTGTGTTGTGGGCAGCGGTCTTTTCTGATCAGGCCGGCGCGCTGCTGCTGAAAATCCGCGGCTGGTCTTTTGAGGCTTTCGGTCCCTGGTATATCTACGCAATGGCTTTTATCGTATTTCTATGCCTCGCCCTTGCGCTATTTCCGGCAACCGGGAAGGTGCGGCTCGGCGGTCCGGATGTGGAACCGGAATTCAGTAGTTTTTCCTGGTTTTCGATGATGTTCGGTGCGGGTATCGGGATCGGCATGCTGGTGTTTTCAACGGCGGAACCGATCTACCACTTTGCCAGTAACCCCGACACCATTGTCGGGGCGGTGGCCCCCAAGTCCGCCGAGACTATGCGATCTGTTTACAAATGGGCATTTTTCCACTGGGGGCTTACCGCATGGGGATGTTACGGCCTGGTCGGGCTTGCCCTCGCCTTTTTTTCCTATAATCGTGGTCTTCCCCTGACTATCAGGTCCGGCCTGGCTCCTCTGTTTGGCAGGCGGCTGGAAGGGGTCCTGGGGGATTTGGCCGATATAGCAGCTGTTATTGCAACCATTTTGGGTATTGCTGTTACAATCGGTTACGGTATCTCCATGTTTGCTTCGGGAATGCACTCCATGGTTGGTGCAAGCTGGATGGTCAACGCAGAAGGCTCTCCGTCTCTGGCGGCGATGATGATTTCTCTGGTGTTGGTCATGGGGGCATCGATACTGTCGGCCGCCTCCGGTGTTGACAGGGGCATCAAGTGGCTGTCAAACATTAACATGGTGCTTTCATTTGGTCTGCTGCTGTTCTTCCTGATTTTCGGCGCCCCCGGAGTCGCCTTGAAATCCCTGTTTCTTGGGATATGGGACTACATAATTAACTTTCCTGTCCAGGCGCTTACCTATTGGCCAACCTCCGATGTCGAACCTGCCGCGACGCTGTACAAATGGCAGTCGGTCTGGTGGACGGTTTTCTATTGGGCGTGGTGGATAGCGTTTGCGCCTTTTGTCGGGCTGTTTTTTGCCAGAATATCCAGGGGCAGGACCATACGCGAATATATCATGGGCACCATGGTCTTACCTTCTCTCATGTGTTTTATATGGTTCACTTTTGTCGGCGGCACCGCAATCAACCTGGAGCTGAGTGGAGTCGCTGGCGGCTCTATCCTGGCAACGGGGCAGGAGGGGCAGCTCTACGCAGCCCTGAAGCTGATGGTGGGTTCCGGCGTGTTCAAGATGCTTACCGGCCTGGTGGCCATCCTCCTGTTGACTTACCTTGTCACCTCCGCCGACTCGGGTGTTCTTATCCTGAACACCATCCTGTCTGGAGGCGACGCCGGGAAAAAGGCGGTGGCGCATATAATCTTCTGGGGGGGCGCTCTGACCGCGGTTATTGGCGTGCTGCTCGTTGCCGGCGGACTGGACGCCATCAAGTCGGCGATGCTGGTTGGTGCCCTGCCGTTTTCGGCAATCATCGTCCTTATGGGGATAGCACTTGTCAAGGCCCTGGTGCGGGACGCCCTGCGTGAGAAGAACAGAGAAGTAGACGGCGTGGGGAATCCGGCAGGAGAAATTAAATAATATTGGCGGGCGCAGAAAATAAGCTGAAAGCTGCCGCCCCTACAGACAGTGGACGCCGCCCAGGCTCCAGTGACAGTGGCCGCAGGGAACATTGCTGCCGTAGCAGTCATTGGCGTAGTTGTGATCATCGTTGACCAGGGTCCCGCAGGGACCCTGGGAACAGTTCCAGCAGGACGAATATTGGTATTGTCCGGCCTCTTTTCGGAATGCAACATAATCGGGCTCCTGCCAGACCGATTCCAGCGGCTGCTTCAGTATATTGCCGTATACCCTCTTCTGTACGTGAATATCCTCGTTCAATACCCGGCACGAGTAGGTGTGCCATAAAAAATGGCACGGCATGACATCGCCGCTTGGCGCAATAAAGGTTGCCCCGGAGGTCAAAAAGGGACAGGATCTGTCGTCAAGGGATTGAAAGGGTGGCACCACGATATCTATCCCTTGAGTTGCTGCAACAGTTTTCGCTGCGGCCATAATGGCTGCAATATCTTTTTCCTGCCCCGCGTGACATTCAGACAGGCTGTCAAGATTCAGCCTGATATCTCTTCTTCTGGCTTCAGTCGTCATGTCCCGGATGAGCTGTAACGATTGGCTGTCTGACCTGGTGCCGACATATTTCCGGTAGTGGGCGACGGCCTTGGTGAAGTCGATTCCCCTTGCCCTGGATAATACGCTGTACTTCCTGTAAAGATCGACCCCGGTGCGGGAGTTGGGGTTGAACAGGGTGCTCTCTTCAGTCGCCTTGTCGTATGGGATCAGATGGGTGGTGATTATGTAATTGACGCCGTAACCCCCGGCCCACTTTACGAGTTCGGGCAAATCCTCTATATTTTCTCGGGTCAGTATTGTCTCAAGACCTATCGACAGAGGTCTTCGACAACGTCCTTTCGCCCGATCCAGGTTTTTCAGCGCCCGTTTTACTCCGGTAAAAGAGTGCCCCCCTGATTGAGGGACAAAATCGCAAGAGCCACCTCTTTCCAGGCTGTCCAGGGAAAAGCAGATGGTGTCGAGTCCCGCATCTGTAAGCTCGCGAGCCAGAGCGGCGTCAAGCAGGATGCCGTTGCTCTGGAATCCGATCGTTGCTCCGGTCGCCATCCCTTTACGGGCCAGCCGGATCATCCTGGCAAGATCATGGTGCAGTAGCGGTTCGCCGATTCCATTTAAGATCAGGCTGTCTGCCCTGGAAAGGGCGGGCGCAAGTCTTTTAAACACCGACAACTCCATATCTTTTTCAGCAATAAAGCTGCCTGGTGCGTGCTTTACGCACATGGCGCACTGCAGGTTGCAGCGGGTCGTGAGTTCCACGTAGATTTTTCGCGGATGGGTGGAAACGGTCATTTTTATGAAAGTTCAGCTTGGGGGGAATCCGTTGTTATACGGCGGTCTGCCGATGTCTACTGTCACGGCCCGGCGGCCGGTAACTGACGCTGATACGGGTATACTGCCTGCAGAGGATAATTCCATATTTTTTCAGCAATAGCACCCATTATCACTGTGGCAGTTGATATTGCCCCATGTCTCCCGTATGGTGTCGCGGTAATCCGATCACGGGCCGGGTGTTTGATATTGATCGGTCTGAAAGGTACAATAGGCAATATAAAGGAGGCAAACCACATGCTAAAAGAGAGAATTTTTGCAGCGACCAAACAGCTTGAGTCCGATCTGGTATTTGTGGGGATAAACGTTGTCGACGTTTTCTCCCAGGATATCTTTACCGCCGACGTCGCCGTACATGATGGTCTATTCGTCGGCATAGGCGATTACCAGGGGCTGGGCAGGACCGAGGTGGACGGAGGTGGCAAATACATTGTTCCGGGATTTATCGACGGCCACGCCCATATCGAGTCTGCCTTGGTCACCCCCGTTGAATACGGCAACACTTGTCTGCCCCACGGGGTTACCGCCGTCATCGCCGACCCCCATGAAATAGCCAATGTCAGCGGTGTCGCCGGGATCGAATTTATTATAGAAAACAGCCGCAGGGTGGCAATGGATTTCTATATTATGCTGCCATCCTGCGTTCCGGCGACAGCTTTCGAGCATTCCGGCTGCGTTCTCAATGCCAGGGACCTGCACCCGTTATATGGCTATAAAGAGGTGACCGGCCTCGCCGAAGTGATGAATCTTCCCGCCGTTGTCCAGGCTGATCCGGAGATGCTTGAAAAAATCGCCGATGCCTTAAAAGCTGGACGCACCATAGATGGGCATATGGCCGGATTTACCCTTGACCAGCTCAACGCTTACGCTACGGCCAACATCCGGACCGACCATGAATGCGACAGCGGTCAGGGGCTGATCGACCGTGTTCGCCGGGGAATCTATACCCTGGTGAGGGAGGGAACGGTGTGCAAGGACCTGGTGAAAATGGTCCCGGCAATAAACACGGGCAATGCGCCGATGCTCTGTTTTGCAACCGATGACAAGCATCTCGATGAGCTGGTACGGGACGGTGGGGTCGATTGCAACGTCCGGCTGGCAATTGCCAACGGGATAAAACCGGCAACGGCTATCCAGATGGCATCGCTCAACACGGCAAGATGTTATAATTTAAGAAATATTGGTGGGATTGCGCCGGGATACAAAGCGGATTTCTCAATTGTATCCGACCTCGAAGGGTTGGTTATCGACCAGGTGTATAAAAACGGGTCGTTGGTGGCTGAAAAAGGCCGGGTTCTCAAACGTGTCGAGCCGGATGTCCACCAGGTTCCGAAAGAGCTGCTCACCTCGGTTACACTACCCGAGGTCGGTGAAGACGATCTGCAAATCGATATGAAAGGCTGCTCGCGGGCCAATATCATCGAGATAGTTCCGGGTACCATCGTTTCCAATCATCTGGTCGAGGAAGTAGAGCAGCAAGACGGCCGGTTCAGAATAAGTACCGACCGCGATCAGCTCAAGGTCTGTGTTATTGAAAGGCATAATAATCTCGGCCATATGGCAACCGGCATTGTCAAAGGGCTACGCCTGAAAAAAGGGGCGATTGCCACAACCATTGCCCATGATTCCCATAACCTTATTGTGGTGGGGGCGCGCGAAACGGACATGGTGACCGCCGTTTCGGCCCTTGCCGAGATGGCAGGCGGGATTGTGGTGGTCGACGATGGAGAGGTGCTGGCCTCGCTTAAACTGGAAATATCGGGGCTTATAACGTCCAGGAAGGGCGAGGAGGTTGTAAACGATCTCAAGAGGGTGCATGAGGCGCTTGAAAAGCTCGCCCCCGAGTGCAGGTTCAACCCGGTGCTGGCGCTTTCGTTTCTGTCGCTGGTTGTTATTCCGCAGATAAAAATCAGCGACTCAGGTCTGTTTGATTTTGCAACCTTCAGTTTTATCGAGGTGCCGGTCGGCGCATAGTATTGCTTTTATTCTTTTCTCGCGCTATAAGCCCTGGGAATGACGCTTCAGCTGTAACGGTTCCGGGGCTTTTGCCAGAAGTTGTCTGCTCCGGCCGGCGTCCCGGTTGCCGCAGGTTCAATTTGTTCGGTAGAAGTGGCAGAACTTAAAGTTCTGGTGCAGGCCGTCACCCTGTTTTAAAAAGTCATCTTTGCTCATTCCTGCCGATTCTCTCGTGTCGATGTCATGACATTTATGTCGTTTGGTCGTCCGGCCATGTCTTTCCTGACGTATTTGAAAAAAAACAACCACGTAGGTCCATAATTTACTGGTTTTTTTGCGTTGTCTTATAATCCTTGCGACATTTAGGTCATCTGGGCCGATCTTTTTGGTTGGCGCAAGAGTTATGTAAAAATGTCATGATAACAGGTTGTTGATAAAATTTTTGTGCAAACTCCACATCCGGAACAGCCATTGCTATATAACAGACCAGTAGTGTCAGCAGTGTCCATTTAACGCGAGTTAACCATCAATTCAAAGGAGGACGCAAAGTGGCTAAATTCAGAACAGCGGTTGATACGGGTGGAACTTTTACCGACATCTTCGTCTTTAATGGAGAAACCGGTGAGGTGCAGGTACAGAAGGTTCCTTCTACCCCGGACAATCCATCCAGGGCGATAGCCAACGGAATGGAGGCGGCGGGGGTGCATATGCCGGATGTAGACCTGTTCTCCCACGGAACAACGGTTGGCACCAATGCTCTTATTACCCGGGAATTACCGCCGACGGGCATGGTCTGTACCAAAGGATTCCGTGATGTGGTCGAGATAAGGCGTTCGACCAAGCAAGATCTCTGGGATCATTATAAAGACGTAGCTCCTCCGTATGTGAAAAGACGCCACAGGCTTGAAGTTGAGGAACGGGTCGATTATGCCGGTACCATGGTCACCCCGTTGAACGATGAGGAAGCGAGACGCGTTGCAAAAATCCTGAAAAAACGCGGAATGAAGGCCATAGCCGTCTGTTTCATGAACGCCTATATGAGCGGTGTGAACGAACAGCGCATGAAGGAGATCTTGCAGGAAGAGATCCCGGGAGCATACGTATGTACATCCAATGAACTGTTGCCTGAAATCTTCGAACACGAGCGTTTCTCCACCTGTCTTACCAATGCGGTGCTGGGGCCGGTGGTGGGGGATTATCTCAACGACCTGACCTCGCGTCTTGAAGGCATGGGGTACAGGGGCGATGTCCTGGTTCTCCACTCCGGGGGCGGGGTAATGAAGGCAGAGACAGTTGCCCAGTATGCTTCGCGGGTTGCCAGTTCGGGTATTGCCGCGGGCGCCATAGCCATGGACCAGACCGCGAAGATGTGCGGTTTTCAAAATGCCATGGGGCTGGATATGGGGGGGACCAGCTGCGATGTCTCGTTGACCTATGAAGGTGAGCTGCGTATGAGCAAGGAGTGGGAGGTGGAGTTTGGCTATCCGATCCGTTATCCCAGCATCGAGGTTATCACCATCGGGGCCGGTGGGGGCAGTGTCGCCTGGATCGACCAGGGCGGCTCGCTGAGAAACGGGCCGGAAAGTGCCGGCGCCGTACCCGGACCCGCGTGTTATCAGGCCGGAGGGGAAAAGCCGACCAACACCGATGCCAACCTGGTTCTCGGCAGGCTCAACACCACCCTCCTTGACGGCCGGATGCAGCTCAACAAGGAGGCGTCTGAGAAGGCGGTGAAAAAGATTGCCGACGCCTTTGACATGACCACCATTGATGCCGCGTCAGCTGTGCTGGAGCTGGCCAACGCAAACATGTGTGATGCGCTTCGGCTTATTTCCGTAACCAAGGGATACGACCCCCGCGATTTTGCCCTGGTTGCCTTTGGCGGTGCCGGACCTCTGCACGCCGCCTATGTCGCCCGGGAACTCGAGATCCCGAAAGTGATCGTGCCCCGTTATCCAGGTGTCCACGCCGCCCTTGGATGTCTGCAGGTGGACGTGCGCCATGATCTCACCCGTACCTACCTGGTAAATTCCACCGATGCCGATCTTGCCGATATTGAGCAGGTTTTTGCAGAGCTGGAACAGGAAGCCTACCAGATGCTCGAGAAAGAGGGAATGTCCAGGGAAAACATCGAACTGGTGAGGAATATGGACCTTCGCTACGTTGGCCAGTGGCGAAACCTCAATGTCAATATTCCAAAACCGATCGAGAGTCTTGACCAGGCCCTGCAGATCTTCCATAACGAACATGAAAGACAGTTCTCCTGGTCCAACCCGGATCAGGTGGTTGAAATATACGGATTGCGGATCACCGCCATCGGCAAGGTGCCCAAACCGAGTTTTGCCAGATATGAGATCACCACCAACAGCACCCCCACCCCCGAGCAGACCCGCAGGGTCTATTTCGGAAAAGCCGGAGGCTTCGTCGATACCCCCGTCTACAACAGGGAAAAACTTGTCGCAGGGGCCCACTTGACAGGTCCTGCCATTATCGAGCAGCTCGATACGACCACGGTTGTCCCGACCGGCGTCAAGGCTGTTGTCGACGAGTATCTTAATATCATCATGGACATCACAGGGTAAGGAGGCGTATATAATGGCACAAGTAGAATCGAGACTGGACCCGGTAACTTTTGAAGTCTTAAAGAATGCGTTTGGCAATCTGGTGGACCAGATGTCCGAACAGATCCTCAGGACCTGCTATTCCTTTGTCATCTATTGCCGAGACTTCAGCTCGGCGCTCTGCGATGTGAACGGTGATACGATAATGCAGGGCAGCCAGGACATAGCTGTGCACGTGGGAACCCTGCATCTTACCGCCAAGGCTATTATCGACACCTTTGGCGACGATATCCATGAAGGTGATGTCTTCATCTTCAACGACCCCTATGTCGGCGGCACCCATTTCTGCGACGTCAGGATCGTCAGACCGGTTTTCTGGGAAGGTGAAATCGTAGCGTTTACCCTCACCAACGGCCACTGGGCCGATGTCGGCGGAACCGTTCCCGGATCTTTTGACATATCGGCCAAGAACCACTACGGCGAAGGGACACGGATTACACCGACCAGGATATGGGACAAGGGGAGGTATCTCGGAGATGTCGCAAACTGTCTGGTGGCCAACATGCGGGGAGCAGAGGATCGTCTCGGCGACCTGCGGGCCCAGGCGGAGGCTACCATGGTCGGTCAGCGCGAATTTTTACGGCTGGTGAGCAAGTATGGCAAGGATACCGTCCTAGAGGCCGCCCGTGAGTGTCAGGATTATGTAGAGCGTATAACTAAGGCGCGGATATCCGAGCTTGAAGACGGCACCTGGGACACCGTTGATTTTATCGATCAGGATCCGGAGCAGCCAGAAGCTCTCATCCCCATCAAGGTAAAGATGACAATCAAGGGCGAGAGAGTCGCCTATGATCTTGAGGGCTCGCACAACTATATCGGCTGTTTTCTCAATTCGGCCTACCCGGCAACACTTTCTGCACTTATTGCAGGAACCAAGGCCTTCTTTCCCGATATCCCTCTTAATGCCGGATTTTTCAAGGCGTTTGATATAAAAATGCCCGAGAATTCAGTGGTCAATGCCCCCTGGCCGGTTGCGGTGACCGGCTTCTGCTCCGGAGTGTATGAAAAGGTGCAGGCGGCGGTTATCGATCTGTGGTCGAAAATGATGCCGGAGCGGGCCATGGGATGTGCTTTCAACCTTGAATACCTGCTTATCGGCGGCTGGGACCGGCGCGCCAGTTCCGACACTTTTTTCATGTGGTATGACTGGATGGCGGGAGGACACGGAGCGCGCTCCCATAAAGATGGCTGCAACGCGACCGCGGCGGTATTCGGACTGGGACTGAGCATCCAGCCCTGCGAAGGTCAGGAGCGGCTCAGCCCGGTGCTGACAAGCGAGCACGCGATCATGACCGATTCTGCCGGTCCGGGTAAGCATCGGGGCGGATGCGGTGTGGTCAAGGGCGGCACCGTCATGGACTGTGAACAGTCGGTTATGTCCTATTGCTGCGACCGGTCCAGGTCCATACCTTTCGGCATCTGGGGAGGATTGCCCTCTATTCCTCAGGGACTCTGGAAAAACAAGAACACCGAAAACGAGGAGTTTCTCGGGGCGATATTTTCAGGTGTCCCGGTCAAGAAAGGTGACACTTTCATCAGGCCTTCCGCCGGCGGTGGAGGTCTTGGCGATCCCCTGGAGCGTTCTGTCGAGGAGGTGCTCGAGGATGTCATTGACGGCTACGTTTCGGTGAAAAGGGCGATGAAGGATTACGGGGTGGTGATCCGGGTTAACGATGAAGACTTGCTCGACTATGATGTCGATTACCTGGCGACGGAAAAAGAACGCGCCTACATCCGCGCCAATCGCATTGGTTGGATGAGAAAGGATCCCATGGAGGTGAAGAAGAGTCTTGCCCTAGGGGAGATCGATCTCCTCGATGTGATTCGCCGCCACGGCGTTATAATGGACTGGGGTACCGGGGAGGTTCTGGTCGAGACTACCCGGCAGTTCAGGGAAATGCTGGAACAGAAGACGATAGCGTTCTGGGAATAACCGACAGGACGTCCCCCGGAATCTGTTTTTGGGGGACGTTTTGCCACCATAAGGTAAAGGAACGGAAAATGGATGACAATATAAATGTAAATGTGAAAGTCGCAGACGCGGGTCCGGCGGGCTGGATGGCCTATTCGATGGCCACGCTGATTGCCTGGCCATCTCTTTGCGGGATGGTAAACGACAGGGCATTGCTTTTTATGGCCGCGATTTCCCTGGCATGCACCATCCCCTACCTGACGGCTGGAATAAGTCAGTTGAGGCTGAGCAATGTGGCGGGCGGTGTCACCTGGATCTATTTCGGGGCCTTTTTTGCGTTTTGTTCGGCAGAGTGTTACCTGATCAGCTATTTCGCGCCGATCTACCAGTGGCAGCTGGACCCGAGAATCCTTGGGTTCGAGTGGGCGGTGCTGGCCATGGTGCTGATCCTGACCACGCCGGTATTCATCAAATACTCTCCCGCGGCAGCTTCCTTGTCGGTGCTGGCCGCTGATATCGGACTGGCGACCCTGGCCCTTATCTACTGGGGATATACCGAGTTCATACCCGTCAGTGGCTGGTCGTTTTTTGTCGCCGGTGTTTTCGGCATCATAATGACGGTGGGGGGGATCTTCGACGGTGCCGGGATGAAATTCCCGATGGGCCGTCCGCTCGGCTCCTATCTGCAACGCCGGCTTTCTGTTGAAGAGGTGGCGTCGTAACAAAAGCGCAACCCTGTATATACCGGGGTTGCTCAAAAAAATTCAGTTCTTCCCGAGCCGACCGGTACCTTACTTCTCCTCGAGGTGCTGGTCGGCTTTTATCTGGGACAAGATACGCTGCACATGTCTGAGCGTCACCCCGAGGATTCTTGCCGCCTGTTTGCGATCGCCGCCGGTGTGGTTGAGGACGTCGATGACATGTTTGTTGCGGATCTCCTTGAGGCTGCAGAGCATCGGGGGGGAGGAGGGGGAAGCCTCTTCCTGATGCCACCCGGGATTCTGCCCCAGGATGTAGTCGGAGTCACAGAGAATCACTGCGTTTTCGATTTCCTGCGCCAGCGAGCGGATATTGCCGGGATAATCCTTCTGATACAACTGGTCCATGGCTTCGGGACTGAAGCCGTTAATGGTCTTGTGGTGTTTTTCGCACGCACGCCGCAGGAAGTGTTCGGCCAGTAGCGGAATATCTCCGGTTCTTTCCCTCAGGGGAGGGAGATGGACATGGGCGGATTTAAGCCTGCACAGCAGGTCCAGCCGAAAGCTGCCTTCCTGCAGTGCGGTCTGCATATCGATATTGGTTGCCGAGACGATCTGCAGCCTTACAGGTATCGGCTGGGTGGCGCCAACGGGGATTACCATTTTGTCTTCAAGAACCCGAAGAAGCTTGCTCTGCAGCCTCATTGGAAGTTCGCCGATCTCATCAAGAAACAGGGTTCCGCCGTCTGCCTGTTCAAAAAAACCCTTGTGATCCCGCTCCGCTCCGGTAAATGTTCCCCGTGCATGGCCGAAAAACTGGCTCTCAAAAAGGGATTCGGGAATGGCGGATACATTGACTGCGATAAACGGTCCTCCGCTTCCCGGGCCGACCTTGTGGAGTCCTCTTGCCAAAAGTTCTTTGCCGGTTCCCGACTCGCCGGTAATAAGCACGGGGTTGCCGCTGTTGCCCATGATTCGTGCAAAGGTGAGTAGTTCCAGCATTCTCGGGTCCTGGGAGATGATCTCTGAGAACGGTTCCGGGACCTCGCAGGGCTTGCCGGTTCCGCCGGAACCGGCAAGCCCTGCGAGCAACCCGAGATGTTCGTAAGCCCTTTCCATGGTCAACAGCAGCCGTTCATTGTCGATGGGCTTTACCAGGTAGTCGAAGGATCCCAGTCTGATGGCTTTTACCGCTGTGGCGACATCGTCAACAGCCGTTAAAATGATAAATTCGGTATTGGGACAGAACGGTTTTACCTTCTCCAGAACCTGGAGTCCGTCGAGTTCGGGCATGAGATAATCGAGCAGGACTATGTCGAAATCGTTGTTTTTAATCTTCTCGACCGCCTCGATACCGTTATCGCAGATTGTCACCTTGGGCAGCCCCCGTCGCCTGAGCAGGAGCTTGATGGAGGAAAGTACCAGCGGTTCGTCGTCGACGATTAATATTTTCATAGTTTTAGCCTGGTAGCGTTGTCAATTATGTTTTCAATCGTTTTAAAGCGAAAAGGTTCAAATAGCAGGTATTCGGGGGCCGGCATGTCGGGGGGCTTGAGCTCTATTGCCTCCGGATACCGGGAATAGACGATCAGGGTGAGCAGAGGAAAGGTATTGGTGATTCGCCATATCAGCTGCCACTGCTCGGGCTCAAGTCTTGTAAAAGACAAGAATATAATATCTATTTCCGGCCGCTTTTTTATAATCGCAAAAATATCGTCGGCGTCACCCAGCACCGCCAGCGCCATGTCCGCAGACTCCTTCAGGTTCGCCTTGAGAGATTTCAGTATCCGGTCATTGTTGCCGGCGTACAGCAGGGTAGGGCGCAGCTCTTCTTTTTGCAGACCGGATGTTGATTCTTCGCTAAAAAACAGGGTGAAACAGGTTCCCGTTCCCGGCTTGGAGAGGACTCCGACGATGCCGTTGTTCTCCTTGGCAAGGTTGTAGGATACCGACAACCCCAGCCCCGTCCCTCCCTCGTTTCGCCTGGTGGTGAAAAACGGCTCGAAAATGCGGTCCACCACCTTGGGTTCCATGCCGCAGCCGTTGTCTTCAACCTGGAGCACCACCCTCCTGTGCTCGCTGTCATACCCGGTCCTGACAACTATCCGTCCCTTGTCCTTGTCATCGATGGCGTTTATCGCGTTGAGCACCAGGTTGGTCACTATCTGTTCAAATTTCTGGAAATAGCCCATGACCATGGGCAGGTTGTCGGCGACATCGATCCTCGAGCTGTTGACCGATTTTCTCACCTGGGTGCCGATGATGGCAAATGTTTTTTCAATGACCAGGTTGAGGTTGACAGGCTCCGGTTCTCGGCGGGTGTCGATACGGACGAAGTCCTTCAGGTTGACGACGATTTTATTGATTCGTTCTGAGCCGCTCCTGATCGCCCCGATTATCTCTTCCATATCCAGGCAGAGTTCGGTGAGGGTCATTCCGGAATGGAGTTTTTCAGGGTTTTGTCTCGCGTCATGGTCAAGAAGAGGTTTCAGGATCTGCCACGTCTCCTCAAGCAGGGGGACGTTGCAGGTGATGAAGCTGTTGGGGTTGTTGATTTCGTGGGCGACCCCGGCGACCACTTCACCTAAGGAGGCCAGCTTGTCCGCGTGGAGAACCTGCTGCAGCCGGTGTTCGGCCTGTTTCTGTAGTCTTTTCTCCTCGGTAATGTCCCTCATGAATCCTTCGTAATAAAGTGGCGTCCCTTCGCTGTCGCGAACGTTTCTGGCGGAAATAGCTACGGTGATCTGGTTGCCGTCTTTGCGGTGAACCTTGGTCTCAAACTCAAAGACGCGATCATTCTTTTCAAGCAGGCCGGTGAGCAGGATGCGATCTTCGGGTTTTACATAAAAATCGGTCCTGATGTTGTAGTAGGAGGCGAGAACTTCCTCCGGGGAGTCGTATCCCATCATATGGGCCATGGCCGGGTTGATGCTGATGAACCGCCCCTGGTGCGTGGATTGGAAAATACCTTCAATGGCGTTTTCAAAAATATTTCGATATTTCTCTTCCGCCGATTGCAGCTTCTTGAGCTGTTCGTTGATTCGTGTCCCCATCTGCTCCAGTACCGAACTGAAAGCCTGGAATTCCACGTAAGGTCGGTAGTCGGGCAGGGTGTAGTCGTATTTTTCCTGGGCGTAGGCCTGCACGATCTGATTGAGGCTGCTGAGCGGCCGCTTGAGAATCAGGTGGATGAACAGCCCAGAGAAGATAACTATTGTTATCAGGATGATAAAAATAATCAGGATAAAGGAGAACAGGAGTTTTTCATTGTCTTTCTGGTAGAACCGAATGGAGAGCGACAGGGCCACCTCTCCGACGTAGGCGCCGTTGTGATATATGGTTCCGGACCGGTATACCGACCTCTCCAGGTCTTTTTTTTCCATGGAGTAGGCGACACGGCCGAAATGGTCCTTGATGATAATGTGGGCAATCGGCTCATTCTGCGAGATGGTTTTGCCTATCATCTTGATATAGTCGTAATCAATATTCCACAGCGGAATTTCAAGTGCCCGTATCTGGTACGAAAGGATGTTGTCCGCCCTGGTCTCAAGGTCCGTTTTGGCTTTTTTGACCTCATACATGTAGATCACCGCAACGACGATAAAAGATACCATTGCCACGGTGAGCATGAGCCCTAAGGTGAGCCTTCTGGCAATCGAACGGTTTTTCCTGCTCTTATCCGGTGAAAGATCAACTACTGGAGCGTTGTTTCGTGCCGGGTGATGACTGTTTTCCATTTCCTGGTATTAAAAGTTGAATTCTTTGACGACGGGGGTGAACTCTTTCTCGCCGAAAAGCGATTGGAAGCTGAATCGGTCAATATTGTCCCGGGTTATCAGAGGGATTTCCGGGAATGCGAGAAACGGCAGGTCTTTTCCCGGCTGCTGTCCTTCCAGGATCCTGACCATCATATCGAGGGCGATTCTGCACTGGGATATGGTCTGGTCGGACGGGGCCGCTTTGATGAATCCTTTCTGGATCTGATCGTAAACCGTCAGGGTGATATAGGTGGAAAGGATTTTGGCCCCCGGATGTATGTCGGGATTTTCCTTGAGGTATTTTACCGCTTCCACCGCTGCCACCGCGTTGCCGATGATATAGTCGATGTCGCGGTTTTCCTCAGCGTTCAACGTGTCCAGCCGCAACCGCTGAACATCGGGCCTGGTGTCGCCGTAAAGCGGTTCCTGCAATACTATTTTTCGCCCAGGGGGCGTAAGCGCGGAGATGGCTGCCGCAAATCCCTGATAGGTACCGGTTGCCCATTCGGAATTTTCCGGCCCGGGAAAAATGGCTACCTTTACGACGTCCGAGGTAGAATCGTTGAGCACATATTCAGCCAGTTTGTAGCCGATATCGTAAAATGGAGCAAAAATCTTTGCGCTGATTGCCGGGGCATGAATGTCGTTTATGAGCGCCACGACCGGGATACCAGCCTGGGTGACTTCCTCCACGTAGGGGTCCATCCTGGTGAAATCTACTGAAGTGAGCAGAATCCCGTCAACTTTATCGGTGTTCGCGAGATGGCGCAACTGTGTCCTCTGGTTTCCGAGATTGTTGTAGCCTCCTGCGGTATACAGGGTGATTTTGATTCCAAGTTTGCGGGCATGGGAAACGATGCCGTAGTTTGCGGTACTGAAATAGGAGTCTTTTATGTGGGGGAACAGCACCCCGACATGGTAGTTTTTTGCCGGGTGCCAGGGCTGCCATTCTTCGGTGACGGGGCCTTGCAGGCCTGCCGAAAAAGAGCTCTCTGTCCTGGCGGCGGCATCGTAGGTGCCGTAGTAACTTCTGATTCTTGTGTTGCCGGATGCTCTTCCGGTATGCAGACAGGACCAGAGGATAAGTAAAAAGATCGTTGTAATGGCGATGGGTTTTTTCTGCAACGATTCGTCCTCAGGCTGGTTGTGACCCAAAAAGGTTCAGGTGCGGCATGATCGCTAAAAAAAACGGGGAAGTGATACCCGCTAACCCTATCGTACTTCTTTTCTTGTTTCCACTTTTTTAAGCGGACGGTGTTTATTTCACCGGTTTTGTTGGCGCTCTTCATAGGAGATCCGCCGCCCCATGACAAAACAGGCGGGCCGGCGCAAAAATTTTCCTGAAATGTTCTGACACGGGGCGGACAGGACCACGCCGCCGATTCACGGTGTTGAAAATGAGTTGGCCCTGGCCTGTGCTATTTTTTCTCGTCAACATAGCCGGTTTCTGGGTGCCAGCTCTTGACTTTGAGAAGATCCGGGAACGGGTATGGCTTGAATATCGATTTTTTTACCAGCATCCGTAAACACTCTTCGATGCCCTCGACGATGGTAGGATGCGGATAAATGCTTTTCAGGACGTCAAGCACACCCTGTCCCTGGTCCATGAAATGGGCAATGGACATTATGGTGCTTGATACCTGGGGACCGGCCGCCCGCATACCGAGTATACGCTGCTGTTCATCGTCGGTGACGACAATCTTGACGAAGCCTTGGGTCGCCCGCATCGCGATGGCGCGATTGCACATGGCGTTGGAGTAGTAGGCGACCTTGAACGGGATTTTTTTCTGGCGGCACATCTTTTCACTGAGACCTACCGCGGCAACGGCCGGATAGAAAAACATGACGGTCGACATGTTCCGGTAGGAAAGAGGCCACCTGGTTCTGCCGAACATATGCTTTACCGCGTATCGTCCCTCCATCTCGGCGATGTTGACCAGAGCGGGGTTGTGGGTGATGTCTCCTGCCGCGTAGATATTATCTTTTATGCAGCAGTTTTCGTCGGTTTTCAAGATGTTGGTTCCGGTCGTATCTATCCCCAGATTTTCAAGACCCAGCCCCGAGGGGTCGAACCTGCGGCCTATGGAGATGAATGCGGCGTCAGCTTCGATTATTTCGGAATGTCCCTCCCTGAAGTCGAGTGTCGCCTGGAGGTAGCCGGCCTGGGGGAGAATATTGCGCAGCTTTGCCGAATGGATAATTTTGACGCCGCTGCGGGCAAGGTTTTTCTTGACGAAGTCCGAAACGTCTTCATCTTCATAGGGGATAACCCTCTTGGCGTGGTCCACAAGATAGACCTTGGTCTGGCCGAAATTTGAAAAGATGGTTGCGTACTCGCAACCGATGACCCCGGCGCCGATGATCACCAGTCGTTCAGGAAAACATTGAAGGTTGAGGATTCCGTCGGAGTCGAATATCCGTTCCTGATCAAGAAGAATATTGTCGATTTTTCGCGGTCTTGATCCTGTGGAAACAAGAAAGTAACGCGATTTTACCCTTTCTCTGGTTTCGTCCGGGCAGGTTATTTCAACTTCGTTTTTCGATAGAAATTTTCCCCACCCGGTCTTCAGCGTCAGTGACCCGGGGCCGTCCCACCTGTTTGGGGAATAGCTTTCGATTTGTGAAAGCATCTGGTACTGCTTTTCTTTTGCCGCCTGGAGTACGGTCCTGCGCACCTCGCAGTAGTCTACCGAGATCCCGTGAACCCGATACCCCCGGTCCTGCTTGTTGGCGATCGCATAGTCCTTGGCTATTTCCCACATGGTCTTGGAGGCGAGGGCGCCCCACATGATGCCGGTACCTCCGATTTCAGCCGCCTCGATGATGCAGACATGTTTGCCGAAATCCAGAGCCCGCATTGCCCCGGCAAACCCTGCGGGGCCGCATCCCAGTACGCATAAATCGAAAATATCCGGCGGATCTTGAGCCACAGTCGATCTCCTTCTGGTTTACTGCCGGCCGCCCCTGGTTGATGAGTCCTGGCCGCCGACAATGATCAAACACGGTAGGTCTATTGTACATCGTCGGCGAAGTTTTCTCCATATTGGTGGCAAAGTTGTCTGCTGTTATCGTCCGGCGCCCAGGTGATGCGCAGTCCTTCATTGACAACGTCAAAACCTGATTCGCCAAGCCGTGCTGTGATGATTTTTACCGCCTCTCCGCTCCAGCCGTAGCTGCCGAAAGCTCCTGCTTTCTTGTTTTTGAATTTCAACCCCCTGATCTCTTCAAGCAGTGCGGCGACGGAGACAAGTATGGTGTTGTTGATGGTCGACGATCCGACCAGGATGGCCTTGGACCTGAAGATCTCCGTGATAACGTCGTTCTTGTCACTCTTGGCCAGGTTGAAAAGTTTTACTCTCACCTGGTCGTCCCTGGCCCTGATGCCGGCACTGATCTGTTCCGCCATAAGCCGGGTGCTGTCCCACATCGTGTCATAGAGGATGGTGATCTGGTTTTCCTGGTAGTCCTGCGCCCACTCGAGATATTTTTCCACTATCTGCGCCGGGTCGTCCCGCCAGATAATGCCGTGACTGGTGCAGATAATCTCCAGTGGCAACTTGAAACCGAGCACTTCCTTGATCTTGCGTGTGACCAGGGGGCTGAACGGTGTGAGTATGTTGGCGTAATATTTGATGCACTCGCTATAGAGTTCATCCTGGTCGACCCTGTCGTTGAACATGAACTCCGAGGCGTAATGCTGGCCGAATGCATCGTTGCTAAACAGCACATTGTCGCCTGAGAGATAGGTGAACATCGAGTCGGGCCAGTGCAGCATCGGCGCTTCAACGAAGGTGAGTTCCTTTTTTCCAAGACTCAGGGTGTCGCCGGTTTTTACTATCTGAAAATTCCAATCCTTATGGTACAGCCCTTTGAGGATCTTTACCCCGTTTTTTGTGCAGTAGATCGGTACCTCGGGGATCTGCTCCATGAGGAGCGGAAGGGCGCCGCTGTGATCGTTTTCGCCGTGATTGACGATTACGTAATCAATTTTTTCCAGATCGATTTGTTGTTGCAGGTTTTCTACATACTCCCGGGCGAATGGCCCCCATACGGTGTCGATAAGTGCGGTTTTTTCTTCTTCGATCAGGTAGGAATTGTAGGAGGAGCCCCTGTGGGTTGAATATTCGTCGCCATGGAACTTTCGCAGTTCCCAGTCAATTTTCCCGACCCACTTGATATTGTTTTTTACGATAAAACTCATAGCTTCCTCTCCTTATGCTTGACTGCAGATGATGAGAAATGGTGCTGCCAACACCGGATAAGTTCGGCGGAATGTTATGTAATTATTAGTAGGTTTCACCATATAAGCAATGCTTGTCCGGTATTTTGTTGCCGGTTTTATATCGGCACCAGCAACCGTGCGGAGCCACGGTGTCTTCCTTTTTTTCTTCAAACGTTGCCTGAAAAAAACAGTGTAATTGGATGGGGAGATAGAAATTACAGCAGAAAAGTAGATTATCATCTGGGACTATTCGACAGAAGTCTGGTATAGTCGTCTTCCGTTTGTGCAGGTTGAAGATAAATTAATCACTTTACGATGCGATGGATGCGATTTTAGAAAAGACAATGGACTTGATCAGGGTGGCTTTTGGTGAAGATCTTCAGGATGCAGGAGATGTCACCAGCGATGCCATTTTCGAAGCGGAGCAGGATCACTACTTTCTGGTGGCGAAACAGGACGGGGTCTTGTGCGGTACCAAGCTTTTTGCCGGCTCTTTTCACTATATCGACGTTAATTGCCGGGTGAATTTCAACTTCAAGGATGGCGATCGTCTTTGTTCTGGTGACAGGGTCGCCGAGGTGACCGGCCCCATCCGTTCGTTGCTGACAGCCGAGCGGGTTGCGCTCAACTTTATTGCTCACCTGAGCGGTATTGCAACGCTGACCCGCCGTTATGTCGATGCCGCGGCAAGCGGCGGCAGCACAAGGATTCTGGACACCCGGAAAACTCTGGCCGGGTTGCGCCTGCTGCAAAAATATGCGGTGAAATGCGGGGGAGGGACCAATCACCGTATGGGGCTGTATGATATGGTCATGATCAAGGATAACCACATCGACGGTGCCGGAGGAATCGGCAGAGCCGTCGAGAAGGTGAGAAAGCGGTGGGGAAACAGGTTTAAAATAGAGGTTGAAACCAGAAATCTTGTAGAAGTGAAAGAAGCTCTGGCGAACGGTGTCGACGTCATCATGCTTGACAATATGGACCTGGGCGAGATGCGGCAGGCTGTAGCTGCAATCGGGGGGCGTGCCAAAACCGAAGCCTCAGGAAATATGACCATAGAGAGAATACCCGAAGTGGCGCAGACCGGCGTGGATTACATCTCTGTCGGCGCCTTGACCCACAGTGTGCCGGCCTTCGATTTTTCGTTTCGGAAAAATAGCTGATGGCCGGGCAAGAAAAAAAGAGAGCATATTATCGGGAGTTTGCAAATGAATGATTTGGTGCAAGAGATCAGAAGTATAAAAGAGGAACTTGGAGACAACATCGTCATACCTGCACACCATTATCAGCGGGACGAGATCGTGGCGCTTGCCGATTTCCTTGGTGATTCCTATAAGTTGGCTGTGGACTGCAGTAAAACCGATGCGCAATATATTCTGTTTTGCGGGGTTCATTTCATGGCGGAGGGGGCGGCGGTGGTTGCGGGCAAACATCAGCTGGTGGTCACTCCTGACCCGGGGGCTGGGTGTCCCATGGCCGACATGATAGACAACAACGAGGCGGAAAAAGCCTATGCGGCAATGAGTTCTCTGTGTCCGCGGGAAATCATTCCGGTTATCTACATGAACTCCAGCGCATCGATGAAAGCGTTTTGCGGAGCCCGTAACGGAGCTGTATGCACCAGCTCCAATGCGGTCAAGATCGTCAGACACTATCTCGACGCCGGCAAATCGGTTTTCTTCTCCCCCGACTATAACCTTGGGGTCAACGTGGCAAACGAGCTTGGCCTCACAAGAGACGAGCTGGTGCTGATAAACCGGGACGGAACGGTGCAGCCGGGGGGAAGTGAAGACGCCAGGCTTTATATTTGGGACGGGTACTGCCACGTACACAAGAGTTTTAGCGTGGACGACATCCTGGCTCTTCGCCGCCAATACAGCGATATCCAGATTATCGTACATCCCGAATGCACCGAACAGGTGGTCGCCGAAGCTGATTTTGCCGGTTCTACCTCAATGATATATAACAGGGTGAAAAACGCTCCTGCAGGAACCGTATGGGGGATTGGAACGGAACATAATTTTGTTTCCAGGATCGCCTCCGAGTGTAGCGACAAGACCGTTGTCGCCCTGAAAAAATCTCTCTGCACCGATATGAATGTGACCAATCTCGACAGTCTCGCCACAACGATCAGGGCGGTTGGCAAACACTTCAGGGGCGAGGGGGAGCTGCACAACCAGGTGACGGTTCCAGAGTCCCATCGCCGGGATGCCAAAAAGGCGATGGAGAGGATGATTGCAATTGTCGAACAGGCGGGTTGAGCTGTTGCCAATTCTGTTGAGCAGCTGGAGCAATTCACTTTAAAACTATGATGAGAACAGGACGATGAGGCATTTTTACGATGTAGTTATTGTCGGCTCCGGGGTAGCAGGACTGTCAGCAGGGATTCTGCTCAAGGAGTACGGTTTGAATGTAGTCGTGATCACCAAAGAGAGCAGAATCCAGGAAACCGCCACCAATTACGCCCAGGGGGGGATTATTGCCTGGAAAAAAAGTGATTCTCCCGAGCTGCTTGAAAAAGATATTATCCATGCGGGGTGTGACGTTAACAGCAGTGAAGCGGTACGGCTGATTGTCGAAAAAGGACCGAAGCTGGTCTTCGATTTTCTCATCGACAGGCTGGGTATGGATTTCAGCCGAAGCAGTGGCGGCGAGTTGGACTACACTGAGGAAGCCGCCCATTCCACACGACGAATTATTCACTATTCCGATCATACCGGAGAGCATATCCAGAAAGGGTTGATTGAGTATGCGCGGAAGATCGGATTGCCGATTCTGCCCAGTCGTACCGCGATCGACCTGATCACCAACAATCACCACTCAGAAGATACCCAGGAGCTTTATGCACCGTCTGAAGTCATGGGACTTTATGTGTTGAACAACGAAAAGGAGGTGGTGGAGACTTTTCTGGCCCATAACGTGATTCTTGCCACCGGCGGACTCGGAAATATTTACCAGCATACCACCAATCCTCTGTTAGCCACCGGGGACGGTATGAGCATGGCCTATCGTGCCGGCGCGGATATCATAAATGGCGAATATGTCCAGTTTCATCCCACCGCCCTTTATCACCGGGACATTAAAAGATTCCTTATTTCCGAATCGCTGCGGGGCGAGGGTGCCATACTCATAGATCACGGCGGCCGGCCGTTTATGAAGTCATATTCAGATCTTGCAGATCTGGCGCCAAGGGATGTCGTGGCCAGGGCGATCTACGAGGAGATGGCCAAGAGCGGCAAGGATTTCATGTTCCTTGATATCGCTTCCCACTACAAGGGACGGGAACCGCTGGAACAACGTTTTTCAAGGATATACCAAACCTGCCTCAAGGGGGGCATCGATATCACCAGGGAGCCGATCCCTGTGGTTCCTGCTGCCCACTATTTTTGCGGCGGAATCAAGGTTGACCGGTTCGGTCGATCGTCCATCGCCAACCTGTACGCCATCGGCGAAACAAGCTGTACCGGAGTGCACGGGGCCAACCGGTTGGCTTCCACGTCACTGCTCGAAGGGCTCACCTGGGCCAAGCAGGCAGCAGACCATATCCGGTCCGAGGGTGAAAAAATATCGCTTAAGCGATTCGCCCGGATTCCCGACTGGCATGATCCGGAATACTCCGAGGAGTTCGACCCGCTGCTCTTTCAACAGGACTGGAAGATGATCCAGTTGACCATGTGGAATTACGCCGGGATCAGCCGTACCCGAAAAGGTCTTGACCGTGCCAGGTCCGATCTTAATTATCATGCCCACCGCATCTTAAAATTTTATCGGGAAGCCAAACTGAACAGGCAGATTATCGAGTTGAGAAACGGCGTGGTCAACGCCACCATCATCGCCAGGGCTGCTGCCCGCAACAAAAACTCTAAAGGCTGTCATTTCATGACCGGCCGATGACCAGAGCCAGGAATCAATAGCCCGCCTTCCCGGAAGTCCTAGTATGAGCCCCGCAGTCTTCAGCTGCGGGGCTCATTTTTTTTCTTGTCTGCGCAAATTATAAGCTTGTCCGGTCGCCGGTTCATCGCTCATTGGCACCGATATGGTGACCTGCTCCGGGTATGAACAGTGCCCGGTCCTGTTTCTGCCCCATCAGAAGCCTGGCTTCCGTATCCGTGGGGGTGGGGTACCCGCCGCGCAAAATTCCGTTTTGGTACCTTTCTGCGACGCAGGTGTCCCATAATCCTGATCACTACAGTTCCGCAATGCGGAACATTAATGCCGCTAAATAAGAAAAAATTGATTAAACTTGTTGAAAATGGAATTTGATAGTCGAATAATGTTGACATATGGTAAGGTATGCGGTAATTCGGAAACAGAATGTTTCGCTGCATAGATCTCGGTCGAAACCTATGGGGCGATAGAGTTTGCTACAACGTTGAGAGCCTGCTGACTGCAGAAGAGCAAGACTGTTAAGCGGCAATATATCGATATCTAATTTTTCTTATCATGGAGGCAGAGATGCAGTTCGGATTGACAGATGAACAGCGGATGATGCAGGAAATGGCCAAGGACTTTGCGGAAAAGGAAATTCTTCCCACCCTCAAGGAGGATGAGGCGGAGCACAAGTTTCGCCCTGAAATCGTCAAGAAGATGGCTGAACTGGGTTTTTTCGGCTGCGCCATCCCTGAAGAGTACGGCGGCAACGGCTTCGGTTTTCTCGAATCGGTAATTTGCGCCGAGCAGATTGCCAAGGTGAGCGGTTCCTGGCGGCTGCCTTTTAACATGCAGAACATCGGTCCGGCGGTAACGGTTAACAAGTTTGGAACCGAGGAGCAGAAAAAGCGGTTTATCCCGGACTGGGTCAACGCCGATTCCTACGGTTTTTTTGCCATCACCGAGCCCAATTCCGGTTCCGACGTGGCAGGGATGGGAACCGTCGCCGTCGACTGCGGCGACCACTGGGAGCTTACCGGCCAGAAAATGTGGATCTCCAACGCCCATATCGGCGATTACGGCCTGGTCTACGCCTATACCGATAAAGCGAAGAAATATAAGGGCATGACCTGTTTCATCGTCAACCTCAAGGACAACGAGGGGATCGTCACCGCGCCGATTGAAACGAAGCTCGGGCTGCACTGCGCGCCAACCGGCGAGATCTCGTTTGACCATGCCGTCATTCCCAAGGACTCGGTTCTCGGAGAAGTGGGACAAGGTTTCCAGGTGTGCATGTTCCAGCTCAATAACACCCGTATCAGCTGTTCGGCGGGCGCCCTGGGGATCGCCGGGGGAGCCATCGCCGCGGCGATCGACTACGCCAACGAGCGGACCCAGTTCGGCAAAAAGATAGGATCGTATCAGCTTGTCCAGGGACAGATCGCCGATATGGTAGCGGAACATGAAGCGGCGAGGCTGCTGGTTTACCGGGCGGCATGGCTCAAGGACCAGGGGCTGCCCAATCAGCACCAGACTTCCATGGCCAAGCTTTTCGCGTCGGAAGCGGCGGTACATGCCGCGTCGGAGACCATGAAGATCTTCGGCAGCTACGGCTATTCAACGGAGTATCCGGCCGAGCGTTTTCTCCGCGACGCGCATTCCCTGCGGGTGGTCGAGGGTACGAGCAACATCCAGAAGACAATCGTCGCCGGGATCTCCCTGGGCGATGTGCCGAACAGGTAAGAGAAATAAAGGATCAAGCCGTCAAAAGCTACGGCAAAACCATCTGAGGGGGGAAAGATGGCAACCGACTGGTCAAAAGTTCTGGAAGTATTCGGCAGCGGTATCGTAGGGGTTTTTGTGGTGATGCTCATTGTGCAGCTTCTGACCCAGGCGTCGACCTGGGTGATCGATGTAATCGAGCGTCGCAGGGCAGCGGGACCGGCAGAGCCAAAGCCTGAAAATCAATCTGCACCTGCCAAAGGGTGAAAGGGGGAGTCGTGTACCAGATATTGAATGACCTCGTTTTCTCCAGCGGTGCAATAAGCCTGACAGGCGGCAATGTGGTGATGTGGTTTATCGCTTTCGTGCTGCTCTATCTTGCCATAAAAAAGCAGTATGAACCACTGTTGCTGTTGCCGATTGCGTTTGGCATCCTGGTTGTCAACCTGCCCCTGACGTACCTGATGGAGCCTGAACATGGGCTGATCTGGTTTTTCTATCGTTACGGGATCGAACTTGACATTATTCCGCCGCTGGTGTTCCTGGGGCTGGGAGCGATGATCGATTTCGGTCCCCTGATCGCCAACCCGAAGACTCTTCTTCTGGGTGCCGGAGCCCAGGCGGGGCTGTATGTAACTTTTTTCGTCGCGATTCTGTTTGGCTTTGATCTCCCCGAGGCTGGATCAATCGCCATCATCGGAGGCGCCGACGGGCCGACCACCATCTACCTGACATCCAAGCTGGCACCCCATCTGCTGGGAGCCACCGCGGTGTCCGCTTATGCATACATGGCGCTGGTGCCGATTATCCAGCCGCCGATGATGAAAATGCTGACCACGGACAAGGAACGCAAGATTACCATGAGCAGGCTGCGTCCGGTGAGCAAGCTGCAGCGGATCTGTTTTCCGCTGACCACCGCCATGACCATCATGCTGGTGGTGCCGTCAGCCGCACCGCTGATCTCGATGCTCATGCTGGGCAATCTTTTCAAGGAATCGGGAGTGGTTGAACGTCTCACCAAGGCGTCGTCAAACGAGCTGATGAATATCGTAACCATCTTCCTTGGATTGTCCGTTGGAGCGACCATGAATGCGGCGGCGTTTTTAAACCCCAAGGTCCTGTTCATATTCTTCCTGGGACTGTTTGCCTTTATCGTCAGTACGGCGGCGGGGCTGGTCATGGCCAAAATCATGAATCTGTTTTTGCGGGAAAAGATAAATCCGCTGATAGGCGCAGCCGGCGTTTCGGCCGTTCCCATGGCGGCCCGTTGCGTGCACAAGGTAGGGTCTGAGGCCAACCGCCGTAATTATCTGCTGAT
>NZ_FNJI01000037.1 GCF_900104445.1 Desulforhopalus singaporensis | reverse complement strand
CTTTACCGGCATCTTGGTTATCACTACTATGTTGTTTTTAGCTTGTCAGTAACCGTGGCCGAGCGATTGCATAACACCAGGGCCAATTCACGCTCTTTTAACCATTGCCGGTGCAGACAGATAAATAGGTCTGTACCACCATTCAGGACAAGTGTTGCGTTACCTTTTGGAGTTGCCTTGCTTGTCGTTATCGTCTCCTGTTGCCAGTCTCAGCTGTATGCAAGTGAGATCCAAACAGTCTATCCCCTGCGTTCGACAGGACAGAACCTGTTAACAAATCCTCTCACGGCCGGACTATCCCCAGACAGCTCGCAATCACAAGACATCCCAGCCCATGACGCCCCTATCGGATGGCAGAAGGGCGACGGCGAAACGATCCATGACTCGGTACTGTTTTTTCAACCATCGCCTGTAGACAGCGCGGGTACTATCGGGATCACCGGAGGAACAGATCGCCAGGGGGTCTGGCAGACCCCGATTGAACCTTGTAAACCCGGCCGCAAATATCTCTTTACTGCCCAGTTTTACCGCAGTCAAAATGCGCTGGACGGCTCCTATCCGGAGATCTCGCTCTGGGGTGAGCGAACCCTTCTCAATACCCACTGGCAGACGGGGCGTTACCAACCCCTGTTCGCCTACCAGGTTTGCCCCGAGCATACACCGGATGGTGACCGGATGTTCAAATTTATCAACTACTACCCGGGGACGACTTTTCAGATGAGGTATCCGCAACTGACCCTGGTTGAGACAGTGGCACCAACCAGCAATCCAGAGCCGGATAATGATTTTTTTGCCATCGGGGCGTTTGGTGCCACTGCAGAAAATCTGGTTGAGATCAAGAAGATCGGGTTTAACAGCGCAGTGATCGGCCTGAACGAGGAGAGTGTTGCTGCCTGCATCGAGAATAATCTGCACTGCACGCTGAACGTCCCGCGTCAGCTGGATGAGCTTGCGGTAAAACTTGAACCAGTTGCTGACAAGATCACCACCAACAGGTTTGCTTTCTACGTCAACGATGAGCCGGGCATCCATTCCTTCCCGGTGGGCCGTGCCATCGAGATCCAACGTTACCTCAAGAAAAGATTTCCAGGCCACTTCACGACCATGGCAATCGTTCGCCCACAGGTGATCTCTGCCTACCAGGACGGCGCAGACTATTTCATGCTTGACCAGTACCCGGTACCGAATATGCCCATGACCTGGCTGAGCGACTCTATCGATACAGGAGCCGACCAGGTAGGATCGGACCGGCTGCAAGCCGTCGTGCAAGCCTTTGGCGGCAGTGGTTCTGCAAAACATGGCTGGCCACGGCTACCTGGTTTTGAAGAAATGAATAACCTGGCCTACCTCGCTATTATCCACGGCGTTCGCGGGCTTTACTTTTTCACCTATCCGGTGATCACAGCTGCTGATCAGGGAAAAAAGGACATTAGCCTCCTGACAAGACGGCTGAACGGCATGCGTTCCTGGTTATCGCAAAAAAACGATCCGGAGCCGGTGCATCTGAAGATGATCTCAAAGTACCGCTACGACCCACAGGGCAGGCCTGGTGTGCACTGCACATCCAAGGAGCAGCACCACACCAAGATGTTGATCTGCGCCAACACCTTGAGCACCTATGTTGAGGCGGCAATTGATTCTCCGCGACCGGGATCGCTTCTGTGGCAGGATTATTTCACCGGGGATAGATACCATGCATCATTGGATACCCTCTATCACCGCTTTGCTCCGCTGGAGGTGCTGGTGTTGATCGAGCAGTGATCGTCTACCGGAATGGGGATTTATTCCATACTGCAATTGCCGCCGTCGCGCATCCGGCCTACTCAAGGACGCCAAGACGAACCTTCTTGGTAATTGTGGAGTTTTTCCTGGAGATGACCAGTTTAATAACGGTGTTGGGGGCGGTGAGCGAGACCCTGTTTCTCAGGTCGGCCGCACCTCGCACAACATGGCCGTCCACCGAGATGATCAGGTCGCCCTCCCTGATCCCGGCGGCTAAGGCGGGAGAGCCTGGTTTAACACCGATCACCGTGGCGGGCAGGGAATCTTTATCGAGGATTGTATTGCCAATTTGCTCAGGGGTGCTGTCTTTTAAACCGACACCGAGCCACCCCCGGGTCATGGTACCGTTTTCGATAAGCTGCGCGGCAACCCGGCGGGCCATGTCTATGGGAATTGCAAAGCCAACTCCCATATAGCCTCCGGTTTCAGTTACAAAGGCGCTATTGACACCGATCACCTCACCATCGCTGTTAACCAGCGGGCCGCCTGAGTTGCCTGGATTGATCGCGGCGTCGGTCTGGATGTAGTCTTCATAGTCGCTGATGCCGAGGCTGTTGCGGCCGGTGGCGCTGATGATGCCGGCCGTTACCGTCTGGATATGCGGGAAAGGTGACCCGAAGGCCAGCACCCATTGACCGGCCCGCAACCCCTCCGAGGTGCCAAGGGGCAGTACGGGGACGTTTTGCGGCAAGTCGCTGAGCTTGATCAGGGCGATATCCGAGCGCCGGTCGCTGCCGATCACCCTGGCATCGCTGCGATGTCTATTATAAAGGGTGACGGTGATTGTGTCACTGCCTTGGATGACATGGGCGTTGGTCATGATGATGCCATCGGAACCGATAATAAAACCGGACCCCTGAGCGTAACCAGGTCCTGAGTTTTCATGGGCGGGCGGTATGGATGGAGCAGCCCCTCCGAAGAATTTATCGATGTCGGGGTCGTCGTAGAAGACTTCCCCTGTACGGTTGGTGGAAACAGCATTGCTCCCTGGCCTGTTCCTGACCACCTCGATCGTTACCACACCGGAACGAATTGAATCGATGATGCCGGGAAACATGTCATCACTGACCGCAGCACCATAAGAAGGTATCGGTTGGAGAATTGCACTCGATCCCAGCACTAATAAGGCAACAAAGATTAAACAGAAGGAAGTACGGTTCATAGGTAATGTTTAAAATGTAATTTAATTGACTCGAGTATATTGTCGTTCTGTCTACCTTACCCTATGGCAGATAGACAGCGCAACAAACTCCGCCGTGCTTTTTTAATAAACAATCTCATGTAAATGTAACTGTACCAGGGAAAGAATAGATTAAATTAATTGCAAATGAA
The DNA here is from genome assembly GCF_900104445.1 of Desulforhopalus singaporensis. Lineage (GTDB taxonomy): Bacteria > Desulfobacterota > Desulfobulbia > Desulfobulbales > Desulfocapsaceae > Desulforhopalus_A > Desulforhopalus_A singaporensis. The sequence goes on along the minus strand of NZ_FNJI01000037.1, from coordinate 31,871 downwards.
TTCGGAGTATTATCCAGTTTTAAAAATTGTTAAAATAAAACAGAACACGGAGGATTCAAATAACCATTTAAGATGTCAGAAATATTAAGTAAATTGTTTAAGACACAATAGCTTAAAAGATGAATTTAGTTGTTGACAACACTTGCTTTTTTTCGTTTATTTTGTTTTTCTATTATCGTTCAAATTTTTATTAAACAGCTAAAAGAATACGTTAAAGCTTTTCACTCTACAAAAGGAAAGATCATGACAAAACGATTCCTCAAAGCAATCACCCTGTGCACCGCCGTGATTCTTGCCGCGCCCACCTTCAGTCTTGCAGGGGGCAGCGTCGGTTACGGTGATATTTCGATCTACAAGAATGACGTACTGACCACCAAAATGACCGGCCAGAACCCTGTCGAGGATGGTTCCCTGCTCGTCTGTGACGGCAAATGCATGTTCAAGTCAGAAGGTGTCTCGCTTGTCGCCCTTGACGGCTCCAAGATAGCCATTGCCGGGGAACCGGAAATATTTAAACTCTATGTCAGGGAAGGATCTGTTGACTACGTAATTAACAACAACTCCCGCAAGATCGCGTTCTATACACCGCAAGGCACCTACACCGCCGCTGAGGTTATCTTCAACGCCTCCACCTCGCCGGTGGTCAAGGGCAACGTCCTCGTCGGCGATGACGGCAAGACCGAGATTACCGTTACCGAAGGCAGGATGGTATTTGCCACGGCGGAGGGCATGAAGACCGTCGATGCCAATAACAAGATCGTGCTCGCCCAACTCCCCGTCGACAAGAAAGGACTCGGCCTTGAGGCGTTGGTTGCCGGCGGTCTTGTGATCACGGAAGCCGTGGTAACCGCTATCGACATTAACAATTTCAATGACAAAAAACCGCAGCAGTTGGCGGCGGATACAACCCCGTCGGCCAGTCCAAGCAACTGATCTGTCATCGATAAATTGTACATCCAGGAAAAGGGTTCCCTTGGCTGCAACGAGGTGGCCCTTTTTTATTGTTTTTTCTTTTTTGAAGGTCCCAATGGCTTTACAGCGTCTTAACCGTTTATTTTCCAGGTCCGTCACAGCTTTTATGCTGATTGTTTCAGTCAGTTTTCTGCTCGCGGGTTGCGGTGGCGAGGAACGGTTCAAGGAGACAACCTCCATTGAACAGTTCCGGCAACAAAACATCGAGAATGTGTTTGACAAGAAGACAACCACCACCTCCGGTTACTTGCCGTCCGAGAGCGTACCTGAGGTTGACGGCGACGATTACCAGCTCGGGCCAGGCGATTTACTGACGGTCAAGGTATTTGAGGCAGAGGAGCTCAGCGCCGAGGTCAGGGTCTCTTCCCGAGGCAATATAACCCTGCCGCTGCTTGACGACGTCAATGTCGCAAACCTCAGCGCTGCCAAGGCGGAACAAAAAATCGAAGACCTCTACCGCAGGGATTACCTCGTTGATCCCCACGTGGCGATCTACATAAAAGAACACATGAGCCGTCAGATCACCTTGATCGGCGCGGTCAACAAACCGGGTACCTTTGACTATATCGCCAGGCGCAGGCTGCTCGACGTACTTGCCATGGGCAACGGTCTTATGCCGGACGCAGGAACCCTTGCCTACCTCACGAGACAAGATGGTGAAACCGGGGAAAACATCACTTACCTGATAAATCTCGCCGATCTGGTAAAAAACGGCAATATGGCACACAACCATGTCATTTTAGGCGGTGATGTGATCTTCGTGCCGGAATCCGGACACTGTTTCGTCGACGGTGCGGTGCGCAAACCGGGCACCTATCCGCTGACCACCAACATGACCGTGGCCGAAGCCATCACCGTTGCCGGCGGGTTGGCAGGCTGGGCGGATGATGACAAGATCAAGCTGGTCAGGTTCAGGGGACGCGGCACAGAGCGCCAGGTGGTCAGCCTGAGCTATGCGGACCTCCAGGCGGGCGTCGGCGACACCCTTGTGCTCAAGGACCAGGATATCGTCTATGCCGAATCGAGCGCGAGCGGGAAACTGTTCTCCGGTGCCGGGTTCACAATCGGGTTCATGGGAACTGGTGTATCATTCAGGGATCCGTCTAATTAGTAGTCACCATGCTATTTCGGTTATCGATCATCATTTAGTGAAAAACAAACTGTTCCTGCATACACCGGCGCTGTTCCTGATATGTGCGGTGATCACCACGGTGCCGCTGGTATTTGGTGCGGTGCACCCGATCGTGCTCAGCGTCTATGTTTTCATATTGTTGTTCGTGGTCGGTTCCTGGGTGGTTCTAAACGGCTCCCTGGAGAGTTTTGCCGGGTTGTTCTCCTTTGGCGTGCTGGTGCCCCTGGTTCTGGTACTCTACCTGATCCTGCAGACGGTTCCGATACCGCTCTCCTGGCTTGAGATCGTCTCTCCCAACCGGGCGCACCGGGTTGAAGCGGTGAACCGGATCGCCGGCGCCCATATCCTGTTTGCGCCGATCAGTGAGAACTCCGTCATCGGGTTCTACCGCTCATTTTTTCTGGTTTCCCTGATGATCTATTTTTTTGCGCTGAAAAAATTGATCAGCAGCGATACCAGGGCCTTTATTTTCATCTTTTACTGCGTTGTCGGTGTCGGGATATTCGAGGCATTGTACGGTCTTGTGCAGTTCGTAAAACCGCAGCTTGGCATCCTGTGGCTGCCGCTCACCGCAGGCAGGGCGGCACACGGCTCGATCATCTACAAGAACCAGTACGCCTCGCTGCTCAATATGATCTGGCCGGTCGCTGTCGGCGGTATCGCGGCCATTGCCGCGAGCAGGGCAGCTTCGCCCGGAAACTCAACTGGTACACGAAAGCGGCGCGATGCCATTGACAAGATGGCAGATAATCAGCTGATCACACCCGTCCTTTTTGCTGCGGTATCGGTGATCATCCTGGCAGTGCTGTTCTCGCTCTCCCGGGGGGGGATCCTGACGCTGCTCCTTGTCGCGCTCCTGCTGATCGTTATGGTGCCTTTCTCGTTGAGAAAAAAAATATTCTTTCTGCTGCTTGTTGGCACAATCGTCGGGACCTATGGCGCTTTGCTGGGGTTTGATACGATCGCTTCACGCTTTGGTGCCATCAGTGGCTCCGGCAACACCCGGTTATCTCTCTACAGTGCGTCGCTGCCGTTGCTGAAAGATCATCTGTGGACTGGCATCGGGCTAGGCTCCTACAACCTGCTGTCGCCTGTCTACCTCAAAGGATTTCCGGTCGGCGTACACTTTGACCGGGCCCACAATGAGTATCTGGAACTTTTTATTGAGCTTGGCTTACCGATGGCGGGGATGCTGTTTCTCTGGCTTTTGGTGAGTATGGCCCGGCTGGCGTTCACTCTTCGGCAATCGGCCGCCAGTTACCTGGAAAACATGCCCCAGATCTCAATTGGTATAGGTGCCTTTTGCGGGTTGGTTGGTTTTTTTGCCCACGGACTGGTCGATTTTGGCTGGCGGCTGCCGGCAAACCTGATCTTTGCCGTGACCCTCGCCGCATTGTCCGTGACCAGCATGACGACGCCTGCTGTTTCCATGGCAAAAGAGAGAAGGGCGACACCAGCGGAGGGTGAGCGATGAAACCACAACTGAGCAGGTTTATCGACATCCATTGTCATATTTTACCAGGGATCGACGACGGGCCGTCGTCGATGGCGGAAAGTGTCGCCATCGGTCGCCAATACCTGCATAACGGGGTTACAACCGTGGTGGCTACTCCGCATTTTGTGGCGGGAACGGCATGGTCGACACCGAAAGAAAAAATTGTGCAGATCGTGGAAGCGGTCACCGCGCGTTTTAGGGAAGAGGGCGTCGCCCTGCAGATCCTTGGTGGTATGGAGATCGCCTATCACAATAAGCTCGCGCAGCGGCTTGAGCGGGGCGAATTGCTGCCGCTAGGCAACACCAATCACTTTCTGATCGAGCCGCCATTCCACGGAAGCTGCAGCGAGATGATAGAGACGGTGGGCGAGCTTGCCCGCAGCTATCAGCTTATACTCGCTCATCCGGAACGTATCGAGTTCTTCCAGATGAACCCGCACCTGCTGCACGAATTGGTTGACAAGGGTGTTAAAACACAGATCAACAGCGGCAGCCTGCTCGGTTGGTTTGGCCGTTCACCCCGGAAGCTTGCCCGGCAGCTGGGCAGCCGGGGGAGTGTCCATTTTATCGGATCGGATAGTCATAACCTGAAAAACCGGCCGCCGATATCAATACAGGACTGGTCCGACCTGCAGCGGAAAGGGCAGGACCGTGCAATCGTCAATGGTGCAATGAACAACCTCAAGGAATTGTTTCCTGCACAGATAAACACAGCTTAAAATCAATTTACCTCGTTTCCAGAGAGGGATCGTTTCAGGGTAGAGATATGCAAAAAAAAGAACCATACCAAGACCACCCCCCATACCACCTGACCAGTCGTGATCAAGGACAAAACTACCTGCCCAGCACCGAGGTGCGGGAGGTGGTGATGCAGGTCGACGACGAGATGGACCTGCGCGACCTGCTCGATACCGTCATCCGGCGCAAGGGGGTTGTGCTCGCCTGCCTGTTGCTCTGCTTCACGGCGGTGGCAACCTATACCCTCACCCTCACCCCGCAGTTCGAGGCAACGGGGGTGCTCCGGGTGTCCGCCCAGGCGGACAAACTGACCAAGTTTGAAGGCGTCGAGTCGACCGTCCTGAAGAGCATGGAGTTTCAGCAAACCCAGGTCGAGCTGCTGGGCAGCGAACAACTCGCCTCGCGGGTGATCGATCGCATGGACCTGATCAACAATCCCTCCTTTGCCACCACGGGGGGAGGCAGCGGTGAGGCCCAGGCGATGGGGCTGTTTGACACGGTAAAGGCATTTATCAGGCCTGAGGAGAACAAGGATACCTTCAACCTCCTGAGCGAAGACGCCCGCCAGCGCATTGTGATTGACAAGGCACTGGAAAAATTTAAAGAACTTTTTGCTGTGACACCGATCAAGAATTCGGAGCTGATCAAGGTATCGTTTGCAGCCATCTCGCCAACAACAGCCTCCGAGGTGGCCAACACCGCCATGGACGAGTTCATTAATATGCATATGGACTCGAAACTGAAATCCTCCCAGGATGCGAGCCGGTTCCTGCAGAAACAGATTGAGGCCGCCCAGATCAAGCTGGAAAAATCTGAGATCGAGCTGCAGGCGTTTGCCCGCAAGATCGGCATCGTCTCCCTCGACCCGAAGTCGAACCTGATCATGAAACAGCTCGAAGAGCTCAACCAATCCCTTGCCCAGGCCCGTTCGCATCGAATCAGCCAGGAAGCCAAGTACCAGCACGTGCTGGGGGCAGGCGACCAGATCCTGAACCAGATGATTGAAAACGAGCTCATCCAGAACCTCAAGAACCAGTACGCCACGCTGCTTTCAGACTATGAGGAGCTCGGCAGGACGTTCAAGCCCGCGTACCCAAAAATGCAGCAGCTTGGTGCCAAGATGGATCGTATCGAGGAGCGTATCAGGGCCGAACAAAATGCCATTGTCGAGTCGATCAAAAACGATTATGAGTCCGCCGTCAAGGCCGAGGAGTATCTGGCGGCGCGCGCCGAGGAGCAGAAACAGCGCGCTATGGACCTTGAGGAAAAGGCGACGCAATACAAGATTCTGGAGCGTGAGGTGGCCACCAACAAGGGCATCTACCAGAGCCTGCTCGAACGCTCAAAGGAGATCGAGGCTACCGTTGGAGCCGCGGTGACCAATATCCAGATCGTCGACTACGCCCGCCCGCCGCTCTATCCGTTCAAGCCCCGGGTCGCCCGCAACCTGGCCCTGGGCCTTATCCTCGGCCTTTTTGGCGGGATCGGTATGGCGTTTTTGCTTGAATATTTTGACAACACCATCAAGAACCCCGACGAGATGGCCGAACGTTTCAACATCCCGGTTCTTGGCATGATCCCCTATGACAAGAGCGCTGACGATGACCAGGTGACCATGGCGCTCAAGTTCTACAACGAGCCGCGCTCTCCGGTAGCGGAGTCGTTTCGCACCACGATGACCTCGGTGCGGCTCTCGGTCGCCGACGATCCGCCCAAGACCATCCTGGTGACCTCGATCCTGCCCGGCGCCGGCAAAAGCTCGCTGTCTTCCAACGCCTGTTTTTCCTACCTCGCAGAAGACGAGCGTTGCCTGCTGATCGACGGAGACCTGCGCAAGCCCTCCCTGCACCGCATCTTCAGGGGCGGCATCAGGGGAGCCGGGCTGTCGACGATATTAAGCGGCATGAAGGATTGGCGCGAGGTGGTAAAGCCCTCGGAATATCCAGGGCTTGATTTTATCTCCAGTGGCCCGCTGCCGCCCAACCCGGCCGAGCTGCTCTCCTCGCGCAGGATGAGGAGGCTGCTCCAGGATGCCGGAAAGGAGTATGACCGAATCGTGATAGACGGCCCGCCATACCAGGGATTTGCCGAAATCCTGGTCATGTCGCATATGGTCGACGGTGTCATCCTGGTTGCGGTTGAGGGCAAAACGCCGCGTGAAGGAGTGAAACACTTTCGCCGGGCGGTGACCAACGTCGGCGGCAGAATCCTCGGCACCATAATCAACAAGGTCGGCCGCAGGAAGGGGTACAGCTCCTACAGCAGCTACAAGTATTACGCCTACGACTACAACTACGGCAACGGCAACAGGAAACGGGGCTGATTACAAACGTGAACGCAGGTTCCTTAATCATAAAGGCGGTCCTGGTCCTGGTCCTGGCGACAGCTGGTGTCGTCCAGTTCCGGTTCGGTATCAGGGAGCAGCTTAGTTTCAGCGACACGGCCGAGCATACAGGTCCGTCACAATTGACCAGTCCCCACGCCCTGACTGGGGCCGCCAAGAAAAAGCATCTGTTCGAGGCCGATCTTGACGGTGCCCTGGCCCTGCTGAAAAAGGCGCTCGCTGCCAACACCACTTATATGCCGGCCTGGCTCAGCCTGGTGGAGCTCTATAACGATATGGGCAGGCGAAAGCTTTGCCTGCTGGCGCTCTCCCGTGTCCACGCCTTGACCGAAGGTCTTAATCGGTACCGGTGGGAAAAAACAGTGGTCGCCTATCAAATCGGCCAGACCGAACTCCTGCCGCGGGAACTCCATGACATAATTTTCGAGATACCGGGCAAGACCAGAAACGACGCCCTCCGCCTCGCGTTTACGATGTGGAAAACGGCCGATGACCTGCTTGCAAACGTAGGAGAAGATAACCTCATCCACCTGTTCAACTATGGTGTGCGCACCAGCCGCCCTGACCTTGCCCTGTCATTCTGGCAAGATATGGTAAACGGCGGGGTCGACTACCGGGACGGGGAGCTGCTCGCCCTGATAGATATGCTGCTGCGGGAAAACCGTGTCGCCGACGCCGGCGGAATCTGGCACTCTCGGTTTTTCCCCGAGGAAGCGCTCTATAACGGTGACTTTACGCAACCGCTGCTCAAAAAAGGTTTTGGCTGGCGGCTCAATACCAGCCACGATTATGAGTATCGCGTCGAACCGGTGCCCCAAAATGGAGTGGCGGGCATCGTTCATCTCCGGTTCAAGGGATGGAAGAATATAAACTTTGCCCATCTCTATCAGATAGTTCCCCTTTCACGGGGGCAGCATTATACATTTGCCGTTGATATGAAATCGCGTTCCCTGAGCACCAATGAACGCCCTTTCTGGGAAATCACGGGCTATAAATGTGATGGTGCTAAAACAGCCGTAACCGATATGGCTGCACCCAACAGTGACGACTATGAAAGCTACAGCGTTGATTTTACGGTGCCGGATGAGTGTGCAGCCGTAATGGTCAGGCTCCGCAGGAAGCCTTCAAACCACCTCGACAACAAGATCTCCGGGCAGTTGTGGCTCAAGAATCCAGCCATCAGCAGATCCTATAAAGACGTCCTGACAGGTGAACCCTGATGTCCGATATCTATAAAGCACAGATCAAGGGACTGGTCGAGAAATACAAACGCGGGGCGACCGAATCATTGATCGGCTACATTGCCGATAACAGGGGTCTTCTCGATATCTGCCGTACCCTTCTAAGTACAACGCATTTGACCGCTGACACCAATGACCCCTGGCTCCACAAGGTGTGTGACCAGCAGGGCGTCAATCTTTTCTTGTTCCTGGAAGAGATCGCCACAATCGTCGATATGTTTAGCGACTCTGATGAAAACGATGATCCATATGCGGTCCTGGGTGTTGACCGTTCAACGTCGATTGACGGCATAAAAAAGGCATACCGGAAGCTCAGCATCATCTACCATCCCGATACCGCATCTGAAAATGGCCGGAAAGATCCGGAGAAATTTATCCAGATCACCAATGCCTATAAAAAGATATTGGGCAAGGAGCAGCAAACAACTGCGGCAAGCGATAGCAATGCAGTTTCACAATATATCTGGCGGCAGAGGGAAACAACTGCCATCACCCGGTCCCATGGGTTGAAAACCTATTTAGGGGTTGGCGGGTTGGTGGCGGTACTGATCTGTGTGTCCATTATCTTTGGGCTTAATTATCGCAACAAGACCTTCATCGCCGGCCTGCAGGCCACCGTTGAAAATGTTAATTCTTCCGCACCTGCTAAAAAGATAACACTTACCCCCGTAAAAAATAGACCACAGGATCAAGCGGATCAGTACAACTCTGATCTTAGAGACAACAGCCTCGAAAAGGTACCAGAGGAGACCAGAACCGATAACGTGGTTGCAGAAGCTCCCGAAACCTCTGACCCGTCAGCTGTTGATTCCGTGGCGGCGGATTCATCTGCTGCGGATCATGAACCTGAATCTGTTGAACTGGGCAGCGTTCTTGTACAACAAAAGGCTGACAATCTCACTCCTCCACTAGATCTGAAGGAACAAAGTGAGCCTTCTGAACCAGAAGCTGTTGTTATCGTCGAAAAACACCCAAAAAAACTCTCAGGCGCTGCGCAATCACCTGAAACCGATGAATTGCCGAAGAATCAGGCCAACCGGGACGTTCAGGGTCAAGCGGACGATCTGCCGGTTATCGTTAAGCGAGGTGAAGATACAGAATCGGTTATTGTCTCTGACATGGAGAATAGGCCAGAACAACCTGCTCCCGGTATGGAGCGAGCGGAAAAAAAAGTGGTGCAAGATGCAGGTTATGCAACCGACCTAGACAGTGTTACTGAACCTGAACAGGAACACGCCCCCAAGGTCCGGTCCATAGAGGAGAGAGTCGAAACATTTTTTACGCGATATGTTCAGGCCTATGGCGAGCGAAATATGGAAAAATTCATCAGTTTTTTTACTGATGATGCTGTAGAAAATGGCAAGCCGTTCACAGACATGGTGCCACAGTATGAGAAAGCCTTTTCAGAGACCAGTTCTGCATCGCTCAACATCAACAGATTCAGGCTGGAAGAAACGTCACAAGGGTTGCTTATCCAGGGAAGGTTCAGCGCAACCCTTGCATATAAAAATAAAAAAACGATTTCGGCCAAAGGCCCTATCTCGTTTGTATTGCTTATAGAAAAAGAGAATTTTTTGATAAGTGAGGTGAATTATCGTTTTGACAGTTAATCCTTGAGACTTTCACAGCGAACTCTTAAAGGACCCAGGTCCTCATTGCTGTTATCGTCTAAATAGGGAATGTTGCCTGATAATTGAAACTGCAAAGCCCGGACAATCTTTCTATATTGTTGAGAAAAGACATCGGTAGAGCCGATATGCTTTACTCCACGAAGATATCGATCAAAAAATGCTACCCTGGGTCCTGCTATATTTCTTTTCGCATAGACCCCAAACTTAAAGTAGGTACCATACCTATCGTTGTATCCAATATCGCCGTGGCACTCCACAAGTAATTTCCCGTTCATCCAGACCCGCACAAACCCGGGGTCTGTCACATTTATTTTTTGCTCCTTATGGGACCAACGTATTTGGTAAACAAGGTCCAGCCACTGATCTTTAAGGCTCTCTGAGTGATCAGACTTCCATATGACCACACCGTCACCATCGGTCCCTCTCCGCCGATAGTCCTCATAAATGGCTTGATTCATGAGGGTTAAATATAGTTGTCCCTGCTTATAGCGTAGAGCAAGCGGTGGACTCGATTTTCGAACAACCTCTGTCGGTAATACTTTTTGGTCGTGAAACTGATTGAGGACATAATAGTTGGTGGAATCCTTGTCCGGACGAGGGTCAAAGCTTGGAAAGTTTTCAGCTCTTACACCGTCAAAGTAAGACCAGGCTGGCAAATAAACGCTAATTGCATACCAGACCTCTGATCCCTGGACTGCATGATTTTTGTCCCTGGCCTCAGATCTCCACCCATTAGAAGCTTTATTGCCCGGGTGTAGTTCCACCTTTAGCGACTGGTTTCCGCAGCGAGCATATTGATTGGAGATCTCAGCCGAATAAGGGTGGGTAAACCGTTTGGTAGAGAGCCAGGAGTAGCTGTCAATCGATGTCGCCCCTTCAAATTCGGCATCAATTCCAAGTGGGTTCAACTCAGTATAATCATGCTTAAAATTCGGTCCATTGCCAATGTCGCCGATTAAAAGTGAAGATGTCATTAACGGGGGCGATTCGGGGGTCTTGTCAACATCACAAATTGTCGCTTTCGCAACTGAAAACGAGGAAAGGAGTACTAACAGTGTTCCTGTAACCCTCAACTTATTCCAATTCAAATCGACCATCAAGATCCGCCTCACAAGTGAGCTGTAAACATTTATCGGTGATTATTCAGACAAGTTCCAGACATGTTCGTCCGGGTTGAGCTCACCCGGTGATGCTTTTGCTGGAGCTGTCATGGCACCCAAAAGTATAAAGATCGCCACGAAGATGAGAGTGCTCAATTACACAGGTGCGATTGAATGTACAGTAGCCACGTTGTGGTAGTTGTCAAAAACAAAAATTATGGATAAGCGCCTCTGCCAGTGAACATACACCGCCTGGCATCAGCTTTAAATCTCTTGCCCTTTCCCCAGGCGGCCGCGTTGAAGGTATGCGTCCAGGCGCTCATCTCGCGCTTTTACGACCTGCTTTTGTCTCGCCGCAATCAACCATTGTTCCAGTTTCTTGTTCTTAAAGAGCAGCCGCCGGAGTACGTTCACCCCGCCCGGGGACGAACAATCAAACATCCGATGCTCTTTATAAAATCTGTAATCCGCCCGGAGCATCATTCCGCTTGTCGCCACCAAATCACGGAACGTCAAGGTGACGCCACGGGTGCTGAACCTGTCGGCAATCTGCCATTTTTCGTCGAGGGCCCGGTCAAGGTCTTCCACAGTCCGGCGCAAGGTGGCGGTAAAGTGAGAGACGTCAGCCGCGCTTTGGGTCAGTGCTGCGAGGCAGCGTGGACCGTATTTGCTCAGGATATTCAGCAAGTACCAGGCAGCTTGCGGTTCCAGCGGCCCGCCGCCTGTGGCGACTACGAATCCATACTTATCCTTTAGCGAGGGGCGATGGGTGATGCCCCAGCAGCGGTCGAGAAAAGCTTTCAGATGACAGTCCACCATCCCGGATACACAAGTGCCGACGAGGACGATGCCGTCAACCTGGTGCAACCGCTGCTTGATTGTCTCATACTCGTCCTTAAGGACACAGACCCCATCCTCGTGGAAGTCGCAGAGGTAACATCCCACACAGGGGCCGACCTGACGGTCCTGCAGCTCGATCACCTCTACGCTGTTTCGTGAATAGTGGCGGATAGATTCAATGACTGAGGCATTGGCAGGGTCTTCCGACAGGCGGTTGCCAGTGATAACCAGGATCGTTTTATCGCCTGTTTTCATCACAACAGTATCGTCCACGATAAACCCTGGTCCCCGGTGCATGGGCGAGAGATACTTGCGCTCCACCGGTGGATAATGTCTGGCGGGCACGTACCCGTCCTGCAGCGAGCGGTTGATCTGCCCGGCCAGAATGCGGCAACTGTCCTCCGTGACCTCTTCATCCTCATAGCCAAAGAAGGGATTTCCCTTGGCAGACACATCCCCGACATAGCCTAAGCCCAATTGTTCATTGACAAAACGCATCCGGTCGAGGATGAAATCGTCGTGGACGCGTACCGATGTCAGCACTGCCGCCGCGATCTTGCCGCTGAAGTCGTATCCCTGTGCAATCAGCTTGTCAAGGAGATACTGCATCTGCACCGGAACAAACAGTACCCATGCGCCGAAGGTCCAGACTATTGCGTCAGCCTCCTCTATTTTTTCCACGATCGCCAAGAAAGACGGCTCGGATTCGCTGGGGACGGTGGACAGCCTGGCCTTGGTCACGTCTACGAATTCGTAATCGTAATCCAGGAAACGAGCGAGGTACTTCGCCGTACACAGGCTGGCACTTCGGCCACGACGGGGGCTGCCGCATAGAAAGAGTACTTTCTTCGTCGTCATTGCCATATCCTCCTCAGGTTTTGGAGGGATAACGTTACGCTCAGAAGAGCGCGTTAGCGTGTCGCTTCATACGCAGTGTTTTGTCAGAACCGGCAGTATCACACTGCTGTCTTCTTTAAACCACAACGGTGTTTACTGAGAGGGGATGAGCAATGTTGTTGTGACCGCCCAATATTTATCTGTTACTTCATCGGGAACCGCATCCATCACGAGAGAGTGATTTTGCATTTTTCTGGCTGCTCAGATGCCTGTCCATTCAGGCTGACGCTTTTCAAGAAAAGCTTTTATCCCCTCATCGGCATCACGTGTCATCATGTTTTGACACATTACCGCACCTGCATACTCATAAGCATCGGAGATCCCGGCTTCGAGCTGTTTATAAAAAGCTCGTTTGCCCATCGACAGGGTCAAAAGCGATTTTGAAGCGATTTTAAGCGCAAGCTCTTCAACAGCCCTGTCAAGGTCATCTTCTTGTACAACCTTGTTGATCAATCCGATATGTAAGGCATGTTCTGCTGAAAATATATCGCCGGTAAGCAGCATCTCCATTGCATGTTTCCTGCTCACGTTGCGGCTAAGGGCCACCATCGGGGTAGAGCAGAAAAGACCAATATTAACACCAGGTGTGGCAAATCTTGCTTTTTCCGAGACAACCGCCAGATCGCAAGTTGCAACGAGTTGGCATCCTGCAGCTGTTGCGATGGAATGCACTTTTGCAATAACAGGCTGGTTTAATTTTAAAATCTTCAACATCATTTGAGAGCATTCATTAAACAGGGCTTCAATATAGTTTTCATTCCTGTTTTCGCGAATTTCTTTCAGATCATGTCCGGCACAAAAACCAGGCCCGTTTGCTGCAAGAACAACTACATGTATATCTTTATCTCCATTAATTTTGTCCAATATTGCGGAGACAGAGGCGATCATTGGTCTTGATAGCGCATTGTACTGTTTGGGACGATTTAAGGTTATAGTGGCTATATGATTTTTTACCGATAACAGTGACAGACCGTTTTCTTCAAAAGTTGTTTCTGGGTGCATGATCACTCCTCCTTCTTTCTTGCTCTCTATCGCCACTTTCTAGCTTGGCACAGACCAGGGGCACGGATACCTTGCCGATACTGTTCAGCTGATCTTTTTCTTGATATCAATTATCGGCGTACCATCAAGAATGTCCAGGCCCGACACCTCCAGGTGATTGGCATCTGCCGCGATAACTTTCAGTTCCGAAATCGCGACTGGATTTGGCCTTGCCGGACTACGGGTGGAAAATACTCCGCGAAGCTCTCTGGATTTGTCTCCCCGCGGGTGAACCTTGAGGGTATTCCTGTCTGATTTGTGAAGCCAGAAAAGTACGACTATTGTCTGACCGGCAACAATGCCATCGAGCCCGTCCTGATATTTGGGAAAAATCTCCAGAGTCCCGGTCCTTTCCGATTCATCGTAATTTTTGGGAGCATCTTCACGGCTGGTGATATCGCCATGGAGCACCCCGATTACTTGTAATTGCAGCTGCTCTTCCATTTATGCAACTCCACTGTGAGTAGCAACCTTTACACTCACCCCTGGTGAGTAGTATGGCAATTTCCTGTTCGTTCCTGCCAGCATTGATTATGGAAACTGTTCCATATCAGTATATATAGAAAGATGGCGTGCAGGCAACATGGAAGATACCACAACATTATCCTGCGACCAGAGGTTGAAGATGTGAAAGCGGTTTTATCTGTGAGACCACTTCTCGGCTCAAGAGACGGGAATCAATTCGTCTGACCGACGAAGAAAAACTGGAATGGGTATTACCTGAGGGCCGAAATCTGGCCCTTGATTGAAGAAAAACCTGGCAAGGGGAGAATGGACGCAGTGAGGGAAAAAGCGTCTGTTCCCGGTCAAGGTTATTGAGAATAAAGCTATCAGATTGGTTAACCCAGGTTTTTAAGATACCATTCTGCGACCTTGTCGAGACCATCACTGATGGAAAATTGTGGAGCATATCCCAAATATGTGACGGCTTTTGATATATCCGCAAGTGAATGCCGAACATCTCCTGATCGAAAATCGCGGTAAACAGGCTCGATTTCATTAACCTCGGGCAGGCTCACGACCACTTTTTGCCGAATCATGCTGTAGAGTTCATTGAGGCTGGTTCGTTCACCAAAGGCAACGTTGTAGACTTGATTTGTCGCATCATCGTTTTCAGTTGTAGCTGCCAGCAAGTTTGCTTGCACAGCGTTATCAATATAGCAAAAATCTCTGCTGGTTTCGCCATCGCCGTTGATAAAGACATTTTCCCCCTTAATCAGCCCGGCGAACCACTTGGGAATGACAGCGGCGTAAACTCCGTTGGGATCCTGACGCTTCCCGAAGATATTAAAGTACCTGAGACCAATAGCCTGTATATTATACACTCTGGCAAAAACATCGGCGTAGAGCTCGTTGACCAGCTTGGTGACAGCGTATGGGGATAAGGGACTGCCTATAGAGCCCTCAACCTTCGGGAGTCCCGGGTGATCACCATATGTGGAACTGGAAGCTGCGTATACAAAGCGCTTCACATTCGCGTCACGGGCCGCCACCAGCATGTTGAGAAAGCCACTGACATTACTTTGGTTCGTATTGATGGGGTCTTCTATGGAACGGGGGACCGAGCCCAAAGCGGCCTGGTGCAGCACATAATCAATGTTCCGGCAGGCCTTCCTGCATGTATCGAGAGTACGGATATCGCCCTCAATGAGGCTAAACTGCCGCCACCGATCCTCACCCACAACGGACCTGACCTCATCCAGGTTGTGCCAAAACCCTGTTGAAAAATTGTCTAACCCTACAACTTTCTGATCAAGCTTGAGGAGTGTCTCAAGGAGGTTGGAGCCGATGAAACCAGCCACTCCGGTGACCAGCCAAGTGGATGGACTGGACCGCAGGTGTTGCTTGAGAAATTGGTATTTGCCTGTCATGATACTCGTCTACCTTTTAGCTTTTTTGATATGATCAGACATGCGTGTTAAGCACGTGTAAGATTAATCCCATGGCAGCAATTTCGATTGCTTCTGGCAGCTCGTGACCGGCATACCAGTGCTGCAGCGTTCTTTCTCCCGGCCCTGTTATTTCTGCCAAACTCTCACTATCTCTTTCAGCCGATTCGCTGCAAAAATGAAATTTTCTTAGCAAAACTTTTGTTTTGTATACCTTGATAAGACTAAAAACATTGAAGTAGTACACACTCTGAGTCACCTTGTCTTGCGCTCTAGTTATATCCTGTTAATAACAAATCATATAATTATTTCAAATACATTTATGGTTTACTTGGTCGGGTTTAACAAAGACCGTTATCGCGTGGCTTATCCGTAACCTGCTATTTTTAAAGGTTTTGCGCCAATTTTTTTTACCTTTGGCTTCGTTTTGTAAAAATGCAATCAGGTTGAGCTGAGGTCAGAAGAGGTTTAATGGGTTATACTTTATTATTATATAATATACAGTATCTTATGTGGAAAGTGACGCTTCGTCACGTCAAACAAAAGCAGTGCTACAGCTATGGTTTTTATATTGCTCAGATGACAAAATGTGCGGTGTATAGCAGCCATATTCACCGCATATTTTGCGCTTAATCATCTTGACCGTGCGGTGAATAAACTCTATAATCACCTTAAATATTACGGTGATTAATATGTGGATTCATGAACATCAAGACTGGCCAAACTTTATCTGGGACGCTGAGGCTCTCACTACCAAGCTGGCTGATATACGCCATCGGCAAGGGAGGTTACTCGGCCGCATGGAAGGTCTTGGCTTTAAACTCAAGCGTGAGGCAAGCCTCTGCACCCTGACCAATGATGTTGTGAAGTCATCTGCCATTGAAGGCAAGAATCTCAATCCGGAAGAAGTCCGCTCATCCATTGCCAACAGATTGGGAATTGATATCGGCGGTCTCATTTCAGCCAGCCGTGATGTAGAAGACATTGTTGAAATGATGTTGGATGCCACGCAGCAATTTTCTAAGCCCCTGACCAAAGATCGACTGTTTGATTGGCATGCGGCACTATTTCCAACAGGACGTAGCGGTATGCACCGGATTACAGTCGGTGGCTGGCGTACACTGGATACAGATCCTATGCAGGTTGTTTCTGGTCCGATAGGCAAAGAGAAAGTTCACTTCGAAGCGCCTGGCGCTGACCGGCTGGAAAAAGAAATGCAGGCGTTTTTTGATTGGTTTGGTAATGGGCATGATATCGACCCGGTTCTGAGGGCAGGGGTCGCTCATTTGTGGTTTGTTACGATTCATCCATTTGAAGACGGGAATGGGCGGATTGCCCGGGCAATTGGTGATATGGCACTGGCAAGCGCCGACAACACGCAAGACCGTTTCTACAGCCTGTCATCTCAAATTGAGGCCGAGCGCAAGGACTACTACGCCCAGTTGGAAAAGCAGCAAAGCAGCACGCCAGAAATTACAATCTGGCTAGAATGGTTTCTAGATTGTCTGGGACGAGCTATTTCCAGCGCTGAAACCACTCTTGGTAATGTTCTGTTCAAAGCGCAGCTTTGGAATAAGATTAATCAGAAGTCTGTCAATGATCGCCAGCGCCTCATCATAAACCGTATGCTCGAAAATGATTTCAAGGGCCATATGAACACCTCTAAATACGCCAAGCTGGTAAAGTGCTCGAATGATACCGCACTAAGAGATATTCAGGATTTAAAGAGACGCTGCATCTTCATCCAGAACCCGGGTGGTGGGCGCAGCACCAGTTACAGATTGCCGAATCGGGAGGAGATGTAAAGGCTGTCTCCATAAGCAATAAAGATTCATCAACGGCTTCCCTCTTTATCAAAAATTATTTTTCAATTATACGGACTTTCCAAACCTTATCCTGTACCTACCTGAAGTTCTTCGTCAAAAAGTGGATATGATAACTCGCATTATCGTGCGTGTTATCCGTAACCCTTCAATTATACAGGTTTTATATTCAATCCCTATTGCTTTGGCTTCGGCTTGTAAAAAAAAGCATTTGGTTTTTATGAATTATGTAGAATGTGTAGAAAAATATGTAAGTATCAAATAATATCAATGACTTGTTGCAATATGGATCTTCTCTGGTTTCGCTGAAGACCTTTATCATTCCTACTTTGCGAATAACCCCAAATGTTTACTTAGCATTTCCAGCGCTTTGAGCTTGTCGTGGGCCTTTACTTTATACGAAACGCCTATGATCGGCCTGCCCGCGTCGTCATTTATACCTGAGCGGTGAAATCGGATTTGAAAATCGGCAAGCCCTTCAAGGACATTTTCTGGCAGATCAACGAGCGGCTTAAGTTTACCGTCCTCGTCGAACAACTCTCGCTTCTCGGGCTACATAATTACAGCATGTTACATGCACAGCCTTGGCCAAATCAGATGGATGTTTACAGTTTAATTGATAGGGTGGTAGAACATCGGAGATGTTGGCTATCGACAAAGCACTCATGATCGATCCAAAGGGTATTGATGGTTGACGATTTGTCACTTGGGCTCATGCCTAAGACCATTGATATCTGTTACGAATTTATAGAAAAGTTAAACAGCTTGTGAATTCAAGATGATCCCGGCCAAGGATTCCGTTTGATTCCGGGCAAACCAAAAGTAATCAGCGCACATATGTTCTACTTCGACTATTAAGACGGTCGTCGATCAGCGTACACAGGACATGCTTACAATCTCTCCAGAGGATATCAAGATCAACGTCCCGTCAGCCAATAAGCTAATAGCCCCACATATTCCTTGATCGCAATATTCAGGATTTGAAAGTGATGGAGCAGATCCCAATCGATCCCATCGACAAAGCTCGAGGTGCGATAGTCAACCGGGAAGGGCACCAGATTCTGCCACCCTGCCGACGTAAAACTGTGAATGGAACGCGGCATGTGAAAGGCGCTGGTGACCAGCACCCAAACTTCATTTTGACAAGGTGATGCCATTGCGAAGCTGAAGCGTGCATTTTCAGTAGTATTCCGAGATTTTCCTTCAAAAAGCAGCCGTTCTTGTGAGATCCCTTGGTCACGAAAGAATTGCCCCGCCATTGCTGCACCAGAAGTGCTGTTGCCAGCCAGGTCCCTTAGTTCGCCGCTGCCGCCCGTGTAAAGCAGACGTGCCTTCGGAAACCTTCTCGCTAAAGCAAGAGCGGCTGTGAAACGCTCCCCCCCTTCGCTGAGTTGTGATTGTCCCCAAAAGGTGCTGGCTCTCACATCCTCCCCACCACCGAGAACGATGATTCCGTCCACGCGTGAGAGAGGCGGATTGGCGGGGTAGCTGCGCTCTATGGGTTGCAGGAGAATATTTCCCAAGGGAAAAATGGCCAGAACCGCAACTGCCGTGAAAGTCATGATGCAAAGTGCAAGCGCAAACCGCTGCCGGTTGCTGGACAGCGTCAGCACAATCAACCCCAACGCTATAACTAGCCAGGTATCAGGCCTGATCAGTGCGCCGACTAGTTTGGAAATGATAAAGAACATGGTTTGCATCAATACTCATTAATTCTCAACTCAGGGCTTCACTCCAAGGGTACTGCTAGCCTTGGCGACGCAAGGACACCAGATGAGGTCGTTACCGTGCGGAGACAACACCCCTGTACAAGACCTCAAAGTCGTCTGTAATTTTGTCCCAGTTGTAATGGCATCGAACGCGCTCGCGAGCCTGATCTGCAATGGACTGCCGTCGATCTGACGATGCGAGCAGCTGCTCGAGCTGTGTATGGAGATCATCAACACTTTTATTTTTAAACGTAAAGCCTGCACCATCGATGGCCTCTTTGTTTTCCGGGATATCACTGACCAGGCAACAGTTGCCGTAACTCATGGCTTCGAGAAGCGCGATTGATAGTCCTTCGATCTCAGACGGCTGAACATAAACAGCGGCATGGCTGAACAGCTCTTCCAACAGACGCCCGCCGACAAATCCAGGAAACAGGATCCGGGAATCATCCCCTGCGAGCTCCACCATCTGCTGCTTAAATGCTTCGGCACCCTGCGCATCGCCAGCAACCACCAGCTTCATATCGGTATCGAGCTTGCGAAATGCCGGGATCAGGTACTGAGCTCCCTTCTCCTGAACCAGACGAGACGCAAACAAAATATACTTGTCGGCATCCAATCCCAGCTTTTGGATTTCCTGCCGAGCGGGTTTACGCTTCAAATCGGCCCCGGTCGGAATGTAGCGCATCTCAATGCCAGCATGCTTTTGGTAAAAATCGCACTGCGTTTGGGACACAGCAGTATAGGCGTGACAGCTTCGCAAGGATGCTGCCTCCAGCATTTTCAGCACGCGTATCCCTATGCGGTTCCAGCGGGTGCGCTGCCACTCAATGCCGTGCATTTGAAAAACAGTCTTCTGCCCCCTCAAACGCGGCAGCCATCCGAATGCCCCTGCCGCCACGCTGTGGCAGTGGACGACATCAAACCCACCCGATTTAAAGGCGGCAAAGGCTGCTGAGGCTCCGGCCGAAAGCTTTTCCGTGGAGGCTTTTGGGATACACGGGACCGTCACGACGCGCATCCCCTCAACCACAGGCTGCGAGTCGCCATAATGGCCCATGGAAAAAATCGTCACTTCATGACCGCGCTCCACCAGACGACACCCGAGTTCATAGGTATATTTTTCAATCCCACCTCCCCGCTCAAGATTTTTCACTACACTGAATGCAATACGCATTAAAATCTCCTAAATTCATTCATCAAAATGGATGGGAATGGTTTAAATAGTTGGAATAGAGAAAAGCACTGGACTTGTGGCATCAATAGATCAGGTTACGTCCGGTTATTTTCAAAATTTGATACGTTTTTTTTACAACCGCTCGCGATAGTCTTAAAAGCAGATCAGAACAGCAGCCGAGGAAAGAGGTAATAATCACAATAGATTCTATGAAAAAACCCGATAAACAAACGTATTTGTTTTTCTGCTTTTTCAAATTAACCAGCCCTTGCCAGTAGGGATTCGGGCTGCACCCTCTCTGTTTATTCTCCTAAACATAATCGCCCCGGAACTTCCTCCGAGCCACTCATACCTGGTTCGCCTTGTTGATGTTCATACCGCGCAGCAGGTAAGGATAGACGGCGTGGCCGGGATGTTTCTTGCTCGTTTTCAGCTAGCCTCTATGCCCATTCGTTTCATCCAATGTGCCTACGCGAGTGCGGCCAATAGCTTTTCTTCTCGGACAAGCTGACCACGAAGCATGCGTGCGCCCATGAAATGGTGCTCCAGATGGAGCTGGTCGATTCGGCGCATTAGTGCCAGATCATTCTCATTGATCGGCCGAGGCTGGTAATAGGCACAGTCACGGCTGATTCCGAGAAGCTTTGTTTGCTGGCTGATTGCCAGCCTATGTCTACGGTTAATCATCGCTTTGCGCTCAGCAATCCCGCCTTGTTGAGCGCACTCTCTAAAAAATCGTTCTCCAGAGTCAATTGCCCTATCTTAGCATGCAAAACCTTGAGATCGGGGACAGGCTCCTTGCCAGACTCTTTGCCGAATACTGTAGCGGCCTGTTCAGTCAGTTGCCGCTTCCAGGTTGTGATCTGGTTGGGATGCACCTCATACAGCTCAGCCAACCCAGCTAAGGTCTTTTCTCCGCCTAATGCAGCAAGAGCCACTTAGATTTTCCCCTTAGAGGCTTGTTCAAATTCTTTAGGCCAGCTCTTTTCAATCATCCCCGAATGGGGATACTAAAATTAACAGAGGCTTCAAAGCTCAGGAGCGGCCAGTCGCTTCCGCAAGGCGGTCTTGCTCAGGATTTTGGCAGACATCGTACTGCGGACAGCATTGAACACAAATATACTTACCCATCAGGGGCTGGATCTTACTTTTCACCACCCAGAGAAGCATCTTCTTCGCATATTATTCCATCACCGGCGATGCCGATCCAATCATCCAGCAGTTCTTGTTTTTTTCCCGAACCGAGAATACTCTGTGCTCAAACAGGGACAGGCGATTCTCGGTTTGAGATAAATTTTGCGGGAATTCCGCCCCACACTTCGTTTGCGGGGATGTCTTTCGTAACAACAGCATTTGCTCCAACGATAGCCCCATCCCCAATAGACACCGGAGAAGCGATAACCACATTGATGCCAATAAAAACATCTTTACCAATTGAAACGCTCCCTTCATAAAAATGACTGCAGTCTGGAAAATTTTGATCCAAAAAATGAGTTAAAATTTTTGCACCTTCAGTGATTCGAGAGCCCTTGCCGACCGTAATAAGCTGCGGGCGAACCGAATCAAAATACACATCTTCACCCACAAATGTTTTTGATGCAGACTCAAACTTAACCCCGGTGAATGAGTGAATCATTGCGCGCATTTCACCAGGAATAAATGGCATCTTCCGTGCTAAACATGAAAAAAATTTGGCTCGGATTCTGGATAAGTTATATTTCCTCGGAATAATTTTATTAGTCATATTAGTCACTCAATTTTCCAGAAGATTCTCATACGCAGAAATGAAACTCTCTAGAGAATGATTTTTACGCAGTAGTTCATTAGCACGACAGCCAAACTTATCACGAGTGGCTTTATCTCCAGCAAGCGCTCGCAACGCGCCTCCAAGTGATGCCACATCTTTTACAGGACAAACAAACCCAGACTCACCATGCTTTACAAGAAGTCGATTATCTCCCACATCCGTACAAACAACAGGCAAGGAATAATTCATTGCCTCCATGATGGAATTGCTAGTACCTTCAAATAAAGAAGTGGATAAATAAATATCAGCTGAAAGTAAAAGCTCTGGAATATTGGGTGGATTTACATGTATTTTGATTCGACAAGCAATGCCTAGCTCTTTAGCCCAATCTTCTATCTGCTCTTTAAGCTCCCCGTGTCCGACTATAATGAATTCATGCTGTCCATCGGTTTGTGCGAGAACCCTAAATGATCTAAGGGCTGTTAAATAATCTTTTTGCTCAACAAATCGCGAGACAGAAATTACTTTAATGATCTCCATTCCCTTTCGAACAACCGGCGGATTAAAGAATGGGGAACAGTTGGGAATAACATGACATTTTAGTGACTTAAAAAGCCTGCCTGCATAGGCATCTCTACCCGAGAAACAATTAAAAACCGTTTTTGAACAAAACAGATGGTGGGAAACACATTCTAGCACTAGTTTCCACCCGGGCAGGTAACAGTTACGTATTCCCCCATATATCTTTCTGACACCCGCCAATCGCGCAGCCAGCCCACCATAGAAATCAGGCTGAGTTAAATAACAGAATAGCGCATCAACCCGATGGTGCCGTAGATATTTGCTCAGATAAACCACTTTTCGCCAAGGTGCGACATCCGGCAAAACATCCAACTCAACTTGTGCTTCTTTGAGAATCTCAATATTGCTTGTCCGATTCATCGATGGATCATCAATGATCACACGAACATCATGCCCAGCGCCTGACAGTCCGGCAGCCAGCAACGCACACTGTTTTTCAGCGCCGCCTCCAGACATTGTCAAAATATAAAGAGCGACATTCACGGCAAGGCCTCTAAGATCATCTTTCGACGCATCGCTTCAGCCATATCTTTTGTCTCGAAACAATCAGGCAAGTATCGGTCAGCGAACGCATCTACTGTTCCAATTTTTTTCGCTGGTATCCCCGCGGCAATCATTCCGGAAGAAACATCTTTCGTGACCACACTACCGGCACCAATAATACAGTCGTTACCTATGGTAACCCCTGGCATCAATATCGAGTTGTTGCCAATAAAAACATTGTTCCCAACGACAATCTTCCCGAAACGATCCAATCCGGGGCGCCCGAGTTTTTCACGCAACACCCACAGAGCCCCATCATGTGTGATCAGTTGGACCCCAGAACCGATATGAACATGATCTCCGATTTCCAGCAAAAAAGGCTCCGTACAGACAGCCTTTGAATACCAACGACAATTCTCACCAATTTTAGCCCCTTTTCTCGAATAGTATTTTATGGGGTTGACCCACATCGCTAGCACAGAGAAAGCCCCTCCAAAACACTTCGAGAAAATCCAAAACAATGAAAAAAATAATGTCCTCATGAAATGTCCCCAACGAATTAATTTCAATGCTTTCCGCACCTCGAAAACAGCCCTTCATATTCAGCGATAATCTTGTTCAGCGAAAAGCGTTCTTTAATATCAGCAGCAATATCGGCGCGGTCCATTGTTAAAAAATTTGCAGAATCAATGGCTTTAGACATGGATTTAACAGAGCCCGGCTCAACCAAAACTCCGTTTTCCCCGTCACGCACAATCTCGTTAATGCCTCCCGGGCAATCAACCGCGACCACAGGACATCCCAAAGCCATTGCCTCAATCAATACGTTCGGAAATCCTTCCCATTTTGAGGATAAAATCAACGCATCTGCCTGTTTCATCACCGCATAAGGGTTTTCTAAAAAACCGTGAAATGTGACCCGTCCATCTACACACAGCTCTTTCGACAATGCCTCTAAAGATGAGCGATCAACTCCTTCTCCAATAATATGCAAATGAACATCCTTACGATTAACACGCTGAAACGCCCTCAAAAGAAAATCGAATCCCTTTTGCGCATGCAGACTACCCACAGCAATTAAGTTAATAGCCCCCCCTGATTGAAACTCAAAAGAGCCCGACTCGGCCAAACTCTCAACATAACAAACATCAACCGGATTGTTAATCGTCAGCATTTTATCACTTGAGATTTTATACTTACGCTGCACATCGATAAACATATCATTCGACTGACATACAACTGTATGAAAAAACTTATACGCTAGACGAAACACACTATCTGAAAACAGAATATTGCGGTAAACTGTATTTCTCACCGAAGGGATACCTGTTTCCCTCGCTATGAAAACAGTTTTTTGGCCCAAAAGAAACAGACGGGCCAGTGCGACATATATATTAAAAAAAAACGGAGTGCTGATAACAACATCTGGACGGTTCTCTTTGATCACTCGGGCCAATCCAAACCAACACCCCAAAACATCTGATTCAAGTGAAATAACTGGAACGTCCTCTCGTAAACTAGAGAAATAGGGCCCCTTTCGTTTAAGAACAACCAGAATAATCTCGAATCGTTGACGATTCAGATGATTCATCAAGTGAACAAAAACACGCTCAGCTCCACCGCCTACCAGGCTGGGTAAAACAAACAATATTTTGCGACGCTTCATAAAAATATAATTCTTTCAATAATGACCAATACCACTCTGGCATTCTTAGATCATCAATGTCTATTTGTGCCATGCCGATGCTGTACTTTGCTCTACAAGCGCACGTTTCTGGTGACAGCTCATCCCTTTCGAACTGATGCAATGGTGTAGATGCTTTGACCTAAACTCTTCAATACTACAAATCCAGTGCGCTGGAACTCCCCCATAAACAGCATTAGAATCCAGTTTCTTGCAAACCACACTATTTGCTCCAACAACCACATTATCACCAATCACAACTCCGGGAAGCACCTTAACCCCATTACCGATAAAAACATTGTTTCCAATTTGGATCGGAGCAAATCTGTCAAGATTATCATCTTTCTCCAACCCTCTTAAAACCCACACGGCTCCTTCATGAGGAAGCAGTTCAACCCCATAACCAATGCTGACATGATCTCCGATCCGCAACAAATATGGCTCGGTACATATAAAGTTTGAAAGGAACCGGCAATCAACTCCAATTGTAGCTCCATTTTCTCGCAAAAATTCCACGGGAAATAGCCGATAACGAACCTTGCATGCCCATTCACTCCGAAGCCTCGCGAGAAGAGTAAACACCAGTCTTCTAATCCCCATAGCCCACTCCCCTACAGCTTTTCAATAACTCGCGAACATGATTTACCGCACAAAATTCCTTGCGAAGTATCTCCCCCCCTCTATTCCCTATAATATTTAACTGTTCCGGTTTTAATAGAGACCACATTAATGCGTCATGTATCTCGTCAACCGAATCAGGGCAAACAATCAACGCATCAAATTTATTAGTAAAATATTTGTTATGCAACTCAAGGTTGGACATCAGTACCGGTTTTTTATTCACCAAATAATCCATGAGTTTAGTAGGGAAATTATACCGATTAAACGCTACATCCCGCTTGAGTAAAAGGCACAAAAATGCATTGCGTTGAGCCTCTGCTAATGTGTTGCGGTCCACAAAACCAAAGTAACGAACCCATCTGTGCACATCAGCCTCTTCGATGAGTTTACAAACACGGGAGACCGCATCTGGGTGTCCCCCCCCATAAATTCGCAAAGCCACACGCCCTCCATCCGCATTCAATTTGCGCAATGCCTCAAACAGGGGTCGAAACGATTCTTTCCCTGCAGAGACCTGCCCACTATAGAGCAGATAAGGAAGGTTAAAAAACGGATCGTCATAGCTCTTTGGCATCTCAGGATTGACCTCTACGCTGTTTTCACCTGCCAAATACCGCACATTGGGTAAGTACAGCAATTGGTACCTAGAATATCCAAGCCTACGAAGCAATTCCATTAATTGGTCGGTTATACAAGCTACCTTTGTAACAAGAAAACGAAGTACAAGTGCATAAAGAAATATTACAGGTGGAAGGACCTGCAATGCACGCAACAATCGGCGCCATCCTGTCAAATCAGCCTGAGCAGTTAATGACCATGGCTCTTCGACCAAATGATACACTAACGGTAATCCAGAAAAACGACAGGCAACTCCCAAAATTGCTAAAGTCGTTGGCCGTAATGTTTGGGAAAAAACATGGCTAATTGTTTTGCGCCTCCTCCAAATAAACCACCCGGTTAAAAGAGGATTGATTAAAACACCAAGTCGGTAGTTTACGCTATTGCGCCAACCACCATAACCTGCCACAATATTTTTTCTCTTTAGTGGATACGAATACTCTATTCCTCGGTAGGAGCCGTAAGACGCTTCTTGGTCTGATAACGATGGGTTTTGCGGAATGATTATCGGCGAAAATCCCAACTCTTTATATGCTAGAGCAAACTCAACACTAAGGTTACTCGAAGCATTCCCATCAACAAAACCGAACCCACCGCCGGTTATTACAACAGAATTATATTTTAAATTATACAAACCCATTCAACACCAAACATTAACTGCCAAGTCGTGCCCCAGAGAAAAGGCAACACCATATTGATATATAGAGTATAAATCTATCTACATATGCTCCCTACTGAGCCAATCCGAAATAGACCTGGTATAGCCAGCCAATACTATATATTTTAGCATTGCTTTAGACATAAAGAGTCTCTCTTCTTAAAGAGGAAGAACATCCACATGGATGAAAAGAAGGGCACAAACCAAAAAGAGTAACTTACCGACAAAAGAGCAAAGATCACCCCAAGCGCCCACGTACCTTTATAATTGTACAGTTGGGAAAAAAAGCGAGAACTCAGGTAAAGTTGGTAGAAGGCCCACAGCCCGAGAAGTATTCCAAACTGTGCGAAATTGGTTATGATTCCACCTGTAGGTGACAGTATGGAAGAAATTTCAGACCTCACAAAAGAATTGTCTGGAGCAATACCATAGCCCAAGAGGGGATCATCTTTTATGTTCATAAGATGTAAGGCCAAACTGTCAAAGCGTTGTGGTACGATCGAGCGCTCAAGGTCGCCAGCGGCTTCATGATACTTCGCAATTTCAATTAGGCGGGCCATATTGACATCAGAAAACCACAGATCTGATATTTTCTCTCCCACAAAAGGCAAACTTACCGTTCCGATTAACAAAGGTACAATAATTATAACCTTATAAATGCTTTTGAATTTAACCTTCCAATTTTGAATTGCTACATATATAAGAAACAGGAATGCACCAAAACCGGTGGTTGATTGGGTTGTTAATAGAGCAAGACATAGAATCCAAAATGCCCAGTTCCTCTTAATTCTGAATCTATATCTCACCAGATTAAAAAACATGGCGAATATCACCATGCTGGCATACCTACCTGCTTCCCACGAAAAACCCGCGTTTCTTGGTAAGATAGATTCAACATTAAGTTTAAAATTAGATAAAGAAAAGAATAAATTGCTGGCTTCTAAAGTACTGTCAGGCCCAAAGTCATAAACACTTGTTGCCCGCATGAAAGCAGTAAAAGGCAGAGGAGTGGTAGTCTGGAGAATCCACCCAAAGATAGCTAACACACTTAATGCGACAACGATCTGCTCATACATGGTAAACATTCTAATGTCATATATTTTTATCAAAATATATGCAATAAGAATATTGCCAAAGAATATAGCAGAGCCATCGTAAAAGCAACTGTACTTATAGGTTTGCAAAATCACCCATATGCCATAGACCGCAACCACATATATCAATTTATTATTGATAAAATTAACCCGGTGCTTTATTGCCATAAAGAAGGTTAACCCCCAAGGAATTATATAAGCCACAAGCCCACCTCCCTCGGGTCGAACCATACTCTTAGTGGCCGGAACCGCCATGGCTGCATATATAATAACAATTAAAAAATAAAAGTAATCTATTCTATCAATCTTTCTCATTTTACAATAGAATTGTCATGTACAAACTCTGTGTATAATTTCTCATTTCAAAAAATTCAAAATTACCCCGGTATGAAAAATGTTACTATACAAAAAGCCTATATATCAGTAATATTAATTCATCAAGTTTTTAAAATAGAAAAATCATTTTCTAATAAACATTTCCAATTTTCGTGAAACCAATCTTCCGGCATATTCCACCACTCGAATTGCAACAACAAGTCGATTTTATCCTCTGAAAATCTTTTTCTAATTATCTTAGCAGGAACTCCCCCTACAATTGTATATGGTGGTACATTCTTCGTGACTAATGCCCTAGCACCAATAATTGCACCGTGACCAATTTTCAAACCTCCCAACACAGTAACTCCCTCACCGACCCATACATCGTGCCCAATCTCGACTTTTTTATACTCCTCAATATACGTTTTATCTGCAAAGCATTTAAACTTCTTTTTATTCGAATAAAACGCAGGGTGAGTTGATATTAAATTAGTTGGATGTTCTCCTAGTGATATTTGAACATTAGACCCTATAGAACAAAATTTTCCAATCGTACAGTGTTGAAGTTTTGTATTCGAATTAATATATGAATGTGAATCAATATTCACATTCTTTAGTTGCACGTTAGAACCAAAATAATTATACTTTCCAATTTTGGTGTCAATAAAGCTTGAGTGCAGTCCTAATCCAAGAGTAGGCTCACTAAATTTTTTATATTGACAACGCCTTATGTACATTGCTTTCAACATTACCGGGTTAATTATTTTAACAATACTATTTATTCCAGATGCCATTTGCCTTTCCATTTATTATCATTCCATATTGAGCGGGAGCTATTATAAAGGAATAAAAGTTCGAAAAAATTGATGCTATGACAATTCCTTCCACTCCCATATTCAATATTTTTACAAAAATGTAAACTAAAGGAATAAATATCAACGCACCAAAAAACAGACAAAGTATCTGAACCTTCAGCTTGCCTATTCCGTTAGTAAATAGAATAAATATTCTACCAAAAGACAACACCGCAAAATTACAAACAAGTGCTATCTTTAATGGCCAACCCACATGCAATGCTTCCATCCTATCTATACCAATCCATATTCGAAAAAACACGTCTGAAAATATTGTCATTACAATATATCCCACCATAAAAGCTGCAAAAATCTTAATTTGCGAATTTATAGCATTCTTAATCCAAAAAATATCGTTCTTTTCCCAAGCTTCTGTGTATGCAGACCAATATGGTTCATTCATCATTGTAAAAGCCATATTGAGAACACTAAAATATTTAAAAGCTATACTATACGATACAACTTCTTCTGGTCCAAATAAATGAATTGTTATAAAATTCGTACTCTGAAATAATACAAGCGAAAAACATTGTAAAACAAAAAACTGCCCCCCAAGAGACAACAGTTCTCTAGAGTATTTAAAATCAACATATTTATAGGAAGGCGCCAACCTTCTATATTTGCCTACAAAGAATATGATGGATGCAAGGGTCATTACGAATACAGGCATTGCTGACATTGTAAACGAAAGAAATAGTATTGGATTTTGCACATTTTCCTTAATTACCAATATGATTACCAATGTGATAACATTAGCAATAGGATCTAGCATATTTGACAAGGCTGGTTGTTGATCCGCAACAAGAATTATACCTATAAGTTTAGCGATGAAACGAATAAAGAAAAAAGAGAACACAATTGTAGTTAAACTACCGAGAACAGCTTTGTCAATATTAGAATTTAAGACTCCGCTCCAGTTTATTGAGGGAGAAATTAATTGATAAAAAATAAATAGCGACCCAAAAATTATAGTTATTAATGCATATGCTGTGCTTATATACTTTTTCCCTAACTCAAAATCATTGTTTGCCAAAGCTACAGCTAGTTTATTACGTAAACCATTACCTAGACCAATTTCAAAGAACCCAAACCACATCAAAAAGGAGGCCACAGTTAACCAAAGTCCATACTCGGCTGTACCAACAAATTCAATGGTAATTGGAACTAAAATAAATCCTGTTAAAATGCTGACACTTTTTAGAACAAGAGAGCCAATCACATTTTTTTTTATCCGGTTGGTTCTAACATTTCCAGCATTCATACTAATTCAAGAAATTCTTTTTCAGGCCAAGAAATAGAGCGGACCAGCATATGCTAATGTATTCCCGCCGTTTTGTTTTCAATAATGTTTATTACAAAGCCTTAAAACCCTAGGCAAAGCGAACGAAAATCCTAGCCAGCCAGCACATTGGCAAGGTTAGAGTTCAGAGGCTATGCCGAATGAACAGTGATTGAGGTAAATTGTTACTCAGCGGTTGGGGTACCCCGAAAAATAACCACAACCGAGAGTAACAATGTGTAGATTCCGCAAGTTATCACAGACGCTATGGAGTTGCCAATACCATATCGCATGGGGAACCAAGTATCGCTATCGTATATTGGAGGGGTGAGGTGGTCAAAACCATGTTCAAAATCGCCAAAAGCGACAATTTTCAGTTGCCACTGCATTTGGGTATGCAATTCTAGGGACAGAATACTAAACAACCCTCGTCTTCAAGACGAGGGGTTCATGACGGGTCGATTGGACATCGACTATCGTCTGCATTAACCGGTTCGCCCTCATGTTCTTCAATATATTGTTGGATCATCTCATCGGTCATATTGTCAGTGCTCACCGCCAGATAGCTTCTGGCCCATAAATTGCTTCTTTAAGTAATCGAATTCATATAGTAAAACCCGTGAGCTGATTCCTTTTAACCATTGAACTATTTTGCCTATATTTTGAGTCGGCCGTTAACCTATAAACATGTGGACATGATCGCTCGCTACCTTTCCAAAAATCACCTCCAGCTCATGCTCATAAGCTATTTGACGGAGCACGTCACGGGTACGAACGGCGACAGCATCCTTTAGCACTTTTTTCAGTACTTATGGATCCATGCTAGATGAACTTTAAGATCTGTTTTGGTATGATAACCAAGCCTGTAACGTCGCACAGCGACAAATTTAATCTTCTCTTCGCCTAAAGGCGAGGGGGTTCAACCATCCCCGAATGGGGACACTAAATGAATCAACTTTCACATCGGTCTAATCGATCCAAAAATTTGATTGACCGGTGATCATACTCCTTTTTGAGGAGAAACTCGGTCAGAGATTCTCCATCTTATCTGGTGCTACCAGTAATTAATGCTGTTTTCTTCATTTTGCCCCTATCCCCTAACATCCTATACAACATCTTTTACATACAAATAAGATGACTTGAATTGTGAATCTACTACATAGGATTACGCCACTTTTGCCGACTTTGGGCG
This sequence comes from Desulforhopalus singaporensis, assembly GCF_900104445.1. GTDB lineage: Bacteria > Desulfobacterota > Desulfobulbia > Desulfobulbales > Desulfocapsaceae > Desulforhopalus_A > Desulforhopalus_A singaporensis. The sequence continues at coordinate 712 of NZ_FNJI01000037.1, read as the reverse complement.
AATTTACGCAGAGATGCTAAAATATTATGAGATTCGAAATTGTTCGATGTTCTTTTTATTTAATGAATAGGATTCGCTTAAGTGTTTATATTTACACATTAATTTATTTTTCGTGAAAATTTATCGGTTGAATATGTTGACTGCTTAGCTGTGTATTTGCGCACTTTAGAACCCTGAAAATATCCGGAAATCAATGACCGTCATTATATCAAGTTTTAGGCACTATGTTAGAATGCAACATATTGATTTGTATATATTTTTCATGATCGATAAGGACCACTTATCGACGTCTGTGTAAATAATATGACAGCCTCTACACAATTAGTGAACCTGGTAACAAGGTGATCTTTTTTCCTAACAACGTGGACACTGAATTAACTTATCGGGGAGGTATAGTCAAGTCTGGTTTTTGTTGGATTGTGTTCAAATTGTAATGTTTCTACTGTAATTTGAGGATTTCCTCTGTTGAGTTAATGGGTTGTTTTTCTCCATCCACCGATTTACCTCCAAGGGGGCCCAGTAAAGTCCCGATTCTGAGAATGAGCCTCTACTGAATGCTCGTCGGAGGATATTGGGGCCTGGTAGAGCGGATTATTGCTTGGAACCTTTCCTGAGTTTTTCCAGCTATTCCCGTTTTAGCGACTTATTCGCCAAAGACGCAACTCTTCATGAGGTATCAGAGGTTGTCATGATGAATTTTAAAGGAGCAAGG
>NZ_FNJI01000035.1 GCF_900104445.1 Desulforhopalus singaporensis | reverse complement strand
CGCCGGGATTGCCCCGACCCACCATCTGCATGTTCTGCTGAAAAAAGCGGAGGCACAGAACAAGCCCCTGGAAACAGCGGTCGTTATCGGGAATCACACGGCGGTTCTTCTGGCCTCGCAATTCTATGTCGATCTTGGACACGATGAATACGAAATTGCCGGCAGACTGCTTGGAGAACCATTGAAACTCGTCAAATGCAAGTCGATAGACTTGGAGGTTCCGGCCGACGCGGAAATAGTTCTGGAAGGAGTTCTCCATGGCGACAACCTGGTGGACGAAGGACCTGTTTCGGAATTTCACGGCTTTTACGAGCTCTACGGTCCCGGCAACAAGATGTTCATAAAAACCGTTACCCATCGTCGTAACCCTGTCTACCAGGCAATTCTTCCGGGTTATGCCCCCGAGCACCTTCTCGTCGGCGGTGCAGCCATCGGAGCAACTACCTGTTTCGCCCTGAAGAAAAAAATTCCAAACGTCACCAACGTGTTGATAACAGAGGGCGGCATGGGACGGCTGCACGCCATTATAAGCATGCACCAGCCCAAGGCGGGAGAGGGCAAGCGCGCCATCATGCTGGCCATGGGCCACACCAACCTGCTTAAGCTGATCATTGTGGTTGACGATGACATTGACCCAAACGACTGGACCCAGGTTGAATGGGCCTTGGCCGCCAGAATGAGGGGTGAGGAGGATATCATGATAATACCCGGGGTGAAGGCCGATCGCTGCGACCCCCTAGAAAAAGACTTGACGATTACCAAGGTCGGAATAGTCGCAACCAGAAAACCCAGTGATTCCCTGTCACCGGAGAAATTCATCCCTGCCAGGGCACCGGAACGAATTCTTGCCCAGGTAAAAGAAACATTGGATAGATATTGATCTTTTGCTTTTTTTAAACGCAAACCGCAAAAGAAAAACAGAGTTATTCGGGAGAACAACAATGCATTTACACTTTATTGGTGAATTTTGTTTCTCCGACATTGGTCATTAGCTTTCCCAAATTCAGTCATTGGTTGCCAAATTTACTTTGCATTAATTCAGTATGTAACAGTTTGCTACTGAAAATCGATAATAATAATTATGTATGGAAAAATATTATGAAAATATATGACTCCGTAATAAAAGGCAATATCGTTACCAGGGATGAGATTATCCAGGGCGGTTATATTGCAATCAAGGATGAAACTATTGCCCAAATTGGGAGTGGTGATCTGCCTGAAGCTGAAAAGATATTTGACGAGAACGGATCATTTGTTTTGCCTGGAGGTATAGATTCACAGGTTCACAGTTTGAGCCAGAAAGGGCGTGAAGGGTTTGCATGGTCGACACGTTCAGCAGCAAGCGGTGGAATAACAACCATTGTTGATATGCCGTATGATGATGGCAGTTTGATCTGCAACCGTGAACGCTTTCAGGCTAAAATAGAAGATGTGCACCAAAATGCCCGAGTGGATGTCGCTCTTTATGCCACAATCGATCCAGAAGAAGGCACGCGACGCATAGCTGAACTGGTTGAAGCAGGGGCCGCTGGATTTAAATTTTCCACATTTGGAACTGACCCTAAACGATTTCCCCGTATTCCAAGCTTTTTACTATTTGAATGCTTTAAAGAAATAGCCAAGTATAAGCTGGTTGCCGGCGTCCATAACGAAAATGAAGAAGCTGTCAATCATTACCTGGACCAAGTAAAACAATCCAGGTTAACTGATTGGAGTGCACATGCTCTGAGCCGGCCGAAAATAACAGAAACACTTGCCATGGCAGAAATTTACGAATTGGCGGCAGAAGCCGGCTGTCGCGGGCATGTGGTTCATTGTTCGGTTGGCAGGGGCTATGAAATGTGCGCTGGCTACCGGAGCCGGAATGTTGACACAACCATTGAAGCATGTATTCATTATTTAACCTTGAATCATGAAGAGCATGCCCCAGTATTAAAAGGCCTTTGCAAAATCAATCCACCTATCCGACCCAAAGCGGAAGTCGAAGCAATTTGGCAACATTTAAAAAACGGCAATGTGACAGTTGTTTCTACTGATCATGTCAGCTGGTCCCTGGATCGCAAATCCGATCCTGATATGTTGAAAAATGCCTCAGGAGCACCTGGCTTGGAAGCAATTTACCCTTTGTTGCTCACCGGTTGTAAACATCACGAGGTACCACTACAAATAGCAGCGGCAGTCATGGCAGAAAATCCCGCGAAACTGTTCAACTTATACCACAAAAAAGGGGTGCTGGAAGTTGGAAAGGATGCCGACATCTCAGTTTTTAAGGAATCTCCCTATCAGTACAATCCGAGAGAAAGCGGTAACAACATTTCAGAATGGAGCCCTTACGAAGGAATGACCCTTGATTTTAAACTCACTAAAGCATTTCTCAGGGGTAAGCTGGTATGTGACAATGGTGTTATTCTTGCCAAACGGGGCAATGGAAGGTTTGTTAAACCAGTTGCAGGATAATGACATGAAAGTGAATTGTGAACGATTGTGGGCCACACATATGGATGCAGCCGAGTTTACTGAACTCGGATCTCCTTATACAAGGAGATCATTTACCCCACAATATAGAGAAATGAGGAATTGGTTGACCGATGCTTTTCTTGAGGCCGGCCTGAAAGTAAAAACTGATGGTGCTGGAAATTTACATGGTATCTATTCGGGCACCTCAGATAGAAATTTTGTTGTTGGTTCCCACACCGATACTGTACCTTGCGGCGGGCGATTTGACGGAATCAGCGGGGTCCTGACATTTCTGGAAATCGCCCGATGCATGAAAGAAGCTGGATTTATACCGTGCAAGAACATTGTTGGTATTGACTTCTTGGCTGAAGAGCCATCGGAGTTTCGGCTATCATGTATTGGCAGCCGTCTGGCGACCGGCAACTTCACAAATGAGATGCTAAATTTGCAGCACAGGGAATCTGGGATGCTACTGTCGGAAGCCATCCAAGAATGGGGAGGGAATCTCTCTCTCTTGTCACCTGGTTGTCCTCTATTTGATACAGCCACGTTTGACGGTTTCCTGGAACTGCACATAGAGCAGGGGCCAGTTCTGGAAAATGAGAATCTCGATGTGGGGTTGGTAACCGGTATTTGTTCCGTTACTCGCTATGATTTCTCAGTGCAGGGAAGAGCCGATCATGCGGGCAACACTCCTATGGACACGCGTTCAGATGCCGTTGTAGCTGCTTCAAAAGTAATTGATGCCATTTCAGAAATAGCGCAAGGTACACTCTCCCAAAAAACTTACTTTACAGCTACCGTTGGTAAGGTTGATATATTTCCAAACGGATCTAATATCATAGCAGAACGAGTTGATTTCACACTTGATATTCGTTCTGAGGACAATCTCCTCGTCCAGGAATGTCTGGAATCCATATTCGCCTCGGCGTCCGCAATTGCAAAGCTGACTAACACGACCATCGAGCACATAAAAATTAGTCAAGGACGGCCATCGATAAGTGATGGGACCCTGCTATCAGTTCTTGAAAAAAAAGCAAAAGAATTGGGACTTGGTTATACAAAAATGTTAAGCGGTGCAGGTCATGATGCTGCATATATGTCAACTATTATGCCCATGGCAATGATCTTTATTCCATGCAAGGGCGGTCGCAGTCACTCTAATTCCGAGTATAGCTCTAAACATCAAATTGAAAAGGGGGCCAATTTACTCTTAAAATCCTTAGTAGAATTGACATCATGAATATAACAATATTTAGAAGTCTGGTGTGGATTTGGCCTGGCTCAACGATCGCATACCCGTCACAAAACATCCGTGGAGATATTACATTCACCACTACATCAACGAGCCAGGCTAGAACGTCTTCCAAATGTTTGTCGACATTTTTTTCTTTCATGAAGGTGAGGTAATACATGTGTAATGAAAAAAAACATAAGACCATTTCAGTATACTCTTCCGTAGGTACCGTTTTGTCACATGATATTACGCAGGTACTTCCAGGGAAATCAAAAAGTGCTATTTTTAAACGTGGCCATGTAATCTCTGAGCAGGACATACCGGTCCTAGAAAGTTGCGGAAAATTAAACCTCCTTGTCCTAGATCTCGACGAGGAAACGATCCATGAGGACGAAGCGGCGCTACGTATAGCCCGGACAGTTTGCGGTAAAGGGCTCAGATACTCTCCTCCTTCTGAGGGAAAGTCGGATATTTCAGCAGAAGTGTCGGGGGTTCTTAAAGTAGATATTTCTGCTCTTATGAAAATCAACAGCCTGGGGGACGTTTGTCTTGCCACAAGGAAATCAACAATTCCTGTTAAAAAAAATCAACAGGTGGCTGGAACGAGGATTATTCCGTTGACGATCGATTCTTCAAGGCTTGATTATGTGGATAATCTCGTAGCTAAAACCGGACCAGTCATCAATATTCTACCCTATAAGAATATGAAAGTTGCCGCAATAGTGACCGGAAGTGAAATTGCTACCGGACTCATTGAAGATCAGTTTGAAAACTACGTTGGAAAAAAGATTCAGGAATACAATGCAGAACTTATTTTTAAAGAGCTAGCAACTGACAGTGTTGACGTTATTGCAAAGAAAATCAGGGAAGCCAAAGAGGCTGGCGCAGAAATAATACTGTTAACAGGTGGCCTTTCCATTGACGCTGATGACGTAACTCGACAAGGTGTTCGGGCAGCGGGTACAACCATACAACTTTACGGAACCCCCGTTTTACCAGGCGCTATGTTTCTCATTGGATACCTTGATGGTGTTACCGTTCTTGGGCTGCCTGCTTGCGTTTTTCACAGTCACATAACCCTGTTCGATCTTGTTTTTCCACGCGTTCTGGCGGGCGAAAAAATTTCACCCGAAGAAATATATTCCTTAGGCCATGGCGGGCTGTGCTTAAATTGTCCCACATGTGTTTTTCCCAACTGCAGTTTTGGGAGATAAAATTATATGTTAACAAAACTTCCGATTATTATAAAAGGAGGTGGTGAAATGGCCTCCGGGATTGCATGGCGTCTGTTTCGTAGTGGCTTTAAAAACATTATCCTGCTTGATATAGAAAATCCTATGGCCGTAAGAAGAACTGTCTGCTTTTGTGAGGCTATTTATGATGGTAGAAAAACTGTTGATGGCGTGCATGCAGTACTTGCTCAAAGAGATATCGAAATCGATAAAACGTTAAACGACAACTGTATACCTGTTGTGATAGATCCAGATTGGGAGACAATTTTAAAACGCAAACCCAAAGTGATAATTGATGCTATTTTAGCAAAAAAAAATCTCGGTACCCGTATTGATGATGCTGAACTGGTTATTGGACTAGGTCCAGGTTTTTATGCCGGCTCTGATGTAGATATGGTGATAGAAACCCATCGAGGTCCCAATTTTGGACGGGTGATTTTTAACGGCGAAGCTTCTAGGGATACTGGTATTCCAGCAAATGTGATGGGATATGATGTTGAGAGAGTTATCAGGGCTCCAGCATCGGGCAGGATACAATGTGCAGTTCAAATTAATGATGCTGTTAAAGCGGGAGATGTCATTGGTACTGTTCAAAAAAAAGCGGTTAAAGCTCTTATAAATGGCACTGTCAGAGGATTGATAAGAAACAATATCTTTGTAGAAAAAAACGTTAAAATTGGAGATATTGAACCAAGGGAAAATGTCAATAATATGCTGGTATCCGATAAAAGTCTCGGACTTGGTGGGGCTGTGCTGGAAGCAGTATTGTCGAGGTTCAATATTTGATTTCAAGGTGAAGTATGCGCGAAATATTAGATAGTTTGGTTAGTGAGTTGAAACAACAGCAGACTGTTGTGATTGCGGTTATTATTCGCAGTGCAGGCTCCGCACCAAGGACCTTAGGTGCTAGAATGCTGGTTCGTAAAGATGGTTCAGTGGATGGAACAATTGGCGGAGGGGCGTTAGAGGGAAAATGCATTCAAAAAGCTCGTGATATATTTTTAAGTTCTGCTCATTATCTGGAAGTCGATTATTCTCTCAGTTCACCCGATGCAGCTGAGCTTGGGATGGTATGCGGAGGCTCTGTATCTTTGCTGATGCAAAAAATTGAACCTGATATGTTGGAAACTTTTGTCTCGCTGCAAGCAGATTGTCGTCAAGGAAAACATCCAGCCTTGTTAACCATTTTGCCCCAAAATGGAAATTCTCCTCATTTAATTCCATTCTGCGAATCTCGTAAAATTACATCATTAGATGAAAAAATCGTCACCACGTTAAATAGGGATATTGGTCGCGCACCGTATCTGTTACACACTGAAAAGTCAGAAATATTTGTTGAACCTCTAGCTTCGCCCAGTGTTGTATTTGTAATCGGAGCAGGACATGTCGGATATGCTACGGCAAAACTCGCTGCATTTGCCGACTTTGAGGTTGTGGTGATTGATGATAGAGATGAATTTGCTAATGCTGACAGGTTTGAAAATGTCAAAGAGATAAAAATTGTTGAATGTTTTTCTCATTGTTTCAGTGAGTTGTCGGATGATGATTATGTCGTGATTGTCACTCGAGGTCATCTTCATGATAAAGATGTACTTGCGCAGGCTCTGAAGACGAAGGCTGGTTATATTGGTATGATAGGTAGCACAAAAAAGCGTAACTTTGTGTACCAGTCACTCGTTGAAGAAGGGTTTAGCCAAAATGATTTCAACCGAGTAAGCAGTCCAATTGGACTTGATATCGGCGCCGATACTCCTCATGAAATAGCATTGAGCATTGTCTCCGAGTTGGTGAAAACTCGTTCGAAAAAGAGAGTTGAGGCTGCCACAAAAAGGCATTCATATCTGCGTTAGTCACTACATTTTAATCCCACCGTCACACCATCCGAATACCATAGGTAGCTATATTGGGGAAATCACAGGCATCACCCATATCCATTTATAAACATTATAACTTGTTCCTTTTTCTTGGCGAAGTTAATTGATTGTATTAATCCGCACGTCGGATAGCGTACATTGGGCACCGTTTATATCTTGCTTAAATTGCGTCAAAAGTGAGTGCTAGCTCTGCTTTGTCAATGTTCGCCAACCAGGTTTCGTCTTAATAAGCAGTTACACAATTTTATTTACAGACTCTATCTAATTAAGCTGTCAATTCTTTTACTTCCCCTTGTTTCCTTCATTAGTCCATTGTGTATTGTGCTATCAAATGCTCATCCAATTCAACACCTAAGCCGATGCAATCTGGAACATTCACGTAACCATCCTTAAAAGGGAGGAGGTTTTTTACCAGCCTTGTGAAAAGGGGGCTGGAGCTACGTGAGTATTCCATTAAATCACCGTCAGGAGTACTAGCGAGGAACTGGACAGTCGCTGCGATCAGGATTCCAGTGCTGAATCCGTGAGGGACCAGTTTAGCGCCATGCATCGTTGCCAGGTCGCTGATCTTGCGCATCTCGGAAATTCCACCACAACGCGTGATATCTGGCTGAACGATATCCGGTTGGGCATATTGGAGGAAATCGTTAAATTCGTAACGGGTGGTCAACGATTCTCCACCTGCGGTTTTAGCTCCCGATACACCTGACAGTTTGGCATAGGCTTTCATGTCATCGGCCAGCACAGGTTCTTCTATCCAGTTTAATTTGAATTCTTCGAGACGCTTGAACATACCGAGAGCCCTACCATAGGTTTTCCACTTTGAACCAAGATCAATCTGGAGTTCAAAATCATCCCCCAGCTCTTCCCGCACAGCCTTGATGATTTCATAATCGGTATCGTCGTTGTCTCCAAAGATACCGCCTCCAAATTTCAAACTGGTGAAACCCTCGTTTTTAAACTTACGGGCAACAGCCCTGTTTTCATCCGGAGTGTTGGCAGGTATAAAGGTTCCATACGCGCGAATTCTATCCCTATACTTCCCTCCCAGTAGGATATGAATAGGAACCTGATAATACTGAGAAGCAATATCCCACAGAGCAATATCAACCGCACTTATAGCGTGGATTCCAACACCTCTCCTGCCCAAATAGTTGGAGCTCCAATACATCTTGTCCCAGATCCTTTGGATTTCCAAAGGATTTTCTCCCAGGAGAAGTTCTTTTAGACCATAGCAGTAAAGGTTTGACCCCGGAGCCTCTATTACTGCTTTCACAACGAGTGGTGAGCTATCACTCTCCCCCCAACCAACAAGTCCTGTATCAGTGATAACTTTTATTAGGACAGCGTCTTCTCCCCACTCACAGAATTCTTGATAAGCTGGCACTCGCAGACAAATTACTTGCACATCCTGAATTTTCACTTTCCGGGCTCCTGCTTTTGAATAATGTTAAAAATGAGTTCACTTGTTTGGATCACTAAGTGGCAAAGCTAAACTGCACTCATTTTATTATACTATTCATTAAAGTCCTAACCTCTGTCCGATGCAATGTTTTTGTAAAATTATAGTTGGTAAATTGTAAATTTGGACCAGTGTTGAAGATATTGGGAGTGCCAGGCTAAGACGATCATTGATCCGCGATCATTGTGTGTGAAAAAATCTTGGCTTTTAGATAATTCCTAAAACCCCAACACTCCCTAACAAGCTTTCGCCTTAGTAGATGAAAGATACCATTATTTTTGACTACTTCAAGACTCAGTTTCTGAGGCACGCAGATCGATTATGAGATATTTTGACTGATACAACCGATGTCGACCGCATTCAGCTCTTAACAGACAGACACCGGGCGAGACCTATTGTGAAAAATTGCCAGCCAGGACTTGCCGGTGTAAATCCTGGCTGGTTTTCCACTTAAAAAAATGAAAAACTGTTCAAATGATCTGAGCCACCTCTGTTTGGACAAATCAAGAGTTCCTTGCAATATATTCTTTGAGCAAGGTGTTGCTGATATACCATACTTGACACAAAGGGGTGAAAAATAATAGTCAAGAATATCGGCATCCAGCGTCCTTTTTTCTTGACACACCACAGGAAAACTACTATAAACTCGGCGACCAACCACTAAGAGCTGGGGGATGGTCTAATGGTAAGGCGGCGGACTCTGACTCCGCTTATCGGGGTTCGAATCCCTGTCCCCCAGCCAGCGAATAAGCAGTAAGCCACATTTTCTCCCATCCATTTTGTCCCAGGGATTTGACTTTTTCATTTGTCAGGACAAAACACTTGTGTGCCGTACGACAAAGAACTCAATAGACCGAGCCGGCAATGAAGAAGACTGTATTGGCAACTATGCTATTGATGGTTTCCGTTCAATGGTCGCCAGCTGCAACCACGAAGGGAGAACATCCTGCGTGTGTCTCAGAAGAGGCGCTGGATGAATTTACCCAACCAATTGTGAGCAACAACGAAGAGAGCTCAAATTACATACTCAGTCGCACCTGCATAATAACGAGAAGCGGCTTAAAAATCTCTGTTCTGAAAAGGTCGTGGACGATATCAAAAATAATGGTATATCTCAGGGATTGGGCGCCGGTGATGTGGACGAGTAACGAAAACATCCAGGAATGAATCATTGTGCGGCGGCCATACCTGCCTGGTTGCCGCTTGTCATTTCCAACTCCCTCTTTGAGTTCCACACAAATTGGTATAATTCGCTGTTCCTGATCGTTGTTTTCTCTGATTGCGAAGCTTCTTCTGGCAATTGCCACTAATCAATTCTGCAACGACAACCGATCCCGCCAGGGCTACGAACCACCAGAAGGGCTTGGCCTTAATGCAGAATAGTTCGAACATCCGGCAATCAAACGCGTTACACAGATTCTATTTATTGTCCGCCTGACCATTACCCAGGAGGGGAAATAATAGATTTTATGGTATAGTGCCGACATGAAAAAACAAGATGCCAGAAAACTATCGCAGGAGATTCAGCAATACAATCGCGACCAGGCTATCCGTTTGTTCAAGGCAGGAAGAAAGCGGAAAGATATTGCTAAAATCATAGGTGTCAGCTACTCCGCCGTCTGCAAGTGGATTTCAATTTGGGAGGCCGGCGGCAGAAAAGCAATCGTTCTCAAGAAACGGGGCAGGAGCTCAGAGTCCCAGCGGCTTTTAACGGCAGCTCAGGAGAAAGCGCTGAAGAAGTTGCTGGTCGATAAAAACCCAAAGCAACTCAAGCTTCCTTTTGCCCTCTGGAATCGAAAAGCCATCCAGTCCGCGGTGTATCAGATATGGAGGGTGAAGATTGCCCTGCGAACTATCGGTGATTACATGAAGCGGTGGGGACTTACACCTCAGAAACAGATCAAAAGAGCATATGAACGCAGCCCAAAAGCCATACAGAAATGGCTGGATGAAACCTACCCCGAGATAAAGGCACGGGCAGCAATTGAGAATGGTGAGATTTACTGGGGTGATGAGACCGGGGCTCGCAATGACTGCAATCACAGTCAACCCTCTGCCCCCAAAGGTAAAACTCCCATAGTAGAGATCAATCCGAAGCGTTTTTCAATAAACATGATCTCCGCTACCAACAACCAGGGTCTGGTTCGATTCATGATGAACAACACAACCAAAAACGCCAGAGTGCTGCTGCGTTTTATGAAAAGGCTGATAAAGGACTCTGGCCGCAAGGTCTTCTTGGTATTGGATATTTTGCCGGTTCACCATGCAAAACTGGTGAGAAAGTGGCTGAAACGGCATGAAAATCAGATTGAAGTGTTCTATCTTCCGTCATACTCGCCGGAACTCAACCCGGATGAGCACTTGAATTATAACCTCAAGACAGGTTAAGAATCATCTTCGCCACCAAGGACAAAGGAAGAGCTGAAAAACAAAAATTCTTGGACACATACGAATACTGCAACGCAAGCCACAGCAGGTGGTCAATTATTTCGACCATCCGCCAATCAAAGACGCCGCATAGATTTCTACTATTTACCCGCCGGATAAATAACAGTGGTGGCCAACGCTGTGTACGAGATGCACCAAACTCTGTTTAACTCTGTTGTGTCCGGTGCCCCGTCACTCCCCTTTTCTCTTCGGAAGCGACGATGCGGGGGGGGGCGCCCCTCCGATTCATGGCGACGCGGCCGCCATGAACGCTGGTAACGCTGCACAATAAAGAGAGGCTTTGCGGGGATTCAGCGGCACACTGTGGGCAAACCTGCTTACTCCTGCTAACCTTTAATGTACTGCTTAAATTCGTCCGATGGTTCTCGGTCTGAATAAATGTAAATTGAATTTCCAATCGGATCCGTGACAGAGAACCCCCTGTCGCCCCAAGGGTGATCTTCCAGCGGCATGACTACTGATAGCCCAGCGGCCATTAAGCGTTGATATTCTGCATCAACATCATCGACCGCGAAATTCAAAGTTACTCCGACACCGGCATAAACAGGCATATCACCTTGCGGTTCCATAAACTGAATGGTGGCACCTTGGCTGCCAATGACCATATTGAGATACCATCCGCAGTCAAAAGTTATCTTGGCGCCGAGATATTTCTGGTAAAAGTCCCTGCACTGACCAACATTCTTTGTACAAAAACATGACGATAACTGTGTTATGTCCATGATCCCTCCCTGAGGTTAAACCACACCATCGACCAACGCCACGCGACGGCGGCCCATCTTAATCCGTTTGTCATGTCTGGTTTCGCTTATAAACATGGTTTGCTATGGTATGGCCTTTAAAATCAAACGTTAAGCCACCGATCCGGCGGAAACCCAGGTGTTTATAAAACTCATTTGACTCGTTCTCTACCCAGGTATAGAGCCAAAAAACGTTACCAAACCTTTCGGCCACCTCGGTGAGAAGCGTGCGGCCCAGCCCCTGGCCTTTAAACTTCTCGTCTACGTACAATTTCTCAATTTCAAAACCATTTTCCCGAGTTTCAAAATAAGAGTCCAGATTCACCATTACAAACCCCTGCAGCACTCCATCACACGCACTTACAAGTAATCGGTAGTCGACATTGCTGAGGAGCCCAATGAAATACTCTTCGGTGAAATTTGAAAGCACATATTTTGCGTACTCGTTTCGCATACCATCGACAGCATATGTGTCGAGCCAGATTTTAATAGACAATGCCGCCAGGGCAACACAGTCCTCTGGTTTTGCTTCCCTGATCATATTTTCACATATAGTGCATAATCACGGTGCCGACCAACGCCATGTACCCGCTAAGCAAGCTTTGCCTGACTGCGCTGTGCATGATACCTTGGTCAAATTCCATGTTCACTCTCGTAGAACGACACAAAGGGTTTGATAAAGTAGTTACCGCGATTCATGGCGCCCCAGCGGTCGACATTAACAAGTAATTCCATGGAATCTTCAATCTCCGCAATGTAACGGATTCTCCAGAATGCCAATTTCCTTTATTAATTGGCATGTGTTTAGAAATATTGCTCCATCAACACCACATAACATACTATAAACTATCTCATTATGTCATGACTATCTTTGCAAGTTGTTAGAATAAGCAAACGAATGACAGCGCCGACCTCGACATAGCGTTGCCAACTATTTATTCCAGCCCTCCTGTTTTCCTGGCAGTTTTTCCCGCTTGACAGTTATTGTAATACGAACAAACTGGATTAGTATACAGAAGTCCGACGCCACCGTTTTTTGTTTCAATATCTGGACAATATCAGCAAAGTGACATTTAACCATTTTGAAATGGGGGAAGAATAAAATGGCTATCCTGGAATACTACAAAAAAGAGAGGGTAAAATTTCTTGATCAATGTATTCAATGTGGTGTTTGCGCAGATAACTGTCCGATATTACCCTATACAGATTTAAAAGAACCAGCGCCAAAAATCCAGGAAGCCGTTTTTGACAGCGTTGAAAATGGGACCTTTAACCATTTAGCCTACACAAAAGCATTTGCCTGTATGGAATGTTTCAGATGCACAACGGATGTCTGTCCCCAAGACCTCAATCCCATGTTGATAAATGAACTGATAAAAGGAGTGTTTATCTCCCAAGGCATGGCACCATCTCATTTTAGTGACAGTCAGGGGGCTGAAAGTCCCCAGCGGATAATTGCCCGTGTACAGGTTTCGGAAAACGAATACCAGCGCATCACGACCACCTCCCCGAAACAGGAGGTGGAATATGTCTTTTTCCCAGGCTGCAATGTATACTTCCAGCCGGAAAAAATACTGAATGCGCTGGATATCATGGATTACATAGGCGACTCATATGCATTCCTTCCGGGACTTGATAATTGTTGCGGTGACAACCAATTGTTCTTCGGGCTGCAGCAACAGGGAAGCCTTACTGCAGATAAACTCATAGCCAAGCTGTGCGGTTACAATCCGAAAGCCATAATCCTATGGTGCCCCACCTGTCATTGCCGGTTCCACAAATACATAGCTTCCTCAACAGATGTGCAGTTCAAGGTCATTTCTTTTCCTCAATATTTGGCGGGAAATATTAAGAAGCTACCGCTGGCTGAAGACTCAGCCGATAAAATCCTGACACTTCACGAACCGTGTAAATCAGCCTATACAGGAACAGACCCGGACGGACCACGACAGGTACTTTCACAACTGCCCAATGTCGAGCTAAAAGAAATGGAGCATCATGGTGCCAATACGCTATGTTGTGGCAGCGGAGCCGCTTGCTGGTTCCCTGACAGTTGTTCACAAATCCAATCGTACAGGCTACGGGAAGCAAAACAAACCGGGGCTAAGCAAATGGTTACGATCTGTCATTATTGCAACCAAACCTTTGCATCCAAAGCAACTGGACTTGATATTGAAGTTGTCAATTATGTAAATCTTATTGCTGAGTTAATGGGCATTCATCGTCAAGACAAATACAAAAAATATGCTCACTGGAATGATCTGGAATTAATTCTCAACGATATCGGATCAAATATAGAGGACACTCCTTTTGAAAGAGAAAAAATCATCGCGACCCTGAGATCTCTGTTTGTAAAATAATCATTCTTGGAAGCAAAAAACATATATGGAATTTACAGGGGACGAAGTATAAAAAACGTCCAGTTATCTCATATGGCAATCCGGCGGATATCCAAACCTGAATCAACAACCAAAGAGCTTATAAATATAACAAGTTACCATTGACTATGTAATGTTATCTATCCGCCACCTGAAGATATGAGATTTTTCTCGCACCCAGCAAAATCGAGCACCGATCCGTCCTGCTATACGCTGTGCTTTCTCACTTCTTGCACAAGACGATGCTTGATGACCGGGGCATCAAGCTCGATAACAGGAACCGAGATATTGCCACTCTCGCATTTGCAAACGATGACAGTCATTTTACAAAGGGAGTGGTCTGAAAAGGCCGGGTCAAAATTCATCCCCTGGGAAACGGAAAAATCTTTCATTTCCTTGTAGATAATGCCGTCAAGTTGAGACCGGACTTCATCGACGGTAGCAAAAGAACGAGTACTCAGCACCAGGTGGTGAACCACTGGAGTTTGTGAATTTCCTTTAAAAATCTGTGATGGTATCACCGAAAAACAGGATTCGTCCCCCGCCCGGAGAAGATCAGTATCCAGAGACGTCTCGATTACCTTGGTCAAGAGGTTTTGCCCCCGGTCCACCGAGCAGACATACCCCCTTTTCTGGTTCAGGACTATGCCTGCTCCATCCATCGTACCATTATCAGGCCGAATGCTTACCGGATTCCATTGGTCTAAGCGGGACAGGATACTTTTTTTCATGTCATGGGTATATCCTCACCACCATGAAACTCCTGACCGGTGACGTCTCCAAGGCGTCAAGCCGCCCCTGGGATACAAAACCCTGGCAGGGTTGGAATTTAAAGCTATACGTCTGATGCCAACTCCGCAGAGTTGACGAATTACTATAACTCTGTTTGTCATTTACCGTCAGTTATTTTATAAAATAAATTACAAAATAACTGACGGTAAATGCGATTCATGACACAACACACTTAACGTTTGGAAATATATACGATTAACAACACCATACCCGGCCAAACACAGGGGTGGCCAGAAAAGCGATCTCTTGCAGATTTGTATCAGGGAGCTTTCATGGCGCCAAGGTTGAAGTGCAGGTTATGGTTCCTGTTATTTTTCGGGCATTCCTTACATCTTTTCCCCAGGACACCTCTGAACCGGTACTACTATAAAAATCAAACGTCACTAGTCAGTCAAGATAAATAATTTATCAATTTAATTGAGCGGGAAATAACATTTAAATGGACTCGAACCTGCCGATATGATATCGAATATACAGTGGATGTTTTTTTGTGGCTGGGAGTGCGTGTGCTTTCTTTTAGTTGAAATCCGATCAATATCACTTCTTTACTGAGGAGGCGCTATGGCAGAGCAACAAGGTGATCAAGTAGTTGTTGACGTTGGCAAATGGGAATGGTCCGAACTGTGGAAAAAGGAAGACTGGTGGGCGGTATGGCTGGGCTTCTTTCTCCTGCTGATGGGTATTATAGTCTATTTCCCGCATACATCGCAGATGCATGGAAAGCTTACGGAAATAGAAGGAAAATATTTAGCCGATGCCCAGAAAACCGACAAGTTCAGGACCATTGGCTGGTATCAACTCAATGATGCCAAAAATGATGTTAAAGTCAAAAGTACATCAATAGGCAAATGGTTATCCACCTTTTCCAAGAAGCCCCACGGCTGGAAATCTAACCCCGTGGACGCATTTATCATGAGCGAGACGGCGGCCGATGCCAAAAACGCGGCTGCAATGCCCAAGTATGAAAAGGCTCATGCGGCCGAGCAAGAGGCCCTGGCTGTCGCACAGGCTGCCGAAGCAGCCGCCGAGGCTGCAGGATTTAGCGATGCAGCGCTCAATGAAGAAGCCAAGCAATCGATTGCGAACTGGCGAAACGCTTGGCTTGCGGCAAGTAAAGCAAAAGGCAAAACCAAGGCCAAGCCGTATAATCAGATTGGTTGGCTAATCATGCTCGGCATCTGTTTTGCTCTCTTTTTCGGCATCGGTACAGCAGCAATGGGGCAGCCGTTCAAGGAGTTTGTCGTCGGCTTCATCTTTGTCTTTCTCATTACCATACTGGCTTACGTCGCCAGTTCGCAGGCGACCATGAAAGCCTACGGTATCGGCTACGCATTCTGGGCAATATTTTTCGGTATGTTGATCTCCAACACGGTCGGCACACCCGAATGGGCTAAGCCTGCGGTACAGACAGAGTATTATATCAAGACCGGTCTGGTGCTGCTAGGTGCCGGAATTCTGTTTGAAAAGATAATTACCATCGGGACAGCAGGTATCTTCGTAGCGTGGGTCGTCACCCCGACGGTGTGGCTGGTTACCTACTGGGTCGGCCAGAAGATTGTCCGGATACCTTCCAAGCGGCTCAACGCCACGATCTGCTCCGACATGAGCGTGTGCGGAGTGAGCGCGGCGATCGCCACTGCGGCGGCCTGCAAGGCCAAGAAGGAGGAGTTGACCCTGGCGGTCGGCCTGTCCCTGGTTTTCACCTCGATTATGATGATAGTTATGCCCGCCATAATCAAATCCACCTTTCCGGTCGACAAGCAGCTCATCCTGGGCGGCGCCTGGATGGGCGGAACCATCGATGCAACCGGTGCGGTAGCGGCGGCAGGCGCATTTCTCGGGGAAAAGGCTCTTTATGTTGCCGCAACCATCAAAATGATCCAGAACGTCCTTATTGGCGTTATTGCATTCTGCGTAGCGATCTATTTCACTACCAGGGTTGAGATCCAGGAGACCGGCCGTACGGTTGGCGCCATTGAAATCTGGTATCGTTTTCCCAAGTTCGTGCTCGGGTTCATCGCCGCGTCGATCATCTTTTCTCTGCTCTATAGTTCGCTCAACAACCAGGTCAGTGGTCTCGGCCCGGCGATGATAGACCAGGGTGTGGTCAAGGGAATGGGAGACCTGTTCAGGGGCTGGTTCTTCTGTTTGTCGTTCGTAAGCATTGGGCTGGCAACCAACTTCCGTGAACTCAGAGAACATTTTGTCGGCGGAAAACCTTTGATTCTTTATGTTTTCGGCCAGTCATTCAACCTCTGTCTGACGCTGATCGTTGCCTACATCATGTTCTATGTGGTATTTCCTGAATTAACAGCAACGATTTAACACTCATGGGTCCTCTTGCCGGTGATGGATTTGGGGTAAAGAGGACCCATTATCAAAAAAAGTATTCACCGGTCTCAACGCAATGAAGACACATCGCAAAAAGCCGCGAAAGAGCCGCTTTAAATCCTGGACTGTACTGTTCTCGGTCTGCCTGTTCATATATTGTTTCGGGGTCTTCATCGGGCCCTGGCTCATGAAGTATATTTACGGCATGAATAAAATCGTCCAGGTGATCGAGGAGAACGGTATCGATGCCGGCGCGTATTACTATACCGAAATTGAAGGGTCTTATACAGGGCAGCAATACCTGACACAGACCCTGCAGCTGCTGGCACCTGAGCACTACGGACTGACCTTACCGCTTATTTCGGGAATCGTCATCTGCCTGCTCATCCTCTATTTCGGCCTGCGTGCCCTGCCCCAATGATCAACCATGGGTACTGAACTAGACCGCAAAAAGGAGCTCATCCTCGGTCACGAACAGGATTTTGCCAAGCAGGTGGCCGGGGAGATCATCGACAAACCGCAACTGGCGCTGTGGATGATCCTGATCCCTATCTTTTTCGTCTTTTATTATTTTCAGCTCAAGCGGTACCGAAACGGGTTGCAGGACTTCAGCAGCAATTTTCTCGTCACGAGACAGAGGACTCTTGATGCGGTGGTGGAATCGGTTGCCGCCAACAAGCCCGTAAACCTGGAAAGCGTCATCGAGTTGAGCAGCACCCCGACCGCAGTGCAGCAACAATATCGTGCATGGCTCGATCAACTGGCTGCACACTTTTTGTTGTTGCTCAAGGCTGAAGGCGACAGCTATGAGGAGCTGGTGCGATCGGCTCACGGGAAAAAATCAACGTACCTGGTCGAGTTGAAAAAACTCAATCGGGTCGAAGCCGATTTCAACCGATCCCTGATTTCCCATATCCCCGGCGAGCAGGACACATTCAAGACTGTGATAAGGTCAATGCAGGACTGCGTCAAGAAGATCAGGCACAGACAGGCTGCAGACATCTTTCCCTGATCCCCTTCACTTCCCCGCGCTCGCGTTACCCAAGCCCGACGTAAAAATGACTCGCAACCGGTAATGGTCCTTGGGAGCCAGATCAGCTGCCCCGATTAAAGAAAAGTTTTTCGCGCTGTTGAGTTGACTGGGCTGGCCCCTCACAGAACCGGTCGCCAACACCGGATGGCGGACAAGCCGCTTGATCTCGGATATAAGATACTTAAAAGTATTGATATAAAAGAATTCTTTACTAGTGGCAAATACCAGCCGACTATCAAACTGTAAAAACTTAGCATAGTCATTTATAAATTTACGGCAAGAGGTGGTGTCCATGGAACGTATTCAGATAGTGAGCACAGACATAACCAGGCTAAAGGTGGATGCGATTGTCAACGCGGCAAACAGCACCCTGTTGGGCGGCGGTGGTGTCGATGGCGCCATACACAGTGCAGCTGGACCGGAACTGCTCGAAGAATGCAGACAGTTGCACGGCTGCCCTACCGGTGAAGCCAAGATCACGGGCGGTTACAATCTACCGGCAAAATTTGTGATCCATACCGTCGGTCCGATATGGCAGGGTGGCGGCAAAAATGAAAGATCACTGCTTGCGTCATGCTACCGCAAGAGCCTGGAGTGCGGTGCCAAAAACGGCGTGAAGACCATCGCTTTTCCCGCCATCAGTTGCGGTGCTTACGGCTTTCCCGTTGCCACGGCCTGTGACATAGCAATGGATGAGGTTATCAGGTTTCTTGAAAATAATGATGCTATCACCACGGTCTTTTTTTCCTGTTTCTCACCGGTGGTAGAAAAAGAACTTATCAGGGCCAAAAATGAAAGAGAGGCTGCTTCATGAAAAACTCAATAACGGATATTTACAAAGGATGGACGATCTCGGTAGCGGCCAAAGACGAGCAGTGCTCCCAATTCACCTTTACCATCAGCAGCCCGTCAGGTCAGTCGCAATATGTCCCGATGGGCGGCATCACCAAGCAGCGTGCAATTGAAAGAGCAAGAGAAATGATCGATATGGAAATTTCTTTTGCAGGCGAAGATTGATGCAGGTAAAAAAGAGTTCTTCAACCGTCCACCCCGCATCTTTCCAGACAGGACAGACGCTGATACGGCACCGCCGTACGCGTTCAGCCGACCCGCCTCAGCCTTTTGTCTGCAAGTTCATAGACAAGATCCGCGGTTCTCTGTACCTGGTCCTGGTAGTGAGAGACGAGGAGGATGGTGCACTGGTCCTTCAGTTCGACGATAAGCTCTTCAAGCTTGCGGCACGCCTCTTGATCAAGAGAGGAGGTGGGCTCGTCAAGCAACAGTATTTTTGGCTCCAGCACCAGCGCCCTCGCCAGACAAAGGCGTTGCTGCTGGCCGCCGGAGAGATTGCGGGCATCACTTTTGAGGCGATCCTTCACCTCGGCAAAGAGATGGACCTGGGTCAACACCCGCTCGACCAACTCCGTCATCTCCTCTCCGTTTTTCCTGCCGGCCAGCATCAGCGGGAAGGTGATGTTTTTGTAGATGCTCATCGGCAGGGGGTTGGGTGCCTGGAAGACCATTCCCACGGAGCGCCGCAACGTCGCCAGAGGCATCTGCCGTTGGTAAATATCCACCAGGCCACCGCCAAGGTTCAACTGTATGGATCCGGTCAGCCTGCCGTCGCCCGTCTCCTCCCAGAGCCGGTTGAACAGGGATAAAAAGGTAGATTTCCCGGTACCGGACGGACCGGTAACCGCAATGATCTGCTTTTCCCGCCAACAGAGGCTGATATCTTCGAGGATGGGCCGGTTCCGGTAACGGAAACTGAGCTTGTCGATAATTATTTTGTCTTGCCTGTTCACAATCTACCTTCTGAAATGCCGGGAAAGAGTCTGTTGGGTGAAAAACGCCAGGAGAAACAATATCCCGCACAGCACCAGCAGGAGCATGGCCGCACCGAACCCCGTCTGCAACTCCTCTGCGTTGGTATATTGTGAAGAAATATAATAGATATAAAAGGGGAGCGCCTCAAATTGCTCAAAGAGCGAACGGGGGATGCCGGCGGAAGCGACGACGCCGGTCAGCATAATGACCGCGGTATCTTCCGCAGCCCGGCCCACGGCAAGGATGATACCGCCAAGAATGTCCGTCAGTTTACTCGGCAGCAGCACCTTGCAGATGTTCTGGAGTTTTGTCGCCCCCAGGGCTGGTGCCGTTTGTCGCAGGGATAACGGCACCGACTCAAGGGCAGTCTGGGTAGTACGGATCAGATAGGGAAGAATTAAAAAACAGAGCGCCAGGGCCGAAAGCAGCAGACAGGGACCGATTTTCCCGGGGAAAACCTTATGCAGAAGTATGGTGAGTGAAAACCCCGCCAGGCCAACGACAACCGACGGCAGACCGGCGAGGATGTCAAACAGGAGGCTGAGGCAGCTTTTCATCCTGTACCCTGCGTACTCAGCGAGATAGATCCCTGCAGCCATGCCCACAGGAACGGCGAGCAGGACGGCAATCAGGACAAGCAGAAAAGTGCCAGCCACAGCGGGAAAGAGTCCGTCGAAAACAGGATGGCGGAGGAAAATGGCATCGATCGGGGCAACATCGCCGAACAGCAGGGAAAGATGGAGCACCGCCCAGCTACGCATGACAATGTAGCCAAGGATTGCCGCAAGAGCCCCGGCCAAAACAGTAAACCCCGCCCAGGCAAGCAGTGGGACGCTTTTTTCAAGGAGAGTTCTCATCGATCCGATCCTGTCCGCAGGTGAACCAGCATCCGCAATCCTATGACGACCGCCATGGTGAATAGATAGAGGACAAGGCCGCAGGCAAAGATCGAGGCAAACTCCATGCTGGCAAAATCAGCCGCGATGACAAGGGCAATGTGGGCGGTAAGAGTCCTGGCGGAGTCGACAATGGATGTCGGCACGCCGATACTGTTGCCAGCCACCATTAGGCTGACGAGGGTGTCGCCCATTGCCCGTCCAAGCCCCATGATTACTCCGGAAACTATCGTCGGCCACCCTTGGGGAAGCTGCAGATAGAGCAGTCTCTGCACAGCAGTGGCCCCCAGGGCATCCGTTGCCCGGCAATAGGACTGATCTACCCCGCGCAATCCGTTGACGAAGAAAACAACCATGGTGGGAGCAATGAGCACCGCAAGTACCAGAGATGCGGTAAGAATATTCAACCCCGACCCTCGCGAGACATGTTCTCTGACGAGGGGGACGAGGAGAAAGATTGCTACGAATCCGTAGACCACGGTGGGTATCCCTGCCATTAACCGAACCATGGCCAGGACCCATCTTTGCATTGGCCGGGGGGCGAGCCCGGCGGCGAGAAAGGCGGTCCCCAGGCTCACCGGAAAACTTAAGGCCAGCGCCAGAAAAGATATCCGGATACTGCCGATGATCATCGGATAGATGCCATAGAGCTGCTGGCCGGGTTGCCACACCTGACTGAGCAGGGAAAAAAACTGCCCATCAACAAACAACGGCCGGCCAAGCTGAAACATCATCACCAGCACAGCTATGGTCAGCAGCCCGCAACCATAGGCGGCGAGCTGAAACAGAACTCCCATACGATCAAAAGAGTTTATTCAACCGAGATAAAGCCTTTTTCTTCCACGATTTTCCGTCCCTCAGGGCTATGCAGGAAATCGAAAAGAAGAGCGGCGAGTCCGCTCGGCTCACCCTTGGTGCAGGAATATAACCCCCTGGCGACCGGATATTTGCCGCTTTTCACGTTGTCGAGAGTCGGGGCAACACCATCAAGGCTCACCGGGGCAACAGATGCATCGATGTGACCAACCGAGACAAAACCGATCCCGTACGGATCGTTGGCGATCGCCGTCTTCATGGCACCGTTGGAAACAACCACATTGGCTTTTTTGCTGACCTCTGACTTTTTCAGCCCTTTTTTCCAAAATACCGATCGGGTCCCGCTGGCAGCATCCCGGTCATAAATATTAATCGACCGGTCCTTGCCGCCCAACTCCTTCCAGCTTGTTATGGTGCCGGCAAATATTCCCTGAAGCTGTTGCGTTGAAAGAGCGGTAACGGGGTTGTCGGGGTTTACCACGACACCTACGCCGTCTATCCCCCACTTGACCGGATGCAGATTGTATGTACCGATCTCCTGTTCCGTTGGTTTCCGTCCGGAATTGCCGATATCGATTATACTTTCACCAACCTGCTTTATTCCCACTCCGGAACCTCCTCCGGCAATAGTTATGCGAATGTCAGGGTTGGCGGTCATTATCAGTTTGGCCGCTTCCTTTATGACCGGAATATGGGCGGTACCTCCGGCGATCTTCAACGTACCTTTCTGGCCCGCGAACGGATCAAGAGCTCCCGACCATGCCGAATTTACCGACAATTGCAGCACAAGGACAACCAGCAATGACAATAATTTGTATTTTTTCATAATTTTCTCCATCGGTATCAGATTGTCTGAAAAGGTTATAATTCCTGGCAAGACCTGTTATTAGCACATGGTGACGCCGGCGGCCAATAGATTATCCCAATGAATCCTGATGTGTCCGATAGGAATTATGGATGAAAAAGACAACGCCGCCTTCGCACAGGAGTAGGGTTGCGAAGGCGGCGCTCTCACCAGTAATACTTCCGGAAGATTTGTGTTACCATACCCTGGCAACAGAACATCGTCAAGAAAAATATAATTATTTCATCACTTACTCGGGGGCCTGGGCATCGGCGGTCTTTGTGGAAGATCCAGTCTCGGCATCGGCCCTGGATCGGGGAGCTCCCCGTTACTCTGATTTCTAGCCTCCACGGCTTCACGCCAGACGTGCATTTTAGCTTCGTATTGAGCATGTGCCGCCATGACATCCTGGTCATATTTCTGCCACGCAAGCCGGGCCGCATAATCATCCTCAAACGGAACCGTGACGGGATCTGATTGAGCACTTGCCGTGACGGCTGCGGTCCATCCCCCCAAGATTATCACGATTGTCATCAAGATTCCTCCCAGGTACTGTCCCACTATTTTCAACTTGCCTGTAGAATTCATACCTTCCTCCTGTGGAATTGTTTACCTATCAAAATAATCCGGTTGAACTTATTATCACGGATTGGGACTTAAACCTAAATCGACAACGTGCTGCGGCCCTGCGGTTATGATTACCTTTTTAAAATTCGGTATATAATCAGGTGCTTCCGCCTGAATGTATACTTCTGCCGCGGCCCTGTTGAGAATTAAATATAAAACGGCTTTTCCTCCGCCATCGGTACTGCTTCTGTACGTCTTGTCAGAACCTTGAACTCTGGCCCAGACCTGTGCCGCGGCAATGGGCCCTACATAGTTTTTTCCCCTCCCATGGACGTAAACCATAACCTGAGCCACACTCCCTTTGTCATACTCACCCGAACTGTCAGATGGTTTCGGCGGTGGGCTGAATCTGTCAGCGACGTAATTGCATGCTCTTTGCGGCGTTGGGAGGCCACACTGGGGCCAGGCATCCGCCAATGCGATATCGATCATGGCTTCGCTCAACTTCTCTTTATAGACGATCATCGGCGGTTCGCCGGCTGGCTCATGAAGACATACGGAATTACGCCCGGACAGAAGCTGCCAATACCCCTTTTTAGGGGTCATCCGTGCAGCCCGGCTTGCCACTGCCTGGCGCGGCGGCAAAAGGATGCCTGCAAGTTTACCTGATTTAACGGCCCCAATCATTGCCGACGCGCTGATACTCCGGGGCGGACCGGCGCTCATTTGTCTCATGAGACTCTTCTGGGCACCAATATCGATTCGCGGGTCCATAATATCAGAAGTCTTCCAGGTACAGGCCGCATCAGCGGAACCTGAGAGGAGAAAGAAAAAGAATGCAACAAGACCGATTATCATGCGGTACTTTTCAAAACCTGAAATTGTTTTTCTCATTTTTTCCTCCCGCTCTGTTAGAATCCCTCGCTAAAATCCCCTTCATCCTGATTTGTGGAATACCTTGAATTGAGGCGAAACAAGTGCGATACCAATACTCACACTTGTCATTACCAATCTGATCCGGCGCTATCGCATGCGGAAACATCATCCGCCTTAATTTTACATTTTTTGTGTTTTTCCTTGTCCTGATACTTGTTGTAACAATCATTTAACCGATAATTCAGGTTGAATTTTTGCACGCAATAATCGAAAACTTCCCCCGCACCTCTGTTTTGTGTTTCCTGTTTTTTACAAGCTTTAAGATCTTTGCTTATATTATTTAAACATTTCGAAAGCTTAGGTGGATACGGGCGCATGCACGGGAAATACACTTCATTGTACTTATCCGCATTGCACGTCCTTTTGGGAATTGTCGCTATATAGCACCTGGGCATTGTCGGTATAACCCGGCAACTTTTCCATGCGTTTTGTAACGCACCAATCAATGCGGGCCTGTTTTTCGCAACACCGTCGCGAATTACAATTATCGGCGTCCTGGCGGCAGGCTGATCATAGCAGATTGAATTTTCATGGGGGGGAATAATTTTCCAGGAATACGTCCCCGCCTCTCTGGCCCTGAGTGCAGGCACTTTCATGGTGTGGCGGTAGATGCCCTCAATCTGTCCGCGCTTTACCGCACATAAAATTGCCGATGCGGATGCGGCCTCTTCACCACCGTGCTCAAACATAGCCATCAAAGCCGCCTGTGCGTGCCACTCAATTCTCTGATCAATAACGTCTTCTGTCCTCCAGCATTGTCCCGGCAACTGATCCATGCATAGCTGGTCAAACCCGGCACTATAAATCGCTGTCTTGAAAATGAGCAGGACCAGAGGTACGATAACAGCCAGAATGACCGATCTGTTTTTTCCCGAGTCACTTCGCATCTTATTCACCGATAATTTAGAATTATTACGATTTATTTTCACTTTGCGATCACGGCGATGTATCAACGGCAGTCTGAATCCTCCTTGACCTATATTTCCAACACATCTGCATATACTAATCTCCGTTCAATTTGCGCGCCCCTGAGCGATCTTTCCTGTTCATGCCCGCTGCCGCCGCCAAGAAATAATTCATACTCTCGTATTACAAGACGATAGCTCTGATCTTTTGGTTCCTCCAACAGCCTTACCTCACCTGTCCATGAATTGCTTCTGCCATCACGTTTGAGCTTAACCATGGTATTCGGCACCTCCACCCACCCCATAGCATCTCCGGCGTCAGTTGTTGACATTTCAAGAGTAACCTCAACAACTCCCCCGCCTTGAGGAGCAGCCGCTGCCTTTTTTGAAAATTTGGCGCCGGATATTGCGGACCCTTTTTTTAGTCGCTGTCCCGGTTGAATTGTTTCGCCCTTTGAACCAACATCCTGTCTTTGGACGTTTAGTTCCGGTGGTCCATACACGTCAACGCCAGATTCAACAAACGTAGGCCCTGTTACCATCACCTTCAGTATATTCCCGGATTGAAGCGTCACGCTTGCGAAACGATCCGGAGCCAGCTGGGCAAAATCCGCCAGTATCACACGAGACAGCTTCACATCCCCCGGTTTAAGGCCCTTCCAGGAAATGGAATTCGGCTGATATCGTGCAAGTGCCAATCGTATAAATGGAAAATATGACTGCCCGGGATCAATCTCTATATCGCAGAACCAGAGTTGACGGTCCTCGTCAAATCCAGTCAGATTATTGTTTGAATCCCATTCACCAACGATATAACCCGCAACCGCTACCGAAGAATCGGGCAATTCCTCCAAGGTAAGATCGGTTTCAGTTTTATGAACATTGCGGAAATTTTCCACCCCGGGAGTCCAGGGCCTGGGGGTGGGAGCCGAACGCCATATCGGATCCATCCCCCACTGGGTGACATACGGCTTTTTAAGGTTCATGTCAGTTTCCAGCTGCCTGCCTGTCAATCGAGATCGGCCCGGTTGGTCCAGTACAACACCTAGAAGTTCTCCTTCTCCGGAAGCAAACCAGGGCCGTTTCAGGTAAATCCTGAGCCCTCCGCCTACCCTTTTGCTGGTCACCTTCTTCTTTGCTCTGTTTCGTTCCCACCCAAAGGTAGGCAGTATATACTCGACCTCAGGTGCCGGCGGACGTGAAGAACTGAGAACATCGACAGTGACTGGTCTGGATTTCCGGATAAAACTTTTCTCTGGATATTTCCGGGTCCACTGATCGACGATGTCCCCTTGTCGTTTCGTCCGCTCACCACCTGCAAAGTAGTTTTCCTGAAATATTTTGTAGTCCCGGTAAAACGACAGGTATTCAAGATAGCGGGTGGTAGCCGATGCGACATAGGTAACGCGCCTATATCTGGTGTCGCCAAAATTATGACGTCCAATAGGCCGCCTGATGGTTTGACGCTTCAGGATTCCTTTATCTGCGCCTAAGTCGGGCCGTTGTAACTCCGTCGCTTTATCCTGTCGCTGTGCGCTGAAAATACTTTTCGATTTTACCGCGCTTCCGCGGGAAGATTTCTCTTTCTGTGTTGTTCCAGCACCCCGGAGATCTTTCAAGTTGACATTTATATCTTTTGAACCATCTGATTTCGATAAAGCGTAAGAACCGGATTTGTCCACCACTCCCAACCGTTTTGGATTTACCTGAGTGAACGATTTGGTTCCATCCGGACCGAAGCTGACTTCTGAATCCTCATATTTTACAGATATCTCAAACGCATGTCCCCTGGCATCTATGCGTCTGGGTCCTGCACCTCTGTCGTCAATCTCCCGCCAGCTGCCATGAACATCTATTCTGCCGGTGCTTTTCCCATCTACAGGAAAGGTATCCGCCAGGGTAGTCCACCCCTCATCCCTATTACGAAATGAAGCGAGAGAATTAAAGTCAGGTATGACCAGGGGCTGCTGAACCGCATGAACCAGGGTGATCTCCCTGTACGGCGTTATCATCCAGTGTACACCGGCCAGAACCCTGCTTCTCAACTGGCCGACATTTCCATCTTTTTTCATGGAGTTCCATAGTTCGAATTTATCCAGATCATTCTCGGATATGTACGAGCTCAGCCTCACTTTTCGGGTCTCTCCCGGCAGCAGGAATACATTCAACTCCCGCCCAGCCGGATCCCACTCAGGATTCTTCGGCTTCAAACATCCTGAAATTACAAACCGAAACGTTTTCAGATCCGGCCATAACGATTCCCTGCCAAAACTGATCTGATGAACGTGCCTGATTGTCGCCGATGGAGGCTCAATATTCCATGTTTCGGTTATGCCGTCACCGCTCTGGACAATGACGCTGTTGTCCAGAGTTCCATCGGTGGGTAAATTGGCAAAAGCAGCGCCTGTTGCTGCAGGATCCGGCAAATATGTAAGAGGCACAGCGGGTTGGTTATACACGCTGTCCTTATTGGGCAACGGGTTGTCGTGACTTATTATGGTGTTATACAAATCAGCTCGCGGCTGTCCTTTGTCGTTATCAAATTTACCGTGAAATTCCGCCAGGAGTTGAGCCGTTCCGGTCGGAGCGATGTGTCTTTGTGATTTTTCTTTCGACCCGGCTCCGTCCAGGGATGGATTGCTGTTATAGCTCCTGATCACCAGCCTCTCAATCGACTC
The DNA here is from genome assembly GCF_900104445.1 of Desulforhopalus singaporensis. GTDB lineage: Bacteria > Desulfobacterota > Desulfobulbia > Desulfobulbales > Desulfocapsaceae > Desulforhopalus_A > Desulforhopalus_A singaporensis. The sequence continues at coordinate 17,738 of NZ_FNJI01000035.1, read as the reverse complement.
GCCGCTTGACTTGTTCAGGGCGTTACGCGCAAGAACAACAGGTTGAGCGACAGGTTCGTATCGGCGGTAAGTATAATTTCCTGCTGTTACCAGCGAACTGTTCCGATCTTCGGAGGTCAGATCATTGGCTTCCGCCAGCGAGAGACTGTTTCCTGCAAGATCAACCGCACGCGCTCTGATTTTATACGATGCTCCAAACCGCAACCGGGGCAGGCTCCCTTTCAGGGCTTCAGCCTGTATGGCCAGATTCAGATCTTGCGCCGGTTTGCTTGTTTGCTCCACCGATTTATAATCACTGCTCAATGTCTTTCCAGGCCGAGGCGCTACAAGACTCCAGCCGGACCAGCGAAACAATGATTCATGTATATACAGATCATCGTCATCACCATCCCTGGATTGAGTGACCGCCAGCGATACCCAGCCATCATTGATCTCACCCGTCTCTTCCCAGCTCCCACTACCGTCAGCGTACATAAAAATAGTTTTTCTTCTGCACAGGGAACGCCACTGACTGGAGGTACCGTCAAAAACGTCGATGCGGTAGCCTCTCGTCAGGTCATCCGCCCAGAGTTCTGCGGCCTGCTCTTCGTCCGCCATCCTGGTTCTTGCCATCACCTTGGATTTTTCCTTTATATCAGCCTGGCCAGAAGAGGTGCTGAGCTTTTTTTGGGAAAAATATGGCTGTAACTTTGTTTGCTGCTTCGTAAAATATGTGTGGTACATGTGAGCCCGGCCGGTCCTGACAAGCGATATTCCTGCCGTCTGCAGTGCCGGCAACGGCGCTCTTTCATCCGTGTCGGAACTGCGGCTGACTGTTTCCTGGCTTAGTTTATCAGCAAGGTCCATGACCTTGCTGCCGGCGCCGGCTATATCCAGATGCTCCAGAGAATACTCACTCTTGTCCAGCTGCAGACACCGATTTTGGAGGTCACTATCCTTTTCAACCGCGACCGAAAAACTTAAACAGTCGACTGCACCGGGATTAAATGAATAGCGGGTCTTCGGTGCCTTCGTCTGCAGTTCTTCGGGATCGATCGTGACCCGCACAAATCCGTTTCCGGCGGGAGGATCTTCCAGCAGCACGATATCGATTGCCAGGCCGAGCCGCCTCATTAACGCGGGATATTGGCTATAGGCTGTTACCATCTGATGAAAATCCATCCGGATCGCCTGTACCTTGTCCTCCAAGGGTCGGCTGCGGCGCGGTATGGTAAATTTTTTCAACTGCATGAAATCTTCCCTTGCGTTGGCGGGCCGGGGGGGAATCGCTTTGAGCACGCCCAAATTGGGATCGGTAAACTGCCTTTCTATTTCGCCATCTATCTGGTCACGCAATTCCGACAGTCTCAGATCTTCCCTGGTAACGGTTCTCCCCAGGCGTCCGCTCTGCTCTTTCGCCATTTTCGCGTAGTTGCGCCGCTCACCTTTACGGGCAAAAACAGTTGGCTGCCCATCTACCGAGACTCTCGTCCTCGGCACCACGGAAATATCATTGAGCCTTAGATTCTTACTGTTCAACAGGCCGGTTTTGCGCGGCAGTCTTGTCGGAGAAGCTGCAGCAAACGTGCGGTATGATTTGTCGACAAGAGCTTTGATATTGGTTGCGGGAAACGAGTTTATCCTTCGTTGCGACAGATCTTCTACCTTAAAACTGTTCACGGTGGTTTCGGGTGGAAAAATCGACGACCACAACCTATGATCAGGGAGTCTTGGCTGCCCGGTTTTTGCTGTTTCTGCAAGCGGTAGCGACTCGATCTGAATTCCCGGATTGGAAAACAGCAGCTTGATAGTAATCTTCCAGTTGCCGTTGTCATCGACGAGGGTTCTTGGCCAATTGTGAAATAATGCAAATTCGCTTAAAGTTGCACCTCCCGAAAGTTGGGGAGCAACAAACAAGGTTGCTCTTGCTTTCCCGTTAACCCGGCCGTTCGGCAGTACGGTCCAAATTATTTCCGTATCCATCTCATTCCCCTCAGGCAAACGCTTCGCAGTAACTCGTCCAGGAGTCCTGGCTCATCATTTCACTAAATGGCAGGTAGGTGGGCTCCGAAAACTCTCGGCGGACATGCAGACTTACCGAAACACTGAAAAACACAATCTCTATTTCTACTGTCAGATTGCATTCCCCCCAGGTTTTATTCGTTTTCGTATCGTGGCTGAGAGTCATATAAAATTCTATGGAGAGCCTGACAATTCCGAGAACCGAGAGTTCACCGGACATTCTCAGGTATCCCGTAAGCTCACAGCCGTCGTCGTCGGCCAGGATGTATATACCGGCCATAACTTCCACACCGCCGCTTGCAACTCCGATATCCAGGGCACAGCTTGCGCCGAACTCAAAGGCCATCTCCAGTTGTTCGACCCCATCCAAACCAAGCGCCAACCCGACATAGCCTCCCCCTCCAAAACAGTAAATTGTAAGTAAAAACGGATTGTTTCTTTCACAAAAAGCAAACCGTAACCTCATCGGGTCACCCGAAAACGGGATGGTAATTCCTGCACTGAGTGAAATATTCTGCAGAGCCATCACCCCCGAGTTTATGACTGGGATGGCGAGATTAAAGCCCGCGGTTACCCCTGACGGAGTGACATCGATATTCACTCCGTCACTGGATAAAAATTTTGCGAGTTCGTTAACGTAACTCAGCGCACCTGCAAAACGCACATCGCGGATGACAGGATTGACTTCTGTTTTACAGCCGCTGAGCGAAATAAATTCAAAAGAAGCGAACTCGATCACGATAAACCTTGCGGCATCACCAAGATCAGCCAGCAGGTCGATGGAAAAATCCGTCAGAACACCGCGCATCGAAGACTCGGGAGGGTTGCCGTCAAGGCTGTTGACCATCAACACCTCCAGCTTGAATTTTGCTTTTCCCTTCAAGGTATTGAAAGTTTTTACCCGTGGTTCAAGAGGCGGTTCCCAAATCAACCTGGTTTCAATTGCCAGCAGTTCATCTTTTTTGTAAACGGGTCTGTTTTCCAGCCTGGGAGCATGGCTGCTGCTCATCTTAGTGCTGAACAGCTCAAATAATTTAATCCCTCCGAAAATCATCGCTTCATCTGCGACGCCTTTAAAATATTCTTCGGGATCAAAGGTACCGGCTCCAAAATCAGCAAGTATCGACGGTTCCTTCCCCTGTTCGGCGACATTTCCTCCGACCGGTCCCATCCTTCGTGAAAGGCCGGCAATGTTGATATTGGGAGTTGCCACCCCTCCCGACTGATCCGCATTAAAGATGAGCGGATTTGCACCAACCACCTGGGCATAAATCTCACCCTGGCCATTCTTCCCCTCAAAACCGTACTGCTCATAAAGTTTTGACATCTTGATGGTCGTCAGTTGACCGCCCGTCAAAGCCTCCACAGCCGGAATGCGGACTTGCGCATGGTCCATCACGGGGAAAAAAAGCGGACGGTCACCCGGCGCATCGCCACATTCAACCTGCTCTGCCGTGAAAGTGAAGGTGTGGGTGTCCAAAGTAGTCGCCATTGGATTGGCGCCGGTTATTTCCGCGAAAGCTACACGTTGTCCTCCCCACGCTCTTTTTCTTTTTTCCAGATGCTCATCCTTTTCATATTCATCACGGATTACCCTGGTCACAAACTGGCTGTTCTTGGCTTTTGACTGATCGAGGAATATCACCGGAGCTGTAAAATCGGACCTTACCCCGTTCCAGTCTTCACCCGTTAAGCTGAACAGGAACGGTTTTCCGGCAACATAGACCCAGAATGCCTGCCTGTCCGAACCGTCAATCTGGGTTTTCGCGGGCTTATCGAGACTGGGGGTTGTCAGGGTTGTAACGGTTATCTTTCTAAACGGATTCAGCCGGTCTTTTTTCCCGAATATCGGATAGTGCAGAACCGGCTCACGAACAACGATAAAGATCCTCTGATACAGGTAAGCAGCCACATTGCCTTTTAACGGACCTTCTTCCACGACCTTGAACTTGCGTTCCGTCACCTTTATAAGAGATGCCCGGTGGCCGAAGGGAAAAAGGTAGCCTTTATAGACAACCCGTACATAATGGTCCCTTCCCATGGTAGCACGGTGGCGCCACTCTTCCACATTCAGCCACACCCCCGGGCTGCATTCACCCCTTCCAGGTGTCGGGCACGAACCGCCTGATTCAGCGTTTTTCAGAAGAGCCGGGGATGTAATTTTTTTCTGAACGGTCGCAGTGCCTTTTTTCCTGGCATTGTGATCACAGGGGGGATCCCAGCTGCCCCTGCTGTTAAGCCAGGCGCCGTACGATGTCAACATCATTCGCCCTGCCCAGACCGGCAACGGGGTATATCCCCGTATACGAAAATCCGATGTTAGTGCGACAATTTCGTGCCGATCAAGAGCATCCAGACTGGTAAGAAAGGATTTTGTTCCGGCAGCCGGGACATTCTGCTGATCATAGTCAGGCGACCACACCGCCCGAAGGGTACGGTAATAGTCATTGTTTTCGTCAACATCCCCTTTTTCTCCGCGGACCGCAAGCCTTGTATGCCAGAGTTCAATACGGTCTCTGTGGCCTTTTACAGGTGCGGCGGAATGCGCCCAGGCAGCACCCTTATGTGGCGAGAGCCATAGCCGATACGGCATTTCAATAACCGTTTCAAGCGGCCCGGGCGGGCGGCCTTTTTCAGGTCCGCCGGGACGAAGGCTGAGTTTGCCTGCTTTCAGGTCGGTCTTTATGGTTTGCGGAACATCACTTTTTGCAGTCAGACCATAGGGCGCGACTCTTCCCTTGGTTTTTCCTGCCAGGGACCGGAATGATCTGATCGACAGATTATCATCTTTTTGCTCCGGAGGGGGCAGCGCAGTAGGCGGCACCCTCACGGCATATTTCCCGCATACCTCAAGCAGGTCTGTCAAGGAATAAGGGATAGTCCGGACTTCTTCCGGAACAATAAAGACCAATCTGCTGGGTCCGGAAATGCGTGACTGGATCGGCGGCCCTTTAGCGGGATCGCTGCTTGTCTCTTCCTCAAACAATGTTTCTTCAAGTATGCTCTGCGGAGGAAACTGTATGGCTATATAAGCTTTGGAACCTGTGTTTTTTCGAATCAACCTTGTTCTTTTTTGCGGATCCAACCTCAAATTATAAAAGTGAAAGGTTAGGCAGAGAAAATCTTCAGCGCGCAAAACGGGCACTGTAAGATCGGGAGAGACCAAACCTTGCTGGTGTACCGGCACTATTTTCCGAACCGGAACCGGTTTTGCGGGTTTGTTTCCAGGTGAAACCCGGGGCTTGGATTCTTTTAAACTGCGAACGGTGGATTTTTCGGCCGGTTTCTGTTTTCTTCTCTGTGGCCCTGAGGTTTTTCTTATCGGTTTCGTGATTTGCAGGGTTGATGAAGCAACAAGGAGCAACGGATTGTACTGCTTTCCCGGATGGCCGTGGCCGGTATTGAATGCCCCATAATTGAGCTCGGCAGCCCCGGGAATAATATCTTTTTCACGGTGTAGGCGGTCATCCCCGATGATATTTGCGGCAGCAGAGTCCCCGGACAGCAAGATCATTCCGTTATCAAATGAAACCCAGGTATCGCCATGGAAAACCATGGGGCCAGTAACTGCGTCGGGCATTTTGGTGAACACTTTAATCAAGGCCGGTTCACATCGATGGTGAAAAATTTCTTTATTGCGAATAATTAATTCAAAGGGAGGGACACCTTCTGCGTAGCCGGCTTCCATGATATAGCCATCATGATCGAGCAAAGATCGTGAACGGCCTATCCGACCGCTGATTATCGTTTCTGGATTAAACTCATTAAACGTTGTGGCAAAAACCACATCGGTCAATGGAATTTTATAATCCGAACCGTCAACGGCCTTCAGGGATTTGCCGGGCAGGTAACTGATCGTGGAAAAATCACTACTGTCAAATGCAATTATCGCCGCTGACAAGCCTGACAAGTTGCTGTCTCCCAACTCCAGGGCAAGATGGTTAAAACTCTCTACAGACGTCTGTATAATGTTATATGGGGACTTCGGCAGCAATGATGACAAATGCCATTGTCTTTCCCCTCTTGCAAAAAGAAAAATCGAGCGTCGGGCAGGAGTATTTGCAAAAACACTCGGCTCAGAGTCACCTACAATTTTGATTTTTGCAACTTTTGAAACCACATCCCATTCTCTGCAACCAATACCTATCTCACCGTCGCCAACAACCTCCATCTGCCAGTTCGGACTAAATTTCAGCAGACAATCACCGGTAATGGATAAAGCCAGGGTATCACAGAGCTGGCCCAACACCCTGTACGAAGAGACAGGGCAGAGTGCCGGCTCAGTCCCAAGCAGCCACTCAGTCAACGAAATTGTCGCCTTGAAAGGAAAACCTTTAAAGATCAACGTCAGGCGCCAGTCAAAAAGTTCCCGCCTGAGCACACAGGTAAAGTCGGCTGAAATATTTGTCCCGGGAATCAACGATCCGATCAGTTCCAGGGTTATCCGGTTGCTATTTCGTTTGGTTTTAAGCCTGGGGGTCCCGCTGAAACGGCTGGTATCGATAACCCAGGCGGCAACAGAACCAATTTTGAAGATTGCCAGGTTGTCAGATGTTACGATCCTGACACCATATTGTGAAAGTGTTGAAGAAAAACTGCTGACGGGTGTATTTGAGGTTATAGCAGCCGCACTAAAACATTTGAGGAAATCACGCCGGGATAGCGACACAGGTTGGATCGGCCTAGGAAAATTCAATCGACCGAAGGAAACCATTGAACGAAGGTTGAGGTTGTTTGATTCCACGTCCAAAGCCCCCTCCCGGTATTAAATCGATTATTATTGATTAAAACCTCAAGAGACAGACAAAAAATAAAGCAAATAAAATCTATACATTACGATATATTTATCTTGTAGAGTTACACTACATCCCTTGCGCATTGTTATGTTCAAATATTTTTATAGTTAGTATAAGCATATCATGTTGACAGGGGTGAATGAAGGGTAAAACTTGGATCAAGTCGAACCTATCCCTATCGAAATCCGCAACAATTAACGGTCTTACAGTCCTCTTACCGTCACCTGCAACACAGAAAGGCCGAAAAAACAAATAATAACAATATTGCTATAGACTCTTACCCATCCCAATTCCCGGAAAGTGATCAACTCTTTTTTCTTTTCTGGCACTCAGCGCCGGAACCTTCAGAAAACTATCACCTGAACTGGATTGAACAATGAACAGGAATGGTTACTGTTTTCATCTCTATCTTAAGCGATTACAACCTGCGCGATACCCCACATGGCTGCAGCGACCAATGGTTTTTCGCAGCTGCTGAACCAATCATCATAAACGGAGATATCATGTACACCATCTATACCATTCCCGGATCTTGCTCCACAGGCATTACCGTACTGCTTGAAAAACTACAGCTTGCCTATACTCCGGTTAAACGTGAAGACGTAACGAATTATCGTGAAATCGTACCGACCAACCAGGTTCCGGCATTGAGATTGGCCGATGGCCAGATCATCACCGAGGGAGCCGCTATAGCTCTTTATCTTCTTGAGAAACACAATTCACCGATGCTTCCCTCCGAGCTTTCCCGCAAGGCTGAATTTCTCAGATGGTTAATGTTTGACTATGCGACGCTTCATCCCGCCTATGGAAGAATGTTTGCCATTCAGAACCGTACCAGGATGGATGAACAGGAAAGAGTGAACGTGCTGCAACAGCTCGCTTCATCTGTCTCCGGTTTATGGACGATTCTTGACAGGGAACTGGAAAAAAAGGAGTTCATCACCGGAGATAAACCGACAATTGTTGATTATCTGGCAACTATTTACTCAAGTTGGGGGAAATCTTTCCCGGGAATCGATATCCTGCTTGAAAAAAATGTGCAGCGACTGGTGAAGGCGGTATCCGCCCTTCCCGAATTTCAGGCCGGTTACAAGAGAGAAAATATAGAATTTAAATAGCCAGATTCATCAAATACCATCACCCAGGTATCAACTGACACAGCGGCGCTTCATGTGAAAACCGGGTCCATATTCAGGGAGTGATCCGCTGAGAATCCGTCATGCGGATCCGGTGACCCGGATCCGCATTGGTGCGCAAAAAGGTTGGATCGGCAGTTTGTTTACAACCCTACTCTCTCTATTGCTGGAATTCAGCTTTTATGGAGCGTAGAAACGACCATGCCATAAAGATCATCAATATCATGAACGGAAACGAGAAGATGAATGACACCGTCTGCACCGCCTTGAGCCCGCCAGTCATAAGAAGGGCAATGGCGACTCCGCTGCATAGCGCACCCCATATTACCTTGAGGGCATTTTTCGGGTTTAGGTCTCCTCCCGAGCTCATAACGCCGACAATGTAAGTGGCGGAATCGGCGGAAGTGATGAAAAAGATACAGATAATAGCCATGGTGACAAGCGACAGCAGCGAGGTAAAAGGCAGGTATTCGTACAGTTGAAAAATCGCTGCCGGAGCATCCGCCAAGGCTGCCGCGGCAATTCCCGGACTCTGTGCCATGTTCATCTCCAGGTTGAGAGCGGTTCCGCCGAGAATGCTGAACCAGATCGCACACAACAGAGTCGGAGCCAGCAGCGCGCCGAAAACAAATTCCCTGATGGTACGCCCTCTGGAAATACGGGCGATAAACGCTCCGACAAACGGTGCCCATACCAGCCACCAGGCCCAGTAGAAAATTGTCCAGCTTCCCATCCAGTCATACCCCACATGCTCTTCGACCACCTTGGTGGTATCGAGGAAAAAGCTGAATTTGACTATGGTCTGGAAGTAGGCGCCCAACGCTTCAAAAAGCGACTCCAGGATATAGTTGGTCGGTCCGCAAAATAAAATAAGCGCCATAAGGCCAAAAGCCATGACCATATTTATATTGCTCAGCCATTTGATTCCCTTATTAACTCCGGTTACGGCGGAAACAACAAAAAGCACGGTGATGATTACAATAAGAATGATCGACACCACGGTGGTATTGGGAATACCGTACACCTTGTTCAGGCCGGTGGTGACCTGCATGGCCCCCATGCCCAGTGAGTTGGCAACGCCGAACAGCGTGACGACAACGGCCAGGCAGTCGATCGACTTGCCAAGAAGCCCCTTGACATGCTTCTCACCCACCAGCGGCTCGACGGTCCAGCTGAGCAGCCCCGGCTTATCCTTGCGGAACTGGAAATACCCCATGACCAGGCCGACGATTACATATCCGGACCATGGATGCAGTCCCCAGTGAAAAAAAGCAATCCGCATGGCGTCTGCCGCAGCCTGAGCCGATTTCGGCTCGGCATAGGGAGGGGTCGAGTAGTGGAACATCGGTTCGGCGACCCCCCAGAAAACCAGGCCGATACCCATTCCCGCAGCAAAAAGCATGGCAAACCAACTGAGAATTCCGAACTCGGGCTCTTCATCATCTTTTCCCAACCGAATCTTGCCGAATCGGGTCATTGCCATGACAAATGAAAAAACGACAAATCCGGCCATCACCAACAGGTAGGCCCAGCCAAAATTCGCGATAAAAAAGTTGAAGATTTTTGAAAAAACATCTTTCACGGTGTCCGCTGAGATAAGCGTTGCCACAATAAAAAATGAACAGATCAGCGCCGAACCTATACTGATTGTCTTGTCAATTTTCATGGGTTCCTGGTGTTGCATCGTGCCTTCTCCTTGCTGCTTTTTGCAAAACGTTATGGTTTTTGTTCCTTCCACAGGCCTTTTTACCGGCCCGGATCATTGCCTGTTTTTCCTGCCGCCCAATTGACTGTTTTTTTCAAACCTCCCTTTACAATGCTCAAGCTTTTCAATGTTGAGTCTGACAATTCGTTGTTGCCAACAGCTCAGTCAACAACGAATTATTTCTCATACATTCATTGTGATGATTGGTTTTAACAACACCACCTGTCCCGATGTTTGCGGCCATAGCCTCAAAGACTTTCAGGGCATATTTTTTACCAGGAAGTCACCTTCTACAACAAGCCGTGGTTGTTTCTTTTTGGTGGTGCGGAGTTGCCGCAAAATATCAGAAAGGCAGAGGCAGTTTTGCCGTTCTGCCGCCGTCGACGACCAGCACCTGGCCGGTCAGAAAGGTTGATAGCTCAGAGGCCAGAAAGACGGCAACCCCGCCAATGTCCGCGGGCTCACCGGTTCGCCTTACCGGGTGCATTGCATAAAGATCCTTCCAGGCCTGCTCAACATCCTGTTGTGCATTGATATAGTCATTGCTCAGGTCCGAATTAATCCAGCCGGGGGCAATGGCATTACAGCGAATCCCATCGACGCCGAGATCGACAGCCATCGCCCGCGTAAATCCATGAACCCCTGCTTTTGAGCCACAATAAGCGATATGATAAGGGTTGGCGCCGATGCCCTCGATAGAGCCGATATTGATGATGCTGCCCCCGCCCCGCTGCCGCATCTGCGGCAACAGGGCCTTGGCTAAAAATACCGGTGCGCGCAGATTCACCGCCATCATACGGTCCCAGTTTTCTTCAGTCATCTCCTCCAAAGATTGTTCAAACATGAATCCGGCATTGTTGACGAGGATATCTGCGCCGCCAAAGGCCTCTTTTACCGCTTCGGCGATGGTGTATGGAGCTTCCTGTCGGCTGAGGTCCGCATGTGCATAGGCAACATGCTCGTTTTCGGCAAGTTCTGTATCGAGGGGCTGCCGCTGGGCTACCAGCACCCAGGCACCCGCTTCCAGCAGTTTTTCAGTGATGCCCCTGCCTATACCGCGACCGCCACCGGTAACCACGGCTACTTTGTCATGTAAGTTTATCATTTCCGTCCTCACCCTGAAACCGGTTTTGCACCGGTGACTTCTACCGTTTCTCCAGCGATATAGCGTGCCTTATCCGAAGCAAGAAAAGCTATAACATCTGCAATATCATCGGGTTCCGCAATACGGCCCAGGGGCACCGTCTTGTTCAGTTCTTCAATCGCCTTGTCGGGGTCCAGGCCACGCCGTTCGAATCCGGTGCGAATCATCGGGGTGTTGATCTCGTGGGGACAGACCGCATTGACCCTGATCCCCAGGGGCGCGCAGTCACGGCCTAGATTTTTGGTAAGTGCGGCAACGGCACCCTTGCTGGTGCAGTATGCGACATGCCCGGGACCGGGGTAGGTTCCCCAGACCGAAGAAGTGTTAACGATGCTGCCCCCGCCCCGCTGTTTCATATGGGGTAAGACGGCACGACTCAGGAAGAAGACCGCATTGAGGTTGACATCCATTGCGGTAAACCACATCTCATCGGTAGTTTCCTCGATGGTGCCCCGGGGAATGATTCCGGCGTTGTTGAGCAGGATGTCCACCCCGCCGAATTTTTCTGCGGCGGTGGCAATCAGCTGCTCACAGTACTGTTTTTCCCGCAGATTCCCAGCCAGATATTGCGCATCGGCACCGAGGCTTCTTGCTTCTTCCGCGACATCCCGGCAACTTTCCTCATTGATATCGGAAATCATGATCCTGGCTCCACTTGCGGCAAAAAGACGCACCAGAGCTTTCCCCACGCCACCGGCACCGCCGGTTATGACCACCACTTTATCCTTGAACTCCATGTTTCGTTTTTCCTCCATAAATCATTTTCACCATCAATTTATGCGTTACAACCGTTTTTTCGGCCCACTTCACTCAACAAACCAGGACTCAACTGTCAAACCTCTCTTTGGGTGCGGCTTGATTCTTCCAATGTCCTGTGGCTGCCTACTCTTTGCAGCGATTACTCCTCGTCGGGCTCCTTCCCCTGTATACCTCTCAGAAGAGCGCCCTGGGTAACGACACCGACGCAATTGCCTGACTCCATGATCCTGATGAATTTCGCACCGGTGCTGACCATGACGTCTATCAGCGAGTCCAGGTCTTCATCCGCAGAAGACTCCGGACATCCGTTGAGATCTGCCTCCGGGTATTTTTTCTGAAAATAACCGATACTCCACATCACGGTGTGGGCATAGACGAGATGGAGCCTGGAGATGCCGGCGACAAAATCGGCAACATATTTGTCCGCCGGTTTGGTCACGATATCTTCGGGGGTCCCTATCTGCACCAGCACGCCATCTTTCATTATGGCGATTCGATGACCGATGCGGATCGCTTCATCCAGATCGTGGGTTATGAAGAGGGTCGTCTTTTTCATTTTGACGGATAACTCGAGAAACTGGTCCTGAAGCTGTCTGCGGATAAGCGGGTCCAGCGCACTGAACGGTTCGTCCATCAGCAGAATATGCGGATCGGCAGCCAATGCTCTTGCCAGTCCCACCCGCTGCTGCATACCGCCGGAGAGTTCATCGGGATAACTTGCCCCCCATTTTTCCAACTTGACGATCTCCAGGGCCCTTTCCGCAATCCGGTTGCGCTCTTTTCTGTCGACGCCCCGCAACTCCAGGGAAAAAGCGACATTCTGCCGAACGCTTTTATGGGGAAGGAGCGCCATGTTCTGGAAGACCATGCCTATCTTTTCCGCGCGTGTTCTCCTCAATTCAGCCCGATTCATTGCGGTAATATCGTTGCCCTCGATGAATACGGTGCCGGCGGTGGGATCGATCAACCTGTTCACATGCCGGACAAGAGTGGATTTACCGCTGCCGGAAAGGCCCATTATGCAGAAAATTTCACCTTCTCCTACACTGAAACTGGCATCGACGACGCCCACACCGCCCCCGAACCGCTCGAGGACTTCCTCCTTGCCGATATTCTCCTTTTTTATGGCTTCCATCGCTTCCGCACCACGATCGCCATAAATTTTCCATAGGTTTCTACATTCTATGACAGGGTTGGAGTTTGCTGATTCACTCGACCTGCCGGTCAACAGAGTTTCTGGCTGCTTTTCCACAACGACCCTCTTCCGTATGAAATTATTTTGCTACCGCAGAAGCTTCCTGGATCCAATGGTCAAATGTTGATTGATGTGCTGCTATCCATTCATTGGCGTGGTTGTCGATATCCTGGAGGGACTTTTCGCCGTTGCGAATTTTAAGATTCTGTGCGGCAATATCGTCGATCGGGATCTTCGCCAGTTCAAAAAATTTCTCTGCAGCCGGATTTTTCTTCAGGAATTTGTTATTGGCAAAGACATGGATAGAATTGACAGAAAACCCGAGATTTTTACCATCCGGAGTGGTGGTGTCAGCATTTTCCTGGCCCTTAGGCAGGTCGGTATGGGTCACCTCAAGCCAGACCACGTCCTGTCCCGGAACAAGGACGCCGCCGACCCACTGAGGAGACCAGGTGTAGTACAGAATGGATTCTCCGGCTTTGTACCTGGCAATGGTGTCGGCTATGAGGGCAAAATATGAACCCTGGTTATGGTTGACGGTCTTCCTCAGTTTGTACGCATCAAGATGGTGCTCGATGGTCCGTTCACATCCCCACCCTGGATTACAACCAGTCAAGTCTGCGGTTCCGTCTCCGTTGGAATCAAATAGTTTAGCCAGCTCCGGGTCGGCAAGATCGTTTATGGTTTTTATATTGTATTTTTCTGCAGTCTTCTTGTCGATCAGATATCCCTGGACCGCACCCTCGACGAGAGTTCCAACCCGGGTAACCACATCCGCTCCACCGACTTTCTCATAGAAATTGTTGTGCAGCGGAATCCACGAGTTGGCGTTATAGTCGGCATCGCCCTGCGCTACAGCCATATGCATTGACGTAACTTCCAGCTCCAGGGGCGTTTTCACCTCATATCCCAGCTGTTCGAGTCCCTTGTCCACTATCAGTAGCTGAAACAGTTCCTCTACAATGCCGTTATAACAGGGCTGCACGCTCTTGCCTTTCCCGACCATATCGGCAAAGACCAGGGTAGTACAAAGGCTTACCAGACTTATGGCCACCGCCGCAGATTTCAGCGTTTTGTTAAGTAAGCCTGACTTGAAGATCTCCTTTTTCATTTTGCTCCTCCTGGGTAATGATTAATAAGAACACGTTGTTGCCCGACTGCTCTATTGATTCACTTCACCGGCACACATGGTGCGCCGGATTACGGATATGAAAGATGTGTGGTAACGGCTGGTTGAATCATTGTGCGGCTGCCGCGTCAGTCAATGGATATCGTTGGTCGTTGCATCCTTGACCTTGTCCCGCAACTTTATCAACAGGTGTACCGGTCCCTTCTGGTACCAGAAGCGAGTACCCCGCATTCGCGGCGACAGTCCCATTCCCTGGGTAACCCGGTCAAGGGCTATGGCCATCAGGACGATGCCTAACCCGCCTATGGCCGCCTGGCCGATATCGAGCCGGCCGATCCCCCTGAGGACCATCTGACCAAGTCCTCCCACGGCAATCATCGACGCTACGACAACCATTGACAGAGAGAGCATCAGGGTCTGGTTGATGCCGGTCATGATCGTCCGGAGCGCCAGCGGAATTTTGATTTTGACCATGACCTGTCTCTCCGAAGCGCCAAAGGCATACGCAGCCTCGATAACATCAGACGGCACCTGGTGTATGCCGAGAATAGTGAGGCGGACAAGGGGAGGAAGGGCAAAAACGATTGTTACTATGATGCCGGGCACGTTACCTACACCAAAAAGCATGACGACAGGAATAAGATAAACAAAGGCGGGGGTTGTCTGCATCGCGTCAAGCACCGGCCGCACGGCAGCCTCCATTTTGCTGCTCCTTGAAAGCAAAATCCCCATGGGAAGACCGATTATGATACAGAAAACAACGGAAGTGATGACCAGCGCCAGGGTGGTCATGGCTTGGGACCAGGCTCCGACCAGACCAACAGTAACCATTGAGATCAGGACGAAAACGGTGGTTTTCCTATCCGCGAACTGCCAGCTGACAAACCATCCCAGGATAAGCAGAATAACTTCTGGGGTATTCTGGAGCAGATGTTCGATGGTGACAAGGGCAAAATCGATGGGAGCACGAATCAACTGAAAGAACCATCGGTAATTTCCCACAAGCCAATTCAACAGTTCATCGACCCATATATCCAGAGGTAAGTGGATCAGCTCCAGCGGGTTCAGAATATTATGCCAAATTGAAACGTTCAACTCTACCATGATACTCTCCTTTTTGGTTGGGCTACCCTGCAGATACAATCAGCGCCATCGCCGGTGTAGTATTTTAGCGGTTAATAAAGCAACTTGCGTGCCAAGGGGGGAGATTCACCTGGAAATTCCTGGCAAGGAACCGGCGATACAATTAATATTTCGTATGTATGACAAAGTGTTAGCAAAAAAAATACAGGAAAAACCAGGATTGCTCATACTAAAATTCTGTAATACGACAAAAAACAAAAAGCAAAAAAATGACATGTTTTGCAGCAAAATATGTCATTTTTTTTCGTCAAAACTGTGCCTTTTTTGCTCTTGAAGGCGTATTGCAGCCGCTTTATAACACCCTACACCTGCTCATGGGCGGTCATGGCCACCAACAAAGCGATGCATTTTTATGTCAGGCACAAAAGACACACCAACCTGCATCCAGGGTTTTACTTTGCACATTCTGCCATCTACGGCGCAACGGAACAAACGATTACGGCGTCGCAGGAGATGGCCACCGCCTTCCACTGTTCCTGCTTACCGGTTGCATCCGGGTCGTTGAGAAAATCGACAGCAGCGATACAGGATCGTCTTACCCCCGCAGGTATTTTCCGTCTATTTTTTTTGCCAGGAGATAATTGGTCAAATCTGTTTTCATCTCCGCCGGAATCCGGGGCTGCTCGTATGCAGTCAGCATCTGGTCTTTTTTGCGGTCTATGTTGGCAAGAATCATTTCCCCGTGCGATTTTTCCCCGCGCCTGCCCCTGACGCCTATCTCTGGAGTCCACACCTCTGAACGGCATAGTTTTGCGGTATGCATTGAAGTCATGAATTCACCGCCAGGCCCTGCGTCGTTGATCAGATCGACGACAAGGGTCTCGTCATTGATTGTTACCCCCTCCCTGATTCGTTTCACCAGGGATATCACCTCCAGGTCGACGATAAATTTGTCAACCGACATGGATTTGACACTGTCAAGGGCTCCTGCTGCCAGAATCACCATATTTACATTGGCGTTTGAGCAGGCGGACAACAGCATCATGCTTTCATAGCCGCTCTGTACGCAGACCTGGGTGGCGTCGCTGGACCCTCCTCCGCTACGGCATGGAAGCCCGTACTCCTTGGCCAGTTTTGCTCCCAGAGAAATGGACAGGACGTGTTCGGGCGACCCCACCACGAACGCGCCGGAGCGCATATCCGCCGACGTGGACTGGTTGCCGTACGCCACAGGGACCCCTTCGCGTATCATCTGCGTAACGGCGATGCCCGCCAGCGTTTCGGCATTACTCAGGGCTATCATGCCGGCCAGGGTAATGGGTGCGGTAAACCCGGCCATGGCTGCCGGGGTAATAAAAACCGGTTGTCCGTGGGAAACATAGGCTATCAGCGTATCCAGCGCATTTCTGTCCATCTGGAGAGGACTCAGGGTGTTGACGATGGTCATCATTCTCGGCGTTTTCAGCAACTCATCCTCACCGCCAAAGACTATTTTTAACATGTCCATCAACATCCCCATCTGCACCGCATTCCCCTCCATGCCGATAAGAGCTTTGTCCGAATGGGTAATGGTGTTGTAAAGCATCACCGGAGCGTTGTATCTGCTGTTCAGATCGGATGGTTCAACCAGGATGCCGCCGTTCACGTTGAAATGTTCACTCTGGTGCACCAGTTTTACAAACTGAATATAATCGTCAAGGGTCGCGTTTCTGCTCTTTCCGCTGCGCTCTATCATATACGGAGCCCCATAACCCGCCGCGACCTCCATATGATCGCCACCCAGCGTAATGTCATAGATGGGATTTCTGGCGCGGACGGTAAAAGATGCGGGAGCCTTTTTGACCCACTCCATCAGCTGTTGTTCTTTAAAGAACGCGGTATCGCCTGCAACCCTGATCCCTTTTTCCCGGAGTAAATCAATGATATCCGGATGCTGGAACCGCATACCGCTCTTTTCCAGTATCTCCATGGACGAATTGTGGATCTTTTGCAGATCATTGTTCATTTTGTTTATCTCCGTTATCTAGAATTATTGATCCGGCTCCAAGAGTGTACTGCAGACCCTGAAATAATCGGGCAAAAGGTGGTTGCGGGAAGAGGCCCCCGCAAAAAGCCGGGGGCCTCTTATGGCTGGGAGGAACCGGAGAACAAAGAGTGTGTTATCGCCGCAGCCATTTCTTTTCAAGGTCCATAAGGGCGCCCACCTTCTCGGGCTCAAGGGGCGGAACCTCATGGGTCTGCTCGATCTCAAGCACCTTTTTGTTGAGCGCGCCCATCAGGTCCTGGCCCTCCTTGTTACCCATCGACGGCCTGGTAAAGTAGGTCGGCGACCAGAAATTACGGAAATGGGCCAAGGTGTGTCTCGATGTCAGGTAGTTGCCGCCGGCACCAACCGAGTCGATCACGTCCATGGCGAACGTTTCCGGGCTCAGGTGGATACCGCGCATGAAATGCTTCACGTGGTCGATCACCTCGTCACAGAAGAGGATGGTGGCCGGATCGACCAGGCTGGCCTGGTCGAGCAGACCGACGTCATGAACCAGGTTGGCACCGGTCAGGACCGCGAGCAGACAGGACATGCCGATTTCCGCCGCCCCCTGCTCGTCGAGCACCACGGTGTCGGTCATTCCCGCCGTACCCCAGAACGGCAGTTCAAAATAGTTGGCGATATCGGCAAGAGCCGCGCACTGGAGGTAAATCTCCGGGCCGGCATAGACGCAGACGGTGGACTTCATGTCCATAACCGTCGCCACGCCGCCGTACAGAAATGGCGACCCGGGTCTGGTCAGC
>NZ_FNJI01000071.1 GCF_900104445.1 Desulforhopalus singaporensis | reverse complement strand
CTCAAAATGTCGTATACGTATGCAGCGTGGTCCAGGATCGCGTCGGAGGTTTTTTCGTCGTATGAGGACTGGATGCGCTCTGCATTGGCGTGCCGCCACTTATCAATTTCGATTGGAGTCTTAAGTTTGTCGATCTTGGCAGTTTCCTTCTTGACCGCATCGGCATCAGCCGGCTGATCACCCTTGGCAGCAGCCGCAGTCAATTCTGCGTGATGTTCCTCGGCGAACGCACGAACCTCGGCCTTGTCGTCATCGTGCTCGAGTTCACGATTAATGACTTCATCGGCCCCAGACATCCAGAGTTCCATGGTTTTCAGATCGGATATCTCAGCTATTCCGTTAATAAGGTTCTTTACATTTGCCGGCAGGCGAAGTTTGATTTTCTTTTCAGGAGCCGGCGCCGGTTCCTGTTTTGTTTCCGGCTCTTTTTTTACCTTAGGCGCAGGTTTCGTTTTTTCGGGTTCAGGTTTTGCTTCTTCCTGCTTTTTGGCGTTGGAGAATCTGCTGTTCAGATCGTTAGCAACGTTTTTTGCTGGCTGTTGCTCCTGGCGTTCATCCGGTATATCTCGCAGTTCTTCAACAGACCGCATCCCCATAAGGAGCTCAGGAGCATACATGCGGCCGAAAAAGGTAGCTGCCCGGTACCGGAGCATGAGTTCAGGCATAGTCTGCCATTTAGACTTTGGCTTACCAAACCATCCTTCTTTTTTTGCAATAGATATAGATACCGCTGGGCCATCGAGTCTATCTCCGGTAGCAAGTTCTTTTGCCCATGCAACGCACGTTCGCTCGTCGCCATCGCCGGTAAACTCGAAACGCAGTGGGGAATACCGACCGCAACTGTTGATCATGGCAATGATAAACGTGGCCGAATAACCAGGTTTCCCATGCACGATATAAGTGTTTTGCAAGACGGCCATGGGGCTCGCGCCTATTCGCATTGCAAGTTCAAGGGCAACGATACAATCAGCGAGTTTGCCGTTTCTGTAATCATCAACGTACAGCTTGATTTGCGCCTCTTCCGTAATCCCATTTTCTTCAAGATCCTTGCGGATCGCTTTTATTTCTTCCTTGTCTATCCTGAACGCCTGTGGCACGAGCTTGCTCATAGTCAAGGTTTTAGCCATCCTCTGGCTGTTCTCGAATGCTGTGACATCAAGGAACAATGAATTTTGCGGTACCGATTGTTGTTGAATTACTACGGGCATATTTTCAGTCATGACTTTTCTCCTTAATTATAAATTACCGGCTGATTCCCTATTTTGTTTGCCGCCCAGTACGGAAGACCGATAGGAACAATCTTGTCGTTGTTGTACCCGGGCCACTGATTTTCACGCTTGAGCCTTGAATAAAGATCGAGGTTCTGCTGATATTCGGCCCTGCCCATATCGATCATCTCCGGATCCGCGAAGTAAACCGCGACCTGATACGGTTCTGATTTTTCAACGACGATAAAGAGGAAGTTATTAAAACGGTCATGTCCGAGATCCTTTCGGAATTCTGCGTTTGCCATATCAAGATAAAGCCCGGCCTGGACGTGATACCGGAAGTTGAAGCAGGACCGGGAAAAATCCTCTGGTCCGGCCTTGTCGGTGGTTTTCAGATCGACAATCAGGTCCTGGTGCATCCAGTCAGGACGAACCTTGACCAGTTCTCCTGAAAATTTTTCCAGATGATAAATGGAAGTCTCAGCCTCACCTTCCTCGAGGATTGCTGCAGCAAGGGGGTGGTTTCTGACAGCTCCGGCAATGGCAGAGATCTGTTCGTTATCTTCGACGGTAAGCACGATCTTTCCAACACTTTCCTCAACGAAAGCTGCGTACTCTGCTTTACCTGCTTTGGTTCTCCGGTCAACCTGCGGTGCTACGGCATATTCCTTGGTAAACAGTTCAGGTTCAAACACAGCTGTATGTGTAGCAGAACCGATGATCATAGGCTTGGTTGGTTCAGGTTTATTGCCGTCGATATACCGGTTCTTGTAGAGCGCGGGACACTTGGCGATAAGATCAAGGCCGGATTTACTGATGCCGGCACTAGAATGATAGGTGTTGTTATCTATATCTCTGTATATTCCTGGTTCGATTTGTTTCATTTTGTATCCCTCCCCCCTATAAGTTTTCCATTTCAATGCAGAGCTGCGCATACCTGACCAGTACCGGCGTAGATTCACTGCGCCACCCCTCGAGCTCTTCCTTTGCCTGTTTCAACAATCGCTTTCCAATTTCCCGGGAATGAGAGTATTCGCTGTCGGCCGGGAAAAGCATCTCGATGTGTTTTATTGCTTCTTCACGTGTCATGGTGCCCCCTCCCTTACCACCCGTATTCAGCAAGTTGATACAGAAAGGCGTACACACACCCAAGGGTCACGACTATCCAAACCGCTGTTTCCAAAAACACCTTCAATGCTCCAGTAAAAAACGTTTCCGATCTGAGGTGATTGAGAGTGGACCGGCACACCCTTTTTGCCGTGTGTGCTGCAGCTCGACAGCCATTCGACAACATGCCTGAACTAAAAACATGTCGAGGAGGAGTAGGCCTCTGGCTACACACATCAGGGATCACCACTGCCCCTGGTTGTCGATATGTTGCAAAAATAAATCTTTGCTGAACCAGAATGATCTTCAACAGCGCCCTGATCAGATGGTAATTCACCTTGCCATTACACTGATCCAGGATTATATTTCGTGGTGTCTTTTGCTTTTGAACATTCCCGTTACCGCGGGAACCGAGCTCATTGATTGCCGTCAATGGGCTCTTTTCTTTTGGTACAACTGCCAGGGCGTTTTCCATATTCATCTCCTTTTAGTCTTTGCCGGTACCGGCGTTAATTTGGACAAGTGATTATTTCGTCCCAACTCACCCAACAAGTTGCTTTGCAGCTTTGATTCTTGCCTTATCTCCCGACGCCAAAGCCTCACGCATAACCTGCGCTTTCTTTGCGATAGAGAGCTGTTTCCCGGGATCGTTCTGGTGATCGATTTTTTCTTCCAGACGATCAAGTCTCTCCATTATTTTTTGAAATTCTGTTTTGGTGAGAGTCACGTTATGTTTCATTGTTCGCCTCGTTCCTGTTCAACCTTGATGGTGGTTCTACGGATCTCGTCTACTGCCTCTTGTTCACAGGCCTTAATCTTTTCGATTTGACAATCGTCTTTAATCGCTTGGTGGTACGCGTTGAGAGCCGGGTAATCTGCGAGCATTTCCTTTTCCACTGTTGATAAAAGCCCCTTCGGTGAAGGAATTTTCAGATCTGGCTCAAGGGTTGTTTCCAGGTATCGTATTGCTGACCTCACCACATACCCGTAACCGGCAGCAACAAGTCGGCTGAAAAAGTCATGAGTCATTTCGAGCGGATTGCGGCAGCGCTTAGTCGTATATGTAGGGTCCTGCGCCCAGTCGTAACCTGATCGTGAATACTTTGACGCCTTGTTACCAAAACAGGCAGATATGATCTTTGGGCCAAATGCCTTCAGAGCTATGTGAAATATCTGCCAGGGTTGCAAATTGGGTTCGTTCATTGACATTTCTCTTTCTCTTTCTCTGCTTAGAGTTGCTGGTATGAAAACGACTTTTTCAGATTACAGACAAAAAGGGTTAGGTCCTGTGTGCCGCAAACGGTTACTGATAAACCTCTTCTCTTGTTGCAAATCCTTGATCAATAAGGGCCTGCTTGATCTTTTTTGCTTTACCGGCATTCCACGAGCCTCGTTTGCCATGGATCACTGCTTGAACAGTCGAATAACTAAAGCCATTGGTTGCAGCCCATTTTTTAATAGTGAGGTCTTTGGCCCACATTCTTCTACCAATCTGGTTCATGATGCTCCTTGACTTAACCGTATGGTTGTGTATCATTTCTGTGTTATGCTGTGTTTACTAAAACGTATCCATTTGGATACATTATGTCAACCTTAAAAACTCCCAAATGGATAATAATATTTCCAACCGGTTAACTTTGTCGAGGAAAAAAATTGGCAAGACCCAAGAGTACGTTGCCAATTCCATCGGTATTTCAAAGGTTTCACTGAATAGATATGAAAACGGTCACAGAAAGCCACCTCTTGACGTTGTTGTCCAATTGGCGTCTTTGTATCAAGTATCATCCGATTGGTTACTAACCGGAAAAAAGGAAGCTAACCATCAAGTAACAACCACCGATATTGGCAAACCAAACGTAGAACCGGCCCCACCGCCACATCACCCGCAAAAGCAGATACCTGTCATATCTTGGGTGCAGGCCGGAGCTTGGCAGGAGGTACAAGACCCGTTTCAACCCGGAGACTCAGATGAGTGGATTATCACCGTTGAAACAAACCATCCTCACGCGTTTGCGCTCAAAATCCGTGGTGACTCCATGGCGCCAGAATTTTCCGAGGGTGACATAGTAACCGTCGATCCAGGCGTTGAAGCGATCAACGGGAAGTATGTGATCGTGAAAAACGGTAGTGAAGAGGCTACTTTCAAACAACTGATAATCGACGGTGGCAACGTTTATTTGAAGCCGCTAAACGAACGTTATCCAGTGATCGATATGACCGGCAAAGAACTGCATATTGTTGGCGTGGTCGTGGAGAAGAGGAAGAAATATTGATGCGTTATGCGACGATGATGAAAATTCTTTCATTTGCAATGACATTGTTGACAATTCAAGGATGCGCTTACAACATATCAGAAATAGATCTGAGGAAATACGATGATGAATGTGTCAGGGAGTGTTCAAAAATTTACTCCGATTGTATTTCCGGTGGCTCAGCCGTCGGTTTTATGACCGAGACACTGAGGGGGTGTAAAGAAGCGTTTGTAGTCTGTACCAGGACGTGTCCAGTTAAACAATGAAGGTAAGGATAAATATCTCAATTCTACTGCATCGTAGCAAAATCACTTTTGTACTTTTCTTTTTATTGACATACTGTTGTGTAGGTGTTTTGTTTTAATTCCTAACGCATATTTGCGGAGGCAGCGAGGAGATCCGCTTTCATGCAGCGTGTAATTGAAGGTGATCATATGACGATGACAGTGGGATTTTTCGGTATAACGCCACTAATTGTAGCTTATGCAGTTTTTAAAATTACTTTTTAGTAGGCTAGAAATGGAGGGAAAATGAAGGCTTGCCCTAAATGCGGAACAAAAAATTTGAATAGCAAAAAATATTGTGATGAATGTGGTACTTCCCTTGGATTGATTCCGAATCAGGAAGATGATGAAAACATTTCAAATAATAGTGAAATAATAACCCAAATAAAGGTAATATCTGATAAGCTTTCTAAAATTGAACTTAATACTAAAAAGGGAAATAGCTTTGCAATTTCCGATATAAATATGCCTTTTGCATCAATGGTGGTTTTTATGATCAAATGGGCTATTGCAACGATCCCAGCAGTTATAATACTTTTTATTTTAGGTTCAATTCTTACGTCAGTATTTGGTGGTCTTTTTTCGATGATATTTGGATGGACAAATTACTGACAAACTAATAAAAGTTTCACCAAAAGACATCTAATGCCTATTAACCCGGTGGGTTTTATCAGTCATCTTTGACGATTGCACTCACCTGAATGTTCGCGGCTTTTTGATTAAACATTAGACCTAAATGCCCGCCAGTTTAATAATAAAGTGTAGCCCGTACGTTCATGCCGGCTCTGTCGCCCAGCGCTGGTCAGTGCTGCTGATTATGTTTTGGTAAATAATGATATCAACAATCGATGGTATATCTGAAGTACTTAATAGCAGAGAAAAGGCCATCTCTGTTTGGCTACTTATTCTTGTCATTTTGGGCACATTAAATTCAAAATTTAGAAGACCAATTTTAAATGTTATAACAAAATTTTTTGCCAGAAAACTTCTGCAAATATATTGTGCAATGTTTGTTTATATTTCTTTAGTAGTTTTGTTGCTAAGCTTAGTCAATGTTTGGCATATTGGCAACTTAGGTGACACTATAAAGTGGGGTGTTTTGGTAGCTTTTGTCATGCTTTTCAATTTTAAACAAGCAGAGGAACATAATTATTTTAAATCAGCATTCGTAAGTAATTTTAAAATCCTAGTTGTTATAGAATTCATTATTAATCTATATGTTTTTAGTTTGCCAGTAGAATTTTTCCTTGTGCCATTTTTAGCAATATTGGGATTCATAACTGCAATTGCAGAGTCAGATAAACAATATGATACAATAAAAAAAGCAACAAATGCTATTGTTAGTTTTATAGGTGGCATGTTTCTTATATATTCAGTATATAAGGTAATCGTAGATTTTCAAAATTTTGCCACAGTCAAAATGCTTGAAAGTTTTTATCTTCCAATCGCCTTGTCAATTACATTGATACCATTTATTTACTTAGTTGCTCTTTATAGCCATTACGAAGTTTTTTTCATCCGACTAGGCTATTTTGTAGAAGATCCCATTGTATTAAGATATGCTAAAGGGCAGACTATTTTAAATATGAATTTAAATTTAAATAAACTTGATGGATGGTCAAAATATGTAACCTCCAATTGGAGGTTTAAGGAAAAACAAGAAGTAGATGATGCTATATTAGTTTTCTGTAATCAGAATAAAAAAAATATCTAGCAAAACCATTATTAAAAAAGAACCCTCCTGAAACTCGCCTGTTACTTGACAGCCTGACTATCAATCCGGCGGGCTTTTTCATCAGCCACAACACACACTAACTATCTGATTTTAAATGATTTTAAAGTTACAAATTTAACCTAAATGCCCACCGGATTAATATTAAACTGGCGATTTTATAGATTCCAATTCGAGGTTCAGCTGGAAACTGAATATGATGTCAAACCGGACACATGGTTCAGGCGAGATCAAACCTCTATTGCCGCTGGATTAATAGTTACTGGTTGGAAATATTTTAAAAATTATATGGGAGTCTATAAATGAATAACCTTGTCAAACCATTTCTAGCATTAATTGTTACCGCCTTGCTTTCAAGTTGCTCTGTCTATATGGCCGCAGATCAACCTGATAAAAAAGACATCGATCTATTTAAAGTAGGCATACCTCGTAGCCTCTTAGTTGCCGAATTTGGTCTTCCAACAGTATCCGAAGTTCGAGATGAAGGGAAAAAATATGAAATATATGCATTCACTCAAGGTTACAGCACGGGAGCGAAAGCTGGTAGAGCAGTGTTCCATGGTGCAGCAGATATATTAACATTTGGGCTTTGGGAAGTTGTCGGAACACCAACAGAAAGTATATTTGATGGAACCCAAATGGCATACGAAGTCAGGTACGACAAAAATGATAAGATTGACCAAGTTGTTATTTTGAAAAAGAAATAACAACTATTAACCCGGTGGGTATTTCGAAACAAAAATATGTCCTACATGTTATCAATATCAATGAATAAAAGCTCATATAGTGTCACCTGAAAATACTTTATTTGTCAGCCGGATTGATATGTTTGACAGGGTCAAGGAAAAACGCAAGTTTCCCATCCGTTTTTGTCGGCTTTATTGCCTATATCTCCCTGGACATTATCAGAGGCGGAACCAGTATAACGACGGTTGCTCATACTGATATTCGCGGGTTAGATACCGCCTGACTTGGATACGTCATGGGGTTTGCCTCTCTCTAATAACAGGAGTTCGGTTCAACCTTATCCTAAAATCCGGAACGAGGGTTCCCCATACCGTGATTGCGCCTCTGACAATGTCCAGGGCCGGACTGTCAGCTTGTTTTCCTTGCCTGCCTCCTTCTCTTTGTTTTTTAGGTTTGTTAAAGCCGCTTCCCGGCATTTTCTACCGTCGGTAGCCCCGTCAAGGCTCGATTCCGAGAATGGGCTTCAAAAAAATGCTCGTCGGAGGATATTGAGGCTTGGCGGGGCGGATTAATTACCGTTTTGGATTATCAGCCCGCAGATCGGGTTTTGCCTTGCAAATCAACTTCTCTGTCGATAGACCAGATAAATGCGATTAATTCCCTGG
>NZ_FNJI01000026.1 GCF_900104445.1 Desulforhopalus singaporensis | reverse complement strand
ACACCACGGTTCATCCCCGCAGGTGCGGGGAACATTAACGATTTTTTGATTGGATTATTAGTTGGTTCGGTTCATCCCCGCAGGTGCGGGGAACATTTATAAAGCTAAGCAAGTCAGAGCGGTGGTTACGGTTCATCCCCGCAGGTGCGGGGAACATATAAATTTTAAAGATCCAGAAAGAAGACGGGCCGGTTCATCCCCGCAGGTGCGGGGAACATGCAGTCAACCCTGGTCCTGTCCGGTAGCACCACGGTTCATCCCCGCAGGTGCGGGGAACATATAAATTTTAAAGATCCAGAAAGAAGACGGGCCGGTTCATCCCCGCAGGTGCGGGGAACATGCAGTCAACCCTGGTCCTGTCCGGTAGCACCACGGTTCATCCCCGCAGGTGCGGGGAACATACCAATTAGAATTGGCTGATTTCATAAAGAAAAATTTGTAATCCATGATTTACCATTTTAAAAGAAAATTTAGAAAGGAGATTTTAAAGGCTGTGGAAGAATAAATGAAACTAGCTTCAACCCATCCAATTCGCTCGGAATTCTTCTGTTATTCCCAACCGTTTCGAAGTCAAAACCACTTTCGCTGTTGGTTGACCAAGCAACTACTGCATTGCCATCTTCGATTCCATGGACGACCTGATTCCAGATCATCTCTCTGATGCGCCGTGATACCTTACCAACGTATACTCCAGCGCGTATTTCCAGTAGCCAGACAGCAAGTCTGCCACGAAGACGCGGGGGAGCGTTTTCAACCACGATGACCAACATCTCCAAGTCCTTCCTTATTAGGAATAGCTACAGAAACAGACTCTTGGGGTTTCCCAGGCAGCGAGATCCCACCAGCTGCCAGAATCTGCTCAATTGTTGGGATTATACGCTTGAGGAGTTTGTTTTGTCTGAAGCTGTCTCGACATGCCCTGCGTACATCTCTCTCCGGATGATACGTATTCCCTCCCGCTATACGAAATGCAATGGGCACAACAGTTTCAAATTTAAAAACATCTGCGATATCATACACAAACGACTGCGGCTTTCCTGTATGGATAAAACCAACCGCCGGGGCATAACCTGCAGCTAGGATTGCAGCTTCGCAAACGCCATAGAGACAGGCAGTCGCAGCAGAAAGGCAGCGGTTGGGGATGTCACCGCTGCCCCATTCGGTATGATCGTAATTGCGGTTGGACCAACGCACGTTGTACTGCTGAGCAAGAATTTTATACATGCTACGAACCCGTGCTCCCTCTATTCCTCGGAGCTGCTGTACACTTCGCTTCGCTGGAGGTGGTTCCTTGAAACGTAGCTCGTACATCTTTCGTACAACCTTGAGTCTCGTCGTATCGTCAAGAGCTAATCGGGCCTGGTAGAGCAAGCGATCGGCTCGCGCACCACCTGGCTGACCAGCCGAATAAAGTCGAACCCCACCTTCGCCTACCCAGGTGAGCAAGCACCCAACCCGCGTGGCAAGTACAACGGCAGCATGTGATACGCGTGTACCGGGTTCCAGCATCAGGCAACAGAGGCTTCCCACTGGAATGTGTGTACGAACGCCGTTTTTATCGACAACAACGAAGGCGCCATCAAGGACGTCCAGTCTACCGTACTCGACAAAGACTATCGATTTTCGGTCTTTTATCGGAATAGGTTTAAGAGGTGGAAGATTGGATGCTGACATTTTTTGCGCTCCCGTTTTCAGATAAACGGCTGTTGCCTGGAAAGATTTACAGAACAACAACCTGTCACGCCACCCTGCACTATCCCGGACCGTTATTTTAAAGTGGCATTTATGGTACGGATTCTTCGCGGGACAAACGTACGATCTCCCGAGGCAAAACTAAGTGCGTTGTCCAGCACGTAATCCTGCCCTCCCGCAAAATCATCCACCTCCTCCTGATGTGTATAAGACGCTAAAACGTTTTCCCCGATAAGCAGTGATAGCGCATCCCGTCGGTTTTCTCTCAGCCCCACCAGAACCGGTGTTGAAGGCACGCAGGCTTTACGCCCAAGCCAGACCCCCCTTTTGGGATTGGCTAGGGCTTGCTCTATTAATTTTAGCAATCCCTTCTTTCCCTCAAGAATGATACCAAAGGCTGCGTCGTTGAGATATGAGCGATGAGTCAGGACACAGTTCGGGTCCAAGTTACCTTTCGCTTTGAGGGTGTTCTGGACAGTATGGAAATCCATACACCTCCGTATGGGAAGTTCGGTCGTGCCTTTGATCGATCTGGGAAGATTGATAGACGTCATTTTTACCTTTGCAAAGACTCGCAAAAATTGGTGTTCCTCTTCACAGCCACGATCATAGCCCAACGCTGCACAACAGATCCCAGCCACCCCACTTTTTGTTGGCATAAGCCCGGTACCGCGACGGTTGAAATGGCTGTCAAAACCCCAGGACTGAAATGGGCCGCATAATCGAAGTACTAGAAAGCGCTTATCAGATGACATGTTCCACCATCCCGTCAATCAGTTCGCTGAATTTACAAGTTGTTATTTTGCCCAGATTGGAAATTACAGCATCGCTATGTCTGCGGTTCACGATTGATTTTGCAAAGAGAGCATCTATTCCCCAGACCTCCTGTAAATTAGCATATTCTTGGTTGAGTTTTTCAATCGACTGGCATGTAAAACCGTCCGATGACCTGCGAACAGGTTGCTCAAAGGCGTTGACAAGTTGGATGGGATGACCCGTCTCCCGAACTATACCCAGGACATAGTCCGGCATCGTGTTCGCATTCATCGAATTTTTCCTGGCGCTTGGTATGGCTTTGATCGTTGCCTCCAGGAATGTTCTGACCACCTGCTTTCTCACCTCGATGTCGCGTCTTAACGTTCCATCCTCCAATTTCGTATCACCGAGATGGGAGTCGCTTGCAAGTTCGTCCAGGTTTAAGGCGGCAAAGCGGTAATACGTTGCAGAATTAAACTCGAGTGTACTTGTCATTCCGGCTCCTGACTCATCCTTGGTCAAATCGTCAACGGCGGAAAAGAAATCGATTTCATTGTCCGCTTTATGTGTCGAAAGAACGTGTGCAAACATGGCAGCGCCATCAATTCGTAATGTCGGATCATTGGCCACCATCCTGCCAAAAAGGGCAATATCGGCGGCATCATTGAGTTTTACCGATTTAATAGCTGTAGCTATCGGCCCCTTTGCAAGTACTTTGGACATTGCTTTAATTGTTTTATCCTGCTGTTTGGATGCCTCTTTCAGTTCCTTATCCAAAACTTTTTTTTGGTCTTTGTCGTTGCAATTTTGAACACTTATGTCTAGTTCCTCATTAAGAGCAAGAAGCTTTTCCAGTTCCTCAATGTTTTCGCTTACGGCATCAGATTGATGAATAGCAAGAGCTACTGCATCATATTCCGCAGGAGAAAAAAACATCACGGTTTTAATCTTTTTGAATCCGGCTTCATCTTGTTTGGAATCTAGGGTTTCGACAATATCAGCAACACACTCAGCAAGTTTTAGGGCCGATCGCTTTGGAAAATTCAAAGCAACAAGCCGCTGCTGCATGGTATAGACCATCCGTCTGGTTCGTTCTCCCTTGAACAAATTGGTATCTTTGGCTGCATCAATTTCCTTGGCAAGCTCTCGGATAGCCCTTTTCCAGGACTGGCTGGATACCCTGGCTCTCTGGACGCCGCCAAAGATCGCAGTTTTGGGTGAATTGAGATCGTCACGGTTGAGACAGGCAACGGGGACAGATTGAATGATGTGTAGTTCCAGGTGCTTCATGGTAGTTTTACTCCTTGAGATATAGTGATATGCAAATATTTACAGTTGAATAGGCGCAAGCAAAAACAATCCGAACCCAAAACCCTTGGCGCTGCCGATTCCCATTCTGTAGGTCTCTGCGAAATATTTTTGGTCTGTCACTTCCAATGTTCCGCGAAACTGCACGCCACCGTGGTATGCTTTACATCCCTTCTTATTGAAATAGCTTTCCTTCATCGAACTGATTTCCAGAGGCCTGTCTTTGACAAGACGAAAACCTCCAGGGATATCCGCGCCGGTTTTACCGTCGCGGCAGCGAACCTCCCCTTTTCGGCAGAACCACGCTGCCAGCTCGTCCTGATTGACCAAAGGAACCCGTTTTCCCCGTTTGCGTTTTCCGTTTGCGTT
This sequence comes from Desulforhopalus singaporensis, assembly GCF_900104445.1. GTDB lineage: Bacteria > Desulfobacterota > Desulfobulbia > Desulfobulbales > Desulfocapsaceae > Desulforhopalus_A > Desulforhopalus_A singaporensis. The sequence continues at coordinate 64,739 of NZ_FNJI01000026.1, read as the reverse complement.
ACGAAGTGGTTGACCATCCTCGTCCCTTTGCACGATCGATTTTACGGCATTTACCCTAATATCAAACGCATAAAAACTATGGGCCAAAAAGGTATCGCTGATCGCTTTACAAGCAAAGCTTTCTACAGGACACCAAGTTGGGCGCTGTGGTTGCCGCCTAGACAAAACCCACAGACAAAACTGCCGGTCAAGCAAATCTATCCGTGTGAGGAAATCACGCTGCGTGTTAGCGTCGTTGGGAAAGCAGTCCCACAATTTCTGATGCCAGGAATAGCTATCACGGATTCTCTGAATATGGGCTGTTTCCGCGTCAACAACTATCTGTGCAAGCCAATTCATTGATCTCCTCCTTCCTGCTTTACTTCGACAGACCAATAGGTTGCGGCCCATTGTGTTTTAGTCCGTTCGCCCCAAAACCGCAGATCCTTGTGAAGGGCTTCATAATTGACAGGTGTGCCCAGTGATTTAGCCAAAAATGTCATACGCCTCACCCGATCCTGAATTTCACTGCGATCCGCGGCCAGAAGATGCTGGAAGCGACGCTCGGTGGGAGTGAGCGGAGTTCGTCCGGAAGAGGTTGAAGATTGGTGTTCCTGGTGTGAATCCCTGTCTTTAGATTTTTCGATACATTTACATGTTTCGCCAAAATTCCCGATGGTTAAAGAGTCACCATCTGGATGGGCCGCATAGAGACCGGCTACAAAGGCAGAGACTTCTTCTGTGATTGGAATCCCGACACGATACAACGCAGGCCATGCCCTATGTCGCTGGCTCGGAGTCAGGAAACACCTGAGATCGGCCATCATCCCGCGGTTGTCTTTGATTTTTCGGAGTCGTTCGATAAGGCTGCTCATCTGTTTTTCTCCTGATTGGTTTGGCATCAAACCTCGTTTGTTGCCTCTGATTTTATGAATAATTTCCTCCAGCCGTTTGCAAAGGCGCGCATCTTCCGAGGCGTCTCCTGTCCACAGGCTGTTCGATATGCGTCACGAGCAATTGTTCCCAGTGTTGCACGCCAGAGCTCACGCCTTGGCTGGGCATCATCGGTGTCGATAGCTTTAATGTAAGCCATAAGGAGTGGCAATTGCTTCTCAACACTTGTCCAGAAAAAACCTGTCGCCTGAGCGTGAAGTTTTTGTCGCAGTAGATGTTTTTTAGGTCCGGCGCTTTTAAGACGGCCTTCCCAGCCGCCATCTATTTCGGCACGATAGCTCTCGACTGCCCAGGCAAGGCGGCCCTGCCAAGTAGCAGCATGTTTAACTTCTGCCTCGTACGCTACCGTTCCTTCGGGAACACGAAGCTGAGCGGGTATGTGGAATACTGATTCGACCAAATCCACGATCTCGGCGGCCTTAGTCGGATTGGTGATCATCGCACAGACCACGATGTCACATGATTCAGCGTCCGGCGAGTTAAGCAGGCAGAGAGCACCGCAACCTGAGTCAGTGTTGTTTTTACGTTTTACAACAAGGCTATGGAGTTCCCGCCAGATCGCAATATCGGGTTTTGCAGACAATAAAATGCGTTCTTCTTTTTGATTACGAACCATTGTTGCAAAGGTGTCCGGGTGAAATGTGTTACCAGTATCCTGATATTTCGGGTAGGTGAAACCAGCCCCCAACAGGATACTTTGGCGGTTCTGGTGAATGCACAGTTGTCTTGTCTGTGGAACCAGTCTACCGAGATGGGTCCGAGTTGCATTGTCGATAGCAGCCTGGTCATCAGGTGATGTGATGGGCTGCTCCCAAAGTGGCTTGCCAAGCCAATCGGATGCGTCTTCGTAATGGTACGCCAGATCCTCAAATGAATTGAGGTTGAGAAATATCGTCTCTGCAAGATTTTGGCCTCGCAGAAAAGTATAGAGGATCGATTTCCCCGAGCAGGGGCCACCTTTCGGGTTGGGAGGATTTTCTATTTTCTGTTTTCCCCAGCACCTTGAGGAGGCTTTCCCACCTGCAACGAAGAAATTCTGGAAAACAAGAAGATTCAAGGCAATCTCTTCCGGTGTATACTCGGTCTCAAGACTTCCTCTTGCGGCACTGTCAAAAAGCGTCGAATTGTTTCCACTTGCTTTGGTAAATTTGAGTCTGCTCAGCGATATCCAATCTTTCTGCGGATCAGTTTTTGCCGCACTATCTTTTGTGAGCGGAACAAGCTTTGCAACCTGGAGCCAGGGTTTTTCCGGATGAAACAGTTCAAAAGAGTCCTGCCACTTTTTAAGGTAGATCCCTGCAGCTTCAGGCAAATCTGACGGAACGTCGCACCAGTCGTCATATGTTTTCGGTCCATCCAGGGCAGCATGGGCAACACAAAGGAAAAGACGCATCAGCGATATTCGTTCATGGGGTTGTACTGCTAGGTCACTGAACCGACTGCCTTCCGTCAACATATCATGCAGGCTAGCCAACTCACGGTCACCCGTGGCGTTGACTGTCGGTATCCATGGATCAAACGCTATGTTCATATTTTCTCCTTGGTATTAATTTTCTTGATCTCAAGACCATACTCGTCGGAATAAGTCAGAGCCACCTTAGCTTGTGCACCGACAACTGACACCCTACCTGCATTATCTACAATAGCGACATATTGACCCTTATAGAGATAGCCGCTGAGTGCGGTATTTGTTGAAATACCGGGGTCGATATAGTGCGCGGGGAGCCTCACAAGATTGCTTTGAACTGCCTTGGCTACGGAAAATTGAAAATCACCTGGCCTGATTTCGATCTCTGCCCCGTCTAAAAACGTAACAGTTGCTGCTAATAAGCTACGGCAAAGGACTATTGAAGTTGAAGGAATTTCGTTGAGACGGGTCTGGATATCCTCCCGATCATCAAGGAGCGGTTGCCAGATATTGCTGTTCATCATCGCCTGCATTCTCTTGGCGGAGTCCGTACCATACCACTCGTTGTACAATTGCTCCCAACCTTTCGGCTCATCTTCGCGTTCTTCATAGGTTTTTTCGATCAATTCCCTGATCTGATCAGGGATAGTTATGCCGGAGGTTTGCTCACTCCAGACTTCCAGAGAACGTAGCAATACAAATGGGGCATAAACCAAGGCTTTGTCACCCAGTTCCCGGATGATATCCATCGGGGTCCCTGTGCGCAGCTGCAAGAGAGTGCTGTCCTCCTTGATGATGCAAAGACAAGCGCTCTCGACCGGTCGTCTGTCGCGCATGTGCCGCCAGAGGCGACCCGTCCGCTGCAAAATCATGTCGGTGGGAGCAAGCTCGGAGATCATAAAGTCCGAATCGAGATCTACGCTTTGTTCGACAACCTGAGTGGAAACGAGTATTGCGCCGCATCTGGTCGCCTCACCTTTACCGAAACGTTTCATCCAAGTCTCTTCCAGCGTTTCCCGTCTCCAGTGTGGGAATTTTGAGTGCAGCAAACCTATGGGGAATTCACCGGACGCGAGTCTCTGGAGCTGGCGATAACAGCGTTGAGCCGAACCAACCGTATTGCAGATCCAAAGAACAGCACCTCCTTTGCGAGCGACCTCCACAGCTTCCTTCTGAGCCGTATGCTCAGATTCGAAGACAACCCGGACATAGCGCGATGGTGGCGGTGCCGACGTAAGCTGGGAGAGATGTGTCTCTTCTGACCGACCGGAAATGAGGGGATACGGTTGTTCGCTGGGGTTCGGTGTATCGTCGTCGCAACCAAGAAGCTGTGACCTTCTTTGGGCGGTGAGGGTTGCGGAAAGAATGAGCACCGTGCAACCAAGCTGCTCGAGGGTACTGATCAGTTTATCGATAAGCGAGCCGGTGTAAACGTCATATGAGTGGACCTCATCGATAATGACGACTTTACCGGCCAACGCGAAGTGACGAACAAAAAAATGTTTGGCGGCAACAACGCCAAGTAACGCCTGATCAATGGTTCCAACGCCGAATGGAGCCAGAAGAGCCCTTTTAGCTGAAGCAAACCAGTCAATGCCTGTCTGAGTCTGTGCTATGGTGTATGAGGTTGTACCGGGAACTGTAAGTTGAAAATCAATACTGTTTTGCATCAACCATGAATTGCCATGAATAAGCCGATTTTTGATAGGTTCTACGGCAATCCGCTCAAGAAAGCTGTTAACACGCAGATGTATCCTATTGCTGGTGGCCTGGGTTGGCAAAGCAAAATACATCCCATGGGCCTGCCCCTTTATCATCAGCTGATAAACGATACCAAGTGCTGCCTCGGTTTTCCCCATTCCCATCGGTGCCTCAATGACATAAACACCGGGACCGTTTATCATCTTCTTTGCCTTGACCTGCATTTCGTTGGGGGGAAAACCGAAAATCTCATAAAAGGAGAGATCTGGTTGCAGTCTGGGTGGGACAAAACCGATGGATTGTATCGCGTGAAGGGCTGTGGCCCTACTATCCTGCGGAGAGGATTCCGCAGAAAAAAAACGTTCATTGGAACCGATCCAGTCAGCAACGGTGGTTAAACCTGCCAGCCACCATATGATAGATGTGCTATAGGAGGACAGTTCGTTTCTTTCGGGCGAAAGAAAAAAATTCCAGGCATCTTCCGCGGCTTGCTGTCTCTCACCATCCCAATCAATGCCGCTATTGGACTCCCGGATTAAAGTATCCAGGCGTAATCCCCTGCTATCCGGACGATATTTCAACCTACCGTGGTGTGCACCGAGAACGGCGGCCAGATATTTGGCATGTTCTTTGGCGATGCCTTTGTTAATAAGAAACCCTTGGGTAACCGCATGAGAAACTTTGCCATGGTCTGTTTCCGCTCTTGTGTCCCAGCAACCATTCTGTGCTATCTTCATCAGCCCATGTCTCTTGAGCCAACCTTCACATTTTTGCTGAAAACCCGGTGAAATCTTACCCAGATCATGGAGTGCCGCCAAAGCGCCAATCTCAGCAGCTGAAAGCTTATAGCGTTCCAGCAGAGTAGGGGCTATTTCAGCAAGGCATTGTGCTACGCAACCCACATGGATCATATGTTCATAAACGGAGATTCCCTCTTCACCGTCAGCAGTTGTTTTGGCCCAGAAGTATGTCATAGTATCGTTATGCCCCGTGGCTAGGCTTGGTTGTATTGTGAGTTGGTAAAAGATTTTTTCTGTCGAATTGCTTCCTGTTCTCCTTTTTACCACCCTCCAGGCTCAAAAATTGATCCTACCCTCATTTTTCTTTATTTTTTTTATAGTGCTGCAACGCCAGCTCCAGCCGCTCCCGAACCGCACGCCGCAGCTGCCATGGTCCAGCGACCTGGACATCCGGCCCATAGCGGAGGATTTCCATCACCAGCTCCCGCTCATCACTGTAGGGAATCCGCAGTTCATAGCCGCCGTCAGGAAGCCACTGGGCTCGCTGGTCGGGATGCCACTGTTCTTCCGCAACCCAGCGAGCACTTTCCCTTGAAAAGACAAGCGCCGCCTCCTGCACCGGTCGTCCTGAAAAAATGCCAAATGAAGTATTGAAGTGTTCGCGCAGCTCCAGCTCATCGACCTCCAGGCAGCTACTTTCCTGCAGTACGACCTCGCTCATCCGCTCCAGCGCCAAGGTGCGCAGCGCTCGGCGAGTGTGGCAATAAACGGCCAAGTACCAGTTGCTACGGTAATATATCAATCGCTGCGGGGAGACTTTGCGAATACCCACCTCATCTCTGCCCCGGCTGTGGTAACGAAGTTTGAGATGTTTTCTTTCCAGCAGGGCACTTGCAGAGGCACGAAATGCGAGCGGACAACAGAGCCGAATGCCAACGCCGGTTAACTGGATGCGGCGACCCAACTCGCCGGTCTTAATTCCCCTATAATTGAGCCGTTTTTCAATGAGCTTGCGCAGCGGCATCAGCTCCAGCTTCAGCAGACCGGGGTCGAGCTGGTCGATCAGCTCGTTGATGGCGAGCAGGGAGTGGAGTTCGGACACGTTAAACCACAGCCCGGGAAACTGGAAGGCATCATCGTCGGTTTTGTCCAGCACATAGCCTTGGGCGTTAAAGTCATAGCGGACCGGCGCGCCCATCTCCCGCAACTTTTTGATATATCGTTTCAGAGTTGCGGGACTGTACTCCACCAAGTTCAACAGATCGTTTAAATTGATAGGATAGCGGCGGGTGTAAAAAATCTGCAACAACTCCTGAAGCCGATCGATCTGTGCCATGTTACCTTCTAAATGTAATGTAAGTTTTAAGGGGCCACAAATTTTTCTGTATGACGAATAGTAAAACCCATTTCGATAAACATCGTTAACACATTTATTCGATAGGTTCAACAACTATACCATATATAATCATATAGTTAAAACGTAAATATTTGTAGCTTATCCTTAAGTGATACAACGTATTAAAGGAAACAACTTTGTTCCATGGCAGGGTGACCGCAGGATCAAATCAGAATGTCGAATCAACAGAATAAACATATAGGGAATTAGCCTTACTGCTTTTTGAGCAGGGATAAGGTATCCTATAATTCTAGGCAAGCGGCCGTTCGTTCTAAAAACACACAACGCTTACACATTAATTACTTTACGGAAATTAGCAAAACAGGAGAGAGCCAATACCACTTTCCTGATCTCGTGATCAAGGCCAACCAGTTGCTGGACGCAACCGGCTCCATCCTGACTCTTGACGAGTTGCAGGCAATAAAAGAGAGTTTTTCATATTTTTGTGCTATCAAACTACCAAGACCTGTATCACTCCGATATGCTCAGGGAGTTTCCACCAGGAACAACGATGTCGCCCTGTAGCGAATGATCGTGGGCCAACTGACCCGATTTACCAGGAACATACGACTCAACGCCTGAGGGACAAGACGAGGCGTTACAATAACCAGCTGGGAAGTCTCTCCTCATTCAGTTGTCGTCCGCGCACTCTGCCATCTTGTACATAGGGATCACTCGAAACAGTTCAGGAAACCGTTGCGAATAATTACGCAGGACTACCAGGAAAGAAATGCGCTGTTACGGCTACTGGTCGCGGGTTAAGTTTATAACTAGTTGAGCTGTCCATCACAGCACTACCCCTGCTGATATCTTTTAAAAAAAAGGGCGACGCGGTCGAGAGATGGAAGATCTCGACCATGTATATTATTTATTTAAATCTTTATTCGTTAACCTTGTTACTATCTTGTTCCCCGGTAAAATTTTCATGACACAGACGCCTGTTAAACAATCCCCTTTCATCAGTTTTGGTATTATTTTCACGCCATGACCGGTAGTTTTTTCCCAAGTCGCGCATTTAGGTGTCGATACTTGTCCCTGGTTTTTTCATTGAGATAGTCCCTGTTGTAAATCGTGGTTGGCAGCAAAAATACTTTCCAGCCAACCAAGTCCTCATCAGAATAATTTTCAATAAGATGATTATCTCCAAGACTCCTGAGCGCATCATAAACAGACCTTTTACTGATACCCGCATATTCAGCCAAAATATCAAGCTCCGCTATACAAAAATCCCATTTTCTATCTTTGTAAACCGCATCAAAATCATGCAGGTCATAGCCCCCGGCATCTTCTTCGTAAAGGTAGATCTCACACACGACTGAGTCAAAATAACCGAAATAGCGCATAACAGGATAAAGAGCTTGAGCGGAAGGGATAAGGTGCAGCCAATTTCCACCCTCAAAGACACCGCGATAAAATGGAAAAGAGCGGCCTTGCACTTCTGGAGGTTTATCGATTTTGTATCTCTTGGACCGCCTGCCTCGTTTTGTTACATAATTTTGTATCTCGATTCCGGGAAAATCCTCAAGCCCCCTAATCCCCTGCCGGACAGTTTTATCGCTAAGACCGGACAGAATGGCGATAGCTTGTTCGCCGGGAAACGCTTCACCCTTTTCATTTCTATGAGAAGCAATCACAGGAAAAACTGATTTGGAAGCTTTTGATAAAATTGCCCAGTTTTTGTTTTCAATAAGTTTCTTGTCAAACCAGAAATGCCCCCGCCTATTCCATTCTTCTTTGAAATGATACATCTTCACATCCCCCAGAAATATTTCCAGGGCAGGTGATCTTTCTGGGAGATAAAGACCATCTTGACACAAATTCCCAAACCTGCGCCTGCCCAGAAAACCTATTGTTGATTTTCATGTCGTCTTTACTGGTTTTCATTGGAACACTTCGATCTGGGCAGATTATTGATCCAATCGTCGACCTCATCGGAACGCCAGGCAACACATCGACTTCCCAATTTTAAGGGTAACGGGAAAGATCCTTCTTTCATTAACTGATATATCTTAGATTTTTTACAACCGGTCTTTTGTTCGACTCCCCTTAATCTGAGTAATTCCAGGTTTAAAACACATGGGTCCATAGCGATCCTCCAAACAGCAACTATTTTTTTTTACTACAAAACAAACCTGCTTACAGGTTTTCATTTGTTTCCTTATAATTTTAATAGACGAATATTGACAAAACAAGGCAATGCAAAAAAATCAAAGAATATTCACAATTATAACATGTAGTTGCAGAACATTTTCCCTAAAAACCGGACCTTTGAAAAATAGAAAATTTCGGTAAAACCAGATAAAGTAAGATGAGAAAGAATCACCGATTAAAAAATCGAAATTCACCGAGGGCCAGATATGCTTCACCCTACGACGGGCAGATACCAGGACCTGGGTGGGAGAAGTCTGTCGGAAGATGGGTATTTCGGTAGCCACGTTTTACAACTGGAAGAAAAAATACAGCGGCCTTGGAGTATCGGAACTGCGACGATTGAAGCAGCTTGTAGAGGAAAATCGACAGCTTAAGCGCGTTATGCCCAAATGGATTATCTGGTTGGCGTATAGTTTTCAGACCAACTCTGATTAACCTTAAAATTATCTAACATATCAGCCCACCACTGCATAAGTTCTCGGCGTTGTTCTAAATATTCACTTCGGTGATAGGCCGCCCGTACCCGATTGCGCTCCTGGTGGGCCAAAGCTTTCTCTACCACATCACCGTCGAACCCTTCTTCGTTTGCCATTGTCGAAAATACGGACCGGAAACCATGAACGGTTGCCCTGCTGTGGTAACCAAGCCGATACATGCAATAGAGCATGGTGTTTTCACTGAGTGGTTTTCTATTGTTTTTTATCCCTGGGAAAATCAATCCTTCCGGCCCCGTGGAATGTGCTTGCATAGCTTCCAAAATGGTCATTGCCTGTCGCGACAGAGGCACGACATGAGGGGTTCCCATCTTCATCCGCGCTGCAGGAATGCGCCAATCCTTGGTATCAAAATTTATTTCGCTCCACACCGCAAAACGCACCTCACCGGATCGAGCAGCAGTTAGAATAGTGAACATCAAAGCGGCCTTGGTGATGATATGTTCGTCTGATTTTTTCAATCTCTGTAAAAATTCCGGCAACTCATCTCTTTGTAATGCCGCGCGGTGTACAACCTTCCTGGTTTTCAGCGCACCCCGCATCTCTGCTGCAGGGTTGTACATTGCCTTACCGGTCTGGACAGAATATCTACACACCGCACTTATCCGCTGAAGGACCTTGGAAGCTATTTCAAAAGCTCCTCGCTTCTCTATCCGCCGGATAACTTTTAAAATCTCTGGCGGCGTTAATTGATCTACTCTTATATCACCGATAAGAGGAAAGGCATCTCTTTTCAAAGTAGCAAGGACTGCGGCTGCGTGGTCATGACTCCACCTCTCTGCCTGCTGGTCAATCCATTCTAGGGCGACAGCCCGAAAGGTATTTTTAGATTTCTCCTGCTCCTCATCTTCGGCTTTTCGCGCTTCCAAAGCCCTATTCTTTTTCTCGGCGGTAGGGTTTAACCCTTCAGAAAGGATCGACCTTGCCTTTTGGTGAGCTTCCCTTGCATCTGCAAGTGACATTGCGGGATATTTACCAAGGACCAGGGTAGTTGCTTTTCCGTTAAAACGATAGCGATACCGCCAAGAAATAACCCCAGAGGTTGAGATATGAGCCGACAGGCCTCCACCATCGGCAACAGTGTAAGGCTTTTGGCGAGGTTTCAGGCTTCTGACCTGGACTGCTGTAAGCTTTGACATTTTGTGACCTCCACTGCTGTGTGTATTCGGTTCTTAAATGACATATACACAATTATAGTCACAATAGTCACAGGATGTCAATGGACGTTAAGGAACTACAGTGGAAACAAAAAAACCGCAATCCTTTTCAGGTTGCGGGTTTCGAGGACTTTTACGGAAGTCCTTGGAAAAGAAAATGGTGCCGGAGGTCGGAATCGAACCGACACGGAGTTGCCCCCGCTGGATTTTGAGTCCAGTGCGTCTACCAGTTTCACCACTCCGGCGTAGCGTTGATATATACTCTACTAATCCTTTTATAGTCAAGGGAAAACAATATGTAACGAGTTGTTTTGGTAACAGCTAGGTTGCGGGAAAAACCGCGTCTGGCAGTGATTTGCAGCTTTACTAACGCAGGGGAAAAGGCGTATCATAAGGCGAAAGAGATTATCCTCAGGATAATTTACAGGAAAGCTATTTTCCCGTGCGACGGGAAACATAAGGGAGCGAATCATGGCAGAAATCATCATTGATCACGACGAATGCATCGGTTGCGAAGCTTGTGTGGAAACTTGTCCCGCGGTTTTTGAATTTAATGACGAAGAGGAAAAAGCATATGTCATTGAAGGTTCCGACCCGGATGAGGATTGCGTAGACGAGGCGATAGCATCGTGCCCGGCAGAATGCATCGAAAAAGTGTAACAACTGCGGAAAGAGCCCAGCGCATACCTGTTTGCGCCCAAAACCTTCCAGGCACTGGCACAACGGTTACTTCCAGCTCTGTTTATAGAATTTGTAGCGCCGCAGAACTTTCTTGATGTACTGTCTCGTCTCGCCGTTTCGGGGGATACCGCCCACCTTTCGGATAAGCCCAGGACCGGCGTTATAGGCGGCAAGAGATAGGATGATGTTACCGTTGAAATTATTAAGCATCTTCCTGAAATACCGGGTTCCTCCGTCTATATTTTCCAGGGGATTGAAAGGGTCGCGCACGCGCAGTTCGCGGGCGGTATAAGGCATCAGCTGCATCAGCCCCTGGGCGCCTTTTTTCGATACGGCCCGGGAGTTAAAATTTGACTCGGTATGGATAATTGCCTTGATCAAGGGCGGATCGACCCCGTAGCGCTGGCCGATCTTCTGAATTTCCCGGTCAAGTTGCGCTCCGTTTATCGTTCGCGCTGCGTTGGCCCAACTCCTGTCCGCTCTCGATTTTTTATCCAGAGAGTAAGGACGGCATGTGGGGCTGTTGCGAACGTTGGTAAAACTTACCGCGCCACTTTGATCCTGGCAGATATATATTTCAGCCTCCGCTTCGCAGCAGCAACCTATCATTGCAGCGGTAAGCAGCAGAGCAAACGGCAGGCGACTGACGGCATGGCCAGAAAAACAACCTTTGCCATGCCGTAATCCGGTATATGATTTGACCAGCTGCAGGACATTCATAGTCGGTTTTTACCGTGTCCTCTTCTCCCAATCGGCGAGAAACTGTTCCATACCTTTGTCAGTCAAGGGATGCTTGGCCAGCTGGTTGATCACCTTGAACGGGATAGTTGCGATATCGGCCCCTACCAGGGCAGAGTCGACAACATGCTGCGGGCTGCGGATAGAGGCCACGATGATTTCGCTCTGATACCCGTAGTTATCGTAGATGGTCACGATATCGCTGATGAGATCAAGCCCGGGGGTTCCAATATCGTCGAGACGACCGACGAACGGGCTGACGAAACTGGCTCCGGCTTTTGCTGCCAGAAGCGCCTGCGCCGAGGAAAACACCAGGGTAACATTGGTCTTGATGCCTTCTGCGGAGAGCATCTTTACAGCCTTCAACCCTTCTACGATCATCGGGATCTTGATGACTATGTTATCGGCTATCTTGGCAAGCTCCCGTGCTTCCGCGACCATCCCGTCGGCCTCAAGGCTTACCACCTCGGCGCTGACCGGACCATCGACAACCTTGCAGATGTCGCTGATAATCTCTTCAAACGGCTTATCTTCCTTGGCCACAAGCGACGGGTTGGTGGTCACTCCGTCGACCATGCCCATCGCCACACCTTTCTTGATCTCGTCAAGATTGGCAGTATCAATAAAAAATTTCACGGCTGCTCTCCTTACTGTTTTCTGAATTCCCTGCAGCACTTTTTGCTGCAAAAATAATATTTCCTTCCATTTTCTTCATGGGTTATTGCCTGTTGTCTGGGAACAAGCTTTTTACAGACCGGGTCCTCTTCCAGGATATCATCTGAAGGCATCGGCCCGACAGGCCCGGATGAATCCTTCTTAAATCCGGACACAATCAGTCGATATCCAACATAGATGAGAATAGCAAGGATTAAAATTCGCAGAGGACTCAAATCACTACTCCGATACTCGTTTAACTAAGAATCTCAAGATGCGCCGGCTCCCAGCTGTCGCAGATGATCTCCTGGGGCTTTCCCCCGGAAACTTCCATGGCGTGTTCCAGCGCCGCCTGCATTTCCCCGACACTTTTACCGGTTGCATAGTCGACCAGCTCACTATCCAGTTCACGCAGGGGAACCAACACAAAAAGCCGCTCACCAATCCGGGGATGGGGCAGGATCAACTCCGGGACATCCATGATCACATTGCCGTAATAGAGCAGATCGAGATCCAGGCTCCGGTCCTGGTACCCGAAGCTGCCGCTCTTTCTGATCCTGCCAAAACGGGCCTCGGTCTCAAGAAGCACCTCAAGCAGTTCAAGCGGCTCAAGATCGGTATGCAGCCGGCCCACGGCGTTTGTAAACCAGTGTTGGCTCTTCATCCCCACCGGGGCGCTGAGATACGGACTCGACAGCCCGTCCAGAGTTATGCGTTCACATTCACCCAGCGTCGCCCACGCCTCTGTCAGGATACGTTTGCTGTCCCCCAGGTTCGACCCAAGAGCAATATATACGCGTGTCATACCGACAAATCCCCAATCTTTGCAGCCTTTGTTACAGGTCATTGAGTCCAAGCACGTCGAACATGGAATAGATGCCATTGTCCTTGTCTGCGACCCACGCAGCAGCGGTTGCTGCTCCCTTGGCAAAATGGTCCCTGCTGTGTGCCCTGTGACTGAGTTCGATACGCTCCCCCGGTCCGGCGAAATAGACGGTATGCTCGCCGACAATATCAGCCGCCCGGATAGTCTGGATTCCGATCTCGTTTGGTTTTCTCTCGCCGATGATCCCTGACCGTTCAAGAACAGCAACTTCAGCCAGATTCCGGCCAACTCCCTCGGCCGCCATCTCTCCAAGCTTTAGCGCGGTTCCTGACGGAGCGTCCTTTTTCTTGTTGTGGTGCGCCTCGATGATTTCGATATCGTAGTCATCGCCTAGTATGGCAGCGGTCTTTTTCACCAGCTGAAACAGCACATTGACGCACACAGACATATTGGGAGCCTGGACACAGGGGAAATTTGCCGCGAGCTCTTTGAGTTCAGCAAGATTTTCCGCGGTAAGGCCGGTGGTGCCGATCACCATCGCCTTGTTGTGTTTAGCCGCAATACGGGCAAACTCCATGGTCGCCTGGTGGAAAGTGAAATCGATAATGACGTCTCCCTGCTCAATAACCGACTCCAGTCCCTCTTTTATAATAACTCCGTTTTTCCTTCCCAGGGCAAGTTCCCCGGCATCCCTGCCGATTTCCGGATGGCCCGCCGCCTCGAAAGCCGCACCATACTGCAACCCGGAATGGGACTCGACCATATGGGCAATGCGCTGGCCCATCCTGCCCGCAGCCCCGGCAATAATAACCTTAACCATTGTCACCCCCTCTCACGAGATAGCCGCTTACAGCAGCCCCAGCTTTACCATGCCCTCTTTTAGTTTTTCAACAGCCCCATCGGCCATCGGCGCAATGGGAAGACGGGTAGAACCGTCCTGAATCCTGCCCATCAGCTCAAGGGCCTTTTTCGCCGGACCAGGGCTCGGTGTACTGAACATCAATTTCATCATGTCATACATCTTGTAATGCAACTCACGTGCTCCGGGAATATCACCGGCCAGCGCGCGCTCCATCATCTGCGCCATCCCCAGGGGATAGACATTTGAAATAACCGATATCACGCCCTTTCCGCCAATCATAACCGAGGGCATCGAGGTAAAATCGTCACCGGAGAGAACGATGAAGTCGTCAGGGCAGTTGGCGATCACTTCGGAAAACTGCGCCAGGCTGCCAGTCGCTTCCTTGATGCCGATAATGTTGTCAAGTTGAGCCAGGCGGCCCACAGTCACCGGGTCTATACTGACCACGGTCCTTCCGGGAACGTTGTAGAGGAACATCGGGATGTCGACTTTTTCCGCTATCGTTTTAAAATGGAGGTACATCCCCTCCTGGTCCGGCTTATTGTAATACGGAACCACCGACAGCACAGCGTCCGCTCCGCTCTCTTTCGCGCTCTCGGTAAGCTCCAGTGCTTCCAGAGTGTTGTTGGCGCCGGTTCCCGCTATAACCGGAATCCTGCCCGCAACTGTCTTGACGGTGAGATCAATAACCCGTTTGTGTTCGTCGAAATTGGTCGTTGCGGATTCCCCGGTGGTACCGCAGGGTATGATTCCGTGGGTTCCGTTCTCAATCTGAAATTCAATAAGATCGACCAACCCCTGCTCGTCGAGCTTGCCGTCGATGAACGGGGTCACAATCGCAACGAGCGCGCCGTGAAACTTTTCCATTATTCCTCCTGATCTATTTTTAAGGCTACACAACTACACGGGATTCAGAGTAGCGCTTCGCCGGTCAGTTCCCCTGTATATATTAATTTTGCCGGCCCCTGGAGGAAAACATTATCCGCCACCGGCCCATCCTGCAAATCAAATAAAATCGTCAGGCGCTCGCCCCCTGAAGTAATCACCTCTATCGGCGAGTCCATATCTTTCTGCATGGCACTGATCAACGCCGCCGCCACCGCTCCGGTACCGCAGGCCATGGTCTCGTCTTCCACTCCGCGCTCATAGGTGCGAACTTTCAGCAGTCCCTTGTCGAGTACCTGCACAAAGTTGGCATTGGTGCCCTTGGGCTCAAACAGCTGATGGAAACGAACTTTTCTCCCCCATTTCTTCACGGGTACATTATCCTCGGAGACAAAGATCACCGCCTGTGGCACTCCGGTGTTGACATAGGTCACGGGATACTCGACATCGTCAAGGCTTATGGACAATCCCACCCTGAAGTCAAAAGGCTGGGGCATCTTTACCCTGACCGCCTGGTCGCCGTTGCAGATTTCCATTTCAACGACCCCGGCGATGGTTTCAAGTTTCATCTTTTTCCCGGCAATACCGTGACTGTGAGCAAACTTTGCCGCACAGCGGGAGCCGTTGCCGCACATCTCCGCAACCGAACCGTCGGCGTTGTAGAAATCCCACCCAATATCGGCCTTGTCGGAGTTCTTCAGCAGAATCAAACCGTCGGCACCAACAGAAAACTTCCGTTGACAAACCTTTTTCGCCAGTTCCGGATGCTGCTCCAGCGGAATCAGGCCTTCCCTATTATCGATAATTACAAAATCATTTCCTGTACCACTCATTTTCTCAAATGCAATGGGAAAATCAAGTACCATCACGTAACTCCTTCTGTCATAGTCAATGCTGAATTTGTGGTGCACCCGCCTGCAAACACTGCCGCAGACCTAATGACAATGCCCTCCAACCGCATCCATCACGGTTAGAGGGCACCTGCGGCCACGACTGTAATGGATTATCCTTCAGCTAGTCTCTGATTTTCGCTTCTTTCGATTTTTTACTCTCATTCGGCGGAACTGCGGAGTCCACCGCTGTTACTGCATAATAGTATCTTGTATCGGCGATGGCTGTCCTGTCAACATAAAGGGTAAACCCTGGCTTGACTTTGCCCACAAGAACGAAATTGTCCTCGCCCACGGCACGCCGGTAGACGCGGTAGCCGCCAAGATCCGGTGCACTGCTCCGATCCCAGAATACCTTGATCCCCACACCGGTGGCAACGGCGTTGACCCCGGACGGGGCAGCGGGCGGAGTCAGGTCGACTGGAATAACCGCAATCGGCGCACTTTTGCCGCCGTTGATCAGCTCGCCTTTGTATACCATAAGGGACTGGATCGAATAAAAATATTTCTGTCCGTTTTTTACCCGCTTGTCGATGAATGAATGGGAATCGGTGGGGGCACCGATTTTCTCCAGATTTTTGCCGCCGACACTCCGAAAAACCTGATATTTGACGGGATACTGTAATGCACTTCCGTCATTGAGGGAAGTCACCGGGTCCCAGTTGAGAACAATTTCCTGGTCGCCGCCCACACCTTTTACCCCGGCAGGACCTGCGGCCGGACGAAACCAGGTGAAGGTGACGATATTGGAATCCGCACTGGAGGCAAACCAGCTGTTCTTGGTGTTCACCTTGAAAAAGTATTTATATCCGGGCTTCAGCATCGAAGAGACGTAACGCGCTTTTCTGCGCTCCTTGCCGTCAAAGGTTGCGCCGCCGCTGACTTCGATGGGCGGGCCGAAGGGAATCGGACAATCCTCGCAGTACTCAGCCAAGGGAATCTCCGCACGGTACAGATCGAAGACGGAGACCTCCTCAAGCGCTGTTCCCCTTATGGTTTCAACGGGAAAAGACCAGTTGAGCTCCACCCCTTCATCGTCAAGACTATAAACAAGATCGCTTATCGGTTCAGGCACCACAGTCTGCGGAGGCACCGGATCATCTTTGTAGCCGCAACCGCCGCTGACGAGAAGTGCGCTGCACACCAGCAAAATCCCTGCGATCTGTACCATGTTTCTTATGCTCATTACCCAATCCCCACTTGTTTCTCCGCTACGGTTACCGCTTCCTCAACTCTCTTAAAACCGGTTCCGCCTATTGAGTTACGGCTGTTTACGGAACCTTCGACACTAAGCACTGCAAATACATCGGACTCGATTTCTCCCGAGAACTGCTTCAGCTCCTCAAGGCTCAGGTCGGCCAGCTCTTTGCTGTTGTCAAGACAATAGGCCACTGCCCTGCCGACAATACCGTGCGCTTCCCTGAAAGGCACGTTTTTCATCACCAGGTAGTCGGCAAGATCGGTTGCGGTCATGCAGCCGGACTCGGTGGCCTTTGCCAATACCTCGGTGTTAAAGCTCAGGTTTCCAAGAAGCTCCGCCATGATTGCAAGAGATGCGGAAACCGTGTCGACTGCATCGAAAACCGGTTCCTTGTCTTCCTGCATATCCCTGTTGTAGGTCAGCGGCAATCCCTTCATCAGCGTGATAAGACTCATCAGGCTACCGACCACCCGGCCGCTCTTGCCCCTGATCAGTTCGGGAATATCGGGGTTTTTCTTCTGCGGCATGATCGAGGAGCCGGTACAGAACTTATCGGAGATGTTGACGAAATTAAATTCCTCGGTGGACCAGAGCACCAGCTCTTCTGACAGCCTGGAGAGATGGAGCTGGATCAGCGTACAGCAGCTGGCGAACTCAATCGCATAATCACGGTCTCCAGAAGTGTCTATTGAATTTGCCGTGACCCCGGAAAAACCAAGGGCAGCCGACGTTCTCATCCTGTCAACGGGCAGGCCGGTGCCGGCCATCGCCGCGCATCCCAGCGGCGACAGGTTGAGCCGTTTTCGGCAATCGATTATCCGGTCGCGGTCGCGGCTGAACATCTCGTAATATGCGAGCATATGGTGGGAAATCTGGACCGGCTGCGCCCGCTGCATATGGGTATAGCCCGGCATCACCCGGCCGATATATTTTCGCGACAGTACCACAAACGCCCTGCGAATATCGTCCAGCAGTCCGACCAGGGCATCGCACTGGTCCCGTAGATAGAGCTTGAAGTCCACCGCCACCTGATCGTTTCGCGAACGTCCGCTGTGCAGTTTAGCCCCCGCCGGCCCGATCCTGTCGATCAGGGCTTTCTCGATATTCATATGAATATCTTCCAGTTCCGGCTTAAACACAAAGCTGCCGCTTTCGATCTCGTTTTCTATCTCGGTCAGACCGGTGACGATCGCCGTCAACTCATCCTGGGTCAACACGCCGTTTGCGGCAAGGGCCTCCGCATGGGCCTTGCTGCCAGCTATATCGTATTTGTACAGCCGTGAATCGTAATCGATCGATGAACTGAAAGCTTCTACCGAGGCGGCAGTGGCTTCGCTGAACCTTCCTCCCCACAACTTCTTGGAACCGCCGTTTTGCTGATTGGCCATTTTGATTCAGTCCTCTTGCTATTTGGAGTAGCGGCCCTGCAGACCGTTAATTTTCAAACGCAGGCCGTTGAGCCTGATAAACCCGGTTGCATCCCCCTGATCGTAGACCTCGTCTTCCTCAAAGGTTGCAAAACTTTCCTGATACAGTGAAAAATCGGATTTTCTGCCAAGAGAGATGCAGTTGCCTTTATAGAGCTTCAGCCGCACCGTGCCGTTGACCGTCTTCTGGGTCTGGTCCATGGTGGACTGGAGCAGTTCCCGCTCCGGGGAGAACCAGAATCCGTTATAGATCAGCTCGCTGTAACGGGGAACAAGCGAATCGCGAATTTTCATGACTTCACGGTCAAGAGTGATCGATTCCAGGTCACGATGGGCAATGCGCAAAACAGTGCCTCCCGGGGTCTCATACACTCCCCGCGACTTCATACCGACATACCTGTTTTCCACCAGGTCAAGCCTGCCTATGCCGTTTTCTCCCGCCAGTTTGTTCAGCATGGTAAAAAGGGCGAGCGGCTCCATTTTGTCACCGTTGATCGCCACCGGATTACCGGCGACAAAGTCGATTTCAATAACGGTCGGGACATCGGGAGCCTTTTCCGGAGAAACGGTGAACTTGAACATATCCTCGTCCGGCTGGTTCCAGGTATCTTCAAGAATACCGCCCTCGTAGCTGATATGAAGCAGATTCTCATCACAGCTGTACGGGTTTTTCTTGGTTACCGGAACCGGTATATTGTTCGCCTTGGCAAACTCGACCAGCTTCTGCCTGGATGTCAGGTTCCAGGTTCTCCAGGGAGCGATGATTTTCAGCTGAGGAGCGAGCCCGATATATCCCAGTTCAAATCGCACCTGGTCGTTACCCTTGCCTGTTGCGCCGTGGCTCACCGCGTCGGCGCCCTCCTGCTCGGCGATCCTTACCTGCTCCTTGGCAATGAGCGGCCTGGCAAGAGAAGTCCCCAGCAGATACGAGCCTTCATAGATGGCATTGGCACGGAAAGCCGGAAAGATATAGTCTTCCACAAACTCTTTTTTCAGATCCGAGATGATCACCTTCTCGGCCCCGGTGGCCATTCCCTTGGCTGTTACCGCCTCCCAGTCTTCTTTCTGGCCGATATCGGCGGAATAGGCAATTACCGGGCACTGGTATTCCTGCTCAAGCCATTTCAAAATTACCGAAGTATCAAGCCCGCCCGAATAGGCGAGCACTATCTTGTTAACACTCATCGTATATCCTCAAGCTATGTTATCCTGTTATCAGGAGTTCTTTTTACACTGAACCTGCGTCCCGCAGCACCTGGCCGCCGGAACCGTTACCCGGCGAGAAAACTCTCCAGGATCGCCTTGTGCATATGCATTTTATTTTCCGCCTGATCAAAAGCTACACACCTGGCGGACTCGAGCACCTCGTCGGTAATCTCCTCATCACGGTGCGCCGGCAAACAGTGCAGGACAATAGAGTCCTTGGGGGCCTTGGCGAGCAGTTCGCTGTTCAGCTGATAGCCGGCGAAAACCCGTAGCCGCTCCTCCTCCTCGCCCTCCATCCCCATCGACGCCCATACGTCGACGTTGATAACATCTGCCTTTGCCACCACCTGGGCCGGATCTCTCACCACCGTGATCGGCTTGACGGCCCGCTCTCGGCTTGCAGCCAGGACTTGCGGGTCGGGATCATACCCCTCGGGGCAGGCCAGGGTGAGTTCGAACCCCATGATTGACGCCGCGTGGATCCATGAATTGGCCATATTGTTGCCATCTCCCACCCAGGTAATCTGCAGCTCCTCGATGGCACCTTTCTCCTCGACGACGGTCATCATGTCGGAGAGGACCTGACAGGGGTGATGCAGATCGGTCAGGGCATTGATCACCGGTATCGTCGCGTAATCGGCAAGCTCATCAACCACCGCCTGGCCGAATGTTCTGACAACCATTCCGTCTACATACCTCGACATTACCCGGGACATATCCTTCAAAGGTTCAGACCTTGCCAGCTGGGTATCGTTTGCCGAAAGAAAGATCACCTGCCCCCCGAGCCCGTACATTGCCGACTCAAAGGAGACGCGGGTCCTGGTTGAAGGTTTTTCGAAAATAAGGCCGATAGTTTTTCCCGTCAGCTGGGTATGACGCTTCCCTTGCTTCTGTTCTTTTTTTAACTCGATTGCCCTGTCGATCAAACCGACAAGCTCTTTTTTGGTAAAGTTTTCTAACGATCGCAAATGTTTAGCCACTCTATTCACCTCAAAACCTGATGACACGGCGCCCCCCGGGACGCTCCCGTCGGTTACATTTCTCCCACCACGATTTTTCTATGTATTTCGAGGAGAAAAAAATTATCAATACAAAAAAGAGGGGTTATTTGCAAAACATTTTCCCAAATGAGCAACCAACCCGGCTTTTTTCCCCCGTCTGTTCTCTTTTACGAATACTCGGCCAACACCCCGGCCAGCGCTTCGACGATTTCGTCGATCTCCTGCTCGGTTACGATGAGGGGTGGTACAAAACGCAGCACGGAGTTCCCGGCAAAATTCATCAGGTATCCCCGTTCAAACATCCGGGTGACGATCTCACCGCCCACGGCGATACCCTTTTCCGTCAGTACGCCGCCGACGAGAAGGCCCATTCCCCGTGCCGAGCTGAGCAGTCCGGGAAACCGGACGGCAAGCCCTTCCAGCTTGCTCCTGAAATAGTCGCCTTTCTCCCGCACCCCGGCTAGAAAACCGTCTTCAAGAATGATTCTAAGCGTTGCCACCCCGGCGGCACAGGCCACCGGATTGCCGCCGAATGTGGACGCATGGGTTCCCGGCACAAAAGAGGCGGCGATGGCTTCAGTGGTCATCATCGCCCCGATCGGCAACCCGTTGCCCAGGGCCTTGGCCATGGTCAGGATATCCGGAGTAACCGACAGTTGCTCGTGGGCAAACAGGGTGCCGGTCCTTCCCATTCCCGTCTGTATTTCATCGAAGATAAGCAACAGACCGTATTTATCGCACAGTTCGCGGATCCCCTGGAGATAGGCAACGGACAGGGGCCGCACCCCGCCTTCCCCCTGCAGGGGCTCGCAAAGGATGGCGCAGGTTGCGTCGTCGATACACTTTTCGAGCTCGTCAAGGTCGCCAAACGGCGCATGAACGAACCCGTCGGGCAACGGCTCGAACCCCTGGTGAAATTTCGGCTGGCCAGTCGCGGCGACAGTGGCCAGAGTCCTGCCATGGAACGAGCCTCCAAGGCTGATGACCTTATAGCGTCCGCTGGCGGAATGGATACGTGCAAGCTTGATCGCCGCCTCGTTTGCCTCGGCCCCGCTGTTGCACATGAACAGCTTGTCGCCAAAGGAATTGGCGACAAGCATTTCGGCAAGCTCAATCTGCGGCTGGGTATAGTAGAGGTTTGACACATGCACCAGTTTTTCCGCCTGGGCGCATATCGCCCTGCTCACCTGCGGGTGGCTGTGACCGAGCGCACAAACGGCGATGCCGGACAGAAAATCAAGATATTGTTTGCCGTCGGCATCGACCAGCCTGCAGCCGCTGCCTTCTATCATTGCCGCTGGGTAGCGCAGGTAGGTTCCGATGAAGACGTCATCTCCCCTGGATTTCAGATTTTTGTTGTTTTCCACGTCAATAAATCTCCGTTCCGACGCCTTCTTTGGTGAATATTTCCAGTAAAATGGAATGCTCCACCCGGCCGTCGAGGATATATGTTTTTGCAACGCCGCTCTGCAGCGCATCCACACAGCAGCGCACCTTGGGAATCATTCCCCCTGCAACAGTACCGTCGGCGACAAGGGACTCAAGCTCCTGATGGGGCAGAAAGGTGATCAGCTCACCGTTTTTGTCCTTGACTCCCTCCACGTCTGTAAGCAGCATCAACTTCTCCGCCGACAGCGCTCCGGCTATGGCGCCAGCCACCAGGTCGGCGTTGATGTTGAAGGCCTGCCCGTCTTCACCAACCCCCACCGGGGCGATTACCGGTATGAAATCTTTGAGATACAGGCTTTCAAGCACCGCCGTATTGACCCGGGTCACTCGCCCGACCCTGCCAAGGTCAATAAGCTCCGGCGGAGAATCCTTCACCGCTTCCCGGATCCTGGTGCTCGACACCTTGAGTTTTTCGGCGCAGACCAGATCTCCGTCCCGTCCGGACAGCCCCACCGCCTTGCCTCCGCAGTGGTTGATCAGGCCGACGATCTGTTTATTCACCTTGCCGACCAGTACCATCTCAACCACATCCATGGTCTCCCCGTCGGTCACCCGCATTCCCTCGACATAGCTGGGCTTGATGTCAAGACGTTCAAGAAGCCTGTTTATCTGGGGCCCCCCGCCGTGAACGATAATCGGATTGATTCCGATCTGTTTGAGCAGGATGACGTCAAGAGCGAACTGCCTTTTCAGGTGGTCGTCGACCATCGCGTGACCGCCGTATTTGATCACGATGGTTTTGTCCCTGAACTTCTGCATGTACGGCAGGGCATTGATAAGAACCTTTGCCTTTTCTATCTGGTCCTGGACGGTTTTAGCCATGATTGTATTTTCGATTGTGAAATCGATCCTTATGGTGCTGTTAAAATTTTATGTGATTATTATGCGGTAAAGGGTATTATCATCCGCTCCTGGCACGGGGCAGACCTGTCAACGTTTCATGTTGTCCGCTTTGGAGTACAGCCTGGAATAAGAATGGTTAAAAACCAACAGGGAGCAAACAACAAAACAGACCAGAAACCGGACAGGTGCCTATTGTAATGGCTGCTCTAATGTAAGTAAAGAGCTGTTTCATCCGGCTCTGCCGGGCCGGTAAAAACCAGGGCCTGCAACAGGACGGGAAAATGTTTTAATTGTGAGCGCTAGAATGCACCACCACTTTACATTTTTGCCGCCTTACGCTACCATGGCTGCAAAATATGACAGTATCGTAAAAGAATTACAGCCTGCTCATTATCTGACTCGAGGAGAGTAATGATGATTTTCTGTTGTCAGCACAGTTTGTTTCGCCGTCTCTGTGCTCTGTTTTCCCTGCTCATATTCATGGTCTCCCCTTGCTTTGCCGACAACGCCCCCATCCAGGTAGAAGCGGACCACATGACCTCGACGGAAAAGACCAACTCCGTAACTTTCACAGGAGACGTGGACGCAAAACAGGCGGATGTAAGAATCCGCTCGGATAAAATGGTCGTCCATTACCGCGAAAATAAAACCAAGCAGAGCTCATCCAAGGAGGTTGAAAAACTTGTCTGCACGGGCAACGTGGAACTCACCCGTGCAGAGTGGCTTGGGACCTCAAAGAAAATGATCTATCTCGCCAAGGAAAGGCAGGTTATCCTTACCGGGAACGCCAAGGCCTGGCAGGGGCAGAACATGGTCAGCGGCGAAAAGATCATCTATTACCTTGACGAAGGACGTTCCGAGGTAATCGGCGGTCCGCGGGTAACCGGTGCTGAGCAGCAGGATAAGGACAAGAAGGGTTCCAGGGTAAACATGACGATCCTGCAAAATTAGACACTCAGTGACCTGTCACAGTAAAATTTATGGCACTTCTTGAAACACGAAATTTAGTTAAAAAATACGGCCCGAGAACTGTGGTTGACGGCGTCAGCCTGCAGGTCAACACCGGGGCAGTCGTGGGACTCCTTGGTTCCAACGGCGCTGGAAAAACAACTACTTTTTACTCCATAGCGGGTTTTATACGGCCAAACTCCGGCAGCGTCATCCTCAGCGGCGAGGTGATAACCAACCTGCCGATACATAAGAGAGCGCTGCGCGGCATCTCCTATCTTGCCCAGGAACCGTCCGTTTTCAAAAAGCTCACTGTTGAAGAAAACGTCCGGATAGTACTCGAACCTCTCGGTCTTTCAAAAAGGGAAATCAACCTGCGAATTGACGGACTGATGGCGGAACTCAACATAGAATACCTTCGTAAAAACAAAGGCCACGCCCTGTCGGGAGGAGAGCGGCGGCGGGTGGAAATCATGAGGGCTCTTGCAACAAGGCCCCAGTTCATCCTGCTCGATGAGCCATTTGCCGGAATCGATCCGCTGGCGGTCGGCGATCTCCAGAAAATAATCTTCAACCTTAAAGAAAAGGGGCTTGGTATACTGATTTCCGACCATAATGTCAGAGAAACGTTACAGGTTTGTGATTTTGCCTACATTATGAATGCGGGTCAGGTACTTACAAGCGGTGTTGCTGATGATATAATTGAAAGTGAAGTAGCACGTAAAATGTATCTCGGCGAAAATTTTCACATGTGATATTCTCATGGCCCTTGAACTCAGACAACAGCTCAAACTTGCACAAAAACTGGTAATGACGCAGCAACTGCGTCAGGCCATCAAGCTCCTGCAGCTCAACAGGCTTGAGTTGTCCGGTGCCCTGCAAGCTGAGATCGAACAGAACCCGGCGCTGGAAGAAGATACTCTTGTGCAGGACTCAAGCGAGCGCTCCTCGGGGCTTTCGGCAACGGACGAGAACCTTGATCCCGGCAAGGAGTCCGATTTTACTGAGAAATTTCAGGTTTCTGACAACCTGCCGGAAATCAACTGGGAGGATTACGCCAACAATTTCGACAGCAATTTCTCCTTTGCAAGGGAAACTCCCCCCGCCGACGCACCATCCCAGTTCGACTTCATTTCCGAGAAGCCGGACCTTATGGCGTATCTCCAGTGGCAGCTGGCCCACTGTGAACTCGACGAGAACGAGTGGGACATCGCCCTGTACATCATCGGCAACTTCAACCGTTACGGTTTTCTTGAAATCGATCTCGATTCCGTCTGCCGGGAGACAGGATGCCAACTGGACGACGCGGAGTATGTGCTGGAGGTTATCCAGGATCTTGATCCTCCGGGCATAGGCGCAAGGGACGTCAGCGAATCCCTCTACCTCCAGCTGGAACGGCTCGGCAAAGGTGACAGTCTCGCAGCGGAAATCGTGCTCAACCATCTTCCCCTGCTGCAGACCCGCAACTATAAAATGTTGGCCCGTGCTACCGGGAAGAAGAAGCCGGAAATAGAAAGAGCCATCAACTATATCATCAGTGAACTGACGCCGTTTCCCGGACTGCCCTACGCTACCGACGACACCAATTACATCGTCCCCGACGTTTATGTAAAAAAAATAGACGATGAATACGTCATCCAGCTCAACGAGGACGATCTCCCGCAGCTCAAACTGTCCTCGATCTACCAGGAACTGCTGAAAAATGATAAGACCCTGGAAAAGGAGTCCAAACAGTATCTCAATGAAAAGCTGAAGAATGCCGACTGGTTCATCAAGTCGCTTTACCAGAGACAGCGGACCATATACAAGGTGATGGAATCCATCCTGAAATTCCAGTATGATTTTTTTGAGCGGGGCGCCGAACATCTCAAGCCGCTGATTCTAAAGGATGTGGCCGAGGATATCGACATGCACGAATCCACCGTCAGCAGGGTGACATCGAACAAGTACGTACACACGCCCCAGGGAATTTACGAGCTGAAATTCTTCTTCTCTACCGCCATTCCCAGAGAAGGGGGTGATGCGATGGCGTCGGAATCGATCAAGACCCTGATCAGGAAAATGATCCAGGACGAAGACAAGGACTCGCCTTTAAGCGACAACGCCATTGCCCAAAATCTTGCCGAGAAAAATATCAAGATTGCCCGAAGGACAGTGGCCAAATACCGTGAACAGTTAAAAATTCTTCCTGTAAAACATCGCCGTCACACCAAATAGAGCCGATGAGCCTTATCGAGCGGATATTCTATTTTCACCAGGAAATCCTGAAAGGCAAGTTTCCCAACTCCCGACAGATTGCCCAACATTTTGAGGTTTCTCTCCCCACCGCCAAAAGGGATATAGCCTATCTGCGCGACAGACTGCTCGCGCCGCTCTCGTTTGACAGTACCAGGAACGGCTTTTATTACCAGAACGACTCTTTTTGTCTTCCATTTGCCGAAAGTCCGCGAATCGCCTTCTTTCTGGCCATGCTCGGCAAAATGGCCAAAGAGACGGGACTCAGCGAGCTGCAGGAGGTAAAACAGCTCGAACAGCGCCTGACGCCCATGCTCGGCGGTGACTTCGGCAAGGTAATGACAGCTCTGGAGGTGCAATGGATCGAAATCGAATCCATCAGCCACCAGATCTTTGAGAGCGTAATAGAATCGGTTATCTCGGAAAAGCTCCTCATTATCCATTACCGGTCACCCGGGGGGCAGGAGAACGTCAGGCCTATCGCCCCGATCAGGATTATTAACTACCAAGGGCGGTGGTATCTCAGGGGGTTCTGTCTGTTGCGAGACAGTGAGCGGCTCTTTCACATCGGTAGAATTCAAAAAGCCGCACTTACAGAAGAGTCGCCACCGCCGGAAGCGATCCGTGAAAACCGGTCAAGAGCACATACTTTCGGTATCTTTCAGGGAGAAATACGCTACCATGCGAAAATTCTCTTTACCGGCACAGCCGCCGCATTGATAAAAAATCAGCACTGGCACGATGAGCAGAAAATGCAGGAGACAGAGGAAGGCATCGTGATGCACCTGCCGGTAAGCGACGACCGGGAGCTGATAATGAAAATTCTGCAATACGGATCGATGGCAAAAGTGCTCGGCCCGCCCGAGCTGACTCTTCGCCTGGAGCAGGAGATTGGGCAGATGGCCAGGAACTACGGCCTTGAAAAGTCGGACCCTGCTCCCGACATTGCATAGAAGAGCTGATTCCTGTTCCAACCGTAACTCAATTCAATCTGTTAAGAATTGAGTTACGGTAATTTTATCCGCAATGTCCCTGCCATGCCGGAGAACAAAGCACACCCGCCGGCAATTGTGGAAAAAACAATCATAAATGACAAAAATTCCCGTAATGACGGTCTGTGCCGGTAAAAATTATAAAAAATATCGACAAATTGTGGTAATATTTATGTTTTATCGACAACAACCGCGCGGATAATTTAATTATTTTAACAATATACGAATCACTTGCTATTAAACGACTTACCAAACACAGGAGAAAAGACTATGAAGTACGCCATAATTGCAATGGTTGCAATTTATCTGATCACTTTCGGCTGCAGCCCCGACTCAGATGACCAAAACAGTACCTCCCATGAGCAACCAATAGTTGAGTCAACCGTTGAGACCGGGCATACAGAAGCAAGTGCACCAGCGGTTGAGGAGCATCAAGCAGCAGTGGCAGAAGAGTCGCAGGAGAGTGCAGAAGCTACTCACACTGCCGATGCAGTAGAGGAAAAAACGACAGTTGAGCACAAAGACGCTCAGCAGGAAGTAGCTCAACAACAGCAACCAGCGCAGCAGCAACCGACCCAGGATGAGCAGGAGGCGGCGGTTGAGCACAAAAACGCTCAGCAGCAGGACGTTGCCGTAGCGAAAGATGAACCTGCACAGATCGTTATAGCTCCGTGCGGCAAGCCCATCGTCAAGCCGTCCCCGGATCAGCTTCCTCCGTGCATGAGGCCTTCCAGGCAGGAGCCGATAACGACTCAGGAAGAACTTGATATCGCCATGCAGAGCATGGTTCAGGCAACCAGCCAGATGGTAGCCGTATCAAAACAACTGGCAACAGCCACCCAACAGATGCTTGCCGCATCAAAAACCGTTGCGGTTGAAGTTGTCGATACCGGCAAGGAAATCATCGACGCCCAAAAAGAGGAAAAAGGTGCAGTAGAAGCTCCCGAGGAAACCGGAAAGGATGGCGCCGCCAAGCCGGCACTCCAGGAAGAAGTGGTAAAAACACTGCAGGATCTGGTTCAGGCCACTAAGGAAATACTCGAAGTAACCAGCGAGGCAATCTCAAAAGCCGTTGAGGAAAACAACAAGCAGTAGCCGGAGCTGGGGGAAAACACATCGGTCTGCAAGGGGGAGATGGGGGATAAAAACACCCCTCTCCCCTGTTAGTCCGCTGTTCTTTGAAGATGAGCCGACACGTTATGCCATGGCTCGTCGCTTTTATCGCCGGCAGCACAAACAGCAAAGACGGGTTCCAGATGATGCGGAAAAATACAGCGCTCTTCTTCGGGTCTGCACTCCTGCTTGTAATCCTCGGAGGCTGCTCCAGCCTTGTCAACAGACATTTAATCCAACCGACCCTGGATAACCTGCAGCAACAGACCGATATAGATCTAGTATGCGAGGGAGCCCCTGCGTACCTGCTGATGCTCGACTCCCTTCTTGTGTCGTCGCCTACCAACCGCGGGTTGCTGCTTTCCGCCGTTCAGGCATATACCGGTTATAGTGAGGCTTTTGAATCGTGCAACAGCGACGGTGAAGAACGGATCTCGGCAATAACCGAAAAGGCAAAACGATACGGCAAAACCCTTCTGGCCATGCAGTTTGAGTTTGACGGCTCAGACCAGAAGTTTGATCGGTCATTATCGCGCACCGACACCGCCGACGTTCCCGCCCTGTTCTGGGGAGCAATGGGCTGGCTGACATGGGTAAAATCCCAGCAGGGTTCTCCCACGGCACTGGCGGATCTGGTCTACCTGGAAAAGATAATGCAGAGACTTCTTGTACTTGCCCCCGGGTATCAGGGAGGAAGCGTTCATCTGTTCTGGGGTGTCTACTACGCAGCGAAACCGAAGATGCTTGGCGGCAGGCCGGAATTGAGCAGAATGCATTTCGAGCAGGCCCTCGCCGCATCCGACAGGCGCTTTCTCATGGTGCAAACCAGCTATGCCGAGACCTACGCCCGTTCAACTATGAACAGGGAGCTGCATGATGCTCTTCTTGAGGAAGTGGTGTCTTTCCCGGTTGATTCGGCTGCCGAATACGGGTTGAGCAATCATCTCGCCCAGCGCAGGGCCAAAAAACTTCTGGAAGAAAACTACTTCGGTGATTAGACTCGACTGTAGGGCAATCTTTTTTTCGTCGTTGCCCGCCCTCACAACCTTTTGGAGAAGTATCTATGAAGTTGTTTTCCTCTTTTATCTCAATTCTGGTGCTGCTGTTTCTAGCAGGCCCGCAGGCCAATGGTGGATCGAAGCAGTTGTTCAAGATTGCCAGCCTTGCACCCGCCGGCTCGGTATGGACCACGCAGTTTGAAAACTTCGCAGAGGAAGTAAGGGAAAAGACCGGTGGGGAGGTCGATTTTCGAATTTACCCCGGCGGGGTCATGGGCGACGATATAGCGATGTTCAGAAAAATGCGCGTCGGCCAGCTCCATGGCGGCGGGTTCACAATGACCGGCGTTGCGTCACAGGTCCCCGATTTTCGGATACTTGGAATTCCCTTTCTTTTTCATTCGTACGAAGAGATCGACTTTGTAAAAAAAGGTCTGCTCCCCGAGTTTGAAAAACAGTTCCGCGACAAGGGGCTGGAACTGATCGCCATGACCGAGGTCGGGTTCGTCTACGCCATGTCGACCCTGCCGATTTCCGACCTTGAAACT
The DNA here is from genome assembly GCF_900104445.1 of Desulforhopalus singaporensis. Lineage (GTDB taxonomy): Bacteria > Desulfobacterota > Desulfobulbia > Desulfobulbales > Desulfocapsaceae > Desulforhopalus_A > Desulforhopalus_A singaporensis. The sequence continues at coordinate 35,262 of NZ_FNJI01000026.1, read as the reverse complement.
TTCAAGCAAAGCAAGAACTGGGCGCCAACCGGCGATCCCGTCTCGGAAAAATTCCTCCAGACCCTGGGCATCACGCCGATCCAGCTTATCATTCCGGATGTACTCTCCTCGCTGCAGAGCGGACTGGTTGAAACCGTCTACAACTCCTTTTACGGCTCCATTGTCCTGCAGTGGTTCACCAAGACTAAATACATAGTTGATCTCCCCTACGGTTACGCCTATGGGGTATTCGTGGTGAGCAGCCAGAAATTCAACAAACTCACAGAAAAACAAAAACAGGTTTTCCTTGCGGCGGCACATAAACATTTTCCGGTGCTGCTCAAGAAGACAAGGCAGAGCAACCAGGAATCGCGGTTGATACTCAAGCAAAGAGGCGGTCAGTTCCTGACCCTGGACCATGGGACCATCGAATTACTCAAAGAAAAGCGGAACGAGACCATAAAACAGCTTGTTCCGGACGCTTTTTCCAAATCGATCCAGGACCACACTTTTAAACTCCTTGAAGAATTCAGAAAGCAATAAACGGCAGCAGCCGCCTCCCTATACCGTCGCTTTCTTCCCCCAAGGGCAAGATGGCGTTTTCGGGCTGCTGAACAAAACCGAGGAAGCTGTGCTGTCGGTAATGCTGGTTGCGGTCATCTGTCTTGCCTGCACCCAGATCGTTTTGCGGACCGTTTTCGAAAGCGGTTTTGTCTGGCTCGATCCACTGTTGCGATACCTGGTCCTGTGGTGCGGTCTGCTGGGGGCAGTGACCGCAACAGCCAAGGGAAAACATATCGCGCTCGACCTGGTCGGCAGCCGCTTTCCCGACCGGGTCGCCCCCTTCCTGTCCCTTGTTACCCATCTGTTCAGCTGTTGCGCTTCGGCCGGACTGACCCTTGCTGGCTGGCTGTTTTTAAGAAATGAGTTTGAATATGGCGGGACCGGGCCGCTTACGCTGCCACTCTGGCTGTGGAATACGATCTTCCCCTTTGCCTTCGGCCTGATTACCGTAAAATATTTTCTGTTGATCATCCTGCAGCTCAAAGCTATTTCCCACCTTTTTACCCAACGCGGCGGAGACCGGTCATGAACACCCTCAAGCTGCTGATTCTCGGACTGGCCCTGCTGCGCTCTCCCCTGTTCCTGGTTATCGCCGCCCTGGCCCTGCTTTCGTTTCACGGGGCCGGCATCAACATCTCAGTGGTCATCATTGAGATGTCCCGGCTCGCCGACACACCGCTGCTGGTATCCCTGCCCCTCTTTATTTTTACCGGGATATTGCTTTCTGAAAGCCGGGCTCCTGCCAGAATGCTCAGATTCAGCCAGATCTTTTTCGGTTGGCTCCCCGGTGGGCTCGCGGTGGTCTCCCTGCTGGTCTGTGCCATTTTCACCGCTTTTACCGGAGCCTCCGGAGTGACCATTTTTGCACTGGGCGGACTGCTGCTCCCGGCCCTTATCCAGGACGGCTACAAGGAACGTTTTTCCATGGGCCTCATCACCTCATCGGGCAGCCTCGGCCTGCTCTTTCCTCCCAGCCTGCCCCTTATCCTTTACGGGGTGATCTCCGAGTCGAGGATCGACCACCTTTTCCTGGCGGGCATCCTGCCCGGGCTGCTGATGATTATCCTGCTGGCCGGATACGCTTTCAGGATGAGCCCGCCCAAGGCGGCTGGAAAATCGCTTACACCAAAAGAGATGATCGCGGGTATCCGCGAAATATGCTGGGAACTGCCGCTGCCTTTTATCCTTATAGGCGGAATATACGGCGGCTACCTCGTGCCAAGCGAGGCTGCGGCTGTGACAGCCTTGTACGTCCTGGTGGTGGAGCTTTTTATCCACAGGGATGTAACAGTACGTCAGCTGCCGGCTATCATGAGTAAATCGATGGTGCTGTTTGGTGGTATTCTCGTCATCCTTGCCGCCTCGATGGCCTCCACGAACTACCTTATCGACCAGCAGATCCCGTCACGGATCTTTAGTGTTATCCAGGCGTTTATCAGCAACAAGTACATGTTTTTGCTGCTGCTCAACATCTTTTTGCTCCTGGTCGGGGCAATGCTCGATATCTTCTCGGCGCTGGTACTCATCGTCCCGATTATTCTGCCGATCGCCCAGGGATACGGCATAGACCCGGTCCACCTGGGCATTGTTTTTCTGACCAACCTGCAGATCGGCTACTGCACCCCGCCGGTGGGGCTCAACCTGTTTTTGGCTTCCTACCGGTTTGACCGGCCGGTGGCCGAACTCTACCGGTCGACCCTTCCCTTTTTAGCGCTGCTGCTGATAACCCTGGGCATAATCACCTATCTGCCATGGCTCAGTTCGGTGCTGATCAGGTACTTCGGCTGAAAAGGACCGGGGACCGCGTCCTTTCCGCCATCACCACGACAGATTCATGTCTTCAATACCCCGACATAGGGAAGGTTGCGGTAATTCTGGGCGAAATCCAGCCCGTATCCCACGGCGAACTCATTGGGAATATCGACACCGCAGAAGTCGATCTGAACCTCGGTTATGCGCGCAGCAGGTTTGTTGAGAAACGTACATATCTTGAGTGATTTGGGGTTTCGTTTCTTCATCATCGTGATCACCTTGGCAAATGTCCTGCCGGTATCCACGATATCTTCCACCAGAAGCACGTCGCGATCCTCAACCGACGAGTCAAGATCCATGACAACCTTGACATCCCCGCTGCTTTCGGTACCGTCGCCATAGCTGGACACGGTCAGAAAGTCGACCACCAGAGGCGTCTTGATAACACGGATAAGATCGGCCATGAAGATAAAAGAGCCGCGCAGCAGCCCGATCACCATCAGCTCCTTTTCGAGTACCCCGTAGTGAGATGAAATTTCATCGCCCAACCGCTGCACTATCTGTTTAACCTCTTCTTCAGAGACCAGAGTTTTTTCAATTTCCCTATGATTCACTTCAGCTCCAGAAAGCTCATAATTGTTAATAGTAAGACGAAAATGACCTGCAGCCATTGACACCATGCCCGGCAACTCTCAACGCGCTGAAAAGGTGTTTTTTCATTGGTGAGTCATACCGACCGTCCCGCGTGCCGATTACCGGGAGCGCTACCATCGGCTGTGTCTTTTCATCCGTCGATACCGGACAAAGTATAAAAAAAAATTGCGCGAGTCAACATTGCCCCGGCCGTCCGGTTTTGTTACCGCTGTTTTTCCTCCAGCCTCTTGAGACCCATTTCACATGTATCACAGAAAAAGACCAGTTCATAGCGGCCACTGTTATCGGATAAAACCAGGGGTTCAGCTGCACCACCAGCTGGCGTCTGGAGACGCGGACAGAGCCCAAGCTGGCCCCTGAGGCAATACCTGGTGATCATGAGCAGCGGATTGTCAGCCCGTTCGACAAGCAGCTCGCGGTATCCTCCGGGGGACAGTTTTGCACCGTGGCGCCGATAGAACCGCTCGGCATAGCTGTTGGTTATATTGTCAAGATAGCTAAGATTTTCGTCTGGCAGCGGATCGTTGCCCAGAATATGGGGGTGGTGTTCGACCACATAGTGCGCAAGCCGCGCCGCCATATGTTTTTCAAGCGCATCTCTTCGCAGTTTATTTAAAATCGACACGGGGCAGAACAGTTCCTCGCTCACCTTGACGCCAACGCTCTTTACCATAAAAACCGACTCGCCGCTTTTCTCCAGCTGTCTTGCGGCAACCTGCGCAACTCCGCCGGTTTTTCTCGCACGCTCTTTCTGCATGGCGACAGAACTCCTTGACACGACGCCGTCTTCATCGGTCACGGTGAGCAACAGGCCCTGCGCCTGCTCAGTCAGCTCCAGGGATACGGCAATTTTCCTGCAGTTATGGGAATTACGGAGCAACTTATTGAACTCCGCATCCAGGTTGCGGTATATTTTCGTTCCTAAAACAAGCTGTGATCGGTCCCACCCCTCTTTGGGGTACACCTTATTGCTCTCCGCCCTGTTGACCCGAATTCCGCGCAACGCTCCGTCCCTGCCGAAAAAGCACAGGCCGTCGCCGTTATTTATCTTCTCCCGGGTGTCGATGGTCATAAAGGACCGCTCGACCCGCTGCAGCCGGCCGAGAAACTTGCCGGTGGCCTTCGGGGTCCTGATCTCCGCCGGCCTGTTTTTCCTCTTGGTCAGATAATAGGAGGTCGCGCCCCGATAAAACGACTTTTCCGGATCGGGGGTAAAGGTGTAGAAACATGTTCCCGAAGAACTCCGGCCATGGCTGCCGCCATGCTCCAGCAGCGTATCGAGCTGCCGACGGTAATATGCCGTAACGTTCTTGACATACCCCTCATCCTTGAGCCGCCCTTCGATCTTAAAGGAACTGATTCCGGCATCGAGCAGTTGTGCCAGGTGGGAGGAGAGGTTGAGGTCTTTCAAGCTGAGCGGGTACTTGTCCTTTAAAAGGATATTCCGGCACCGGTCTGAAAGGGTGTAGCTGTGCCGGCAGAACTGTGCACACTCCCCTCGGTTTGCACTGCGGCCGGCCATCACCTCGCTTATGTAACACTGGCCGCTGTATGAGACGCAAAGGGCTCCATGGACGAAGAACTCAAGCGCAACCGTGGTCGCCTGCCGGATTTTTGCTATTTCGCCAAGGCTCAGTTCCCGGGCAAGAACAACCTGCTGCATCCCTATTTTTTCAAGAAACCGCACTTTCTCAGGGGTCCGGTTGTTCATCTGGGTCGAGGCGTGGAGGGACATGGGGGGCAGCTCCGTCTCCAGCAGGCCAAGATCCTGAATGATCAGCGCGTCTGCCCCCATCTCATGGTAACGGCGGCACAGACCGGCAGCCTGTTCCAGCTCCCGGTCTGAGAAAAGGGTGTTCAGCGCCACATACACCCGCGCACCAAAGACATGGGCGTAGCGGATCAGCCTCTCGATGTCGTCCAGGCTGTTGCACGCTGCCGCCCTGGCACCGAACTGCGGGCCGCCGATGTATACGGCATCCGCCCCGTGATCAATAGCCGCCACTCCGCAGCTCAGGTTTTTCGCCGGAGCAAGCAGCTCTGTCGTCCCGGATTCCATTTCCTCAGAGCCCAAGCTCCTCGTTTACCAGAATCACGCTGATCCGGTTTTTCGGATATGATTTCTCATTCATGGTCCAGTGGTTACAGATTCGGCCCGGGCTGCTGCAGTCAGCACAGGTTGCGGTCTTGGCACACGGAGTTTTACAGTCAAGACGAATGGCGTTTGCCGGAGCGGCATACTCCTTGATCCGGTACATTGCCGCCTCCAGGTCGGCTACGACCTTGTTTCTCCCTACTATGACTATTACCTTTTTCGGCCCGAAGGTAATCGCGGCAACCCGGTTGCCTATCATATCGAGATTTACGAGGCACCCTTCTTCGGTGACCGCGTTGGTACCGCTCAGATAGAGATCGACCAGCAGCCCCTGCCTTCTTCGTTCAATCTTCTGTTCAAGCGACAGATTCGGCTCGTCGGGTACAATCAGCTCCACCCCTTTCATAGCACCGATCTCCTCAAGAACCCCGGTCGCCTTTACCGTCATCGAACCGCCATAGGAGACCGAAGCGGGTGTTGCCTCCGGCAGCAGTTTATCAAGAATCAGCGCACGGGCGGCGGCGACGTTTTTTACTGTATGAGCATCAAAATTATTGCTCTTCAAAGCTTCCTGCACTGCCTGCAGACGCAGTTGCCAGTAGTTTTCAACAGGCTGGTCCATGGTATTGTCCTCAATTATTTTTTTCAGTTATCATCGAACATGCCGGAATATCGGCTGCGACTTGCTCCTGTTATAACATCCGAGACAACCAGATAGTCATCATCGAGCCATTTTTCAACAGCAGAAATCCTGCCGAGGGAAAAGACGTGAGACTACACCCGGATACTCTGCCCCTGATACGGAATGGTCACCTCATACCCTTCACCGCGGAGATGCTCGGCAAACCCATTGATCTGCTCTTTTTCCCCATGGACAAGGGCTATCTTTTTTATGGACAGGTTCGATTCCCTGAGAATCCGCGTCATCTCATTTCTGTCTCCGTGGGCACTGAACCCGCCGAGGGTTTTAACATGGGCTTTCAGGGGATATTCCTTGTTGTAGAATCTTACCGTCGGCGGCTCCCCCTTGCGTCCACCTTCCTCATATTTTTCCGCTTTCATCTGCAGTTGCCTGCCAAAAGTGTTCTCCCCCATGTATCCGACGATAAGTATGGTGTTTCGTTCATCGTGAATTTTGTGCCGCAGGTGGTGGAGGATCCGCCCTCCCTCACACATACCCGATCCGGCCAGGACCACATGGGATTTCTGGTCCCTGTTAAGAGCGATGGACTCCTCTACCGTCTGTACGAACTTGAGCTGGTGAAAATCAAAGGGATTAAGCCCCTTGCTCAAAAAGGCCTGGTGGGTTTCCTCGTCGTAGGTTTCGGGATGTTCGCCAAAGACATGGGTTATCTTCGTCGCCAGCGGACTGTCGACCCAGACCGGCATCGGCGGGACCTCACCTGCAAGATAGAGCTCATGCAGAAAGTAGATCAATTCCTGGGTGCGCCCATAGGCGAACGCCGGAATTATTACTGAACCTCCCCGGTCAAAGGTTTCGATCAGGACCTGTTTCAACAACGGTTTCATATCGAATACCGGCTCGTGAAGCCGGTCGCCGTAGGTTGATTCCATTATCATCAGGTCTATCTCCCGGTGTTCCGCCTTGAAATCAAGGGTGGGATCCTTGATAATCGGCTTGTTGAATCGACCCAGGTCACCGGAATATAATATATTCTTGACTTGACCGTTATTCGCGTACTGCAGAACGGACATAGCCGAACCGAGGATGTGGCCGGCGACATAAAAGGTGCAGGTGAGGTTGCTGCCGATCGTTACCGGCTCGGCAAACGGTACACCCTGAAAATATTCCAGCGCCTCCTCGGCCTCCGTCAAGGAGTAGAGCGGGGTGATCACCTCAAGGTTCTGTTCCCTGAGAAGATTGTTGATGACTTCGTTGCGCAGATCGTGGTTGCCCGACTTGAGCAGTGTCCTGATCTCGTTGATTTCCGTTTTGGTCAGCTTCTTATCCCCCCCTCCCGTCTTCATCCTGCTCAGAAAATACTTGGCGGTCTTGTAATTGAGATACGACGCATCGCCCTCCTGTATCTTGGCCGAATCGCGCAGCAGGTATTCACAGGCATGGGCCGTGGCCCTGGAACAGAAAACCTGGCCGTTGAACCCGTTTTTGGTCATCATCGGAATTCTTCCGGAATGATCGATATGGGCATGGGACAGCACCATGTTTGTCAGGATTTTCGGATTAATCGGAAGGACTCTGTTTTTCGCTTCGGCTTCTTTTCTTCTGCCCTGGAAAAGACCGCAATCCAGTAAAATGGTGTCGGAGTCCGTTGACAGCGTATGAAAAGACCCGGTAACCTCCCTTGTCGCCCCGTAAAATGTTACATGCATAATCGTTCCCTTGCGCAAAATTGACCATAATGTATTATGGATGTCCGTACTGCTCATTTAACTTAGAAGCACATCAGCTCCACCATGACAAACAGATGCGTATTCTTTATATTTCAATTAATTTTAGATAAATATCAACCATAAAAGTCCAATTTCCCAACAGGCGATCTCCCAACAAGCGGCAAAAACGCCCCCCGAACACCAGGATATTGACAGATGACACAGGACGAATACCAGGAAGTAAGCCGCAGCAGTTACATGAAGCACAACGGCGGGATGCAGTTCAGAAAAATCAGCGACACCCAGTTCCAGTTCAAAACCACCATACAGGAGATTCATCTCAACACGGTCGGCATTACCCACGGAGGGTATATCATGAGCCTGCTCGATTCCGGAATGGGGACCTCTGCCTACCGGTCGCTGGATGGGGAAAAAAGAATAGCCACCATCTCGCTCGATGTGAAGTTCATGGCCGCCTCGACCTCGGGAGACACCCTGCACGGCACGGCGACAATATTGAGAAAAACCCGGTCGCTCATCTTCGTTCAGGGGCTGATCCACTCAGGCGACACCTGTATCGCCTCCGCCGAAGGCATCTGGAAAATATTATAGGAAAATATCGCCGGCTAGTTGTGGGTTCAGGAGATTTTTGCATCGACGCAGATGCGATAGCTTTTAGGTCCGCAATGGCCGCAGCGAACCGCCTGGGCACAGATGATTTTTCGCCCCGCACGGCCGGCGGCAGCGGCCACCATGTCGATTGAGTCCTGAAACCCGTCCGGGCTCTGCATCTGGTAGTAATGGATGGTCCCGCCGGAACGAACACCATCAAGGGCGCCGGCCAGAAATCTTTCGCCGCCTCTTGGCAGGGGCATGATCACCCGGTCAAAAGGACGGCAATAGAGGCCGCTTACTTCTTTTGCATCCCCGCAGACAAGCTCGATATTGCCGACGTCTTTATTAATGGCCAGGTTTTGCTGGGCATACCGGTGCGCCACGGGATTTTTCTCAACCCCCACTATCCGTTCGGCTTTGCTGTATCTCGATATTATCAAGGGATAAGGACCGATTCCTGAAAACAGTACCAAGACGTGTTCGCCCCCGGCAACCAGGGAGGCGATCCTTTTTCTTTCCGCACCGCTTCGCACGGAATAGTAGGTCCTGCTAAGATCGACCCTGAGACGAATCCCGAATTCCTTCACCTCCGTCTCCGTTCTCTTCTCCCCGCCTATGACCTGCAGCGGCACGGTCCTGAACTCGCCGCCGTAGATCCCGGTTTTCTTGGCCACCACCTTGAGTCTGCCGTTGCTTGACAGGATCGCCTCGCTGATCAGTTTTTCCCGATGTCGCAGTTCATCGGGTACGGTAACGACCGCGATATCACCGACCACATCGTAACTGCCGACCAGCAGCTCCAGCTCGTCCGGTGGCAGGATGGGCCTGAATATTTCCTTTAATTTTGTCGACACGATATGACGCCTGCTCAAGATACGGAACTCACTGGCTGCAGCTCCCTTGTTTTTTTTCACCGCCTTTGTCGTTTTGCCGGTGCAGCATAACGACTAAGGCTTGTGCAATAATTTCCCTAGAAAGAGACTCCGGCCAGCAGGCACAGGGTTCGCACCATCGGTTCTATGAGCCTGTCGTTGAAATCGTAACAGCTGTTGTGGCAGGGAACCGAGTAGCGTCCCCCGTCCCCTGCGCCGATTAAGGCAAATGCCCCCGGAATTTCCGCAAGATAGTAGCTGAAATCCTCCGAAGCCATTATCGGCAGCTCTATTTCGGAACGAAAATAGTGCTCACCGAACCCTTCAGCCAGACAACCGGCGAACCTGCGGGCCTCGTCACGGCTGTTTATCACCGCCGGGTAGCGTGGAGTGAATTTCACCTCCGCCGAGGTATTGTATCCGGCGGCTATAGAAGTCGCTATGCTCTCAATGGCTTTGCCGATTTTTCCCATTTCGCCTTCGGCTCCCAGCCTTACCGAACCCTGCAGCGTCACCGCCTCCGGAATAATCGTCGCCCCCGACCGGCCGTCAAAGGAGGTGACACTCACAACACCGGGGGTCTGGGGGGAGAGGTTCCTGCTGACAATCTGCTGAAGAGCAAGGGTAATTGCAGCCCCCGCAAGCACGGGATCCCGGCACAGCTCGGGCTGGCTCGCGTGGCCTCCGCTGCCTTTCACCCTGATGACAAAAGAGCCGTTGGCGGCCATAAGGGGCCCCTCCGGGCAGACACCACTACCCAGGGGGATAGCCGGCCAGTTGTGCCAGCCGAAAATGCGGTCGACCCCCTCAAGCGCCCCGTGTTTGATCATTTCCCTTGCACCGTGCCCCCCTTCCTCCGCCGGCTGAAAGATAAAAGTCACCGGGCCCTCTAACCTGTCTTGATGCCGATTCAGCCAGTTGACAACCGCCAGCAGGACCGCCATATGTCCGTCGTGACCGCATCCGTGCATGACCTGGGGGTGCGTTGACCGATACCAGGCGTCGTTCTGCTCATGCAGCCTCAGCCCGTCCATGTCGGCGCGAAACCCCAGGTGTTCACCTTTTTTCTGCGGTGCAATCGAGGCGACAATGCCGGTCTCAGTGCAACGTTTCCAGGACACCCCCATCGCATCCAGCTGGGTCTGGATAAAGGAGGCGGTCCCGAACTCCTCCCAGGCCGGCTCGGGAATTTGGTGCAGTTCTTTTCTTATCCGGACTGCATTTTCCACCAACTCCTGCCAATTTCTATTGTCTGACTTTTTCATTTCTAGCGGTCGGCAAATATGGTTTAGTTTTTATTTTAAATTTTGTTCAATTCCAAAGAATTGCAGGCATCAGTATTGCATCATGTTACTATCAGCCTTTTCAATTAGCCAACAATACCTATTGCTTTAAACAGAACTTTATGATTATTTACTCGGGGAATTAGGCATATTCACGAAATATTTTCCATATAAAATTCAATGGGTTTACCTTCGGAGGAAAAAATGTTTAAAATTGTTCATCGTGAAGAGATGGCTGAAGGAACAGTAGTTCTCAATGAAATAGAGGCTCCCCTGATCGCCAAGAAAGCAAAACCCGGTCAGTTTGTCATTCTTAAGGCAAACGAGGAAGGTGAAAGAATTCCGCTTACCATGGCCGAGACTAATCCGGAAAAAGGTACCATAACCATCATCTACATGGTTGTCGGCAAATCCACCGCGCTGTTCAAGGAACTCAAAGTCGGCGAAGGCTTCCAGGACGTAATCGGTCCCCTGGGAAAGCCGACCCATCTGGAAAAAGTCGGCAAGGTGGTCTGCGTGGGCGGTGGTACCGGGGTTGCGGTTCTTCACCCCATAACCAGGGGCCTCAAAGATATCGGCAACGACGTGACCTGTATCATCGGCGCCCGCAACAAAGGGTTGCTGATCCTCGAAGAACAGATGAAGAACGCCTCCCATGACCTGCGGGTGTGCACCGACGACGGCTCCTACGGCCACCACGGCTTCGTCACCGACGTACTCAAGGATGTGCTCGACAGCGAGGACGTCAAGCTTGTCGTGGCCATCGGACCGGTACCGATGATGAAGGCGGTCTCGCAGATCACCAAGGAACGTAACGTCGAAACCCTTGTCAGCCTCAACCCGATCATGGTCGACGGTACCGGAATGTGCGGCGGATGCCGGGTCACTGTTGGCAACGAGACTAAGTTTGCCTGCGTCGACGGCCCTGAATTCGACGGCCATCAGGTCGATTACGACGAGCTTATGCTGCGCCTGCGTGCTTACCACGAGGAAGAGCGCAAGTGCCACAATGATTACTGCACAATCCGCGACGCCAAGTAACCGCCCCTGGCGGTTTAGTACTGTTTTTCAAACATTCGTCTTTTCATTTACAATATAGAGTTGAATGCCTTACGGAGGATATTATGGCAGAAACAGCAGAAAAAGCCAAGAAGCAGGAACGGGTAGCGATGCCCGAGCAGGAGCCAAAGGTAAGAGCCAGAAATTTTCTTGAAGTACCAACCGGATATACGGTCAAGATGGCGCAGGACGAGGCCTCACGGTGCCTCCAATGTAAAAAACCGGCCTGTGTTGAAGGTTGTCCGGTTGGCGTGGACATTCCGGGATTTATCGAAAAAATTACCGAAGGTGATTTCACCGGTGCGATCCGCAACCTCTGGTCGAAAAATGCTTTGCCGGCGGTCTGCGGACGCGTCTGCCCGCAGGAGTCACAGTGCGAGGGACGCTGCATTGTAGGCCGCAAAGGCCAGCCTGTTGCCATCGGCAACCTGGAAAGGTTCTGTGCCGACTACGAACGGGAAAACGGCACAGGAGAGCTGCCGCCGAAAGCCGCCTCCACCGGCAAAAAAGTTGCCGTCGTCGGCTCTGGACCTTCGGGACTGACCGTTGCCGGCGATCTTATCATCAAAGGCCATGACGTGACGGTGTTCGAGGCCTTTCACAAGCCGGGCGGTGTCCTTGTCTACGGTATCCCGGAATTTCGTTTGCCAAAAGCCATTGTCGCCCAGGAGGTGAACTTTCTCGAAAGGCAGGGAGTCAATATCCAGTGCAACGCCGTAGTCGGCCGCACCGTATCGCTTGATGAACTTTTCGAGGAAGGATATGATGCCATCTACATCGGTGTCGGCGCCGGTCTTCCGCGCTTTATGAACATTCCCGGGGAAAACCTGGTCGGAATTCTTTCCGCCAACGAGTACCTCACCCGGGCAAACCTCATGAAAGCTTACGAATATCCCAAGGTCGACACCCCCATTCCGCTCGGTAAAAATGTTGTCGTCCTCGGCGCCGGCAACGTCGCAATGGACTCCGCCCGTACCGCCATGCGTCTCGGGGCTGAAAGCGTCAAGATCGTCTACCGCCGTTCAAGAGACGAGATGCCTGCCCGCCAGGCTGAAATCCATCATGCCGAAGAAGAGGGCATTGAGCTGTTCCTCCTCACCAACCCGACCAAATATCTCGGCAATGAGCAGGGACGGTTGACCGGAATGGAGTGTCTGCAGATGGAACTCGGCGAACCCGACGATTCAGGAAGACGCCGTCCGGTCCCGGTCAAAGGCTCAGAGTTCACCATCGACTGCGACCTTTGTATCGTCGCGGTAGGCTCCGGTGCCAATCCGCTGCTCACCAGCACAACCCCCGATATGACCCTGAATAAATGGGGAAATGTCGTCGCCGATCCCAAAACCGGCAAGACAACCAAAAAGGGTGTCTGGGCCGGGGGTGACATCGTCACCGGCGCCGCAACCGTCATTCTTGCAATGGGTGCAGGACGCGACGCGGCAAACTCCATGCACGACTACCTGACCCTCGGCTGGTAACCGCCAGCCTCAACCGGGGTTTTAAAATCCTCCTGGTGCCTCACGCATCAGGAGGATTTTATGTATGTACCGCACAATTTCCGGGTGCGCTTCACCGCGCTGCAAAAAATGAGGATATTTCTTGCGGCAGGTATCACACCCCGGTCTTGTCTATAATATATCAGAATCCACTCACCCTGCTGCCCCATCCGGATTCGGACTGCAATCAAGCCCCCTGTTTCCCACCCGCACAGCTAGGGCCAAAGTTCTGTGACAACGTAAGAACTTAATCGGTCATGAAAAATTATTCCTTGACACAACCGGGAATCGGCTGTTAATGAATATGCATTCATTTTTTTGGGTAGGTTATCAGTGGCAGGTCAACGCCACATGTATGCAAATTAGCAGTGAGAGAGGATACAATGTCATCGGAACTGTTTTACTCAGCTGCGGCTCTTATTTTGATTGCGGCACTCGTTCCATGCGGAATGATCGCCACGACAATTTTCGGGCCGCGGTCTAAAGGCAAGATGAAGAACGAGGCCTACGAGAGCGGCATCGGACCGGTAATCGGAGCGGTAGACCAGAAATTCAGCGTCAAATTCTATTTGCTGGCCATTCTTTTTCTTATTTTCGACATCGAGGCAGTTTTCATGTATCCATGGGCTGTCGCTGTGCGTGAACTCGGCTGGTTCGGATTTACAGAAATGGTGGTATTTATGCTGCTGCTTCTTACTGGACTCATCTATATACTTAAGAAAGGGGTGCTAAATTGGCGTTAGGATTAGAAGCAAATCTCGGCGACACCGTCATCACCACCAAACTTGATGAAGTCATCAACTGGGGCCGACAGTATTCACTGTGGCCGTTTGTTTTTGGTACGGCATGTTGCGCGATCGAATTCATGAGCGCAGCGGCGAGCCAGCACGACATTTCCCGCTTTGGCGCGGAGGTTGTCCGGTTCTCCCCTCGTCAGGCGGACCTTCTCCTGGTCTGTGGAACGGTTACTTACAAGCAGGCTCCGGTACTCAAGAGGATCTACGAGCAGATGCCCGACCCCAAGTGGGTTGTCTCTGTTGGTGCCTGCGCGTGTTCGGGTGGTATTTACGACAACTATTCTACCGTTCAGGGGATTGATTCGATCATTCCCGTGGATATTTATATCTCAGGCTGCCCTCCCAGACCTGAAGCGATCCTTGATGCACTGATAAAGCTTCAGGATCAGATAAAAGGCGAAAGCGTACTCGTAGACCGCCATAAAGACTTCAAGGGGATTCTCGACTGATATGAATGCGACAGCTCTAGAAAAAATCCGGGCCGCATTTCCCGATGCGACCTGCAGTCAAGTACTGAACTATGTGGTCGTTGATGTTCAGCCTGAGAAGCTGCAGGATACGTTGACCCGGCTCAAAAACGACCAAGATTTCAATTGCGGACTCCTGCTTGACGTGACCGCCATCGACTACCTGGACTACCCGACTCCGCAGGGGGCACGGTTCCGGGTTGTCTACACCATCAAGAACTGGCAGGACAACCTGCTCGTTCAGGTCAGGGCTCTTGTCAGCGACCCCGAGGCTGGTGTTCCTTCCGCAGTCCCGCTGTGGGATTCAGCCAGGTGGGGAGAGCGCGAGACCTACGACCAGTACGGCATTAATTTCCAGGGTCACCCAGATCTCAGGAGAATACTCAACCACTGCCAGTTTGAAGGACATCCGCTGAGAAAGGATTATCCCATCGACAAGCGGCAGGTCCTTTACGAGACAGACAGTCTTGAGCCGCAGATACGCGCACGGTTGGCGGATAAGGGTATCGACGAAGCCACCATGAAAGACATCAACACCGAGGTAATGTATCTCAACCTCGGACCGTCTCACCCTGCGACCCACGGTGCTATCAGGATTCTTACCGCACTTGACGGCGAAACCATCCTCGCCAACGTCAACGAGATAGGCTACCTGCATCGAGGTTTCGAAAAAACTGCGGAACAGAGGACCTACAACCAGATCGTACCGCTGACCGACAGGCTGAACTACTGTTCTTCCATGATCAACAACATCGCCTACGTCAAGGCGGTCGAATCGTGGCTTGGAATACAGATTACCGAGCGGGCCCAGTTTATGCGGGTGGTGCTCACCGAGTTCTACCGTATACTAGACCATCTCGTCTGCCTTGCCGCGGCCCTGGTCGACATGGGCGGTCTGACCAACTACTGGTACCTCTACAACGAAAAGGAAGCGGCCTACGACTTCATAAGCCGTCTCACCGGAGCCCGTCTCACCAGCTCCTTTACCCGTATAGGGGGAATGTACCGCGACTTCTATGACGGCTGGAAAGAAGACCTGGAAAGACAGCTTGTTGATATCGAGAAGGGCTTTGGCGACGCGCTCAAACTGGTGCAGACTAACCGCATCGTCCACGACCGTACCCAGGGAGTCTGCGTACTGCCTGCAGAGACCGCACTGAGCTACGGCCTCACCGGCCCCACCCTGCGGGCGAGCGGGGTAGCCTACGATATGCGTAAGGACGCTCCCTACTACAATTACGAAGCCTTTGATTTCGATGTTCCCATTGGTACCAAGGGCGATGTCTACGACAGGTTCATGATCCGGTTCGAGGAGATGGTCCAGTCGGTCCGCATCCTCCGCCAGGTGATGAAGATGATTCCCGAAGGTCCGGTCAATATCAAGGACAGCCAGGTTGTCCTGCCGGAGAAAGCCCAAGTTTACAACAACATCGAGGGGCTTGCAAATCACTTCAAGTTGATTTTCGAAGGGGTCAAGACGCCTCCGGGAGAATGGTACGATTCTTTCGAGGCAGCCAACGGCGAGCTTGGCTTCCACTTCGTATCGGACGGTTCGGGAAGACCCTACAAACTGAAAGTACGACCTCCCTGTTTCTATGTCATGGGAGCGTTCCACAAAATGGTTGAGGGCAACATGATCGCCGACGCGATCATCAACCTCAGCTGCATCAATATCATTGGCGGGGAGTTGGACAGATGAGCGATCGTTCACAACTGATTTCTACTGGAGAGCCATTCCAATT
Organism: Desulforhopalus singaporensis; assembly: GCF_900104445.1. GTDB lineage: Bacteria > Desulfobacterota > Desulfobulbia > Desulfobulbales > Desulfocapsaceae > Desulforhopalus_A > Desulforhopalus_A singaporensis. The sequence goes on along the minus strand of NZ_FNJI01000026.1, from coordinate 19,535 downwards.
CGACAAGGAGAGGGATGCTGAATTTGAACGACTGGTGAAGCGTTATCCCACCAGGGAATCGATGATCCTTCCCGCACTGTGGTTGACCCAGGAACAGGAAGGATGGATCAGTCAGGAAGCCATTGCCTATATCGCTGACAGGATCGGAACATTTGCCAGCAAGGTGTATGAGGCGGCAACATTCTACACCATGTACAACCTCCATCCCATGGGCAAGCACCACATCTGCGTCTGCAGGACTCTGTCATGCTGGCTTCGCGGCAAGCAGGAAATTATCGACTATATGCGGGACGAGCTTGGTCTCACTCCCGGAAAGAAGACCGAAGACGGCAAGTTCAGCCTTGAAGAGGTTGAATGTCTCGGTCACTGCGGCACTGCTCCTGTTGTCCAGGTAGACGGAGAGTTCCATGAGAATATGGACGTGGAAAAATTCAAATCGCTCCTGGCGACACTGAAATAGGAGACATACGAATATGGAAGTCAAAATTCTCAGTGCCAAGTTCGACATCGAAGGTGCCAACAAACTCGAGGTCGCCAAACAGCACGGTGCCTATGCGAACCTCGACAGGCTCTTTTCCATGGAACCGGCTGATGTTATCGAAGAGGTCAAGAAAAGCGGCCTCAGGGGCCGTGGCGGCGCAGGTTTTCCCTCCGGCGTAAAATGGGGGTTCCTGCCGAAGGATACCGGCAAGCCGGTATATCTCGCGGTAAACTCCGACGAGTCCGAACCAGCAACGTTCAAAGACCGATATATCCTGGTGAGAGACCCGCACATGCTGATAGAAGGGATCATCATCTGCAGCTATGCCATCGGGTCCCATGACACCTACATCTATATCCGCGGCGAGTATACCACCCAGGTCAAGGAGCTCCAGGCGGCAATTGATGAAGCGTATGAAGCCGGGTATCTCGGTGACAAGGTCGCCGGCCACGACTTCAGGGTCGACGTTACCGTTCACCGCGGTGCCGGAGCTTATGTGTGCGGCGAGGAAACCGCTCTTCTCGAATCCATCGAAGGCAAGAAAGGACAGCCGCGGTCCAAGCCGCCGTTTCCTGCAGTGGCAGGTCTCTACGATTGTCCGACGATCATCAACAACGTCCAGAGTATCGCCTCATTGCCCTACATCATCGAAAACGGAGCGGACGCATACAGGCAGTACGGTACCGAGAAAAGTCCGGGCACCCACCTGTTTGGCATATCCGGCCATGTTGAAAAACCGGGAATGTACGAACTGCCCCTGGGACTTCCCCTGCTCGAGGTTCTCGAAAAGGTAGCGGGAGGAGTCTGGAAAGGTAGGAAACTCAAGGGTGTTATCCCCGGCGGCAGTTCGACGCCGGTGCTCACCCCTGAAGAGGCGAAGACCGTTACCCTCGATTATGAATCGATGGCGCAGCATAAAACCATGTTCGGCTCCGGCGGAATTGTCGTCCTGGACGAGACAGTCGACATAGTGAAACTGGTCAAGAACCTGATCAACTTTTATCATCACGAGTCATGCGGTCAGTGCACCCCGTGCAGGGAGGGACTGGGCTGGATGAAAAAGATTACCCAGAAGATTCTCGACGGAGAAGGCACCATGAGCGATGTCGATCTGTTGCGTGAGCTCTGCGATAATATTGAGATGAAGACTGTTTGTGTCCTGTCAGCTGCCTGTACCATGCCGGTGCGCAGCTATCTGGACAAGTTCAGACACGAATTTGAGGCATATGTCACAGCTGATGAATCATCAGTTGCGGAAGCGAAATAGGAATAGGGCATCCAATGGCTGACAAGATTAAACTTTTTGTAAATGGAGAAGAGGTAGAGGTTGAATCGGGCAAAAACCTGGTTGACGCCGTCTCTGCCGTAGGCATCGAGATTCCTCACCTCTGTTACCACCCGGCCCTCGGCGCCGACGGTAACTGTCGAATGTGTCTGGTTGGACTTGAAGAAGGAGGGCCGCCCCTGGTGCCCGCCTGCAAGACCCCTGCGCAGGAGGGGATGAAGGTTCTGCTCGATGCTGAACATATCAGGAAAATCCAGCACGATGTGATGGAGTTCGAACTGATCAACCATCCCATCGACTGTCCGGTCTGCGACCAGGCTGGCGAGTGCAAGCTGCAGGATTACTACATGGGCTATGACCGCAAGGACAGCCGCATGACTGTTCCCCAGGTCACCAAAAGCAAGAAACTTGACTTTGGCGGCGGTGTAGTCCACGACCAGGAACGTTGCATAGTCTGCGGCCGCTGCGTCAGGTTCCTCCGGCAGATTACCAAGACCGGCGAGCTCGGCATCATCAACAGGACCGACACCGCGAGGGTAAATATCTTCCCGGGCCGACCGATTGACAACCGTTACGGTCTCAACGTGGTTGACCTCTGCCCGGTCGGTGCCATGACAAGCTCCGACTTCCGCTTCAAGCAGCGGGTCTGGTTCCTGAAAAAAGTTCCTTCCGTCTGCCACGGATGCGCCAAGGGGTGCTCCATCACAATCGACCATAACCGCGAGAAATACCAGGACGACATCATCTACCGGTTCAGGCCCCGCCTGAACCAGCAGGTCAACGGGTATTTCATGTGTAACGACGGACGCCTGAGCTATAGACGGGAAAATGAAGGGAGGCTCACCCAGTTCCGCCTCGGTAAAAACGAGCGTGACATGCTCGACGTCATTACCGGTTGCAACAAGGAAATTGCCCACAGCCGCAAAACCGTTGTTCTCGTCTCCCCTGACTTGAGCCTGGAACAGATGGTAAGCGTCAAGGCGCTTGCGGAAAAGCTCGGTGCCACCCTCTCCGGCTTCAGTGACGGATATATCAAGACCGGCGACGGCGATGATTACCTGATAAGCGATGATAAGGCGGCAAACCGCAAGGGGCTTGAAATCCTCGGCATCGATTCCTCCAGGAAGAGCTTCGAGGAGGCGATGGCCGATGCCGAGCTTCTCATCAATTTCAATAACGACCTGAGCCTGTCTTACGATGAGAGTGGAATCAGATCGCTGCTTGGTGATACCAGAACGATAGCCTGCTCCACTCACGACGATGAACTCACCGGTCAGGCGCATTTTGCCCTGGCGATCAGTTCCTACTCGGAATACGCAGGTACGGTTATTAACTGCGACAATGTTCTGCAGCACTTTACCAAGGCCGTAACCAAGAACAATGAGCTTCCCGATGTGTGTGCAATTGCCGCAGAGCTCGGCAGTCCTCTGCAGAACGCGGGACAGGCGTACGCAGAGCTGCAGCGGGCCATAGGGGCGCTCAGTGAATATCAACCTGCCGATATCCCGGCAGAAGGATTGAATCTAAACGATAGCGAGGCTGCAAATGTCACTGCTTGATATTTTAATGATTGCCATCCGGGTCGCGTTCAGTGCCTTTGTGCCGCTCTGCTTTATCGCGGTCTGCGTATGGATGGAACGTAGAGGCGCAGGTTTTATCCAAGACCGCTCAGGTCCCAACAGAGCCAACATATTCGGTTTCCGCGCCGCCGGTCTGGTGCAGAATCTCGCCGATGCGGCAAAATTGATCTTCAAGGAAGACATCATCTCGGCGCACATCAAGCACAAGTTCTTCTTCGTGCTTGCACCGATCATCGTCTTCTTCACGGCGGTTGTCTCCTTCGGGGTAGTTCCCTTCGCCGATACCCTTGTGATCAACGGAAAAAGCTACATCATGCAGGGTATTCCGATTGACATCGGCATTCTCTGGTTCCTGGCCCTTGCCGGTTTTTCGGTTTACGGGATCATCCTTGCCGGCTGGTCGTCGACCAACAAGTACGGTATTCTTGGCGGACTTCGCTCCGCTGCCCAGGTGATCAGCTACGAGATCCCCATGGGACTGGCCATTGTAAGCCTTCTGATTGTGTACGGAACTGTCAACCTCAATGAAATCGCCAGATTTCAGGGGGAGCTGCTGTTCGGTTTCATACCGATGTGGGGAGCTATCCTGCAGCCGCTTGCGCTGGTTATTTTCGTAGTCGCCGCATTTGCCGAGACCAACAGGACCCCCTTCGACCTGGCAGAGGGTGAAAGTGAAATCGTCGCCGGTTTCCATGTCGAATACAGCGCCATGAAATTCGCGGTCTTCTTCATGGGTGAATATGTGGCGCTCTTTGTCTCAAGCGCGATGATAGTCACTCTCTTTTTCGGCGGCTACCAGATCCCGTTCCTGGCTACCAAGACCCTTATCACCATTGCCAAGCCGCTGGCCTTCGTACTTATGATCGGTCTGCCGGTCGGTATGTACTACTTCGCCGGCTGGATCCGCCGCTCCAATATCAGCCACTACCCGAGAGAGAACGACCCGCGGGCATTTGAGGCCAAGTGGTACATCAGGTGTTTCTGGGGGCTCATCGTCATAGTCGAACTGCTGCTGCTTGCAATTCTGCTGTGCCAGTCCGGCGGTGACACGATCAACATCTTCGTCGCCCTTCTCCAGGTATGCACGTTCCTCGTCAAGGTGACAATGATGCTTTTTGTCTACATCTGGGTACGCTGGACATTGCCGCGTTTTCGATACGATCAGTTACAGAAATTGGGATGGCAGATGCTTTTACCGCTGGCACTTCTGAACATCTTCATCACCAGCGCTGTTGTCGTGGCTCTGAGCTAAAGGAGGATGAAATGGGAGCAAAAGTAAAAACGATAGCCAGAAGAGGAAGCACCCTTCAGGAGAGGATTTTTCTTATCGAGATTTTCAAAGGAATGGCCACGACCTTCGGTCATTTCTGGCGCAACCTTCTCGATAATTCCAAACTTTACGTAAGACATTATCCCGAAGTGAAACCGGAAATACCGGTTCGCTGGCGGGGCAGGCACCGGCTGACCAGTCACGAAGACGGGTCGGTCAAGTGCGTTGCCTGCTTCATGTGTCAGACCAACTGTCCGGCACAGTGTATTCAAATCCAGGCAGGTGAGAGGCTGGACGGCAAGGCGGAAAAAATGCCTGTCAGCTTCAACATTGACCTGCTCGAATGTATCTACTGCGGCTACTGCGTTGAAGCATGTCCTCTTGATGCCATCAGGATGGATACCGGAATCTATTCGGTAACTGGAAAAGACAGGGAGTCTTTTAATATGGGCATCGACGACCTGCTGGCGAAACAAGGGGCCTTTACCGAAGAAGATTACAAGAAAGGGGGCGCTTGATATCATGTTTTCCGAGGGGTTATTTTATGCATTTTCAGTGCTGGCCGTGTTAGGCGCCTTGGGGCTCGTCCTCTTTCGCCATCCGATGAGGGGGGCCATGAGTCTGGTAGTGACCATGATATCACTGGCAGGTCTCTATTCGCTGCTCTCAGCAAAGCTTATCTTTGTGCTCCAGCTCATCGTTTACGCCGGCGCAATCATGTCGCTGATTATCTTCATAATCATGTTTCTCAACATCCAGGACAATGATCTTCCGGTTGAGGAGAAACGGTTCGCCTATACCGCCGGCGGCATCGTCGTTCTTATCCCGGTCGTCTACTTCCTCATCAAGATTGCGGGCACCATTCCCGGGGTTGAGGCGACAATCGTCGGCAGCGGTTTCGGCGGTATTAAAGAGGTGGGGCTGGTACTTTTTCAGGACTGGCTGCTGCCGTTTGAAATCGTTTCATTACTCCTGCTGGTAACACTTGTCGGTGCCGTTGTTCTTGCAGGTAAGAGGAGGGTAGGCAAGTGATTCAGGACTATTTGATACTCAGTATTATTCTTTTCTGCCTGGGAATCCTTGGTGTCATCACCAGGAGGAATGTCTTTACGGTTTTTATGTCAATTGAGCTCATGCTCAATGCGGCCAACCTTGCATTCATCGCTTTCTCAAGACTTCACGAGAGCATGGACGGGCACGTTCTGGCCATGATGATCATGGCGGTAGCCGCAGCCGAAGCTGCGCTTGCACTGGCGGTCGTTATTCTGCTTCACAAGCACAAGGGTAAACTGGATACCAACGTATTCAGCCTGTTAAGAGGGTGATTTCATGGAACATACAGCTAATTACATTGGATTGATACCTTTGCTGCCACTCGTGGGAGCTGTTGTTATCGGCCTCATGCATATGTTTACTTGCACCGGGAAAGCTTTTTCCGAGAAGCTTTACGGAGCTCTCGCCTGCGTGGGACCTGTCCTGTCGTTCTTCCTGGCCCTGGTCGTTTTCTTTCATCTCCGCGACCTGCCGGTGGATCAGCGTCATCTTACGCATAACGTGTTTACCTGGTTCGCCGTCGGCGACCTCAAGGTCGACATGGCCTTTCTCGTTGATCCGCTGAGCGGTCTCTATCTGCTTTTCGTGACTTTCATCGGTTCGCTGATCCACATCTACTCCATCGGGTACATGGCCGGGGACGAGAATTTCGGAAAGTTCTTCTGCTACCTCAACCTCTTCCTGGGATCGATGCTCATCCTCGTCCTGGGATCAGGTCCCGTAGTTATGTTCGTGGGCTGGGAAGGCGTCGGACTCTGCTCCTATCTGCTGATCAGCTTCTTTGCCACAGATACCGAAAACGTACTGGCAGGTAACAAGGCCTTTATCGTCAACCGCATCGGCGATCTCGGGTTCGTGCTCGGCATGTCGGTACTGTTCTGGGCCATCGGGTCCGGAGGATTCGACTACCTCTCGCTCAAAGCCAACACCCACCTGCTGACTCCCGGCGTAGGCATCGCCGTATGTCTGCTGCTCTTTATCGGTGCCTGCGGTAAATCTGCCCAGATTCCGCTCTATGTCTGGCTGCCCGACGCGATGGCGGGTCCGACCCCGGTTTCAGCACTCATACATGCCGCCACCATGGTTACCGCCGGTGTCTATATGGTTGCCAGGTTCAGCTTCATGTACGCCCATTTTACAACAGCCGGAACCATTGTCGCCTGGGTCGGCATACTGACCGCGCTTCTTTCGGCGATCTACGGGATGTTTCAATCCGATATCAAGAAGATCCTCGCCTACTCAACCGTCAGTCAGCTCGGCTACATGTTTGCCGGTGTCGGAGTGGCGGCCTATTCCGCCGGTATCTTCCACGTCTTCACCCACGCGTTCTTCAAAGCCCTGCTCTTTCTCGGGGCCGGTTCCGTCATCTACGCCCTGCACCACCAGCAGGATGTCTGGCAGATGGGGGGCCTCAAGAACAAGATGCCCAGGACTTATATGACCATGCTCATCGGCGCCCTTGCCCTTGCCGGCTTCCCGCCATTTTCCGGATTCTTCTCAAAAGATGAGATTCTGTTCATGGCTCTTGCCAACGGCCATACCGGGATCTGGCTGATCGGCGTACTGGTAGCCGCAATGACCGCCTACTACACCTTTCGCCTCATCTTCCTGGTATTCCACGGCACTCCACGCAACCAGGAGGCTTACGACCACGCCCATGAGGCTCCGGCGGTTATGACTGTACCGCTTATCGTCCTGGCTGCCGGCGCTGCACTTGCCGGAGTTCTCAACCTGCCTGCCCTGTTTGGCGGCAACATGGTTGTCTCCACCTGGCTGGAACCAAGTCTTACCGAGCATCACCCGCATATGAGCCACGGAGTAGAAATCCTCGCCATGCTTGCAAGCGTCGTTGCCGTAGTCATCGGTATCACCATTGCCTACAAGAAGTTTGGTCAAGGTGCCGAGGAACCTGAGTTCACTGGATTTGCCAAGCTTGGCTACCATAAATTCTACGTGGATGAAATCTACAACGCCGTTTTCGTACAGCCTTTTAAAGGTATCGGCTCGGTGATATCCAGATTTCTCGAACCCAACGTTACTGACAGCTTCGTCAAATTCGCTACCTGGATCTACAGGAAAGCGGGCACCAGCTTCAAGGCCCTCCAGGTCGGATATGTCAGAGTCTACGCGTTGTACATGGTCATAGGGCTTAGTCTTATGAGCCTCTTCTTGTCTCAATCGATAAACTAGGTGAGGTGTAAGAATGTTTGAATACGCCCTTTCAGTTATGATCTTTCTGCCAATTCTTGCAGGATTGGCGCTGGTCCTGTTTCCCTTACGCGGCCAGGTCGCAAGGACGGTCGGCCTGATCGTCTCAATCGTCATCCTTTTCATGGGGATCGAGATGTTCATCGGCTTCACCGGCACTTCCGGCATGGAGTACGTTCAGAACACGCCATGGATAGAGTCTCTCGGCATTAACTACGCGCTGGGGGTCGACGGCATCAGTCTGCTGGTCCTCATGGCGGCTGCGATTCTCTATCCTCTGGTATTCTTCGTATTCGACACCCGTACCAAGGGATTTTACGGCAACCTGCTGATAGCCCAGGGAGCAATGATCGGCGCGATCTGCGCGACCGACATGGTCCTCTTTTACGTCTTCTGGGAGATCATGCTGCTGCCTATTTTCTTCATGATAGGACTCTACGGCGGCGCCAACAGGCTTGCGGCAACGCTTAAGATTACCATCTACACCATCGCCGGATCGCTGCTCATGCTCGCCGCCCTCGTCTATGTCGGCGTCTCGTATCACCAGCAGTTCGGTAAGTGGACTTTTGACATCGTCCAGCTCAGCGCGCTGGATCTGGGAGGCGGATATGCAGTGCTGGCGTTCATCATGTTCATGATCGCCTTCGCCATCAAGACTCCGCTCTTTCCGTTTCATACCTGGCTGCCCGACGCCTACACCGAGGCGCCTACTTCGGCGACCTTCGTGCTCTCTGCCATAATGGCCAAGATAGGCGTCTACGGGATTATTCGTTTCGTGGTCCCGGTATTTGAGATCGAGTTCGCCCGCTTCGCCATGCTGCTCAGCCTGGCCGGGGTGGTCGGCATGATCTACTGCGGAATCGCCGCGATTTCACAAAAGGACATGAAGCGGCTTATGGCTTTTTCTTCGGCCTCCCATATGGGCATCATCGCCCTCGGGGTGTTCTGCATGAACGTCCAGGCGCTGACCGGTACACTTTTCCAGATTGCCGCCCACGCGACCTCCACAGGGGTGCTGTTCCTGTTCGTCGGACTGCTGGAGCAGAGAATGAAGTCGCGGGAAATTGGTGATCTCGGCGGTATCGCTTATCGTGCACCGATCTTTGCCACATTTTTCGCCATCGCCATGCTCGCATCGGTTGGACTTCCCGGTACCAATGGTTTCATCGGCGAATTCCTTATCATTCTCGGCGCCCTGAAGTTCAGCCCGTTCATCGCGGTTCTCGCCGGCACCACCCTGATTATCGGCGTCTGTTACATGTTGTGGATGTTCCAGCGGGTATTCTTCGAGAAAACAAATGAAAAGACTGCGGAATTTCAGGATTTAACTGCCAAGGAGATGCTTTCCTTCCTCCCGGTTATTCTGCTTATTCTGGCCATGGGTATCTTTCCCCAGGCCTTTATAAAGAAAATAGAGCCGGCAGCATCGCAGCAGGTGGCCAAGCTATTCGCCATGAGTCAGGCCCAGGTAGCCGACACCGCGGTTCCGGTTTCAGACCAAAACAACCACAAGAATTAAGACAGGGTAACCACTATGCAAGATTTTGTGTCATTACTGCCTCTCATTGTCGTAGGCGCCGGCGCGATTCTCCTGATGCTTCTTGCTGCCTTTGAAAAGCTTGAAGTAGAAACCGGGGCGCTTATCAGTATGGTTTTTTATGGTGCTGCGTTCTTTATCCAGCTTGTTGTAGGAGGCGGTCCCCAGGACGTTATCTTCGACAAGATTTTCAATGGAATGCTCGCCACCTCAAATTTTTCGATGGCAGCGGGACTGGTCATCTTCGGCTGCGGATTCTTCACCTCCATGAGCTGCCACAGCTACTTTGGCGTCAACAAGTTCTGCACACTCGATTTTTATGCGATCAAGATGTTCAGCGTGTGCGGCATGGTACTGCTCACCATGGCGCAGGAGCTGGTCACCGCCTTTATCGCTCTTGAGATCATGTCGCTTGGTATCTACATCCTGGTAGGTTACGACCGCACCAGGCTCACCGCAACCGAAGCGATCCTCAAATACTTGATGCTCGGAGCGTTTGCCGGAGCGTTTTTCACCATGGGCGCTGCTCTTATCTATGGTGGGGCCGGAAGCACCAAATTCGTCGCAATCAGCCAGTTCATAGCCGCCAACCCGGCTGGCCAACCGCTGCTTATCGGCGGAGCATTCTTTATATTCATCGCCATATTCTTCAAGATCGCCGCCTTTCCTTTTCATGCATGGGTTGTTGACGTCTACGACGGAGCCTCGGCCCCTGTCACCGGATTTATGGCAACTGCACTCAAGGCTGCTGTTTTCGCTCTTTTTGCCAACTTCATCGCGCTCAGCAGCGGTTTTCACGGACAGTGGATCGACTTTTTGTTCTGGGTTGCGGTCCTCACCATGTTCGGCGGCAACCTTGTGGCCATCGGCCAGTCCAATATAAAACGGATGCTGGCCGCCTCCGGTATCGTCCACTCCGGCTATCTGCTGATCGCCCTGGTGGCGATAAATGCCGAACAGTTCACCGGTTCGGTAATAGGATACTATCTTGCGGCCTACGCAGTCGGTACCCTCGGTATGTTTGCTGCCATGTCATATCTTGGCGGCAGCGGTGAAAAACGGGTTAACTTCGACGATTTCAAAGGGCTCGCCAAGGTTCGTCCCTACTCTGCGGCAGCCATAACCGTCTTTCTGCTGTCCATGGCCGGTATACCGCCCACCGCAGGATTTATGGGTAAGTTCTATATCATCACCTCCGCCATATCTGCAGGACAGATGGCACTTGCGGTACTCGGGGTGGTCTCAAGTATTCTGTCCATGTGGTACTATCTGCGGTTGGTAATCAGTATGTATTTCCATGACGCTTCGGAAAGCTTCGAGACCCAGGGCGCGCCCCTTGCGACCATCAGCACCTTTGTGCTGGTCGTCTTTGTATTTGCAATTGGTCTCTACCCTATCGTAATATGATATAGAGAGTTGTTGGGCAGTAAGTCATAGGAAAACAGCGGTCAGCTGACACAAGTATTCGTTGACGCACAATAAATGGAGTAACCCATATGAAAGTTAAGGATATTCTGGCGGCAAAAGGTACAAGGGTCATTACGGTGGAGCAGAGCACCAAGGTTTTCGACGCAATGTCCATCTTTTCCGCCAATAGGGTAGGTTCTCTGCTGGTAGTTGATAAAAACGATGCCATTGTGGGAATTATCGCCGCAAGAGACGTTCTTATGGCGGTTGTTAATGACCATGAAAACATCAAAAACCTTACGGTTGACAAGGTAATGACCTCGGAGCTCATCGTCGGCACCGAAGACGATGACATCGACTATATCCAGGCTATAATGACCGAAAACCGGATCAGGCACGTACCAATCATCTCCGACCACAAACTCAAGGGGCTGGTGTCTATCGGCGACGTCGTCAAATCGCAGCTGAAGGAAAAAGACGTAGAAAACAAGTATCTCAAGGACTACATCGCCGACAAATACCCCGGCTGATTCATCACACTTTTATCCGCCTCTCTGGTGTTTCTCAATTCCTCCTGCGAACACCTTGAGAAGCGTGCAGCAAAAGACCTCCGCCAGTTCATGTCTGGCGGAGGTCTTTTGCTTTAGTATCCCAGGGAGATGGTCGCTGAGCTGCAATCTCTTTCTGCTCAGACAACCGATGCAAGCCGCAGAAAGACCTCATGACCGCTGTCATGACGCTCGACCTCTAGCACATCTTCCTGCTTTTTTACCTGCTTGATAATCTGCTCAAGCTTTACTTCCTCGTTGACCTGCAGCCACATCCTGCTGGTTTCCCCCTTGCCGATGGGAATACACACTATCCCCTCGACATTATAGGCCCGTCTTGAGAACAGATTGCATATGTGTGACATCACCCCCGGATGATTGTTTACGGTAAGTTCCAGAACCGTCATATCTTTTCCCTGCGCTTTTATTGTATTATTTGCACTGTTCCGCATTGCACCCTCCTAACATTTCACTGTTTGAAGCTCCTGGAGGCACCATCGGATAGACTTCTTCCTCCTTGGCTATCGGTATATTTATAAGACATGGTCCTGGCTGGCCGAGAACCTTCTCAAAGAGTTGGTCAAGATCGCACCCCGGTTCGGCATTATAAGCCTTCATGCCGAACCCTTTGGCGATGGCGGCAAAGTCGATATCTATCTGGAAATCGGAGGCAAAAATCTGTTTCTGGTAAAAAAGATTCTGCTGCTGCCGTACAAGCCCCAGCGAGTTATTGTTCATCACGATTATCTTCACGTTGAGGTCCTGCTCAACCGCAGTTGCCAGCTCCTGGATATTCATCTGCAGGCTGCCATCGCCGGTGAACAGAACAACGGTCTTGTCAGGGTAGGCAAGGGAGGCACCGATCGCCGCCGGAAGTCCGAACCCCATGGTGCCGAGTCCCCCGGAGGTGAGAAGCTGACGCGGTCTATTAAAGGGAAAAACCTGCGCAGTCCACATCTGGTGCTTGCCGACATCGGTGGCGACGAACCCATCCTCATCGAGGAGTTCGGCTACCTTGAGAATGAGGCCGTACGGCTTGTCTGGAACGGTGGCCTCCGGTGAAGTCATCGGATACGTCTCCTGCAGCACCTCTATCTGATTTCGCCAGATTTCCCTTTCATTGGGGGTAATCAGCGGAATCAGCTTGCCTAGGGTCTGTTTTACATCACCGACAAGGCCAATATGAGCAGCTTTCAGCTTGGAAACCTCGGCAGGATCTATATCCATATGAATAACATTGGCCTCTGGACAGAATTCTACGATCTTGCCTGTTGCCCGGTCGTCAAACCGTGCCCCGGCGGCAATGAACAGGTCGCAGTCCTGGAGCGCTATATTGGTTGAGCGCGCGGCATGCATTCCGAGCATACCCATGGAGAGATAGTGATCAGCCGGCAGCGAGCCCAGTCCCATCAGGGTCATGGTCGCCGGGATGGAGCCTCTCTCTATAAGACCTTTAGCCTCCTCGCTTGCCCCCGCATGGATGATGCCGCCGCCCAGGCACAACACCGGGCGCTTGGCCCTGTTGATCATATCCGCCGCCGCCCGCAACCGTTCCATATCGGCCGGCGGCTGCTCCTGTCTGCTTCCCGGGGTTGGCCACTTTTCAAAGGAAACCTCTGCAACCTGAACGTCTTTTGGCACGTCGATCAGTACCGGTCCCGGCCTGCCGGACAGGGCGAGTTCAAAGGCCCGGGGGATGATGTGCAACAGATCTTCAGCCTTGCGCACCAGGTAATTATGCTTGGTTATCGGGATTGTCATGCCATAGGTATCAACCTCCTGAAACGCATCGGTACCGATAAGCGATGCGGGCACCTGACCGGTAATGCAGACCACCGGGATGGAGTCGAGATAGGCGTCTGCAATGGCCGTAAGAATGTTTGTGGCTCCCGGTCCTGAGGTCGCAAAACAGACCCCCGCACCTCCGGTTGCCCGGGCGATTCCCTGAGCAAGAAATCCAGCCCCCTGCTCGTGACGGCAAAGAATATGTCTGATCGTCTGCGACTCGCACAACGCATCGTACAGGGGCAGATTGGCACCGCCCGGAATTCCCGCGATCTTGTCTATCGATTGTCGCTCCAGCAGCTTGATGATCAACTGGGCTCCATTCATGGTCTGCATCCTCTTTCCTCCTGATTGTTTATCGTTGGCCCCAGTTTTGCCGGCAGGAACGAAAAAACCCCTGCCGGCGAAGCGCCAACAGGGGTTAAGTAACTACTTTTATTTCAGATTATCCCCTCATGGCACTCCGCCTTCGACCTTTCGGACCACGACCACCACACTGACTGCTAGTACCACGTTGACGATAATGGTGCTGATGGCGGTGGAGAAAGAACCCATGAAGTTTACTAATCCTCTAAAAAATTTTATCGCAAATTTATATCAATAAGCTCCAATTATCAGAATTGTATATAACCGTCAAGTTTTTTTTCCGTCCCAATTGTCGGGAATACGGTGTCGGCGCTTGACGGAGCAGGGGTTACTTCACCCCTGCTACATAGAATTATCAGTTCAAGGGGTTACAGATCAAAGCGGTCCAGGTTCATCACCCTGGTCCAGGCGGCGACAAAATCATCCACGAATTTCTCCCTTGAGTCGGCACACCCATAAACTTCCGCCAGGGCGCGAAGCTCCGAGTTCGACCCGAAGATCAGGTCGATCCTGGTGCCGATCCACCTGGTTTTTTCGCTGTTTCGGTCATACCCCTCAAAGAGCTCCTGCCTCGCGGCCGCCTTTCTCCAGCTGATGTTCATGTCGAGCAGGTTGACGAAGAAATCGTTGGTCAGCGTCTCCGGACGATCGGTAAAAACACCGTAGTCGGTGTTGTTGTAGTTGGTGTTCAGCACTCGCATGCCGCCGATGAGAACCGTCATCTCCACCGGGCTGAGCGTCAGTAACTGCGCCCTGTCCACCAGCAGTTTCTCGGGTGGTACCGAATATGCGCTCTTCTGATAGTTGCGAAAGCCGTCCGCAATCGGTTCCAGTACTGCAAACGACTGGACATCGGTCTGCTGCTGCAGGGCGTCCATGCGACCCGGCGAGAAGGGAACCGCCACTTCATACCCGCCATCCCTTGCGGCCTTCTCAATCGCCGCACACCCTCCCAGCACGATCAGGTCGGCCAGCGACACTTTTTTCGCGAAATCGCGTTGTATTCCCTTAAGGACATCGAGTACCTTCTCAAGCTGATCCGGCATGTTGACTTCCCAATCTTTCTGGGGAGCCAGACGAATACGTCCTCCGTTTGCCCCGCCCCGCATATCAGACCCGCGGAAGGTTGAAGCCGACGCCCAGGCGGTTGAGACCAGCTCGGAAACAGACAGGCCCGAACCGAGAATCCGGCCCTTTAAGGCATCAATGTCATCGTCGTTGATCAGCTCATGGTCAACAGCCGGGATCGGGTCCTGCCAGATCAGCGCCTCGCCCGGAACTTCCGGTCCGAGATAACGGGAGCGCGGTCCCATGTCACGGTGGGTCAACTTGAACCAGGCCCTGGCGAACGCGTCGGCAAACTCATCGGGATTCTCGTAGAAGCGTCTTGAGATTTTCTCAAAACCCGGGTCAAACCGCAGCGACAGGTCTGTGGTCAGCATGGTCGGCGCGTGACGTTTTGACGAATCGTGAGCGTCCGGTATTGCAGCCGCCCCCTCACCGTTTTTCGGCGTCCACTGATGTGCCCCGGCCGGGCTCTTGGTCAACTCCCACTCATAGCTGAACAGGATTCTGAAAAAATTGTTGCTCCATCTGGTCGGGGTGTTGGTCCAGGTGACCTCCAGGCCGCTGCTGATGGTGTCGCCGCCTTTGCCGGTACCAAAACTGCTTTTCCAGCCAAGTCCCTGATCCTCTACGGGAGCGGCTTCAGGCTCTGGTCCGACGTGGGCCGCATCACCTGCACCATGACATTTGCCGAAAGTATGGCCCCCGGCGATGAGCGCGACCGTTTCCTCGTCGTTCATAGCCATACGGCCAAACGTGTCGCGGATGTCTTTGGCCGCGGCTATCGGGTCCGGGTTGCCGTTAGGCCCTTCCGGGTTCACGTAAATCAAACCCATCTGGACGGCGGCGAGGGGATTTTCCAGATCCCGCTCTCCCGTGTAGCGCTGGTCTTCCAGCCATTGTTTCTCCATCCCCCAGTAGATATCCTTTTCCGGCTCCCAGATATCCTCCCGCCCTCCGGCAAAACCGAAAGTCTTGAATCCCATCGACTCCAGGGCGACGTTGCCGGTTAGAATCATCAGGTCGGCCCAGGAGATTTTTCTGCCGTATTTCTGCTTAATGGGCCACAGCAGCCTTCTGGCTTTATCGAGGTTTACGTTATCAGGCCAACTGTTGAGGGGGGCAAAACGCTGGTTACCTGTTCCTCCGCCCCCCCGGCCGTCGCCGGTTCTGTAGGTACCTGCGCTGTGCCAGGCCATGCGGATAAAAAATGGTCCGTAGTGGCCGAAATCAGCGGGCCACCAGTCCTGTGAATCTGTCATCAGCTTATGAAGGTCCTTTTTAACCGCTTCAAGATCCAGACTTTTAAACTCTTCGGCATAGTTGAAACTCTTGCCCATGGGATTCGATCTGGAAGAATGCTGACGCAGGATGTCAAGGTTCAACCGGTTCGGCCACCATTCCCTGTTCGACGTTCCGGCCACCGCACGTTTTTCGGCCCCGCCGGTCACCGGACATTGTCTTTCATCACTCATTATGCTACCTCCCACTGTAGATTATCCTCATTTTACCGCGCATCGGTGGCAGAGTCCCCGCACTTCGACATGAGTTGCTTCGACCTCGCCATACGTAGCGACCGATTCAGGCAGACTGATATTATCAAGATTATCACTGTAAAAATCACGAGTAAACCCGCACCTTCCGCAGACAAAATGGTGATGACGGCTGAGGTTGGCGTCAAAACGGGTCCGCCCGCGACTGGTAATAAGCGTCACCACCAGCCCCAGATCATTCAGGAGCCACAGTGTTCGATAGACAGTATCAAGAGAGATCGTCGGGATACGGTTTCTGACCCGGCGAAAGACCAGGTCCGCATCAGGGTGATCCCCGGCCTGGGCAATTTCCCGAAATATCTCTATCCGCTGGTGGGTCAGCTTGATTCCTTCAGCACGGCAGACAGCCTCAAAATGGTCCATCCGCTGTTCAACTTCTTTTTGTTTGATTTTCATGACCCTCTTTCTAAATAGGAATATATTCTTATTTAAGAATTAAACATCGATACCACGGATGTCAATGTTTTTTTGCGATATCCATGAAGGAGCCAGGTTGTGCCGTTCGATCGTGTCGACTCATATTCGGTGACTGTTTTTTCTCACTCCCGTTTGAAAACTTTATACAACCAACGTGATATAATTAAGAAGCACCCTGCGTGGGGATACTTTGCGCCATACAATCATTACCCTCACCAACTGAGAACGGAATGCAGACACCACTTCTTGAGCGTACCGGGTACGATGACATCGTCACCCTGATTGGTCATGTAAAGAGATACCGGAGAATATTTTTCTGGGGTGAAACGGGAACTGGTAAATCGACCCTGGCAGTCACCCTGCTGCACCGTCTTGTCCGGCAAGGAAACAATTGGTTGCTGCTGACCCTGGACCCCGGTTCACCTTTTTTTGGCCCTCCGGGGGCAATCTGCATCGCCGCCTCCAAAGCGGATCAGATTGTCGGCAAAGCAATGTTCCCGATCTGTACCCTGAACAGCGGCCGCTTCCGATTGCCGTTGATCCAGGCTGCGAAAAAACTGCTGGACAACGCCGTGAAACGATACGGCAACGCAAACTTTTTAATCGATTCCCCGGGGTTGGTCCGCGGGGTAGGGGGAGCCGAACTGGTGACCGCTTTTGTCCAGGCCCTCGAGATAGATGCGATTCTGGCTCTTTATACCGGTACCCAGATACCTTTTAGTGATGAGCTTGGCGCTCTTTTTGTACCAGTTCTCCCGGTTGCGCCTTCCTCTCACGCAGGAAGAGTTGCACCGGCGGAAAAAACAGCAGATAGAACCAGAAGATGGAACGATTTTCTTGCCGGGGCAAGCCCTGAGTCTTTCGATATCTCCACCCTGTTTCATATCGGCACCCCCCCGCCCCTTGCCATGCCCCAGGCCTGGAAGGGAAGACAGTTCGGACTGCTTGACGGCAGGGGGGACGGTGTCGGCATGGGGGAAGTCCTCGCGCTTGTCGGTTACCAGCTGACAACCCAGCTGATCCGAACCGCCAAAGCCGAACCGGCAACGCTTGTGATCCGCGATGCATGCCGCTCGGCGCAAGGGTATCTCAAGACCATAACGTTTCAAAAGACAACTGGAGCTCACAGCAGGATCCCCGCAGAACTGCATGGGTCGGCGCCATCGGAAAAACGTCACACTCCCCCGGTATCATGCCAGGTCGGAGCGGCTCTTGCCACCCTGGTGGGTGGTGTCTTTGGAGACCCGCTCGTCCATGTCCGGCTTCGCAATCGCAAAAGAAGCTTTCTCTTTGATCTCGGGAACCCGACCCGTCTGCCGGCCAAAATCGCCCATCAGGTTCAAGCGGTTTTCCTGAGTCATGCCCATCTGGACCATATCGGCGGATTTCCCTGGTTTCTCAGAAGCCGTATAGGCCCGTTCGGTCCGTGTTTGATTTTCGGTCCTGAGGATACCATTGAGCGAATTGAAAATTTCCTTCAGGCGATCGCCTGGGACAGGATAGAAAATCTGGGACCGGTTTTTGAGGTAGCCGAGATAAACGGCACCAGACTCACAAGGGCGCGGCTGCAGCCCGGCAGGGAAAAAGTCCTGCTGCCGACCAGGATAATTGAAGACTCCATAATCTTCGCCGACGACGACCTGACTGTAAAAGCCGAAATCTGCGACCACAACATTGCGTCGGTGGCTTACGCACTCACATTAAAACCTGCGGTCAATATCCGAAGAGACAAACTTAAAGAGTACGGCCTCACCCCCGGCCCCTGGCTGGCAACCCTGAAACAATCCCTCATGTTGCAGCAACCGGAACTCCTGGCCTCCGTGCCGGACCAGTCCGGGCTTGCACCGAAAAAAATCGCCGCCGAACTGGCCACAATCCGCCCCGGAAAAACACTGGTATATGTTGCTGATATGGCAGATACCCCAGCCAATCGGTACAAGGTGACCAGCCTGGCAAGAGGGGCGCATACTCTGTTTTGTGAAACCGCTTTTGCGGCAGGCGACAGGGACAGGGCAAAAGCTACCCAGCATCTTACCACCACTGCAGCCGCACAGATTGCAACAGAGGCTGCAGTCCGCAATCTTGTGCCCTTCCACTTTTCCAAAAGATACGAACGTAACCCGAAACTGCTCTATGAAGAACTGCGTGAGGACAGCAAAGGAGTAACAGTCGTTGATTGCAATTTGTATTCTGCCTGACTGAACTATCCATCCGGATAATCGTGGTCCTGTTTTTGAAAACAGCGGCCTCACCTGAATAATCAGGCCCAAAGGCAGTTCAGGAATGGTTAGATCACACGTATCCAGAAATTCAAAAATTCGCAAAAAGGATGATGCTGAAATTTATTGGGGTGATAAAACAGGGATAAGGAATGACTGCCAGCATAATCGTGGCTACGCTCCACGAGGTAAGACTCCAGTAATTGAGATCAATGCAAAAAGATTTTCTCTCAACATGATTTCAGCAATCAACAATCAAGGATTGTTGCGGTTCATGACCTATAAGGGAAACTTGACTGCTCGTGTCCTTATCAAGTTCATGAAAAGATTAATAAAAGATGCCGAGAAAACTGTTTTCTTGATACTGGATAATCTGAGGGTGCATCACGCAAAGTTGGTCAAAGCGTGGCTTGAGCGACATGAAGACGAGATCGAGGTTTTCTATCTGCCTTCGTATTCGCCGGAGTTGAATCCATATGAGTATTTGAACTGTGACCTGAAGAATGGCATTTGTAGTTCTTCACCCTCTAGAAATCTTGAAGAGCTCAAAGGTAAGGTTCGAGGGCATACGCGAATGTTGCAGAAGACGCCTGGGAGAGTGAGAGACTATTTCAAACACCCTGCAATACAATATGCGGCATAACTCTAAATGCCCACCGGGTTAACAATTTATTGTGACCGGCAAATTCTTCGCCCTGTAATGCTCAATCATTTTCCACCAGTCTGTCGGCTAATATTTCGGCGATATCGCGCGACTTCAT
>NZ_FNJI01000090.1 GCF_900104445.1 Desulforhopalus singaporensis | reverse complement strand
CAGGATGTCTTTTTCGGTTTCTTTGCTCACATCAATTCCTTTTCTTAGCGAAGTTAACTGATTGTAAGCAGTTACACAATTTTATTTACAGACTCCTGATTAGCTCAAAAAAACTTGGGGATGATCCTCGGTCGTGGATCAACAGTGTTGTAAAAAAGTACTTGTGATGTTTGCCACCGGTTGCGGCGATAGTCATGCCAAACATTTCGCAACCACCGGCATCAGCTAGAATGTCGGGAGAATAGCCTTCCTGTTCCAAAGAGCAAATGGCAACTTGAGTTATTTTGAATTTTTGTCAGTAAGCAGCCTTTTTACCTTGCACGAATCCATCGACACACGACGTTGTAGTGAACTGATACAATCTCAGTAATTTCCTTGCGGGCCTTTCCGGCCTGAATCAAGCGAATGGCTAGATTTAGAGAAGTTGTTTTACAATATCAACCGGCATAACATACCTGTATTTATAATGGTTACCTGTAGTTAAAATGGTTACGCCAGCCTGCTTCTGAACATGAAGTAGACTGCACCGATAAGGCATATTCCTGCCCAGAGATAATCGGTTTTTAAGGGTTCTTTAAGATAGAAGAATGAAAATGGGACAAAGATACCAAGAGTGATAACCTCCTGGATGATTTTTAGTTCACCGACGTTCAGTACTGTGTAGCCGATACGGTTAGCAGGTACCTGAAGGAGGTATTCAAACAGCGCGATACCCCAACTCAATAAAGCAGCGATGATCCAGATTTTATTATTGAGCTGCTTAAGATGTCCATACCATGCAAAGGTCATGAAAATGTTACTGCATATAAGCAGCAATACTGTGGTGACTACCGGATTCATATTGTTTTAGAGGAATTATCTTTCTGTAAAATATCACTGATGGAATTTAAGATAGGAGTCTGTTGAAAGTCAAAAAAAATAAGCAACTACGCACTGTTAAGTGCGTAGTTGGTGATCAGTGCGTGGGATTATATGTCTTTGATGTGATAATTGGAATATTTTTTTTATGTTGATTAGAAATTTCGATATTTGAGCTTGCCAAAAGAATTTGCACAAGCCTCTCAGTGGAAAAATTGCTACCTATGAAAACCTTATGGTGGTGAAAAGAAGGAGCGGATTATGGCAAAGAGAAAGCAACGTAAACATTCAGCGAATTTTAAGGCGAAAGGGGCTCTTGTTGTATCAGGGCGGAGAAAAGACCCTGGCTGAGTAGGCTGAACTGTATGAGGTGCATCCCGACCAGGTCACAACCTGGAAGCGGCAACTGACTGAACAGGCCAATTGACTTTAGAGAACGATTTTTTTTTAGAGTGCGCTCAACAAGGCGGGATTGCTGAGCGCAGAGCGATAATTAACCGTAGGCCGGAGCTCGCAATAAGCCGGCAGACAACGCTTCTCTAAATAAGCCGTGGCTGCGCCTATTGCCGGCCTTGGCCGATGGGTGAGGATGAACTCGCACTGATGCGCCGAATCGACCAGCTCCATCGGGACCACCCGTTTATGACCGCACGCATGCTTCGAGATCAGCTTGTCCTGGAAGGATAAGCTGTTGGGTGCAATCGCGCAGGCACATTGATGAAACGAATGGACCCAAAGGCTCTCTGTCAAAAACCGAAAACGAGCAAGAAACATCGCCGCCACGCCGCTATCCTTATTGCTGTGTGGTATGAACATCGACAAGACGAACCAGGTATGGGCTCTTCATACGAAATATATACCGATGGCTAGGGGGGCTCTTTGACTACACTTGAGTTTGTTAAAACCGTTAAAAGCCAGGGGGGGCGGCGAGACAACCTTTTTGTTGAACGACTCTGGAAAATAGTGAAGTATGAGTAACTGTTCCTGCATGCATATGACTCAGTTTTTGAACCACGTTGATCGTTTAAGAAATATTTTGACCGGCATAACAGATATCGACCGCATTCAGGTGTTAACCAATAGACACCGGACGAGGTCTGTTGCGAAAGTTGCCCGTCATATACTTTGGAGTAAATTCCGGTAGGTTTTCCACTTAAAAATGAAAAAACTGTTCAAATGAACTGAGCTACCTCTCACCAAAACAAAAGAAATGATAAATATAAAAGATATCTGGTCTGCACATGAACGTATAAAACCATTTATAAGAAAAACACCATTGGAATACTCCATGGAACTAAGCCACATAGCCAATGCAAATGTTTTCTTTAAGATGGAGTGTTGGCAACACACTGGAAGCTTTAAAGCGCGTGGAGCTTTCAATTGTTTACAAATACTCAATTCAGAACAAAGGGATCTGGGCGTTGTAGCACCCACTGCAGGCAATCATGGAATCGGTATTGCCTATGCTGCAAGTACTCTTGGAATTCCAGCACATATTTTTTTACCTGATACGACAGATCAATTGAAAATCAAATATCTGAAAAAATTAGATGCAAATATTTCAAAATTTCCCGATATTGAAACAGCTCGAATTGAAGCTCTAAAGTCGGCAAAAACTAAAGGGTTTGAATTTATATCAGCTTACAATAACAAGGGGATGATCTGCGGTGGGGGGACTGTAGCGATAGAACTCCTTCAAGATATTTGTGATGTTGATATTGTGGTTGTATGCGTGGGCGGTGGGGGGCTAATATCCGGTATTTCAAGCTTTTTGAAAGCAAATAACCCTTCGATTCAAGTATGGGGGGTTCAAACCGAAAACAGTCCAACGTTTATACGATGGTTTGAAAACAAAGAGATAACACCAGTAAAGCTTTTACCATCAATTGCCCCAGGGCTAAGTGGAGCAATTGAACCAGAAACTATGACATTTTCAATTGTCAGAGATAATGTTGATAGAATGATTGGCGTGAGTGACAACGATTTGATTGAAGGTCTGAAATTTATGGTTCAGCACCATCAGCAAATAGTTGAGCCTTCAGGGATTGCTGGCGTTTCTGCAATCCTGCGAGAGTCGAGCATGTTAACCGGTAAAAAAATCGCTGTTGTTGTTACGGGACGAAATATATCTTACTCAGAATTCAACGATTTAGTTAATTGACTGAAGTTTAGAGTTTCGTAAATCCACCGGTATGACGGTGGTGGCGGATTTTTCCCTGCCATTTTGTTCTTTGACATCATATTTACCCAGGGTTTGACCTGATTCGAGTAAATTCTCAATTTATC
>NZ_FNJI01000119.1 GCF_900104445.1 Desulforhopalus singaporensis | reverse complement strand
CTTTAAAATAACAAAATTAATGGAACCCCCTTTTTACTTTTTGGGGGTCATTTTTGGACGCTGACAGGGGGGTCAATTTTGAATGCTGATTGACATTTTAGAAGGCGCGCTCACAAAGGCGGGGTTGTTGAGCGCAAAAAAATGATCGACCGCACGCACCAGGTCTCTATAAGTCGCCAAGCGAAATTACTCAACATATCTCGAGGCAGCGTGTATTACCAGCCAAAGCCAACCAGCCAGGGCAGATCTTGAGATAATGCGTAGGATGGATGAGATACATCTTGAGCATCCTTTCATGGGCTCTCGAATGCTTCGTGACCAGCTCAATAGGCGAGGCTTCAAGGTTGGACGCGGGCATGTAAGGACGCTAATGAAGAAGATGGGGATTGAGGCCCTTTACCAAAGACCTCGAACGAGCAAGAAGCAACCAGGTCATAAAATCTAACCCTATCTTCTGAGGGGCAAGGTTATTGACCGCGCCAATCAATTATGGGCACTGGATACGACGTATATCCCCATGGCCAAAGGCTATGTGTACTTGATAGTTGTGGTGGACTGGGCAAGTCGAAAGGTACTTGCATCCAAAGTTGCCATTACCCTGGAAGCTGCTCATGCAGTTGATGTATTGCAAGAAGCATTTAATAGGTATGGCAAGCCTGAGATAGTCAATACTGACCAAGGTAGCCAGTTTACTGCACATGAATTTATTCAGGCAATAAAAGACCAAGGCTGCAAGATCAGCATGGATGGGAAAGGAGCATGGAGAGACAATATCTTCGTTGAAAGGTTATGGAAGACCGTCAAATACGAACGAGTCTACCTCTACGCTTATGATTCAGTTAACGAGGCAAGGTTGTCGATTATGCAGTATCTTGCCTGGTACAATCAATCGAGGCCACATTCAAGTCTGGGAAAAATGACACCAGACGAGGCCTATGGAGCTATGCTGCCCGCGGTACCCTTGGCAGCATAAAAAGGGCAGGAAGTCCACCTAAGAAACAGCTACTGACTGTTCAAACAAACTAAACCAGCTCTGAAAGCACCAACGGGAAGTTGAGAATTTTCTTTCTTCCACCATACGCACCAGAGCTGAATCCTGATGAGCATGTATGGAATTATCTGAAAAATCA
>NZ_FNJI01000073.1 GCF_900104445.1 Desulforhopalus singaporensis | reverse complement strand
TGTCAAGAAAAAAGTGTCATGCTAAAAAATATTTTTCACATTATTTCAATAGATTAAGTTCATACTTCATATTAAATGTTTACGAAAGATGATTTTACCGAATGGCGCAATTTCAATGACTTAGACTTACATCGGGAATAGCTGGTATTAATCTACAATGTATCAAGTTTAAACGACTCAAAATATCGACCAAAAATTATTTTCTCTGTGTTTAGTTTTCATCTGATTTATGTTTTATAAAAAGAGTACTTTTTAATAAATTCTATACTGTGTATTCGAGCGCCTGCTTTTCATTTTCGACTATTAACTTTAACCCAACATAGCCCAGGAAATGACTCGTCTTTGTATATGTTATCATATATTGAAATTTATCAGTCCTTCTCAAAACTGCATTATACATTACAAAACATCTTCACCGGGTCCAAAGGCAACAATATCAATGTTACTGCGGTACTAATATGTCTCCATTTTTTAGTTTTGATTTTATCTTTATCCCAACTCCTACCATTTATTGGAGAGCTAACTCTACATATTCATAGATCTATTATTTGTTTAACTTTTGTTTACTCTTGTCTCCAAGGGATGTTTCACGTGAAACATGTTTTCACTGATTACCAATAAATAAAAAAGAATTTGTAATATTTGTGCACAACTAAAATTCATCTAGCTAAAGTCCTCTTATCCGAAATTTAATTTTTCATCCTCCAATCTAGTAAAAATATGCCAATCCTTGAGTTCATCTTGATAAATTCTGTCGATATCGTAAAGACAATTTGGTAAAAAAAGTCTTGTTCTGTCTAATATCTCACGAAATTCGAACAAATTTACAAAAAATGTTTCACGTGAAACACTACTTTTCACTGATAATTTAAAAAAATCTGTTGAAAACGATATTTTTTTACAGATTTTTTACCAATAACATATTATTTATATCGCTATTACTAATTATTTAGGGTGAACTATGAACAACACTGCAAAAATTATAGCTATAGCCAATCAGAAAGGTGGGGTTGGTAAAACTACAACAGCTATAAATCTAGCTGCTTCATTAGCGGCAAACAGGAAAAAAGTTCTCTTGGTCGATTCGGATCCACAGGGTAACGCCTCAAGCGGTACCGGTATAAACATAAGGGAAACTCGAATCCATCTGTACCATGCTTACACAGGTGGATTTACTGGACCTGATGTGAGAATTCAAACCGGCTCAAAGAATCTCGATGTTATTCCCTCAAATATTGATCTTGTTGCTGCAGAGATTGAAATGATTTCAATCAACAATAGAGAACAGAGACTGAAAGAAATACTAAATCCCCTTCTGCAGGATTATGAGTTTATCATTATTGACTGCCCCCCTTCACTTGGTCTGTTAACGATAAATGCACTTACAGCATCTCATTCAGTTTTAATTCCAATGCAGTGTGAGTATTTTGCAATGGAAGGGCTTGCCCAGCTCGTTTCAACAATACGTTCAGTAAAGAAAAGCCTCAATAAAAATTTATTCATAGAAGGTCTTGTCCTTACCATGTTTGATAGAAGAAACAAGCTTACACACCAGGTTGCCACTGAGATCAAAAGTCATTTTAATAACCAGGTCTTTAAAACTGTAATTCCGCGAAATGTAAGACTCAGCGAGTGCCCAAGTCATGGGAAAACTATCCTAGATTATGATAAAAGTTCTACAGGTGCCTTAGCATATATTAAACTTTCGAAGGAATTTCTAAAAAATCAGAGGAATTAATAAAAATGGCAAAAAATATAGGTTTAGGGCAAGGAGTAGGACTACTGTTTGGAAAAGATCAACCGGAAAAATATTTTGAATGTGATATTGATAGGATAATTCCGAATAAAAATCAACCCAGGGCCCATTTCGATTCGGAAGACCTGAAGGAATTGGCTGAATCAATAAAGGAAAAAGGGATAATTCAGCCTCTCATTGTCACTGAGAATAATGAATCCAGTGGATCTTTTGAGTTAATTGCTGGAGAAAGACGTCTAAGAGCATCCAAGCTAGTCGGGTTGTCCCAAGTTCCAGTTGTCGTTCTCGATGAAAAAAATGAAGATGTTCTCCTCGAAATGGCAATTATTGAGAATGTTCAGAGAACAGATCTTAATCCAATAGAGGAAGCTGACGCATACAGAAAACTAATTGAAAAATTTGGGTACACTCAAGAAGAGGTAGCCTCCAGAGTTGGGAAAAAGAGAACAACAGTAACAAACCTTTTAAGATTGCTTAAGCTCCCGCAAAATATAAAGGATGACATAAGGGAAGGTCTGCTAAGCGAAGGTCATGGTCGAGCATTGATAAAACTCGTCGATGACCCAGTCACACTCAAGGAATTAAGAAATCTAATAATTAAAAATGGTTACTCTGTCCGTCAAACAGAGAAATTGATCAAAAAACTGACCTCAGCCAAACAATCGCCGAAAAAGATCAGTCAAACAATATCGCAGGAGATCCCATCATCATATCATAGAGCACTTACTACCCAATTAACGAACCGCCTCAATACAAAGGTACTAATTAATCAAAATGGTTCAAGAGGTAAGATAGAGATAGAATACTATTCATTAGACGATCTTGATAGAGTTACCGCGTTGCTACTGGTTGAATAGCTAATAAATACTTGAATCCATATTTAATACCATGCTTAGAAAAAAAATATGTCTATTGCTAGTTCTTTTTACCATTACACTAACCACCATGCCTGCTGGTGCAGAAATGGTTACGGTTATTGGCGATAACGTTAATCTTCGTAAAGGTCCTGGAACCGATTATCCGATCTTATGGGAGTATGGAAGTGATTTTCCGCTAAAAGTTATTTCACATAAAGATGGCTGGCTCCAGGTAAAAGATTTTGAGAACGATATGGGATGGATACACAAATCTTTACTCAAAAAGAAGCCGGTGGTAATTGTTAAGGCTAACAAAAATGGAAAGGGGGTTATAAACATAAGAGAGGAGCCGACCACTTCCAGCGATATTATAGGAAAGGCTTATTATGGAGTAGTTTTTCAATTAATTGAAAAGAAAACAGGATGGGCCCGGGTTAAGCACGAATCCGGGCTTAAAGGCTGGATAAATAATAATCTCTTATGGGGATATTAGTGATAATTCCATCTGATCAGGGAAAATTTTATGTGTCTTTACACATTATAATTTTCCCTACAGCTTCCAAAAAATTACCTGTTCCCTCCTTATAAAAATTGTATTTTTCTTATTCGTTTCCCATTTTCAAAAATTTCTGTACATTGAGCACCTTTCTAAATTGATCAGAAAATAACGAATATAAACTTATTTTTTCTGAATGCATCAATTCAAACTGTGCTAAAAATAGATGCCAACAAGGTCTTTTTTGCCCTTCTTGCCTGATCACACCCTAGGCAAAATTCTAACCTCTATTACACTTAATATATTTAAACACCCAACAACACTGTTTATCTTATTGAATTATCGATGTTTTTTTAATTTAATACGAGTCGAATTATTGCCACGGAATATGAGGTGATAAACGTACTATAATAGTACGAAAGATCAATTCGAGTATAAGAGATTATGATATTTGAAAAACGCTGTTTTTCTAACAACCTTTAAGTAGAACCAGGCGGGAATTTTGCGGTGATCGGCGTGTACTGCTTTTATCGCCTCTTGGAAACTTTTCTAGATTGAAATGGCGGAGAGGGAGGGATTCGAACCCTCGGTGGAGTATTACCCCCACACTCGCTTAGCAGGCGAGCACCATCGGCCTCTCGGTCACCTCTCCATTTCTTTCTTTGTGGCGGAGGAAGTAGGATTCGAACCCACGGTACTTTCGTACAACGGTTTTCAAGACCGCCGCCTTAAACCACTCGGCCATTCCTCCGTGCAAGCCTTTCTACCATCTGATAAATAATATGTCAATATAATGGTTGTTTAGTAATACTTTTTACTATTTTTTTATACATTTTTGTAATAGATGTGCTATAAGTTGCATATTTTTGTTAAATTGTTTTTTGCTGATTACTAATTTCGACCTCAAATTCACCAATACCTTGCTATTATGGCTGTTGATATAGATATCACCAAGCAACTTGAAGATCTTTCCGCTCTTTATGAAATAACCAGAAAACTGGCTTCTTCTCAGGATTTAAGCGATTGTCTTGAACAGGCTATGAAACTCCTGGCTGAAATGAAGGAAATGGAGAACGGAACGGTTACTATTGTTAATCCCCTTACCGGCAAACTTGAAATCGAAGTTGCTCACGGACTCACGGCAGAGGGGAGAAAACGCGGGAAATATAAAATTGGTGAAGGTATTACCGGAAGGGTTGTATCTACTGGTGAACCAATAATAGTTCCTCACATTGCTGAAGAACCATTATTTTTAAATCGCACCAGAGCAAGGGGTAATATTTCAGAGCAAAAGAGATCATTTCTATGCGTCCCCATAAAAGACGGCCGGAATGTAATCGGGGCACTTTCCATTGACAGAATCTATGAGGACGGTCTGGGCGAACAGGCCCACGTCGATTTGCAGTATCTTACTGTTTTATCGTCGATCATAGCCCAGACTGTTGTTCGTATCCAGAAAGTTAATAAAGAGACACAAGAGCTTTATACTGAGAATCAAAAGCTTAAGCGGGAGTTATCCGAAAAAAACAAAATAAACGATATTGTCGGGAATTCCAGCAGAATGCAGGATGTATATGAAATGATTCACAGGGTGGTTGACTCAAGTGCCACAGTCCTGCTTCGAGGCGAATCAGGAACCGGAAAAACCCTGGTAGCCAAGGCTCTTCATTATAATGGTAAAAGAAAGGACAAACCCTTCATAGTTGTCAACTGCTCCGCCCTGCCGGAGACCCTCCTGGAAAGTGAATTGTTCGGCCACGAAAAAGGTGCCTTTACCGGCGCTTCCGACAGAAAAATTGGACGCTTTGAACAGGCCCAGGGAGGAACCCTCTTCCTTGACGAGATAGGGGATATTTCAAATTCAGTCCAGGTAAAACTTCTCAATGTAGTCCAGGAAAGAACATTTCAACGATTAGGTTCGACTGAACAGATTTCCTGCGACGTTCGGCTTGTTGCGGCAACCAACAGGGACCTGGAAGCAGCTGTTGCCGAGAAAAATTTTCGAGAGGATCTCTACTACCGGCTAAATGTTTTTCCTGTATACATGCCACCTCTCAGAGAAAGGAGGACCGATATTCTTCTTATAGCTGAATTCTTTCTTGAAAAGTATGCCCGGGAGAATAACAAAAAAATTGTAAGGATATCCACTTCTGCTATAGATATGATGGTCCAGTACCATTGGCCCGGCAACGTAAGGGAGCTACAGAACTGTATTGAAAGAGCTGTCCTGATATGTGATGGCGATACAATCAAGGGAATACATCTGCCACCTTCCCTGCAGATTAGCGAATCATCGAAAAAAGACAACCCTTATTCCCTCTCTGTTGCGGTTGAAAATTTTGAAAAAGAACTCATTATTGAAGGCTTGAAGAGAAACAACGGTAACCAGACCAGAACCGCTAAAGATCTCGACACCAGTCTTCGCATAATCAACTACAAGATCCATCAGTACAATATTGATCCCAAAAACTATAAATTATAATAGCAATGAATACTCTTCTGCACGTCTGTTGCGGGCCATGTTCAGTTTATCCGGTCGAAAAGCTTCGACTTGAAGGTTTCGATATAACAGGATATTTTTTTAACCCCAACATACATCCTTTCAGGGAATTCAAGAAAAGGCTCGACACCCTTGTTTCTTATGCAGATGAGATTAATCTTCCCCTTATTGTTGAAAATAAATACGGCCTTGTTGATTTTGTCCGGAAAGCGGCTTTCAACGAAAAGAGAAAATGTACCATCTGTTATCTTACAAGACTGGAAGAAACAGCACGGAAAGCTTCGGCCAAGGGATTTAAAAGCTTTTCAACAACACTTCTCTACAGCAAGTACCAGAATCACAACTTACTTATCAAAACCTGTGAATTACTGGGCAAAAAATATAACGTCGAATTTTTATACAGAGATTTCAGAGAAGGCTGGAAACAAGGGATTGAGAAATCAATTGATATGAAAATGTATCGCCAGCCCTACTGCGGGTGTATTTACAGTGAACAGGAAAGATACGATAAAAGTTTGAAATATAATAATATTTATTGAGAGTACAACAATGTTATCGATTCTAGTAATAGCTACCAGAAATAAAAATAAGCTCCGCGAGTTTAAAGAAATACTCTCGGACCTGCAAATTGAAATCTGCTCTCTGGATGACTTCGGACCAATTCCCGAAGCGATCGAAGATGGGCAAACTTTCGATGAAAATGCCTACAAAAAAGCAATACATACAGCAAAAATACTAGGTCTTCCCGCGATAGCCGATGATTCCGGCCTGGTTGTAGAAGCCCTCAATGGAGAACCTGGTGTATTTTCTGCAAGGTATGCCGGTGACAACGCAACCGACCAGGATAATCTTAAAAAAGTTCTTAAAAAACTTTCCGGCGTGAAAAACAGAAAAGCCTATTTTCAATGCGTCCTTTCAATTGCTGTTCCTTCAGGACCGGCACTGACTTATGAAGGAAGATGCGACGGAGTTATTATCGACGACCAGCGCGGCAATAATGGGTTTGGCTATGACCCTGTTTTTTATTTTGAAGAATTCGGCAAGACTTTTGCGGAATTGACAATGGAAGAGAAAAACAGGGTGAGTCACCGTGGCAAGGCCCTTTCAGAAGTCAAATCCGAAATATTGATGATCAAAAAATGGCTGGAACAACGGCTTCAGGAGGAAAAACCGGAGAAACCGGACCATTCACAATTCGAGAACAACGATTGGACCGACGATATGTAAGTCCCGGATGAGTCTGTAAATAAAATTGTGTAACTGCTTACAATCAGTTAACTTCGCTAAGAAAAGGAATTGATGTGAGCAAAGAAACCGAAAAAGACATCCTGCAGTCCCTGGCGGCGGAACTGGCCAAAAACCTTAAATCTGAAAAAGACCTTTCAGCCTTAAGCCGTGAACTCGTAAAACTCACTGTAGAAACAGCTCTAGGAAAAGAGATGGAGGAACATCTTGGTTACGCCAAGCACTCCAGTGAAGGCCGAGGCACCGGCAACAGCCGTAACGGCACCTCCAGGAAAACACTGAAAGGACAAATCGGCGAGG
>NZ_FNJI01000053.1 GCF_900104445.1 Desulforhopalus singaporensis | reverse complement strand
GGCTGCGCAGACTGATTCGCCGGTGCTCCTGTCCGGTGAAACAGGAACCGGCAAGGAGTTGTTCGCCCAGGCCATCCATAATCTCAGCAAGCGAAAAAAGGCCCGCTATATAGCTGTCAATTGTGCGGCTATTCCCGAGAATCTGCTCGAAGGAATTCTTTTTGGCACCAGCAGGGGCGCTTTCACCGGCGCCCTTGATAAGCCGGGGCTGTTTGAGAGGGCCCATGGCGGGACTATTTTTCTCGATGAAATAAATTCCATGAGCCAGGAAATGCAACCGAAACTGCTCCGGGCGATCCAGGAGAAGAAAATCTGCCGGGTCGGTTCGCACAAGGAGATGCGGCTGAACGTAAAAATTATCAGTTCGTTAAATAAAGACATCGAGCAGACATTTCTTTCTGGCGAGGTGCGGCGGGACCTTTTGTATCGTTTGAGTGTGGTGTGCATCGCCTTGCCGCCGCTCCGGGAAAGGAAAGGGGATATAGTTCTTCTCTCGGATCATTTTCTGGCAAAACACAGTGCGATAATGCACAAGAATGTTTCCGGTATCTCTACTGAGGTCATGGACCTGTTCGAGCACCACAACTGGCCAGGAAATGTTCGCGAGCTGGAGCATGTTATCGAGGGGGCTCTGAACATGATCGGTCGGGATCGTACCCTTGAAAAATGGCATCTCAATTCCAATATTGACCTCGAGATGCAGAAACCTATTCCCAGGGCAACGGCGGTTTCGCTGGAAAGTTCGCCATCGTTGCAGGGGCGGTTGTATTCTGGGCAACCTGACGATAAAGCGAACGAGAGGTCGGATCAGGTTGGACGAGAGGGCGAAGGTACGGAAAAACAGCAGATTCTCGAGGCGTTGTATGATACCGACGGCAATATCTCCGATGCGGCGATGCTGATGGGGGTTTCTCGCAAGACCTTATATCGAAAATTGAAATCATGCAACATAGTGATCCCCCCCCAAAAAACCAGTACTCTGGATCGCCGGGAGATCGTCGAAAAATTGTACCAATATGGCGGCAATGTAACGCATACCGCAAAAGCGCTTGGTATCAGCAGACAGCTTTTGGCGTACAAATTGAAAAAAATGAAGATTGAACGGCCGTAACCTCTCCCTTGCTCCCTCTTGCAAGGATCTTATGGGTGTTGTTTGCGCTAATGTACAACTCCCGAAGACTGATGGCGTTCTGAACCCTGTCAAACATATCAATACGTACGCTAATCAGTAGACACGAGCGAGTATTTCGTCCATGGATGCTGGAAGAACGACTTTACTGTCTCGGGACGGCGCTGAAGTGAGCGCATCACCTTCATAATTTTTTTATACAGATCCCACGCACTGGTGGTGGTTAGAGAGTGGTAGTCCGAACGAACTGTCGATTCATCACCGAAAAAGATCTCAGCGTTCTCTTTTTTTTTTGCAAGCTTCTTGATTTCTTTACAGTCTTCAGCCATCCGTTTAAAAACAAGATATTCTTCTTGCTGGTACGACTTCCGCTGTGGTCGCGGGGGACTCAGGTCAAGTTTTCTCAGCAAACGTCATACAGACACCTCGCTCAAGCTGACTTTAAACCGTCGCCTTATCAGTTCACGCACCATGCCTAGTGTCTAAAGGGCAAAACTCGAATTTGAGTTGGCGGGGGTCTACTCCACAATGATTCGATAGAGTTTCTGAAGTTGCTTGCCAGGTGCTTTACGGCTGTAAAGAGCATCAATGCCGCCTTCTCGGTATTTCGCAATCCATTGATAGATAACGGTTCTAGTAAATCCCAGGGCCTTTGTGACAGTTTCGAGGCTCTCTCCAGCTACCACAATGCTGTACAACCAGTATACGGATGGCTTCAAGGCCTTTGTGGTCAAGTTTTCTTCTATCATCAGTTTCCATGCCCTAACATATGTCTACTGATTAATGAACGGCTTAATAACGATGTCACAGTTTTTCGTGCAAAATGTAACATGATTGGCGAAAAAATGTAACGTATTTGCTTTTGGTCCGCTGGGCATTTCGCAGGACTTTTCAGGTCGACGAGCGCTATAAATGTATTTTATTTCCTCCTTATTCTGCTGAATCCTTCCATCTTAATTATCCCTAGACCACAGTGCAAGACAAAGTGCAACACTTTGGCACGCAACTTGCTGTACTATGTGTGTCGATGAGTTCTCGGATAAGCTTCGTGATGTTGAAATTGTGCTGAATATGTCGCGAGCGTCCCATAACGTGAGGTTTGTTAGCTAAGATGTGTCGTCGTGATACCTGCAAATTTTGTCACTGTAATAGGGCAGAATAAAACGTGTAATGGCAGCAGGATTGAGGCAGGTAAACCCGTTTGACAAGATGAAATAGCGAATTTTTATTATCACCGATAAAAGGTTAGAAATTTAATTACATTATGGAGGTTTTATCGATGAGTACAACGCAATTAAATCTAAACAAAAAAGTGGTATTTATAACAGGTGGAGGAAGTGGAATAGGTGCAGCCACAACAGATATTTTTATAAAAAATGGAGCTAAGGTAATAAGTTCCGATTTTAGCTTTCCAGCTGTTGAATTAAGTGATGTAGACTTCAATCTTAATCCGGTTAAGATACCACTAGATGTTAGGAGGAAAGAGCAGGTTTCCAAAGTTGTAAATATGATAATAGAAAAACTTGGGAACCTTGATGTAGTTGTAAACTCAGCGGGTATTTTCAAAGAAACTTCAGTTTTTGAAATAACAGAAGAGGAATGGGATAATATGATGGCAGTAAATGCAAAAGGAACATTTTTCGTCTGCCAGGCTGCTCTGAGGTATATGATTAAGCAGAAAAAGGGATCGATAGTAAACATCTCTTCAGAATCAGGTTTGACGGGTGGATCTTTTTCAGGCGCTCATTATTCAGCTTCAAAAGCAGCTGTTATTGGAATGACAAAATCTTTAGCTAAACTATCAGCTCCTTATGGCGTAAGGGTTAACTCAATAGCTCCAGGGTCTATTTCTACTCCAATGATTAATCATTTATTAACCGACGCTGAGCCTTTTAAAAATGAAATAATTGACCATATACCGCTTAATCGCATTGGTGAACCTATTGAAATTGCAAACGTAATTAATTTTCTTGCATCAGAAGAAGCTTCTTATATTACTGGTGCATGTATTAGTGTCAACGGAGGCACGCTGATGCCATGAAGAAATATCATGATGAGGTTTCGTCGTAAAATGACGTGGATAAAAGTTTCTTTATTTAGTCCCCTTTCAAAAAAAACAGGATAATGACTATGGATTCGAAAAAATTGATTGAGCTGTTGGAAACGATGCTTCGGATACGACACTTTGAAGAGGAAGTTGGAGATCTTGCCGCTCGCCGAAAGATCTTGGGAAGTGTTCACCTTTATATAGGCGAAGAGGCGGTTGCGGCGGGAGTTTGTGCCAACTTAAGGCAAAATGATTTCATAACCTCAACTCATAGAGGCCATGGCCATTGTATTGCCAAGGGTGGAGAATTTCGCTTTATGATGGCGGAATTGTTTGGAAAAACAACAGGATACTGCCAGGGAAAAGGAGGGTCGCAGCATATCGCCAATTTTGATTTGGGAATCCTTGGTGCCAATGGCATTGTTGGTGGAGGGATGCCCATTGCTAGTGGCGCTGGATTATCTATCAAGATGCGAGATACGAACCAAGTTGCAGTTTGTTTTTTTGGAGACGGTTGCTGTAATAATGGGGTTTTTCATGAAAGTCTCAATTTGGCATCAGTCTGGAATTTGCCTGTGGTGTACGTTTGTGAAAACAATCAATACGCGCTTTCGGTGCCCGTCAAGCAGTCAAGTTTAATTCAGGATTATTATCTCAGAAAAGATGCTTATGGAATAAGGGGGTGCAAGGTAGATGGAAATGACGTTATTGCCGTATATGAGGCTTCTAAGGAAGCAGTTGAACGGGCGCGTAAAGGAGAAGGGCCTAGTCTAATTGAATGTAAAACGTATCGTTGGCGAGGGCACTATGAAGGAGAATTTGACAGACATTATACCTATCGAACAAAAAAGGAAATTGAGGAATGGATAGAAAAGTGCCCGATTGCTCAATTTAAAGGGTATTTGATAGAAAACAATATAATAACACAGGAAAAAATCGATCAACTGGAAAAAGAAATACAAAGAGAACTATTAGAGGCTGTAGCATTTGCCGAAGATAGCCCAGCTCCGAAACCTGAAGATGCACTGGCTGGATTGTTTGAGAATGAATGAGGAGACAACACATGAGAGAAATCAGTTATGCAGATGCGGTTGTAGAGGCCATAGAAGAAGAAATGGATAAAAATGAGGAGGTGTTTGTCATAGGCGAAGACATAGGGCGCTATGGCGGGGCTTATTTCGCAAATCCAAAGCTTTGGAATAAATTTGGTGATGAAAGGGTGCGTGATACGCCTATTTCAGAAAGTGCAATTGTCGGTTTTGCACTTGGAGCAGCAATTACTGGGATGCGACCTGTGGCAGAGATAATGTTCTGCGATATTATGACGGTGGCGATGGATCAGATTGTGAATCAAGTAGCTAAAATGCGGTATATGTTTGGAGGCAATGTCAAAGTCCCATTGGTAATACGCACTCCTATCGGCGGATTTCACAATTCTGCAGCCCAGCATTCTCAGAGCCTTGAGAGTTGGTTTGCCCATGTGCCAGGGCTAAAAGTAGTCATGCCTTCTTCTCCATATGCTGCTAAAGGATTGCTGAAAACGGCGATCCGATCAAATAATCCGGTCATATTTTTCGAACACATACAACTTTACCGACAAAAAGGGCCAGTCCCTGAAGAGGAATATTATATTCCATTTGGTGAAGCTAATATATTAAGAGAAGGGAAGGATTTAACAGTAGTAGCCTCCGCGGTAATGGTCCATCGGGTGATGAACGTTGCAAATAAACTAGAGAAAAAAGGGATACAAATTGAAGTAATTGATCCCCAGACTTTGTGTCCTTTTGATAAAGAAACTATTCTATCTTCCGTTAAAAAAACAGGGCGGCTGCTTGTAGTACACCAAGCTTGTAAAACCTGCGGTTTTGGCGCTGAAATAGCTGCTATCGTCGCAGAAGAAGGATTCGATTACCTAATTGATTCTATACAACGTTTAGGGGCTTATGATATTCCTGTTCCTTTTGCTTCTAATCTGGAAGACTACACGATACCGAACGAACAACGGATTTTTTCTGCCATTACTGAATTTCTAGGAAAATAGGAGAATATCAATGGCTAAAGAAGTTATAATACCCAACCTTGGTTTAGTCGTTGAGGCTGTTAAAATTTTAAAATGGCTAAAATCGGATGGAGAACAGGTAGAAAAAGATGAACCCTTGCTGGAGATAGAATCTGATAAAGTCAATGTTGAAATAGTTGCTCCAGAATCTGGAGTTTTAGGGCGAATCCTTTATCCGGAGGAATCTGAAGTACCAGTCGGAGAGATAATTGCTGTAATAATAGCGGAAGGAGAATCAGTTCCAGATTCATATTTAGAGAATACAGTGTTAAAAGAATCGACAAAAGATTCAGATAAATTGCCTGCTAACGCTATCCCAAAAGAAACAAAGAGTACAAAAATAGCACCTGCAGCTCAAAAATATGCTGAGAAATATGATGTCGACCTAACGCTTGTTAAACCTACCGGCCCACACGAGACTATAATGAAAAAAGATGTAGAAAATTACGTATCTTCATACGTTTTAAAAAGTGAGTCTCGAAAAATCTCACCAGTTGCACAAAAGGTGGCAGATGTATTAGGTGTTAAATCGGATGATGTAATTGGTACAGGGACCGGGGGACGGATTGTTAAAGCTGATATTGTTCGGAAAGCAAATGAAGGAGGCGATTTAGAAGAGGAGTATGTTTTTGGGAAATGCATATCGATGAATCGAATGCGCAAAGTTATAGCGAAAAGATTGACTGAAAGCGCATTTACAGCTCCTCATATTCATTTCTTTACTTATGTTGAGATGGATAAGCTACTTGAACTAAGGGATGAAATCATTGATCAGTTAGAAGCAAAAAATAAAGTACGTGTATCAATTAATGATTTCATTGTAAAGGCAGTCGCACTGACAATATTAGATTATCCGATTTTTAACGCTACTATCCAAAGGGATAACATATATATTAATCCTGATATTAATGTTGGATTAGCAGTGGCTTTAAAAGATGGGATCATTGTTCCAGCGATTCCCAATACAGATCAGATAGGTTTCGGTCAAATCGCTAGATATAGAAAGGAATTGATAGAGAGGGCCAGAGAAGGAAAACTAGCAAGAGAAGAAATAGCTCGTGGAACATTTACAGTGTCAAGCTTGGCTCAGTTCGATATCGCCTATTTTACTGCAATCATAAATCCACCCCAGGTCGCCATCCTCTCTGTCGGGAAACTTGATGAGAAACTAAGCCTCATAAATGGTGAAGTAATAAGCAAAAATATAAGTTGCTTTGGGCTTTCAGTGGATCATAGAATTATCGACGGTGCTGTAGCCGCAGATTTCTTGCAATCTGTAAAGAAAAGACTTGAAAATCCATTGCAAGGATTTCTGGCACTTTAACCATTCTATGAAAAAAATCAATTTTTGATGGAGAATTTTAGTTCTATTAAGTTAACTCATACTACTTTGGTATTTTTACTTCAAGGAGCGAATAATGGAAAATATGTATGATTTAATCATAGTTGGTGCAGGACCTGGAGGATACGTTGCCGGTATCCGAGCGTCACAATTAGGTTTGAAGGCATGTATTGTTGAGAAGGAAAAAGTTGGTGGAGTTTGTCTTAATGTCGGGTGTATTCCAACAAAAAAATTAATATCTCAAGCCCATATATTTGAATCACGCCGAGAACTAAAAAGTTTTGGTATAGCAATAGATACTAAAGATTTTGATTTTACAAAGGTTTTAGAAAAAACCAAAGAATCCGTTGAAACACTCGTAAGAGGAGTGGAAAGTCTGCTGAAAAAAAATAAGGTAGACATTGTCCATAAACGGGCAAAGATTGTAAATAAAAATTCGGTTATGCTTGATGATGGGAAAAAAATTCACGGTCGTAATATAATAATTGCCACTGGATCACGTCCGATGCAGGTGCCAGGTTTTGAATTCGATGAAAAAAAAATATTGTCATCAACTGGAATACTTAATCAAAAAAAGCTACCGAAAAAATTAATTATCCTTGGAGGCGGGGCAATCGGTTGTGAATTTGCCCACATCATGAATGCTTTTGGTGTAAACGTAATAATTGTTGAGATGCAAGATCAGCTGCTCCCTTTTGAGGACGAAGATAATGTAACTGTTTTAAAGGACTCCTTTTCTAAAAAAGGGATCGAAGTATTGACAAGCACTAGGGCATTATCTGTAAAAAAAACAGACATAGATGTGACAGTAACAGTAGAAGATAATAAATATAACAAGATTGATATAAAGGCTGACCAAGTGTTATGTGTTTTTGGACGCACACCCAATACCGATGACATTGGACTCGAAAATATTGGTCTTAGGACTGATAAAGGTTACATCTCTGTAGACGACAACTATCAAACAGCGGTGAAAAATGTGTTTGCCATTGGGGATGTTGTGGGTACACCTCAACTGGCGCATGTTGCGTCAAAAGAGGGAGAGATTGCTATAGAATTCATTGCCAACAAATATACCACATCTTGCTTAAACTATGAAAATATTCCGTCAGGAATATACTGCGAACCCCAAGTGGCAGGTTTTGGTTTACGGGAAAAGAAAGCCAAAGAAGAAAATATTCCCTATCGAAAAACAATATTTCCTTATCGTGGTGTAGGCAAAGCGGTTGCCGTTAACAAAACTGAAGGTAGAATAATAATTTTGACTGATCCAAAAACTGGAGAGATTCTTGGGGGCCATATCGTAGGTCATGAAGCTACAGAATTAATACATGAATTGTTATTGGCCAAGTGCAGCGAACTATTACCCGAGGATATTGGGAATATGATTCATGCACATCCAACCCTCTCGGAGTTGATTAGAGAGGGGGCGTTGGCTGTATTAGGGCGTGCGATTCATTCTTAAATATTATAGCAGGCCAAATTCTCCGACGAGGAGTATAATTGTAGCCACTGCCTTTGAAGCGGGCATACAATTATCGAAACAAAAGCACCATAAATATTCTAAAGGAGGGTACATTGAAACAATGTTTTGAGGAGTATAATTGTAGCCACTGCCTTTGAAGCGGGCATACAATTATCGAAACAAAAGCACCATAAATATTCTAAAGGAGGGTACTATGAAACAATGTTTTGAATTCAATAAACAAAAATTATGCTGTCTCTCGGTTATGGTATTTGCATTATGCATGGTAGTAAGTCCTTTACGCGCTGAACTTCCAGGTAAAGGCAAGACGATAAGGCCGATAGCTAATAATATCCTCGAAGAACGCATATGGGATGATATAATTGCTATTGGACTTGAAAGGCTTGGATACAAAATAGCACCGATAACAGAACTTGAAATTACCACTATGATTGTTGCTCTAGGTCAAGGTGATGGTGATTATTGCGCGCATTATTCGGAACCGCTACATAATACTTTTTATGAGCGGGCTGGTGGTGATAAAACTATGGTCAAGCTTGGCCCATTCCAGCCTGGCAATGCCCAGCAGTATTTTATCGATAAAAAAACTGCTGAAAAATATAACATCCATAGTATTGATCAATTAAAGGATCCAAATATTGCCAAAATATTTGATGAGAATGGCGATGGGAAGGCTGATCTTACTGGCTGCAATCCGGGATGGGGTTGTGAACGTGAGATCGAAAACCACCTTAAATGTTACGAGCTGACTAAAACAGTTACCCACCTACAAGGTTCCTATTTCGCATTGATAGCAGATACCATCCAGCGTTACAAAAGTGGGCAACCAATTCTGTACTATACTTGGGAACCACAGTGGGTATCTGGTATTTTGGTTCCTGGTGCTGACGTTGTGCCTCTGTCAGTGCCATTCACCTGTTTGCCCCCAGGGCAAAAAAATGCACCAACGACGATTCTTTCAAACGGACGTAATACCGGATTTAGCGTGCTGGATAACTATATACTCGCCAGTAAAAAGTTCATCGAAGATAATCCAGCTGCAAAAAAATTCTTCGAACTAGTGAAGATCTCAACAGCAGATACTTCAAAACAAAATTTGCTAATGTACAAAGGAGAGAAAACAACAGAGGATATTAAACGCCACGCTAAGCAATGGGTTGCGGAACACCAAGCAGAGTTCGATGGATGGATTGTAGAGGCGTTGAAGGCCGGCCAGTAAGCACTGTTGTATGCTGATGGACTATTCATAGTTTGTTCTTTACTGGTGCAAAAAAAAGCCTCTTCGATGTGCGCAGGGTATAATACTCCAAGGAGAGGCTTTTATGTTCGAGACTTGTTCAAAGGGGCCAGGTGATAAAATACCACTTGGACATGTAGGGATCAGTACCTCAGAAATATACTATAACGGGTGATGGATGTGAGTTTTGTACATCTTGCTATTCGGAACATTTTTATAGAGAGTCTAGATATGGATCTGAAATTGAAGGGGAAAAAGGCAGTAATTACAGCTGGCGCCTCTGGAATAGGGCGCGCTATAGCAGAGGGTCTGGCAAGGGAGGGTGTTCATATTTTTATTGTAGATTCCAACAAACAACTCGCAAAAAAGAGTACAGAAGAGATTGAAAAAAAGTATGGCGTCAAAGCATTGTCAATGATGATTGATCTTAGTAAAAGTGAACAATACATTGAATTATTAAATAAAATAGAAAATGATTTTGGTGGTGTTGACATTTTAATCAATAATGTTGGCCTTGGCGGCAGCAGAGAAATGATTCAAGATGCGGATGACGAAAAATGGTCGTCTAACTGGGACATTAATGTGATGGCAGCAGTTAGAATGTCTCGAGGATTAATCCCTATTATGCGGCAAAGGGGAGGTGGCGGAATTATTAACATTGCTTCTATTTGTGGAAAACAACCATTGAGTGACAATCCAATATATGCAGTAACCAAGGCTGCCTTAATAATGTTTTCTAAATGTTTGGCTAACGAAGCTATTTTAGACAATATCCGAGTCAATTGCATAAATCCTGGATATACTCAAACGACGGGAATGAATGAATTGGTTAAGCATATTTCTGAGAAGCAAGTTATAAACAAAGATGAAGCTATTCAACAAATAGTTAAGGAGGTTCCTATCAAAAGGTTTGCTTGCCCAGAAGAGATAGCCAGCCTTGTCGTTTTTCTCTGTTCTCCTTTGGCAAGTTATTGCGTAGGGTCTGAATATTATATTGATGGTGGATGGTTACGGACTGTTGCGTAAAGTAAGACTTGATTTTACACCAGCGATTCCAAGTATTGATAATTTAAGCAGTAATATCGAAAGTATTACTGATTCGAGGAGGTATTATTATGACATATAAAGTTTCGAAGGAAATCCTTGATGCCTTTCCATGTTATGAGGCGATGGATAATGCGCCAGAAGATCTCTCGTTAGATGATCAAATGAAAATGTATTATTTGTTAAATCTGATTCGAGAACATGATTCGAAACTTAAAGAATTATGGATGGCTAATAAAATGTGTGGGATAGCTCATTCATACGCAGGTCATGAGGCAATAGCAGTAGGCGCTTGCATGGCATTGGCAAAAGACGATTATATTACCAGCACCCATCGTGGACACGGGCATGTTATCGCCAAAGGTGGAGATGTGAGAAAAACGATGGCGGAAATCTACGGCCGCGTTGAAGGATACAACTGTGGCAAAGGCGGTTCAATGCACATTGCCGATGTCGAGCAGGGAATTTTAGGTGCGGCAGGTATTGTTGGAAGTGCCATGGCACTGGCTGTCGGAGCGGCTTACTCATCAGTTGTTCTCAATAAAAAAAGTGTAACAGTTTGTTTTCATGGTGATGGCGGGACAAGCCAGGGCGTTTGGCATGAATCGATCAACATGGCTGGATGCTGGAAACTCCCGGTTATATTTTTGACTGAAAATAACTACTGGGCTGTAGGTACAGAATTTACCAGAGTCGCTGCTCAGCCCGAAGTATATAAAAGGGCTGTAGCTTATGACATTCCTGGAATACTAACGGATGGATTTAATCCTTTTGCCGTGTATAAAGCAGTTAAATCAGCTGCCGAAAGAGCTCGAGCTGGTCAAGGGCCAACATTGATTGAAGCGCGCCTCATGAGAATCGTGGGCCACTGGGTTGCTGATGATGAGAGTTATCGTGACCCTAAAGCTATGGAGGTTTGGTGGCAGCTCGATCCAATCGCCCGAATGAAGCACTATTTAATTGAAAATAACGTTCCCCCCAAAAGCCTTGAAGAAATAGAATTGCGTGCGAAAAATGATATTTCTGATGCAGTAGAATATGCTGAAAATCAATGCAATGATCCTACTCCTGATACGCTTTTTAAGGATCTTTACGCCAATGATGAAATTATATAATGAAGGAGGCTATGGCTGTGAAAATTTCTGTGAGACAGGCGATTAATGATGCGATAAAAGAAGAAATGAATCGCGATAGCAATGTGACCATTTTCGGTTGTGATGTCGGACTTCGTGGCGGGGCATTCGCCGTGACCAAAGGTTTGTTGAAAGAATTTGGAGAGTGGAGGGTTCGTGACACACCAATCTCTGAGGCGGGGTTTACCGGTATTGGCATCGGGGCTGCAGCAACTGGGTTACGACCGATTGTTGAGATTCTCTATTGTGATTGGATAACCCTTGCGATGGACCAGATAGTTAACACTGCAGCAAAAAAACGATACATGTTCGGAGGTAAGATAAACATGCCTCTAACAATCAGAGCCCCTTTCGGGGGTGGCGACGGTCAAGCTGCGCAACACTCTCAATCGTTTGAGGCTTGGTTTAACCATGTCCCTGGGTTAAAGGTTATAGCTCCAATTTTCCCCGAAGATGTGAAAGGCCTCTTGAAGAGCGCTATTCGAGATGATAATCCGGTCATTTTCTTTGAACATAAACTCTCTTATACGTTGGAAGGAGAAGTGCCGTCAGAGGATTATACAATCCCTATAGGCAAAGCAAAGGTTATCCGAGAAGGTTCTGATGTTACTATTGTGAGTTATTCCATGATGGTGGTCAAAGCTCTCGAAGCTGCTGAAACCCTCGCCAAGGAAGGAATAGAGTGTGAAGTTATTGATCTAAGATCGCTGCTTCCTCTCGATTATGAAACAATAATTGACTCGCTGGAAAAGACAAATCGGATTGTGGTAGTGCACGAAGCGAACCTCAGAGGTGGTATGGCAAGCGATATTGTTGCAGAGATTTGTGATCGAGCATTCGATTTCCTCGATGCGCCCCCTGAACGAGTTGGCGGCCTAAATGTGCCTATCCCTTATTGTTCATGCTTGGAACAACTGGTAATTCCGAGTACTGAAAAAATCAAAAAAGCTGTTTACAAAGCACTCAATAGGTAAAAATAAGCAAGGGCAAAAGAGTGAGATTATTAATCCTGCGGGCAAATAGAATAAATACTTGCACTATCATGTGGCTGCTATTGCGTTTCCTTTGGAAAAAAATAACAAATATTTTTGTTTCAAAATGCCCGCCGGGTTATATGGTGGACTGATTTGATCTTTATCAGGTCGCTGGTGGGGTGGGATGACCAATGTGATTTATTTCGTTTTTTAAAAAAAAGTTATCTGGAGAGCAATGGAAACAGATAGTGAAGAATATGAGGTAATTATATGATTGAAATTAAGATTCCCAAGCTAGGCGTGTCTATGAGAAAAGCGACGTTGGTAAATTGGAAGGCCAGCGCGGGGGAGGAAGTTAAAGAAGAACAAATTGTTTTGGTAATAGAGACTGACAAAGTCACCTTCGAGGTTTGCTCTCCTTCAGGTGGGATTATTTACCCAATTTATCCGGAGGGAAAAACCTGCGATGTTGAGGAGGTTGTAGCCTATGTAGCAGAAAACCGCACTGAATATGAACAAATTGTTAAGAAACTTCCTTTTGGTGAGGATTTGTCAGCTTCTAATAACGGTCTAAAGGAAATATCTGAGGCGAAAAATACAGAAAAAAAATCTACGAAGAATCGACATATAAAATCATCACCGCTGGCCCGCATTTTTGCTAATGAGCACAATATCGACTTAAGAACTGTAACAGGTACTGGCCCGGGCGGACGGATTATAAAGACAGATATCCTACGAAGCATAGAGGAACTGTCTAAGATTTCAAAACAAGATGATAACTTTTCTAACAAAACAATCTCCGAACATTCAGTTGCAAAAGAGGTTTCTGAAAGCGTTCATATTCAAGGTGTTAGGCGGAACATTTTCGATAACATGTTCCAAAGTCTTAGCCAATCAGCTCAATTAACGTTGCATACAGAAGCCTGTGCCGAACCTTTAGTCCACCTTCGAGAAAGACTTCAGAGCAATGGGCGCAAAGTTTCCTACAATGCTGTTTTGATGAAAATATGTGCGATGTGCCTTCGGCATCACCCTAGGATCAATTCAAGCGTTGAGGGGGATAACATTAGTGTGTGGCGGCAAATCAACATAGGTTTGGCTATGGAGAACGATGATGCGCTTATCGTACCGGTTGTTAAAAA
The DNA here is from genome assembly GCF_900104445.1 of Desulforhopalus singaporensis. Taxonomy (GTDB): domain Bacteria; phylum Desulfobacterota; class Desulfobulbia; order Desulfobulbales; family Desulfocapsaceae; genus Desulforhopalus_A; species Desulforhopalus_A singaporensis. The sequence goes on along the minus strand of NZ_FNJI01000053.1, from coordinate 730 downwards.
TCCAGATCTTAAAAGTATTAGAGAAATCGACAAGGATATTTTAGAACTAGTTGACCGAACAAGAAAGAAAAGGCTCTCTCCGGATGATCTTTTGGATGGGACCTTTACCATATCGAATTTGGGATCTGCTGAAATTGACTATTTTACTCCCATTATTCGCCCCCCAGAAAGTGCTATATTAGGGGTCGGAAGGATTGTCAAAAAGCCCATCATTCGTAATGACACCGTAATTGCAGAAAAACGAATAACACTGAGCTTGACTATAGACCACAGGATTATCGATGGAGCACCCGGGGCTAGGTTTTTAAAAAGAATTAAGGAGATGATTGAAGACCCTATTATGATAATTGCCTGAAGAAGTATAATATACTGAAACTGGTAAAAATAACCCATATTCGTACGCCGGATAATTTCAAGATAAGGTATTCAATAGATCCTGTAACCGTTCATCAGCGCTACATTTTCATCCGATCAGGTCTCATAACATAGCCAACTATAGTGAAAAGGTCTGACTGAACAAAGTTGAGCACTGGTTGAACGGTTACCGAATGCCTGTATTTGTTTTGACCTTAGTAAAGGGAAGTAGTAACGAATCCAAAAAAATATGCAATTGCCATATCGCGTAACAATTTGCAAGTATGGCGAAATCTAAACCGTTTAAGGTAATGATGCTGAGCATTTTATTTCGTTAAAATCCCATATCGCTTGGGATAAGAAGAGCATTAATGGA
>NZ_FNJI01000039.1 GCF_900104445.1 Desulforhopalus singaporensis | reverse complement strand
CTATTCCAAAGAGCGAAAGGTAATTTAAGTTGCTTTGGGTTCTTATCAGTTAATAGTCTTTTCAATTCAGCTTCTTGAGACTCAGTCAACTTTCGCTGCTCAACAGAACCTCGCCCCCTTTTCTTGAGCTGAATAGCTTTATTACCACCTTTTTTCCATGCACGAATCCATCGGCAAACTACGTCGTAGTGAACTGAAACTATTTCGGCAATCTCTTTACGGGATTTACCTGCCTTGAACAAACGTATAGCTTGGTCACGATTGTGTTGTTGGACTTCTCTGGGAAGATTTCTTGCGTCTGTAGTTTTCATGCAGACAGTGTACACTATTTAAGACCTAAATGCCCGCCGGATTAATAGCTCGATTCCCCCTGCCGTTTCTGTTGCAGTGATTCCAGACGGCTTTCCAGTTTGGTGAAGTTGCCGCCCCTCGACAGGAGTTTCTTCTCCAGCAATTTCTCTAACCGGGTGTTCAACGAGGGGGCATCTTCTTTCCTCTTCGGTTCCAATGCCGACAGCATACCCTCCATGGCCTGGTTCTGCCACCGGTCCAACAGCGTCCAATTCAGTTGCATTTTCTTGCAGATCTCGGGGTCGGTTCTCTTTTCCGTCCACACCAGCAATACCGCCTTGAGTTTTTCTTCCGCACTGAACGTTCTGCGAACTCTCGTCTTCTTTTTATTTTGTCATCGGTAACACTCCTTCTCCTAAAGGATTCTCATGTAAATCCTCACAATTAGAAAGTGTTACCCCTTTTTCTGATCTCTAAACGCTCATTAATTGGTAGTTAAGACAAGCAAAGGTCTGTTACAAAAATTCGCCTTTGAGGTGCACGCTAGAATATTAACAAATATTGTTTACCAGGAAACAATTTATTGTTGACGAAGGAAACAATCCACGATAAGCTGATTTTAACGTTTCATTTTGAGGAACCCGGTGAAAGGGTCGCCAGATCAAGTCAATAGAGGTTTATAGGATGAGTATTGAACACTCTTATGTCGCTATTGTGGAGAGGAGGTTGCAGCAAGACTTCAATGCGCAAGTTGATATGTTTCGCCATTACGCTTGGTGACTGTGTACGAGAAGTAGATCAGAAATCCATAAATGCGAGCTTAATAAGTTTTGTCTGTACTGAGGATTTGCGCGATTCGGTTGTGTGTGGCATAGAAGTTTTCTAATATTCTTAAATGTTACGGATTCGGTTGATGGTATTTGTCGACCACGGTGCAGAAGCACTACATAAGTAGCAACTCTGCACGATTAATCCGTACGTTGATAAGTAGACATTCGTTAACGAGGAATTGACCCGTAACATGCTGATAATAGGTTTATTTGAAATTCAGATAATGTTTGCTATTTAGCCTTCGGATTAAGATCAGCTTTGAATGTGTTGAATATAGTTTGGGATCTTAAATATTTCGCATATTGACCAGAGGCCGAGGGAGCCGAGAGCACCTACACAATAAACATCCGAAAGCACCAAAAGTGCGGGAGAACAATACGTGGAGTTGAGATGAATAGGCAGTCTATATCATATCCAAATTTATTGTTATCGAAATTTCTGGAACTGTACGACAAGCAGGACGTGTTAACAAAATTGGATTCTAGAAATGTAATACAAGGTTATGGAATATCAGACACCAACTGCATCGAGCAAATAGGTAGCACAGAGAATCTAAATGTTACAAAAATAGCTAAAAAGCTACACTTAACTCGAGGCGCGGTGAGCAAAATCATAAAAAAGCTTATTTCTAGTGGAGATGTTATTTCTTATCAACATGATGAAAACAAAAAAGAAATTTATTACAAGCTAACGGAAAAGGGGCGATTATTATACAAAGAACATCATAGACGCCATAAGGCATGGGAAGAGCGAGATCTAAAATTTTTTAATGAAATACAAGAAAAAGAGTTGGAGGTAGTGTGCAATTTCATGAATTCTTTTAATAAATATTTAGACAAGGAAATTAAAAAATTAAAATAATAGAGAATGTACTTTGCAAACCAAAAGGCAACGATTCATGTCTAGCCACCTAGACCGAGGAACACTTGTTATTTGAAACGGACAATTGTGTCTACCTAAATCACAGATATAAGAGAGGTTAAGCTAATGGCTGATTCGACTGGAATATCAGAGATAAGCAAGACAGACAGGCCGGTGATTAGTGCTTTGCTGGCAGTTGCTGTTCTGACAATTTTAGGCTGTGTTGTTGTGCCAGATATGATGAATAAAGGCATTGCCACAGGCACTAAATTTTTGTCAGAGACTTTCGGATGGTTGTTTTTGGGAATTTATGCTGTGAATTTATTAGCCGTTTTCGCGATCGGTTTTTCTCGGTATGGCTCAATTAGATTAGGAGGATTGGAAAAGCCTGAGTTTAGCCTGTTTACCTGGATGTCAATGTTTTTTACGGCCGCCCTGGCTGTTAGTCTTATTTTCTTTGCTCCTGCTGACCTTATCATGCAGGCAGCTACGGTTCCACCTGCCTTTCCGGGAATAACACCAGGTTCTAATGAAGCTGTTGAGGCTGGAATTGCTTATGTAGGTGTTAACTGGTTGCCTATGTTCCCCGGGTATTCTTTAGCGGCTCTAGGCATAATGATTGCCGTATATCATAAGGGGATGCCATTTACGCCGAGCTCAATGTTTTATCCTTTGCTTGCGAGAAATAAAGAGGGAGGTTGTTTTGGGGGATTTATCGGCAGGAGCTTTAATTTTTTCAGCGCTCTGGCTATCTTGGTTGGAACAGTAGCGCCGATCGGACTGCTATCCTTATCTCTGGGGAGGTCGCTGGAGGTGTTGTACGGTGTGCAACCAACGAATATGCTGTACTTCGGCATCATCGGGACAATCATGGTAGTGGTTACTCTTGCCGCAGTTACTGGATTGTACAAAGGGATAATGTACATGGCTAAGTGGAATGCTTATGGCCTCTTATTACTGGGACTGGCCATTATGCTCCTTGGGCCCACTCGTTATATTGTAACTCTTTTCTTCTCTTCCTGGGGAATCATGCTCAAGGAATACCCCAGGTTGGCTCTTTGGCTTAATCCAGGAGGGGACATGACTTGGTTAAGCTACTGGCCAATCTTTTTTGCTGCTTTTTGCATAGGTTGGATTCCCATTATGGGGGCATTTCTGGCTAGGATTTCTAGAGGCCGTACTGTACGAGAAATCACCGTAACCGCTACCGTCATTTTGAATGTAGCTTTTATAGCCTGGTATATCATGATGGCGGGAGCATCAATTCATTATGATCGCCTTTTGAACGGGTTAGTGACTAAGGCGTTGTCCCTGGGTGGCACGGAAATGGTTCTCTGGACTTGGCTGAATCAAGTTCCCTTTCACCAGATACTGGCTCCGTTAACTATTGTCATAACAGTTTTATGCTTGGTGACAACAGCCGACTCTATAGCTATTACGATTTCGCAGGCTACAACTGGGGCTACAAATCCAGGCAAGATGCACAAGGCTTTGTGGAGTATCGCGATGTGTACCATGGCTGCCATGCTGGTAGTTGTCGGAGGTGCGGCCACCATTCAAGGAGCCATTGTTATAGTTGGCTTTCCTATAGCGATATATATGGCTGTATACAACTTTCACTGCTTGCCAAAGATTTTGGTAGACGTTGAAACACTGAGTAATAAATGCGCTGACGAAGAGTATGTTAACGTGGCACTTGCATGTGAAGAATGTCCAAGTGAATAGTTGGTGTGTAACATACTGTTAATAGGACGTATTTATTTAAAAATGACAATATATTCGTCGAGGCTTGCTGATTGTAACAACTCTGCGCATGGTTGTAGATTCTATTAAAACTGAATCAGTTGATGAATCAGCGGCTTTAAAATGGAAAGAAATCACATGAAAGCGTACTTTAATGGAGTCAGAAAAAACATTACAGACAAAATGTCTGAACTCTATCTCAACCCCGAAAAAACGGCAATCGTAACTATTGACATGTGCATGGGGCACCTTTCCGAAGCCCCCGAGGCTCCCTGTCCTGCACCTCGGGCACGGCAGATTGTCGAGCCAATCAATAGCTTTACAAGCACGTGCAGGAAGCTAGGTATACCAGTCATTAACGTTCGTTCAACTCTTCGCGCTGACGGTTCTGATGACATCAATGGCAACATCAGCGCATGGAGACTGACATTTCCGATGACGACAGGTAGCATTCCGGGAATAGACCAGCATGCTATTGAGGAATCGCAATGGTGCGATTTTGGCATTGATGTTCAAGACAACGATTACATCGTGAGCGGAAAGAAGCGGTTGAGTGCTTTTTACACAACCGACCTCGAGCTATTGATACGCAACCTACGCAAAGAGGTCATTGTGTTAACTGGAGCTATGACTGACTGCTGCGTCTTAAATACTGCATTTGATGGTGCTAACCGGGACTTTCGGGTGATAGTTCCAAGAGACCTCTGCCGGGGCTTTGAAGATATGGAAGAATCAGCGTTGCGTATCATTTCCTTGTACTTGGGTTTGGTATTGGATTCAGACGAATTGGTAACAGAATGGGAGACTTCTACAGGCAGGAATTAGTTCGGCTGGAATATTAAGGCACAAGCAAGGGAATTGTATGATTGCAGATGGCAAGAGCATTGTCCTGCGTGAAACATGCAAAACAAAGTTCTTTTTATGTCTTCTTGGAAAAAAAAAGATACTGTTACCAGTTTTTTCTCGGTGTCTACTGTCAATCAGCGTTCAAGGTTGACCCCATTGGCTTAAATATCTTTTATCTTTAATAGCTGTTAATCATCTAATATGAATAAATTTTAAAAATAAAAAATATTCAGGCCTCCTGCCGCAAAGGGGTCAATATTCAAAGAGGAAAAGGGTCAAATTTCGACGCTGAATATCACTAACGATCGATACAAAGGTATTGATGGTTGACGAGTTGTCACTTGGACTCATGCCTAAGACCATTGATATTTGTTACGAATTTATAGAACTGTTAAACAGTTTGTGAACTTCAGATGATCCCGGCCAAGGATTCCGTTTGATTCCGGGCAAACCAAAAGGAGAGTAGCGACACATGGAAAATACGCGATTAGGGAAGTACACCTAATAAAAATCTGAGATGCTATAAAGATAGTCGGATCCTTCTGGCTAAAGCGCACTTGTCGAAAAAATGAATGCAAAAAGTGGAGACAGTGCGCCTGTCGAACAAAAAGAGCAAAAGATAAATAAGGAGGGCATAAATTCTCGAGCTTGCTCGTGCGATGGATTCGGCATTTTTGGGTATCGTTATAACTAAACTGACTACTGCAAAAAGAGAACTTGTATGCATTGTCACCAAGGAGAAGTTCAGCATTCAATGTTGCGTTTGTAAAAGTAAAAAGGCACTGAGCTCTTCTGCCTTTTGATCCTGTCCTTTGCATCTGTCCATAGGTTCGACCTGGGTAAATTGTCCAACCATAGCAGAATATCTTCACGGTTGGCCTCGTGGTATTTTGCGAGGTTTTAGCTGACGATCCGCTAGATAACCTGTGAAAGATAAAAACGGCCTTTTGAAGAGAGGGCTAAAAAAATAAAATATGGAGAAGATTACAATGAGAAAGGTTATTGCTTCAGCCGTTGGCCTCATTTTCGCTGGTGGTGTGGCGGCTACCACTGCATCTGCAGTGGAGAATCAATTCGGCGGTTACTGGCGTACCCGCGCTTTCGTTCAGGATGAATTTAATCAGGACGGCGAAAGCTACGGACGCATTGACAGCCGTACCCGTCTCTACTACACCGCAAAATTCAACGACGAATTCAAGTTCGTAAACAAGTTCGAATTTGATTACAACTGGGGTAGCGAGCCTCTTGGAGATGTCGGTACTGACGGTACTGTATTTGAAATTAAGCACTCCTATGCTGATTTCACTCTCGGTAATGTTCGTACTAAGCTTGGTATCCAAGGTTACACTATTGCCCGCGGTTTTATCTTCGACGACGATTTTGCCGGTATCGTAGTTGCTCCGAAATTCGGCAACGTTAGTCCATCATTTGGATACATCTCTGAAAAGACCGAAGACGGTGGCGGTTATGACTATACCGAAGGTATTGCTTTTTTCCAGGTTGGTGTACAGGTAAGCGACAACCTGAATCTTACTCCATACTTTATATACTACTCAGCCGACGAAGGTACCTCCGTTGATTCTGAAGGCGTGGTAACTCCTGAGGGCGATTGGGATTCATTCTACTTTGGCGCTGATTTCAATCTGAAGATGGACGTAGGCAGCGTATGGGGTTCTCTGATCTATAACGGCGGCGACTATGGTGATGACGACATCAGGGCATTCCTCGGCGCCCTGGGTGTTGACGCAGGTATCGCACACGGTCAGGTATTCTACGCTACCGGTGACGACGATCCGACTGACGGCGACATGGAAGCATTCGTCGATCCTATAGGGGCTTGGTATTACTGGTCTGAGATCATGGGTTACGGTATTTTCGATAATCAAGTATCTACCGGCTCCTATGCGGATGGAGCGACCAATATTTTCGCAGTTAACGCCGGAGTAACCGTTAAGCCTGCCGACAAACTGACCTTTACTGCAGACCTCTGGTACGCAATGCTTGCGGAAAACGATATAAATGGCGAAGACGAGCTCGGACTTGAAGTCGACGGTAAACTTACCTACGCTCTTATGGATAACATGAATATTGATGCAGTTCTCGCATATCTCGTTTCCGGTGACGCAACCGGTGATGAAGATGTCTTCGAGAGTGGTGTACGCTTGTCTCTCAAGTTCTAATTCGAGCAACGTATCGAGTTAGCGCAGTTTAATATTAATCCAGCGAGAGGGTGTAAGAAACTTTGTGTAAACGTCCAGTCGATCAATTTCCCAGCATCCTCTCTTCAAAAAGGATCATAAACTGATTTATGGTAGCTGGTTTCCACCATTGACGAACTACCCCACAGCCAAAGCGTAGAGGAAGGGTGCATGCTAATTTCGGTGCATAGTAGAAATCATATACATTTTATAATTTATATTAGTTCCTTAACTACAAATTAGGACAAGGAAAATATCCATGGAATCGGTGAACATTACAATCAATGGACAGGATATTGATGCTCGCTTTGAGAAGGGCACGACCTTATTGCAATATTTACGGAATACGGCGTGTTTAAAAGGTGCGAAAGAATCGTGCGGAACCGGTCACTGCGGTGCCTGTACCGTAATTATAGACGGCGAAGCGAAGCGGTCCTGCGTCACGAGGATGGAGCGTCTCCAAAGGGCATCGATTACGACCATTGAAGGATTGATTTCTGAAGGACAGGTTCACCCGATTCAGAAAGCTTTCCTCGATGTGGGTGCGGTTCAATGTGGTTTCTGTACCCCGGGAATGATAATAGCGACCAAGGCGCTCCTGGACAAAAATCCTACCCCATCCAGACAGGAGATTATGGAGGGTTTGAAAAAGAATTATTGCCGTTGCACGGGGTATGTGAAAATTATCGAAGCGGTTGAAATGGCGGCAAAATGGCTAAGCGGCAATGCAGACGCCGGGGTGTTGAAGCCCATGGAAGAAACCACTATTGTAATCGGGGAGACCGGTGCGGATATGGTAGCTCCAAGAGGGATCGCCATGGGCAAAGCACTGTGGGATATGGATGGAATTGACAAGGCAAACGGTAGCCTGAAGTACACGGATGATTACGAAATGCCCAGTATGTTGCACGGTGCTGTCGTCTGGAGCCAGCGGGCCCACGCTAAAATATTGTCAATAGACTACAGTGCGGCGTTGGAAATGCCGGGAGTTGTCAGCGTCATTGATCACCAACATGTTCCAGGAACCAACGGAATAGGGTTATTGACGCCTGATTTTCCGGTTTTCGCCAAAAATGAAGTCAATATGATTGCTGACTGTATTGCTTTGGTTGTCGCCGACACAGCTGTACATGCCAGGGCAGCGGCAAAAAAGGTTGTCGTGGAGTATGAGGATTTGCCTGCAATTTTCGACATGGAGGTCGCCAAGGAGCAGGAGTCATTGTTTGGACATATCTTCTATGACACCGGTAAGGTAGACGAATTAAAGAAAAGTGATAATCTGCTGGTCTTGAATAACGTGTATGACATTCCAAGGCAGGAACACGCATGTATGGAAACAGAGTCTACCTTCGCATACATGGAAGAAGGAAAACTGATTCTGTATGCCACCACTCAGTCACCATATGAACTTAGAGAAATGATTTCAGGCGTCATGAACATGCCTGAAAATGACATACAGATTATCGCGCCTCCACTTGGCGGCGCTTTTGGCAAAAAGTGCGATCCATATATGGAAGGGGCTGCCAGCGTCGCGGCTTTTGCTTTGAACAGGCCGGTCAAAATAACTTTGAACAGAAAAGAGTCGATATTTCTGACAACTAAACGACATCCGTACAAAATTGATTATGAGATCGGCTTGAAACCGGATGGGCAGATTCAGTATATTGACGCTCGTTTTCTGTCTGACGGTGGCGCCTACATGACCTTGAGCCCGGCAGTTTTGGAGCAGAGTATGATTTTCTCATGTGGACCGTACCGTATTCCGGGTGCACGCGTCGACGGGTATTCGCTCAAAACCAATAATGTTCTTTGCGGTGCCTTTCGGGGATTTGGAATAAATCAGGCGGCGATTGCCATCGAGGTTGCTTTGGATATGGCGGCGGAGAAGCTGGGGCTCGACCCTTTCGAGATCAGGCTGCGAAATGCCCTGAAGCAGGGCGATATAACGTTCACAGGCCAGTGTGTTGATTACAGTGTCGGCATTATTGATACTGTAAAGATCTGTCGGTCTGCGCTGAGAAAAGAGTTTGCTGAATACAAGAAACAGTATCCGGTCGGGGACAAGGTCTTGGGATGGGGGATGGCAAGCGGGTTTAAAAATGTCGGCGTCGGTAAGGGTGTTGTCGATGACGGAGGAGCCATTTTTACCAAAAAAGCAGACGCTAGTATCGAGCTGCGTGTATCGGGCGTTGATATGGGACAGGGATTTAGGACAGCGATGCGACAGCTGGCCGCAGAAGCGCTAGGTGAAGACATCGATAATATTCATTTGGTAAATGGTGATACAGAATTGACCTTGCGTCATGGGCAAGCAGTTAGTGAACGCCAGACCCTGAACAGTGGCCATGCAGTCGTGGAAGCGGCAAAATTATTGCTGAAGGAAATGGAGGAAAATCCATGGTATCCGGGAGAGGAGCGATCCGCCCAGTTTGAATATGTGGCCCCTAAAACCTATGCTCTGCACGATGAAAAAGGCCGCAGGGAGGCTGGAGATAAATACAGAAACTACCCGTCATACGCCTATACAACCCAGGCCGCTATCATCGAAGTTGACAAAAAAAGCGGTGAGGTAAAGGTGCTGAAGGTTGTCGCGGTGCACGATGTCGGAAGGGTCATTAATCCCAATATCATCGAAGGACAGATTGAAGGAAGTTGTTCCATGGGCATCGGCTGGGCTTTAACTGAAATTTTTGAAGTGGAACAGGGGATGCCCAAGCAACAAATCTACAGCAAATTGGGTCTGCCGACTATTGATGAAACCCCTCTGTATAACATCACCCTCGTTGAAAATCCTGAGCCTGAAGGCCCGTTCGGTGCGAAAGGTATCTCTGAAGTTGCTACTGTGCCAATGACACCAGCCGTAATGAATGCGGTGTATAATGCTACCGGGTTGCGATTCATGACATTGCCGATTACGAAGGAAATGATTGTTGAAGGCCTTAAGGATAAAAATGTTTGAACCCGTTATGGGGAAGAGTTTATGCTGGAGCGAACTGGCTTGTATTGCACCCGGGTTCGACAGTCATAGCTGCGATAGTCACTAAAAGCGTTGACAATACGACCTCCGGCTCCACTGTTTTTTAAGTTACGCCCCCTTGGTAAATTTTCCGTTCAGGGAGGTGTTGGCGACACAGCTCTAAACTATCTGAAAATGTATCCAGTGGTGTCCTTCTTTCACAATATTTTCCGTTCTTCTAGATTAAGCGTACTTCTCGGTATCGCCCAGTATTGTTGGTTTGAGGACGAGGCAAAGAAGGAAAATGTTCTGGTTTGGCAGCTTTTTTCGCTTCAAATATTTTCTCTCCTCCCTTCCCTCCCTTTGAAAAAGGGAAGGGAGAAAAAAATGCAAGATGAAGAGTCCTGCTCCTCGAAAAGTCGTGGCTGTTTAAAGAATTCATTGAATTCAGAGCCTCTATAAATCCAGCTCTCATATCAAAAGTACGCTTAATCCGGAAGAACCATATTTTCCCTGGTCAGTTCGGGTAGATTTTTTCTTTTCTAGAAAAATATCCAGATCTTCTTGGATTTCAAGCAAGGTTCGATACACTCTTTTCCAGAAAAAGAGTGTATCGAATTCGTCTAATATCGTTTGGTTAAAACGTTCTGTTATGCCATTTGTCTGGGGATCTGGCCTTGGTCTTCGTGTGTTCGATATCGTTAATAGCCAGATACAGCTGATAGTCGTGGCTTTCTGCCTTGCCGCAATTCCGTGTACCCTGTCAGTAGAAATGCGCAATAAAGGCAACTGGTGCATTTCAGAATGGCATTACTCTATCGTTAAGCAGATCGGCGGCTGTAATCGGAGTTTTGGTGGAGTAGAGCTTGGCAAAAGCAATCTTGCAATAGGTATCAACGAAGGTTTGGTGGTAGATTCTGCCGACACCCTTGATTGTGCCGACATCGAAAGTATCCTGAGAACCGAGATAGCCAGGGTATGCACCAGGGTATGCAGTCTCTCAGCTGAATTCATGGAAGTACAGTTCCCGGTCAGGTACATGAGCCGCAATTCGATGACAGCAGAACCAGGCATCAAAGGGGGACTACAGGGGCTTCCTCCCCCATCACATCTCGCCAACGTGCATGAGCAGAATTTATATAGGCGGCCGTATCAAACTTTCGGCGACAGCCGGCCGCGTTCCTATACCGTATCTTGCCGAAAACTCGCCGCTCTTTCCAGGCCCTGTCGTCCATCGAGAATTTTCTTTGCCCAGTACATCCGCAGGTATCCGTGGAGTTTTGCCCCCTGTACAAGATCCATCTGACAACTGTTTCATAGGGGCTCATGGGTACGGAACTCTTCAAGCTCCTGCAACGAGTAGACATATTCCCTCCTGTCACCCCGGTGCAGTTCCAGCGATTTGCGGGCCCATTCCGAAAACCCGGAAAAACTGTCGTAGCGGGGTTCATAAAGGCAGAAGTTCTCAGCGAGCTTGCGTCGAACAATGAGCTCTTCAAGGAATGCTTCCGTTGTTTCCGCATTCTCGCCGACCAAGGAGACCAACCGTATTGGCCACCCAAGCAAGAATTATTTCTCGTCTCCGCGTAGTTCGACAGTCCTTGTTCCACGAATATTTTGGCTGCAGCCTGGGCAGAAATTCCGCCGGGTTCCGGCCCCGGGCAGTGCAGATCAGCTGAGGGGAAACATGGAACCGGTTGGCTGAGGCGTGTCAGCATATCAAGGAGACACATGCCAATCTTAGATATGGTGTTCAACAGGGGGAGGTTCGGTCAGGTAGTCGTCGAGTAATATCTTGATCTTTGGCCGGATGGTATAGGTCGCATACTCTTTTTATCGGAAAGGGGCCAGGCGGGGACGATGTTATGGGCATCAACCTGGTAGAAAGCGTGGATTTGCTATTCTTCAATTACTCGTTAAAATTAAGTATAAACATTTAGTGGCGTTCATAAAGAACAACTCTTCCCGAGAGGTATGCCTATGCGTGATGGTGAAAAAATCATGATCGGTATCAATTCCTGCCTGCTTGGCAATCCGGTCCGTTATGACGGGGGGCACAAACACGACAAGTATATTACTAAAACTCTTGGAAAGTTTTTTGACTTTGTACCGGTCTGCCCAGAAGTAGAATGTGGTCTCGAGGTCCCAGAGAGTCGATGAAGTTGGTTGGAAACCCGGATGCACCCCGTCTTATCACCAATAAAAGCGGTAACGATCTTACCGAGCAAATGAACGCCTGGGCAGAATCACGGGTGGAGGAACTTGCCAGTGGAGGAGGAAGGACGCCAGCACGACATTATCTTGAGGAAAAATTTTATCGAGTCAGTCTTTGTTTATAAGAGGTGGAGAACGGTGGCGGATAATTTTACTCCAGCCCGGCTCGTGACCTTCCACACCGAGCATAAACTCCTTCTGCGTGCGCACAGTGAGAAGCACTACAGGATACTTGGCCGTATTACTGCAGGAGCGGGTACCCTTAATCCTGACGAATTCCTCTATGCATATCAGGAGAATTTAATGTCCTGCATGCGACTGAAACCGACTGTTCAAAAACATGTCAATGTCCTGATGCATATTATGGGGCACTTCAAAAAGCAGCTCTCTAAAGATGAGAAACAGGAACTCCTCGAAGTTATCGATAGTTTTAAGAACCAGCACATTCCGCTTATTGTCCCTATCGCGTTACTGAATCACTACGTGCGAAAGTACGATGAGTACTTGGCCAAGCAACATTACCTCAATCCACACCCAACAGAACTGAAATTACGAAATCATGCATGATGACCAGAAAAAGCAGACCGTGTTGATTACGGGGGCAACCGGGTATATCGGCAGGCGCCTGGTGCAACAGCTACGTTTACGTCCGGAGTACAATCTGCGACTCCTGGTTCGTAACCGGCACAAGGTGCAGGCGGCCCTTATCGAAAAGATGGATATCAGGGAAGGGTCGACATTTGACCTCGGCAGCCTTCACGATGCCCTCGACGGCGTCCACACGGCATTCTACCTTATCCATTCAATGGGCAGCAGCGATGATTATGCTGCCCGGGACCGCACCAGCGCGGAAAATTTCAGAGATGTCTGCATTGCCACCGGAGTGAAAAGGATTATCTACCTGGGGGGACTGGGAGTAAGAGGGGATGCGAGTGAGCACCTTTTGAGCAGGATAGAAACTGGTGAGATCCTCTCCGCCAAGCCGGGAGAGATCCAGACGATTTGGTTCCGGGCCGGCGTTATCATCGGGTCCGGCAGTGCGAGTTTTGAAATCATCCGCAATCTCTGCCAGAAGCTTCCAATCATGATCACCCCGCGCTGGGTCCGTACCAGGACACAACCGATAGGGGTTGACAATGTTCTCGACTATCTTGAGTCCTCTATCGCTCTCGACCATCAAGACGACCTCATTGTCGATATTGGCAGCGAAGACCTCAGCTTTCAGCAGATGATGGAACAGGCATCACAGGTGATGGGCCTGAAACGATATCTTTTTCCCGTACCGGTCCTTTCACCACACCTCTCATCGTACTGGCTGATCCTTTTTACGCCAATTCCTTACAAGCTCGCATCTGCACTGGTGGAAGGATTAAAGAGTGAGACAATAGTGCAAAATGACAACAGCATCCGCTTTTTTCCAGAAATCAAGCCATTTCCCTTCCGGGAAACCGTCCGGGCAGCAATGAGAGAGTTGGAACAGAACCAGGTCTTGAGCCGATGGTGCGACAGCAGTGCGCAGCAGGCATGTGATATCAGGGAGTTCGATACCCCTGAAGGGGCCATTCTTCGGGATATCCGCATCGTACCTTACCGCAACGGGGAGCAACCTGCTAATGTATTCCGCGCTGTCTGTGCGCTCGGTGGAGAAAACGGTTGGTTTCGTTATAACTTTCTCTGGAGAGTTCGGGGAACGATGGATAAAATTGTCGGCGGATACGGTCTCAACCGTGGAAGGAGGTCAGGCACGGAGCTGCGGATGGGAGATGCTCTGGACTTCTGGAAGGTCGTCGACCTGAAGCCGGGGAAAAGATTATTGCTTCACGCACAGATGAAAGTACCGGGGCAGGCATGGCTGGAGTTTGATGTGCAAGAAAACCAACTGGTTCAGACAGCCCATTTTCTTCCCAAGGGTATAATGGGCAGGTTCTACTGGTACTCGCTGGTACCACTCCACTATTTCGTTTTCAAAGATTTGGCAAAAGCCGTTGTCGACTCATCCCGCTATTTCCAAAACGAATAAACATGATCAATCTGGCTAACTACAAATAAGCCCTCCCTTTTAAAGGGAGGGCTATATCTTCCAGATGACTTCCGCGTCAAGTGCTACTGTTATTGGCTGTTGAATGTTGTTATACGATCTCAGATTCTCTGCCTGATTTGCTACCACCTTTCTGTACCGACAATCTGATTTACATTGGTGCAGCGTCTTTTCTCCTCTTCCGTCAGTTGCTCAAAGGATTTTTTCTTACCATTATCGGAAATGGTACAAACATATTCCCTGCCGTCTTTATCATTAACCCATGAGAGTAATTCGTATCCGCTTTTCATTTTAATACCTCTTTATTCGTGGTTACGGTTCAGCGATATTTCTATCGCTTCTCTTGCCGGATATTATAAGGAGAATTTCGGTTGACACAACAGGGTGAAAGCAATAGCTTTTTGGTAGATAAAACTACTATTGCTAGAGGTGAGCTATGTTTGAACCCGGTCTTTATCAGGTTATCGTCAACTCAATGTCGGCCCATGTGGCTATTCTTGATGACCAGGGTGTCATTATCGAAACAAATCTCGCATGGCAGGAATTTGCCCGTGATAACGGTATGGAGGAGCCTTGTGATTCAGTCGGTGGCAACTATCTCGAGGCATGCGAACTCCCGCCGGGGGTGACAACGGGAGAAAATGGCAACGTTGCAGAAGGCATCCGAAAAGTTCTTCGCGGAGAGTTGCAGGAGTTTCTCGATCACTATCCCTGCCATTCCCCCACCCAGAAACGATGGTTTGCGGTGAGGGTTGTCCCCTTTCGTGACAACGAAAAACGTCATGTAATCGTCACCCATGAAAATATAACGCCCATAATGGAAATCCAGGAGAAACTCGAGCGAAAAGAGGGTGAACTGCGTCATGAACGTGAACGGCTGGAAGAGACGAACGTTGCCCTCAGGGTGTTGTTGCGACAGCGGGAGCAGGACAAAACAAAGATTGAGGAAACCATATACGATAATGTCCACCGCCTCGTACTCCCATACCTTGAGCAATTAGTGCAAGGAAGGCTCTCGGATAAACAACGTACGCTGACAGAGGTTATAGACGCCAATCTTCGCGATATCATTTCCCCCTTCCTCCGCAGTCTCTCCTCCCTGAATATGCTGTTGACCCCTCAGGAGATCGAGGTTGCCCACTTCGTACGCAGTGGGAGAACAAGCAAAGAGATTGCAGAAGTTCTTGGCATATCGACCAGTGGTGTGGATTTTCACCGCAAAAAACTTCGGCAAAAACTCGGATTGACCAATAGTGCTAAAAATTTACGATCATACCTGCTCTCTTTGGAGTAATGCCAAGATCATTTCATAATTTTGATAGATTCTCCCTTCAAGTTTTCTGATATTTTTGCTGTAATTTCGTACTGGCAAAAAGCATGGATCAAGTTGTGACAGGCACAGGTTAGTCTTGGACACCTTCATCTGGCTGAAACCTGGTAATGTGTTGATTATTCCTGTGTATACGTAACAAAACCTGTTTTTTCTTATTATTCTATACTGTTACCATGGAAGTGTTTTCGCTGTTTTTTGCCCCCTGAGTCAAGTAATTTCCTGCTAAAAGAGTGATACCAGTTACCGGTTCTTAGAATGGGCCTTTCAAGTATGCTCGTCGGAGGAACCGGTAACTGGTTGAACGGGTCACCAGCCATCATCTGGTAAATACATTGTCTTTGCTTTTTTCATCATATTGTCCACTACTTTATAGTAGTCACGCCGGGCTTTGTTGTTAGAAAGACGACAGTATCGCTGGGTTGTTTTAATCCTCGTATGTCCAAGCAGGTCCTGGATAGTAACCAACGCTGCATCAGCGTTAAGCAGCTGTGTGTCAATCAGCGTTGAAAATTGACCCCCCAATCGGTGTCCACCAAGGTTGACCCCATTGGCTTAAATATCTTTTATGTTTCAAAGCTCTTAATCATCTAATATGAATAGCTTTTCAAAACAAAAGATATTCAGTCCTCCGTACCGCAAAGGGGGCAGTATTCAAAGTGGAAAATAGTCAATTTTCAACGCTGATTGAGGCTCCACAATATTTGGATATCTCGTTACTTTTTCAGTGAATGTTCGACTTCAAAAGGTGCTTTGTGCTAAAGGATTGCGGTCTGTCTTAGCAACAGAATTTTGACAAATATCTGTTAACGTTTTTTGCGCTTTCTTATTTTTTAAGGGGGTATGAGTAGTTACCATGTGCGTAGAGCAATTTATCAGAATGGTCATCGGTTTAACGATATGAGATAAAGAATACGATAATAGATAAAAACGTTGACGTCAAAAAAAATATCTTATATAGATAACTATAACGGAAAAGGAGAAAGTTATGTCTGAGTCAAACTATACATTGCAAACCCTCTCACGTGCTCTGGATGTTCTGGAGTTGATTGAAGCTTCTTCTGTCTCCATGACATTGACTGAGATTGCCGCCAAGATGAATGAGAAAATACCGGTTGTCTATAGGATCCTTCAAACACTTGAAATGCGAGGGTATTTACGCCGAGGAGGCCTTGACAAGCGGTACACTCATACAGGTCGTACAACGGGGACGGGATCAGTTAAAAGAGCAATCGATATTCTCCGTAAAGTGGCAGAATTTTCACCTCATTATTGTTCACCGGTTGAACTGAGCCAACAGTCCGGACTTGACGTGGATACGGTTACCGAGCTTCTCAGCCCTCTGGTCGAAAAGGGATTGGTTGAGCAGATCATGGATGGAAACCGTTTCCGGCTATCCTACTCAATGTTGGAGATCGTACGGTTCTTATTGCAAGATAGCGATTACACTGCGTATATCAGACCCCTCATGTATCGTTTGCGTGACAAGACGGGGGAAACCTTATGCCTTTTTCAAAGGTCAGGCAACCGGCAGGTGGCCGTTGCAGTGGTTCCCAGTTTACATCCTGTCAGGTACGTAATTGATATCGGCGCTTCTTTTCCATTACACCGAGGGGCTGCCGGAAAAGCGGCTCTTGCTACATTGTCTGAAAAAGAAATACACCGTCTTTTGCATGATAATAAGGGGAGAGATCAAATAGTCGACATTGAGCGACTTGAGGCTGACCTTGCGGCGATTAGAGATAAAGGATATGCCCTGTCTTCGGGAGAGCGATACGAAGGAACCACGGCGGTGGCAATCGCCCTCCATGGGTTGAATGATGAGCGAGGGCCTATACTGAGTCTGATGATGCCGACCAGCAGGGCTACTCCGGAAAAATTACATAAATATGGTGAGATAATGGTTGAAGAAGCCAAGGCCTTGGTTGCTTTGGTCGACAGGGGAGGTAATGGAAACCACGAAAACAACAAGTGAGAATGTCGCACGCTGTGATGTTTTACTGGAATTCTGAAAAAAAACACCTTGCAAATGAGGGAATGGGCAATGGTGATGGTGCCATGACGTTGTTTGGGAAAACGAGGTTCGGACAATAATAATTGTAAACGAGGTGAACAATGATACGTGATACCGAAAAATTTAATTCATTCATTGCAGATGTACGTACATGGGTACGTGAAGTAGCCATGCCTAACGAGAATTTGGTAGAGGAAAACGCCGAGATTCCTGAAGACATCGTTGCGGACATGCGCGAAAGAGGTTTTTACGGATGGAGTATCCCCGAGCAATATGGTGGCACGGGCTTGACTACGGAAGAGCTTGCCATGGCGGCGATGGAATTGTCTCAGTGTTCCGTTGTATTCCGTGCACGGGTTGGAACCAATACCGGTATTGGTTCAGAAGCATTGATTGCGGATGGAACGGAAGAGCAAAAAAACCTCTATCTGCCGAAACTTGCATCGGGTGACGTAACTGGTTGTTTTGCGTTTACCGAACCGGAAGCCGGATCCGATGCCATAGCTATGCGCACAACCGCGATTCGTGAAGGTTCAAGTTATATTTTAAATGGAACCAAATGCTTTATCACTAATGCGCCGATTGCCGGATTTTTCACAGTATTCGCTCGAACTGATGTTAACGATCCAACCTATCGAGGAATCACAGCATTTATTATCGAACGAGACACCCCGGGACTAAGCGTGGGTAAGCCCTACAAAATGATGGGACAATCCGGCTCGCCGGTATCGGAGGTCTATCTCAACGATTGTCGTGTTCATCGTGACAATATCGTCGGCGGCGTTGAAGGAATGGGATTTAAAACCGGCATGAAAGCTCTTAATAAGCAGCGTATTCACCTCAGTGCACTCTGTACCGGTCCTGCCATACGCATGCTGTCGGAAGCTGTAGGTCACGCTAAAGAGAGGGTGCAGTTTGGCCGCCCCATAGCGGACTTTCAGTTAGTTAAGGCGCTCATTGCCGATTGTCAGGCCGACATCCATGCCGCTCGCGCCCTGATATTGGAAACTGCTCGTAAACGCGACAACAATGAGAATATCAGGATGGAGGCATCGATATGCAAGTACGTTGCTTCGGAGATGTGTGGACGGGTCGCGGACCGTGCCGTGCAGATCTTTGGTGGGTCTGGTTATGTAGCCGATTACAGTCGTATTGAACGCTGGTATCGTGATGTCCGCTTGTTCCGTCTGTATGAAGGAACGAGCCAGATCCATCAGCTCAATATCGCCAGGCACACTCTCGAGGAGAAAAAGTAATGAACATAACCGCCAAACATTCATTGGATATGGGATCACTTTTTGCGCCGAGGTCTGTGGCTATCGTCGGAGCCTCGGCAAACCTTAATTCCATAGGCGGCCAGCCTATCAGTATTCTGCTCAAGCATGGTTTCAGCGGGCGAATTTATCCTGTAAATCCGAAATATAAAGAAATAGCCGGATTCAGCTGTTTTCCAGACATAGCTTCTTTGCCGGAAGTACCGGATGTTCTTGTCATCGCCGTGGCGGCTGGTATGGTGCCGGAGATTATCAGAGATGCGGGCAGAAAAGGGATTCTTTTTGCCATTATCTTCTCATCAGGTTTTGCCGAAATCGGAAAAAGTGGTCTGCAGGTCCAGGAAGGTCTATGTTCCCTTGCCAGAGAATTTGGCATGACGCTGATAGGACCTAATTGTCAGGGAATTATGAACATTTCCGACACAATACATATAGGCTTTGGTCCGCCGTATGCCTTGCGCTATAGGCCCGGTGATGTGAGTATGACTTCTCAGTCTGGTGCCTTTGGCAACTCCTTGCTGATGGGGATGGACGCTGAAGGTGTTGGGTTTCGACACTATATCTCCACGGGCAACGAGGCCGAGACTACCTCTCTGGATTGTTTCGAGTATTTCCTAGACGATCCGAAAACAAAAGTGATTTCGGGTTATGTAGAAGGATTTAAGGATGCGCGGCGGATGAGAGCCATTGGCCGGAAAGCTCTTCAGCAGAACAAACCCCTGGTCTTATGGAAAGTAGGCAACACTGAAGCCGGAGCGAATGCTGCCGCTTCGCATACAGCTAATTTGGCTGGAAATTCGGCCTATTACCAGACAGCGTTTCGGCAATTCGGAATTATAGGTGTCAATGATGTCGGCGATATGGCCGATTGCGTGCGAGCCTTTGCCACGGGTCGGCGTGCTCAAGGAAGAGGCGTCGCGGTTATGAGTATTTCCGGAGGCGCCGGCATAGCCTTGGCTGATCGATCAATTGAACTCGGTCTTGAGCTTACCGAGTTCAGTAGTGAGACGCTCGCCCAACTCCGTGCCCTGTTGCCAGCTTTTGCAAGTTTTGCCAATCCCCTAGATGTTACGGCGAGTGTGTTGAATTCGCCGGAAAATTTCGGAGCTGTTTTACAGGTTATCGCCGACAACCCCAAAATCGACATGTTGGCGATCGGATTGGCGGCTCTTTCCGGTGATGTTGGAATAATGGCAGCCCGTGAAATAGCCGCATTGGCATCCAAACGAGATATTCCCATACTCGTGGCTTGGAACGCGGTACCGGATACCGCTCAAAAGGCATATCCCATTCTGGAGGAAGCCGGAGTACCAGTCTATTGCACGCCGGTTCGTTGTGCCCGAGGCCTTGGCGCCCTTTGGGAATTTGCCCAGGCTGTAAAAAAATCCACAATCGAACAGCCCCACTCCACTGTTGTTTCGAAGCCGCAATCTGGGACGGTTACCTCGGCTTCAGCAGGCGGTGCCCTCAATGAGTTCGATTCTAAGCAGCTGTTAAGCAGATACGGTATCCCTATAACAAAGGAAAAGGTGGCAAACAGCACTGAGGAAGCCATCGACATTGCCTACACAATAGGCTTTCCCGTTGTGATGAAAATTTTGTCTGCGGACATACCGCATAAATCCGATTCAGGAGGAGTACGTATTGGCCTGAAAGATGAAGAGTCAATAAGAACCGCGTATAAGGAACTGGTGGATCTGCCGAAAAAGCTGGGGGTAGAACAACCGGCGGACGGAGTATTGGTGCAAGAGATGGTTCCTGGAGGTGTGGAAGTCATCTTAGGTACTGTAAATGATTCAAATTTTGGACCACTTATAATGTTCGGCGCCGGTGGAATCTACGCCGAAGTGTTTAAGGACATTGCCTTTCGTTTAGCTCCTTTGACCCATCAAAACGCAGAAGAATTGCTGGCGGAAACAAAAATCGCAAAAGTGTTATCAGGTGTTCGCGGCAAACAGGAGGCGGACAAAGGGGCACTGATAGACTGCATTCTTCAACTTTCACAATTGGCCGTTGATTTGGAAAGTAGTGTTGGGGAAATAGATATCAATCCTTTGATTGTCCTTCCGAAAGGACAGGGTGTAAGGGTTGTCGATGCCTTGGTCAGGCTAAAATAGACTTCTCCATAATTGCCAACAGCATGTCAGTGTAGTTAAAAAATAATTCACGATAAGAAGATACCTATCTTTTCGAGGAAGTTTCCAAGACGCATTTGAGAAGGTTTCGAAAAAGAAGAGATACATCTTAGGGGGTAAGGCGACAAAAAAAATACCAATTCGTTAAAATCTTATTCAGAAAAGGAGGAAATTCCATGACAAAAAAAATCAGTCAAATATCAGCTAAATTTTTTATTACGCTAGTCTTGATTTTTCTTAGTGGTAGCGCGATTGCCGGTGATTTCCCATCCAAACCAATCACGGTAATTGTCCCCTTCCCTGCGGGCGGTAGCACCGATATAATGGCTCGTTCTATTTCGGTTGAGTTGACGGATTATTTTGGTAAAAACGTGGTTGTCAGCAATACCGGTGGTGGTGCTGGAACAGTTGGACTTGCATCCATAGCGCGAATTCGAAAAGATGGGTATACCATTGGTATTGTACCTGCCGCACCGCTGGTTAATCAGCCTCACATGCGTAAAACGCCATATGATCACAATTCTTTTGATTATATATGCCAAGTGTTTAGCAGTGCATATGGATTGGCAGTGAAACCAAACTCTCCCTTCTCTACGTTAAATGGATTGGTTGATTATGCCAAAGTCCATCCGAATGAACTGACATACGGAAGTCCAGGTCCAGGTTCACTCCCTCATTTAGCCATGGAACAATTTTTGGAAAAATTCGATCTCAAAATCAAGCATGTACCATTTACCGGAGACGGCCCAGGTGTCACTGCATTGCTTGGTAATCACGTTGACATGTACCTCATGCCCACGTCGGTTGTTGTCGAGAAAGAAGTCAAAGCGGTTGCCGTGTTTAGTGAAGATCGTGTGGATTCATTGCCGGATTTACCCACTGCAAAGGAACAGGGCTACGATATAACCGCATCCTGGTGGGGAGGAATCATTGGTCCTAAAGGAATTCCTGAAAAAGTAAAAGAACGTCTTAGTGCTGCTTGTGTAGAAGCGTCAAAGTCAAAACGACTTAAAAACGCTCTGAACAAGCTTGGAAGTGAGATGCAATACCTCGATCCAGTTAATTTCAAGGCACAGGTTGAAAGCGTTTCCGAGACGAATGGTCGTTTGATCAAAAAGTTGCTTTTAACAAAGTAGGTAGATTTAAAAAGTTTGCCTGTAATCCCGATTTAAGAATGGAGAAATCAATGAAAACCGGCACGTTAGACAAAATCTATGGAGCTATTTTCATGGCCGCTGCAGGGTTTCTTTACTTGGTGAGTTTCGAATACCGGGTGGCTGGACGAGCAATTTCTCAAAATCCGGTGTGGTATCCGCGGATCCTTCTTGTCCTAATGATGGGGGCAGCGATCATTTTATTCATACGGGGTATGGTAAAGAGTTCTGCTGATAGTATTCCAGCAATTGATAGCAGAGTTCTGAGTGGGGCGATGATTGCTACGGGTATTTATTTGATATTGTTTCAGAACATTGGCTTTATTTGGGCTACATTGTTGTTGATTCCAAGCATGAGTTGTTTTCTTGGCGCTCGAAGACCATGGGTAATTGTCTCCGTGACCGTCGGTTTCACTCTGTTGGTGTGGTATGGATTTAATGATTTACTCAATGTTCAGCCGCCAGGAATTGCATTACCATCGCTACGATCAATGTTTTAAAATATCAATCTACCAAAGAAGGTACTCTTGTGATGAATGAACTGTTTATTGCTGTAAACATGGTATTGGAGAGTGCTTCATTAATAGCGATTACTGTAGGGGTTTTTGCGGGTATAATAATTGGAGCATTGCCTGGCTTGGGGTCTATCTTAGGTATTACGATGGCTCTTCCTTTAACGTTTGTTTTACCTAAAGAAGCCAGCATTGCTCTGTTGCTTGCATTGTATTGTGGTTCGGTTTATGGCGGGTCAATTGCTGCCATATTGATAAACACTCCGGGCACACCTCAATCCGCTGCAACATTGTTTGACGGACATCCTATGGCAAAAAAAGGGCGCGCTGATCTAGCTCTTGGCTGGGCTACAACGGCATCTTTTGCTGGAGGGGTCATCTCAACGATCATCTTGGCTGCAGCTGCACCCCTTCTTGCCAGTTTCGGGTTGCGATTCGGACCGGTTGAATATTTTGCTCTTGGATTGTTTGCCCTAACCTGCATCGTCAGTGTCGCTCGAGAAAATATCATCAAAGGGGTCCTCGCAGGATTGTTTGGGCTTTTTGCCGCTGTTGTTGGCCAGGATCCGTTGACCGGTGATATCCGTTTTGATTTTAATTCCTTTGAGCTTTCAGCTGGTATAGGACTTGTACCTTTTCTTGTTGGATTGTTTGCCTTGTCAGAAGTGTTTTGGAGACTATCGGAAAAACACTCTGGACAGAACATTGTCATTAGAGCGGGGTTCAAAATCCCATCTTTTTCTGAACTGCGACAGCGCTTCAGTGTTATGATTAAGTCAACTTTGATCGGTACCTGGGTTGGGGCATTACCTGGTATAGGAGCCACAGCAGCCTCGATGGTGAGCTATGCTGAAGCCAAGCGCAGCTCTCCTAATTCTTCCAGATTTGGAACTGGAGAACCAGATGGTATTATTGCTTCTGAATCGGCAAACAATGCTGTCACTGGCGGTGCCTTAGTACCAACCTTGTCACTTGGTATTCCAGGGGATCCCATCACGGCTGTTATGCTTGGTGCACTGGTAATTCAAGGGGTAACACCGGGACCTCGTTTATTTACGGAACGACCGGATATCGTATATTTTATTTTTCTGACATTGTTCGCGGCAAATTTTGCGATGTTTATATTTGGTGCACTGCTGGCGCCGATTTTCTCACGAATCCTGCGAATACCGGAACAGTTGCTCATGCCTTGCATTATCGTTCTGGTTGCTCTTGGCATATACAGTATCAATGTTGATCCGTTTGATCTCCTGGTGGTTTTTGTTTCGGGAATAGTGGGTTTTGTTCTTCGCTATAATGGATTTCCGCTTGCCCCGGTTGTGATCGGGTTTGTCTTGAGCCCTTTGATAGAGCAAAGTTTGCGGCAGGGATTAATTCTTACAGATGAAAGTTTTCTGCAATTTTTTACTCACCCCATTGCGCTGGTACTTTTTATTGCGACAGCGTTATTCTTGGTATGGCCTGCTGTACGAAAATATGTCAAACGGAAGCGCTCAGCTAAGATCCTCGAGATTGTATGAATATCACGAAAAATGACGGCATGGAGCAAGGAAAAATAGTGAAACTGGTCGGAACTAACTACTGACAAATAGGAATGGATCTAATCATGAAGAAATTCAGTGCGTTCAGAATTAAAGAAAATGAAGGAAAGGGTTCTGGCGAAATAGTCGAGTGTGCCATAGACGAGCTGGATGCTGGTGACGTTGTTATTAAGACGGCCTATGCGGGAGTGAATTACAAGGACGCCTTAGCCGGTTTAGGTATGGCAAAGATCATAGAGCGGTACCCCTGCATCGGAGGGATCGAAGCGGTAGGTGTTGTTGTGGAAAGCAAAAGCGCTGCCTTCAAAGAGGGTGATAAGGTCATTGTTCATGGTCGCGGCATAGGGGTAAAACATGATGGCGGGTTTTCTGAATATGTTCGTGTGCCGGCTGAATGGGTTATACCTTTGCCACGTAATCTTGAAATGCTGGAGGCGGCCACACTGGGGGTAGCCGGTCATACCGCTGCTGTTTCGATTAACGAGATGGAACGAAACGGGCTGAAACCGGAAAACGGACCGATAGCGGTAACGGGGGCAACAGGCGGTGCGGCAAGCCTGTCAATCGATATGCTTTCAGGACTAGGTTACGAAGTGGTGGCTGTAACCCGAAAAAAACAGCTGCATGATTATTTGAACAAACTTGGTGCCAGGAGGATAATTGCTACGCCGGAAGATGTTGCGGTCACGAGACATCTAGAAAAGGGTGAGTGGGCTGGGGCAATTGATACAACAGGAGGCCATGTATTGGCTTGGTTGCTGCGGACTACCGCTCCTGATGGGGTCATAGCCAGCTTCGGCAACACTGCGGGAATAGAACTTCAAACGACCGTTTTCCCCTTCATTCTGCGAGGGGTTCGGTTGCTCGGCATTAACTCCAACACGGAAATACCGTTTCGAAAGCTCATCTGGGAGCGGATGGCAACGGATCTCAAACCTCGCCATATAAAAGATATCGTAAAGCTTATTACGTTTGGTGATTTGCCCGAATTTATGCGAGGCATGCTAAAAGGGGAAACTCAGGGAAGATATGTCGTTGCATTCGATGAATCTTTATAAGTTTCAAGTGGTTATGGAAATAGATAACGATTAGCTTACTTTGTTGTTACAAGGATGAATGAAATATGAGCACAATCATTACAGAGTTTCCAGTCAGTGGCGTGACTCTTATCCGCATTAATCGACCTGAGGTCAGGAACGCCCTTAACCTGGAGGTCCGGCGTGAACTTGCAGAGTTGTTCGATAAAATGACTAACGACGCCGATGTGCGATGTGTCGTTTTGACAGGGAACGAAAAGGCGTTTGCAGCCGGCGCTGATATTGCGGAGATGATGGATGCTGGAACGATCGAAATGATGTCCAGGGGAATACACAAGCTCCTTAAACCGATAGCTGAATTTTCCAAGCCTTTGATAGCAGCCGTCAACGGATATGCGCTGGGTGGTGGCTGTGAGTTGGCCATGCACGCGGATATCATCATCGCTGGCGAAAATGCGCAATTTGGTCTGCCGGAGGTGAGGTTGGGTGTAATGCCGGGGGGGGGAGGAACCCAGAGGCTGATAAGGGCGGTCGGCAAATTCAAGGCGATGAAAATGCTGCTGACCGGTGACTTCGTGTCGGCCCGGGAAGCAAACACCATGGGGCTGGTGAGCGAAGTTGTTCCCGATGCAGATGTTGAAGGCAGGGCGATAGAAATGGCATCTCAGATTGCGTCATATGCTACGCTGGGGCTCGCTCAAATAAAAGAAGTCATCACTGCGGGGCAGGATCTTTCGCTCGAGAGTGCGCTTATGCTGGAACGTAAAGCGCTGCAACTGTTATTTGCTTCGCAAGATAAAAAAGAGGGCATGCGAGCTTTTCTGGAAAAACGAAAACCTGTATTTCAAGGCAAATGAATAGAGAGGCACCGGCTGGTTTATTTCACGGCTTGCGCTATCTACGGTGTACCGGGTACAGCCTGGTCGCAGAAAATAATTTTCATCGGAAAGGACCATGAAAGATGTAGTTATTATTTCAGCGTGTCGGACGGCTATCGGAACCTTCGGTGGCAGTCTGAAAGACGTGCAAGCGGCTGATTTGGCTGCTGTCACCATGAAGGAGGCTGTTAGTCGGTCCGGGATAGATCCCACCATGATAGATGATGTTCGATATGGCTGCTGCATCGAACCGGCCGATAGCCTCAATACGGCCAGAGTGGCGGCTCTTATGGCTAATATCCCGGATGCAGTCCCTGCGGTGACCATCAACAGGGTGTGTATTTCTGGTATGGAAGCAGCTTTGTCCGGCATGGCGATGATTCAAGCTGGCATGGCTGACGTGATCCTTGCCGGCGGGGTAGAGCACATGTCCGGGGTGGCCTATCAGGTGCCCCACGCACGGTGGGGATGCCGATTGCAGGATCAGGTCTTCGTCGATGCATTAATGCGATCGCTGCATTGCGGTTCGCATCTGATCCCCCACCCAGAAGACGGACCGGTTGACAGTGCAACACTACCCCTGAGAATGTTTGCCGGACAGCCTTATTCCATGGGGCATACGGCTGAATTTATTGCTCAACATTTTGGCATTGGGCGCGAAGAAATGGATGAGGTCGCTATGCGCAGCCACAATAATGCCGAACGGGCGACAGCAACCGGGGCATTCAAGGAAGAGATCGTTACGGTTCATGTCCCCCGGCGAAAAAGAAGTCCTCTGCTCTTCGACAAAGACGAACACTTCAGGACGGGAATGGTTATGGACGATCTAGCCAAGTTACCCCCTGCATTCGTGCCGGAACTTGGTAAGGTCACCGCCGGCAATGCCAGTGGCATCAATGATGGTTCCGCCGGCATGATTCTCATGTCCGCAGAAATGGCCGATGAGTTTGGAGTGCAGCCGCTGGCGAGAATTAGAGCGGTTGGCAAGGGTGGATGCCATCCTTCTGTGATGGGGCTTTCCCCAGTACCTGCGGTGCATGATCTCATGGGAAAAAGCGGTTTGAAGATTGCCGATTTTGACTTGGTCGAGGTTAATGAGGCTTTTGCTGCACAGTATATAGCCTGTGAAAGAGAACTCGGACTTAATCGGGAAAAGACCAATGTGAACGGTTCAGGCATTGGCCTCGGCCATCCCATCGGCGCAACAGGAGCAAGATTGATGGTGACCCTGATTCATGCTTTGCGTCGACAAGGTAAAAGTCTCGGCCTTGCCACCCTGTGCGGCGGTGGTGGAGTGTCCATGGCATGTGCCATTGAAATCCCCTAAGACAAGCCGCACAATACACGATTGATGATGTTTGTTGTACCGGTCAACCAGAAAAGCAAAGAGGTATGTGGAAGACACGAGTGACCGAAATCCTGGGGATGGGATAACCGATTATTGATGGAGCAATACCAATGATTGAGTAAGGGAAATTTTGTTTCAGCCATATGGAATGCGAGCATTCAGCAATCGTACGGTCAGGGAATTTCTTGAATCAGAGGAAGTCGGTATCCCGCTTGGAGAGATATTGCCAAAATTCAAGGGTGAGTGTGGTTTGGCGGCGTATCAAAAGGGTGATCTTGGATGGTGGTGCAGTGGTACTGCCGACAGTCAGTCGGCCTGCTAAAAATGATCGAGCCAGTGCGGGACCATTTAGGAGGGATTATGCCCGAAGTGGAGATCATAAGGCAAACGCGTTACACAAACAATAACTGTTTGGGATTTATGCTGGCAATTCGACTGTGTCCGACAAAAGAATGAACTAAAGCTTATTCGTTAAGAGGGAAGATTATTGGTATGCGACAAACGATATCGTTCAGGTACTAACCATAACTAACCATACATTCGGAGAGGTTTAAGCAATGCAGGCTAAATATTTAAAGCTGGATATAACATCCAATGTGGCAACTGTTACCCTTTATCGCCCTGACAAGGCTAACAGCCTTTCCCCCGAAGTGTTGGTGGAAATCGAGAGCCTGTTCGGCGAACTGAGCAACCGCGACGATGTTCACGTCATCGTGTTAACGGGTGGGGAACGATATTTTAGTGCTGGCTTCGACCTGGACGAGATCCGCAAGCTTGAAAAAGTATCCAATGAGAACTACACCGCACTTTTCCACCGAACCTACCGGTCAATTATGTTCTGTAGTCAGCCTGTCATTTGTGCCGTAGGCGGTGCGGCCATTGCCGGCGGCTTTGATCTGACCATGATGTGCGATATC
Organism: Desulforhopalus singaporensis; assembly: GCF_900104445.1. Taxonomy (GTDB): domain Bacteria; phylum Desulfobacterota; class Desulfobulbia; order Desulfobulbales; family Desulfocapsaceae; genus Desulforhopalus_A; species Desulforhopalus_A singaporensis. Next base: position 3,508 of record NZ_FNJI01000039.1, on the reverse strand, counting down.
CGTTATGCTTCCGAGCGGGCCAAATTTGGGCAACGGGAGATCGCCCTTTCGCTCACCCCCATCATGGACCCTCTGTGGCGAATTATAGGTCTGGGACGAGCAAAGGAGGTAGCGTTGACCGGTCGTATTTACGATGCGCGCGAGGCCGAAATCATGGGCTACGTCAGCAAGGTGTTTCCGGAAGGTGAGCTTCTCTCGTCGGTTAACAAAATCGCTTGTGAAATGGCTCGATTCGATCGAGGTTGCCTGAAGGAAAGCAAGCAACTGGCGAATATGATTCTCGACCAGGGGCTCGATGAAGCGATGCGCATGCAGGAGTGGCTTTTCAGGACTTATATCGGCTCTGATGACAACCACCGGCGTATTGATGATCTGAGAGCCCTGATGAGTAAGCGGAGCTGAAAATACTCAATGGCTATAAATGCCAATCATCTATTCTGTTTCAGGAGGAAAAATGGGAGACCTTCTCTTCGAACCTGTTAACATTAATGTCCTTGAAATCAAAAACCGTATCAATATGCCGGCTATGCACATGAATATGTGTGATGATTATCAGGTTACTGACCGTCTGTTGGAGTTCTATGGTGAGCGCGCACGGGGCGGGGTCGGGATGATTACCGTCGGACAGGCAACAGTCGACGAATTCTCGGGCGGCGGCCCCCTCTGCCTTGGTGCCCACCGGGATGAGTTTATTCCCGGCCTCAGTCGCTTGGCGGATGTCATAAAGGAAAACGGGGCCCGTGCCTTTGTTCAACTCAACCATGGGGGTCGGTATGCCATGTCCCGCCATATCGGCAACCGGCAAGCGGTGGCGCCGTCGTCGGTTACCTCTCGCTTAACCCGTGAATTGCCGCGAGAGTTGACTGCAGACGAGATCTGCCAGATTATCAGCCGGTTTGCTCAAGCTGCTTTTCGGGTAAAGACGGCAGGGTTCGACGGTGTGGAGGTGCTGTGCGGTACTGGGTATCTTGTCAGCGAATTTTTCTCGCCGCTGACGAACTTGCGGTCTGATGAGTATGGCGGTAGCCTAGTGAACAGGATGCGTTTCGGCGTTGATGTGATCAAAGCAATTCGTCAGGCGGTAGGGAAGGATTTTCCCATAGTGGTACGGATGAATGGAAACGACTTCATGCCGGATGGAAACAGTAAAGAGGATTTTCGAGAGTTTGCAAAAGCTCTTGTCGCGGAAAGCGTGGATGCCCTTAATATTAACGTTGGTTGGCACGAAACCAGAGTCCCTGTCATTGTTAGCGCAGTTCCTCGTGGGATATTTGGTTATTTATCTCAGGGGATGAAGGAAGTCGTTGATGTGCCGGTTATGGTCGGTCATCGAATCAATGATCCGCAAACCGCTCGAAACCTGATCAGTGAAAAGATGTGCGACATGGTGTGTATGGGAAGATCGCTGATTGCCGACCCGAATTTACCGAGAAAGGTGAAAGAGGCTCGGGAAAAAGAGATAATACACTGTATTGCGTGTGGGCAGGGCTGTTTTGATAATTTGTTTAAAGAAAAAGCTATCCAGTGCATTTGCAATCCAAAGGTAGGCCATGAGAAAAAATACCGGCAGCAATTGGCTGCGGTTCCCAGGAAGGTCTTGGTCGTGGGAGGGGGGGCTGCAGGTTTGAGTGCCGCATTGGCGGCTGCCGAATGTGGTCATAAGGTAACCCTATACGAGAAAAGTACACGTCTTGGAGGACAGCTTTATCTGGCAGGCGCGCCGCCGGGCAGAGACGAATTTATCAAATTGGCAAATGATCTGGCCAACAATGTTATCGCACGTGGTATTCAATTGAAGACAGGCACGAAGGTGGACGTGCGGATCATTGAGATGGAGACTCCCGATGAGGTGATTCTGGCCACCGGTGCGGTTCCCCTGACACCACCAATTGCCGGGGTGACCCTGCCGAATGTCGTACAGGCCTGGGATGTCCTGCTGAACAAGGTGTCTGTCGGCAAGCGGGTGGTGGTGATAGGCGGCGGGGCCGTGGGGGTCGAAACGGCGTTGTTTGTCGCCGAGCAGGGGACTCTGTCAGGGGATGCTTTGAAATTCCTTTTTACCAATCAGGCGGAAGACCCTGATGTCCTTTATAAGCTGGCCACCCGGGGAACCAAGGAAATTGTTCTTATCGAAATGCTTCCCGCAATTGGAAAAGATATAGGGATGAGTACGCGGTGGACCATGATGCAAGATATCTCACGGGCAGGTGTATCTATGCTTAAGGATACCAAGGCCCTTGAGATAACGTCAACCGGCGTAAAGATAGAAAGTGACGGACAGGTAACCGAGCTTCCAGCCGACACTGTAGTGCTTGCCGGTGGCGCCAAACCTTATAATCCCTTGCAGGAAATACTCGAGCAGAGGGCGATCCCTTATCAAGTCGTGGGTGACGCTTTCAAGATTGGATTGGTGTCCGACGCCGTCCATCAGGGGTTTGCCTGCGGAAAAAGGATATCCGTAGCCGAATGAGCAGGAAGGAAACACAAAGGGAGCGTATTGATTGTTCGGAACACTGTTCCTTTTTATATGCTGGTTTGGTTTTCTCCCATGGATAACGGCAAATAATGCATGAGAGTGCTAGGGAAAATGGACTCATGAAGCAATCGTCCAGCGAGCTTCGCCTGATCCGGGGGAGCCGCTGGTTGTCTTGAGAAAATATTGAGCTGATTAGGTTGTTGCAAAATATTTCACCGTAGCGTTGGTGGTTCCGTCAAATTCGTTCTGAAGTACCAATAGCTGTAACGCTTACCTGTTGTTAGGTTGGCTCTGCAGGGGGGATTGCGGCGAACTAACAGACAAACAACTTCTTAACATCCTGAAAGTATTGTGCGACGTGGCGGATGATTTCCTGGAAAATAGCAGGAAGTAAGATCGGCACGAGGCAGAAAGATTCATGGACACCCTCCAATTGACTTCACTTATCCGAGATGTCTACTGCTTTTATAGCAGGATCAGGTTAGCAGTTTTTCCACTTAACGGCTTGTTTAAATTTTTGGGACCACTTCTGTTTTGGACGCTGAATGACAGTTATGCTATACTAGCATAGAAAATCCCTGCCAGTATTGACTTTAAAACAGAAACAGCAATCGATACATGTCCAGTGCGTTCCTAAATGGGACACATGTTCCATATCGAAACACACTTGCCGGAACAGTCACCATGTTTAGCTGGAGCTAAACGATCTCTATAATATCCATATTTTCATCGTCTTATACAGTTAATTGTCTGTTTGTCTTAAGTGTGGAACACCCTTTGCAATATTCTCATCATCAATCATAAGTCAGAGGAAAATTTATGGACAATTATCTTGAAAAAACATTCTCTATTGCTGGAAAGGTTGCTCTTGTTACCGGTGGTGCAAGGGGAATAGGCTATGGAATCGCATCAGCACTTGCGGGTGCAGGGGCTGACCTCATGTTGGCTGCCAGAACAGAGTCCCAGCTTGTCACGGCACAGCAACAATTGGTGGCAGACAGTAGGAGAAGAGTGGAGACTATGGTGGCAGAT
>NZ_FNJI01000113.1 GCF_900104445.1 Desulforhopalus singaporensis | reverse complement strand
TCTCTTAACACTATGATTTTAAATGCAATAAAAAAACATTAGGGGAAAATGTATAAATTTTACAAACAGTGCAGGCATCCACAGTGTAGCAAAAAAGGTCACAGTTGACTGAAGGAGTAAGTTTTATGTTGCATAATAGGACGTTCAGTTTGTAGAATACTTATCAGTACTCGGATTAACTCAAGCAAGTGTTCTAATTTGCGACAGGAGGGGGGTGTGGAATCAACATACGAGCAAAAAGGGTTCAGCGCGCAAACGCGTACATGGAAGTTGGAGATCATAAAGGCGCAGGATGAAACTCTCCATATCCCTAAGGTCGGCACTACAGAGGCGATTTTTTGGGAGTCCGCTAACGTAATTTCAGTTAGTTGCCTGTGAAATTGAGCTAAAAAAATTTGTTTTTGGGATCGAATACCGAAAGTCGAGTTCACGCCAATATGTTGCAATGTCAATATTTTTTTATCTCTCTGTGCCTTGAAAAATATTTTCTGCCGCTTCCGGCACAATGCAGTCAGCAGCTCGATTAGTCCAAAATTCCAAACTCCAGTACTAAAAACACAACACCAATTATGCAACCATCTGTTCAGCCTTGTAAGAACTTCTTATCAGGGGCCCCGAGGCAACCTCCTTGAATCCCATAGTCTTCGCCTTATCAGCCCACTTTTGAAACTCATGGGGCTGAACATAACGCGCCACCGGCTCATGCATTTTCGATGGGGCCAGGTATTGCCCCAAGGTCAGATAGCGGCATCCGGTTTTTAGCAGTGAGGCTAAGGTCTCTTCAACCTCGATTTCCGATTCGCCCAAGCCGAGCATCATTCCTGATTTAACCTTGAGGCCCTGTTCCGCGGCAAAAGACAAAACCCTTAACGAACGATCGAAAATCGCCTGGGGTCGTACACGAGAGTAGAGCCGCGGTACTGTTTCGATATTGTGGTTGAACATATCCGGTCGTGCATCGCATACCATTTGAAGAGGCATCGACGAGCCTTTAAAATCCGGAGTCAGGATCTCCAATTTCGTCCCAGGGCAAATTGTTCTCACAGCTTGAATGGTGTCTACAAACTGGCTCGCACCCCCATCATCCAAATCATCTCTGGTCACCGAAGTGACCACCACATATTTCAAATTCAGTCTTTTTACAGCCTCAGCCAAACGTAGTGGCTCTTCCGGATCCGGCGGTACTGGCTGACCGTTTTCGACAGCACAAAATCGGCAGTTGCGGGTGCAACGTGTCCCTAAAATCATAAAAGTTGCCGTACCGTTGGCAAAACATTCTCCAATGTTGGGACAATGTGCACTTTTGCAAACCGTTTCAACATTAAAATTTTGAAGAATTGATTCCATTTTTTCAACCGACGTAGTTCTTGGCGCTTGAAGTTTCAGCCAGTCAGGATGTTTCGGGTGGTGGTATGCTTCAGAGCTAAAACGTCTGCAGAATCTTTCTACAAAAAGCGCCTT
>NZ_FNJI01000041.1 GCF_900104445.1 Desulforhopalus singaporensis | reverse complement strand
CTGTTGGAGCGAAATTGCCTTGTCACCGAGATCGGGTCGTGGATCGCGTTATAGGAAAAATCCTCAACCCTGTAGGTCTCAAAACCCGATGCGACCAGGACCGGATCTCCCGCCGTCGCCCCCTGTGCGTTGCGGTTCAGACCGGCGACATAGGACCGCTGCAGCAGCGCCATGGCGATCCTTCTTTCAATAAGCTCCTGTCCTTTAGCGTTCAGGTCGCCGCCTTTTCCGGCGATTTTTTTTACCAGGTCAAATGAGTCGGCGATTTGATCGACAGCGCCGGAAATCCTGCCGAGGGAGTCGTTTATGGTAAGAAGAAGCTGATACAACCTGTCATGCAGCTGGTTGATCTTCGCCAGCTTTTCAGCTGCACTCAGGTGGGATTTTTTTATTTCATCGAGAATCCGCAGTACCGCTTCAAGTGCATCAAGCTGTTCCTGGCTGAGACCGCCGCCACCGCCACCGCCGATGTCTCCGCAAAGCGCCTCGCAGGCGTCTTTTGCTGCCTGATCATGCTCGTGGCATTCTCTCTGGTCCCCCGCATCCTGGGATGCGATCGCGCAGAGCCTGTCAACATCCGGCGGACACTCGCTACAGGACCTTATGGTGTAGAACTCGTTGGAATGAATGACGCCTGCTGATCCGGTGCCGGTTCCAGGAATCAGATATGCGAGTATGGCCGTAAGAATTACCGCCGGATAGCTGCGAAAAGTTTTCATGGCGCCCTCCTTGTCAATACACTTGACAGCACATATACTTGTTAGGTTGCTCACAGCCTAACAAATAAAAAGGATGGGTGTGGTAAGTAAATGGTAAATATATATTCGCTAAATCAGTACGATGCGACAGATTGGCTATAGAGGAGGTTAAAACACAACAGCTTTTGTTGTTTTGCTCAGGCTGCTGCAATAGGGAGTTCAGCTATGGTCCGGCCAGGGGCTGTTCTGCAGTAGATCAATGTGGATACCTCAGGGAAAATAAGCGTCGAGGTATGGTGTTTTTAAAATTTGATATTATCTTTATGCTGAAATATTCCAGGCAGGTGCAAAGTAGTAAGCCAAGACTTCAAATTATTTTGCATGTATAATTACCGGGTGCAGACAGAATCCTCCACAGTGGCCGCAATTTTTTTCTACGGATACGTTTTTTCATCCGCCTGCCAGAATCTTTTTCATCCTCGACAACTTATCCGGCTCGATGTCCGGCTTTTGAAACTGCTCCAGCAGTCTGTTCATCTCTTTTTCGAGGTTATCTTGTAGTTCTTTCTAATGATCAACCTCATCGTTTATTGCCCTTCTGGTCCCGATTGCCGGGTGGTGCATCGCATTTATACAGTTTTCATGGTGTGTCTATGGATGAGATACTGCCCTCCTGACCCGACCTCGGATATTATGCCAAGGGCCAGATTTTCTTCATCTACTTCTATTTTTTTCCCGGGAACTCTACAAGATGGACAACAAAGTGGCCGCCATACTCGGGGTGACGCTGACCAACAGAACTCATTTCGATTCCCTTGAGGAGCTGGACCGGATTCCAGGCGTCTCAGCCGTTTACGTGGCCACCGGCAAATACGACCTGTTCGTTGAAGTCATGATGGATTCCATCGAGAATCTCGACCAACTGCTGTTTTCAAAAGAAGGATTCGGGGGAATAGAATATATCGCCGGGACCGAAACCTTTAACGTACTCAACGCCAAGACAAAGTTTTTCAAGCTGCCCACAGAATAACTTTCCCCCGCAACAACAGACATGACCAGCCGATCCCTTAAAACAACTTGCGCCACAGCAGCTTACGGCGATTGCGACAAGGCTGGGAAGGGGGAAACACGACCCCTCTCAGCCTTGCGCAGGAACTGGTCCCCAACCGTTTAATCGCAGCAGGTATAAGGGTTTATGGTAAGTACAGGACATGAGGCGGAGCGTACCACCTTATCGGCGACACTACCGAACATTATCTTTTCAAGTCCTTTGTAGCCATGGGTACCCATGACAATCATATCAGCGTCGATATCCACAGCATACTGAACAATCTGCTCGCCCACATCTCCCATGAAGACTTTGTGGTTGAGCTCCTTGACACCAGATTTTTCACAAAGATCCTGCAGCCCGGAACAAAAAGAGACCATCTTGGCTTCAGCACTTTCAATCAACTCTCCTTCAAGGCTGGGCAGGGTGATCTGCGGCACAAAAAATCCGGAATAGTCCTCAAAATTCTGTACAACGAAAACCAGGTGCAATGAAGCGTTGAACCGCCCGGCGAGATAAATCGATGATTCTGCTATTAATTGCGAATTGTCGGAAAAATCCACCGGGGTTACTACTTTGGTAATTTCATGAATAATGCTCATAAGTTCTCCTTCTTTTAATGATCCAGACCAAGTCCTTGATTTATCTTCTCATAAATAATTTTAAAACTCAAACTTGAGATTTGACATTTACAAAATGAACGATATGGTCTAATGACACATTGTGGTAATAGTGGCGACCATACCGTAATCAACTTACCCTGGAGTTAACAATTGCAGAAAATCAAAGCAATATCAATAAGTAATCGTAAAGGTATCCGTAAAAACAATGTTGCGGAAGCGATGTTGATAAAGGACTTTGGCCTGGAAAATGACGCCCACGCCGGGAAATGGCACCGTCAGGTAAGCTTTCTTGCCGAGGAGTCGATCGAAACGATGCGCGCCAAGGGCCTCGATGTCGTGGCCGGCAATTTTGCCGAAAACATCACCACCGAAGGCGTTGATCTCGCCCGGCTGCCGGTTGGCAGTCACCTGAAGATAGGAAAGACCGAGTTGATAATTTCCCAGCTCGGGAAAATCTGTCACACCCGATGCGCCATTTATCACCAGGCCGGCGACTGCGTCATGCCACGGGAAGGAATTTTTGCGGTGGTTATAGAAGGCGGCAGAATAAAAGTCGGCGACACCGTAACCATATCCGGAAAACGATCGAAAGCCGCGGCTTTTGTGGGCGAAAAGGATGCCGTAAGTTCCTACGGCGACACCGTTGTCTCACTGATAAAGACAAATTTTGGACCCGCATTTGTCCGGGTCGACACGATCAGCACCAGGGAGGGCGGAAACCTCAGCGCGATATTGAAGGATCTGACAGAGACTCAGAAAATAGAGGACATTATCATCTATGATCCGGCCGGCGGGCTTGGTCTGGCCCTGGCCGGACTCGAACGAAAAAAGGGGAGCGAACATCGCTATCTCCTGGGAGATTCAACTATCCATTACTGCCGACAGATGGAACAGATAGACAAGGCGTAAGCACCGGCCACCAGATCATCGGCGCCTCTTCAGCCATGGGATCTGATCGCCAGCAGCAGCCCCCAAAATAACTGCTGAAACAACCCTGCTTCAGGGCTATCAGAAAAGACATCCCTTTAAAAGGTCATCCCGGGCTGGTTGTTCCTGACCAGGTGCAGCCAGCCCGATTGCCTGAACCGTTAGCTATAAGCAGGCTTTTCTCCCCAGTGGACCCCGATTGTACCGAACATAAATTTTTTAGAGCTCACCCGGGAAAAACCTGCCGCAATGAAAATTGACTCAAGCTCTTTCGCAGTGTAGAACCCCATGGTCGAGCCGGTCAGGTAGGCATAAGCCGCCTCATCCCTGGCGATCATTTTTCCCAGAACGGGAATGCCGTATTTCAGGTAACACCTGATAAACGGGTAGAGAAAATTTTTTTCAGGAGGTGTCGTGTCAAGACAGACAACCCTGCCGCCTGGCATGAGCACCCTGTGCACCTCCCTTAAAACCAGCTCAGCATTATCCACGTTTCTCAGCAGATAGCCAAACGTTACGGACCGAAACGTATTATCGGCAAAAGGCAGCCTGTTGGCGTCACATGCCTGCCACCTGATCCCGCTATTGCCGAACCTCTTTTTTGCTTCCTGCAGCATATTCCACGAGAAGTCGGCTCCGACGACCCGGGCACCGGAATATGTCTTCATCATCAACGCGCCGATATCCCCGGTTCCGGTTGCCAGATCAAGGCAGAGTCCTCCCTGGGGATCACCTGCTTTTGCTACCACGAAATGCCGCCACTTTTGATCCTGCCCCATGGTCATGACCCTGTTCATAAGGTCATAACGTCCGGCTATGGCATCAAACATCTTCCTAACGCCAGGCTCCTTGCTCAACGAACCACCCTCTTTAATCCCTGTTTTAGATTGCACGGGATACATAAACCCCGCTGTGCATATTTTTCCCGCGCCCGGAGGACTTTGATATAAAGATTAGCAAGGTGCCGATCCCGGAGTTCTGGGGAAAGGAATCACCTCCCGGATATTCGCCATGCCGGTCACGAACTGGACAAGACGCTCAAACCCGAGGCCGAACCCGGCATGCGGCACCGAGCCGTAACGGCGCAGGTCGAGATACCAGTCATATTCCGCCGGATCAATACCCGTTTCAATCATCCGCGATTGGAGAACTTCAAGCCTGTCTTCACGCTGACTTCCGCCTATAATTTCCCCAATTCCCGGGACCAGGATATCCATTGCGGCGACGGTTTTGCCGTCATCGTTGAGCCGCATGTAGAACGGCTTTATAGATGCCGGGTAATCGGTTACCGCCACCGGACAGCGGAACAGTTTTTCACTGAGATACCGCTCATGTTCGGATTGCAGGTCGGCGCCCCACCGTACCGCATACTCAAATTTATCTCCGGCCTTTTCAAGTCGTTCGACCGCCTCGGTATAGGAGATGTGGATAAAATCCTTGGCAATCACATCCTGCAGTTTCCCGATGAGGCCTTTCTCGATAAACTTGTCGAAAAGGGCCATGTCTTCCGCGCAGTTTTCAAGCACATCGGCAAGGAGATATTTCAGCAGCTCCTCAGCTATTTTTCGGTTGCCGTCGAGATCGCAAAAGGCCATCTCCGGCTCCAGCATCCAGAACTCAGCGAGATGCCGTGACGTATTGGAGTTTTCCGCCCTGAAGGTAGGACCAAAGGTGTAGACATCGCCCATTGCCAGGGCATATACCTCCGCCTGCAGCTGTCCGCTTACGGTGAGGCCTGCCGATCTCCCGAAGAAATGATCTTCACCCGACCGCTCCCTGCCGGTGCTTACCTGGAACATCTCTCCGGCTCCTTCGCAGTCGCTGGTGGTTATAATCGGGGTGTGTACCTGGATAAACCCACGCTGCTGGAAAAAGTTATGCACCGCATAGCCGAGTCTTGATCGCACCCTCGACACCGCCCCCAGCGCATTGGTTCGAGGACGCAGGTGATTTATCTCCCTTAAAAACTCGAAGCTGTGTCTTTTTTTCTGCAACGGGTAGGTTTCACTGTCCGCACCGCCTACTATATCAATTTTTGTCGCGTGCAGTTCAACCGCCTGCCCCTTGGCAGGTGATTTTCTGAGTTCGCCGTCGACCACGACACTTGATCCTGTTGCAAGGTTCTTTATATCCTGCTGGTAATTTTCAAGCCCCTTATCGGCAATGACCTGGAGATTGGCAAGGCAGGAACCGTCATTGATTTCGATAAATGAAAAGCCTCCGGTGTCTCTTCTGGTACGTACCCAGCCGGCTACCGCCACGCGTTGCCCCACGGGTTGATCCTGCAGAACCTTCTTGATTCGTATATCCATGTCTGATTCCCCTTCTTAGCAAGCTCCCTTTTGATGAAAATATACTGCCATCTCTCCCTTTCCGGTTATCGTCCCAGGCTGCAGGCCGGTCAACTGTTCCAGATGACGTGCGGCCGCCGGGCATTTTACCGTCAGCAGACAGAAAATATCACGTTTTTCATCCGATAGACTTTCAAAATTGCCCTGGCCTTTGCTTATAATCAAGTCTGCTTCTGTAAATTCCCTGAGAAATGACTGGCCACACTGGGCCAGAACGGTACCCGGACAGCTTGTTTCATTGGTGATTATTTTACCATACCGGTCAAGTCCGACCTCCAGGGCGTCTTCTGCAAGCGCATCATTGATTATCGGCCCGCCCTTTACCGCTACGGTGATGAGGAGCCCTCTTCTGGCCAGATAATCAAGCAGCAGCGTGTCAAAAACAATTTCACCGCAATTGTCGGTGAGATAACAGACGCGGTCCCCTTTTTTAAGCTTTGCCAGCCGATCGGCAAGTTTTGCGGTATGATCGACTACCAGGACTTCTTCCAGGCAGCTGTCAAGCATCTGTTGGAGGTCAAATTCTTCCAGAGCGCCGTAATCAATGATATTGCCGGCGATGGCAAACCGTACGGCGGCAACCAGTTCGTCCTCTGCCTGGCGGACCTTCTCCCTGGCCGCCGGCAGCGCCGCCAGCGCCTGGCGGTTGCTTATTTTTTTCTTATCACTGTAGGGGTCAATGCAGCCGGTAATCGAGGCGATCGCTGCATAGATCGGGCCGGCGTTGGCGGGAGGGCTGAGGGCAAGATCGACCTCGGCGAGCATGGCCGCTATCTGCTGCAGGGCCGCCACCTGCGTCCTCTCATCGGAACCGATCAATTTGACAACCTGGCAGGTCTGGCGCAACAGGCAGGGGAGGCAATCCGGATTTGTTCTCATAACAGATAATCTTTACGTATATTGGAGAGCGCGGCAAACATCGAATTTTTCGCACCCGGCTCATCGCTGTAAATGTTGTGCAGCAAGTCCCGAACTTTTTCCCTGCGCGTATTGTCGGATAAAGGACAGAGATTTTTTACCGGATGAACATCAAACTGCCGGGCCAGTTGATATATTTCCTGTTTTTCCAGATACGCCATAGGGCGAATCAGGGAAAGGGTTTCGTTGAACAGCTGCTGTCTGGGAATCATAGTTGACACATTGCCGCTGTAGAGGATGTTGAGCATAAAAGTTTCCAGCAGATCATCCTTATGGTGCCCCAGAGCAATCTTGGTGAAATTCTCTCTCCTGGCCAGGTCAAAGAGTTGGCTGCGCCTGTTCCTGGCGCAGAGATAACAGGATCTCTCCTTCTCTTGAATGGACCATTCGTTTTCAGTCCGCAGGTCAATGCCGTGTCGTTGCAGCTGATCGAAGATTTTTTTGTGCGGACTGCTTTCTCCGCTTTTGCGGCGCCAGAATCCGTGGTCTATATGCAGCGGAACTATTTCAAACCTGATAGGTGCTTTTTTCTGCCACTGCCGAAGAATACAGCACAGCACCATGCTGTCCACCCCTCCGGACACGGCAACCAGCACACGATCACCATCCTCAAGCATATGATAGTCGTGCATAGCCTGCCCGATTTTCCTGTTCATCGCAGGTGGAATTTTTTTCCTGACCATTACATCTCCGTACACGGCGGAAAAACAAAACCCGTGGCGCGGACATCCGCAAAGCCACGGGCTCCATGACCAACCATTGAATCGCGAAAAACCGTCAAATTGTCCGGCTATTTAAGGTAGGGACAATTTTGCAGTTTTTCATCGATCCCCTGCTCCATGAGTTCTTCTACCGTTATCCACTTAAACCCTCTTTTCTGGGCTTTTCGAAAAGAGAATATATTACTCAACAGCGACTCCTGGGTCTCTTCAAAATTGGTGGCCCAGAGCACATTGCCGTTTTCAGCATGTTTCAAGACCATCTGAAAACTTGCCGACGCCGGGGTATCCACGGCAAGACCGGTCCCCTGACGTTGTCTGAACTTGGAGACGGTGGTCAGCAATATCCCGTCACAATTGACCTTGTCACCGAGCGCCGAAACGGTTCCGACGCGCCCTCCGGTAACACCTGTCAGCAGCGCCGAGACCTGAGCGCTGTTAAGCACCCGGACACGTTCGTTGGAACCGAGTTTGGCGGTAAGAACGGCAGTTGCAAAGGCGGCCCCTTTTTCAAGAGCCTTTGCCTCTTCATATCTGACAGTCTCGTCCTTGTCCACCGAGGTTACGGCGGGAACCACCGCAATGCAGTTCAGCGGCTGCATCGGCGCCGCTACCTTGTGGTCTTCCACCACTTTTGACGAACATGAAGACATAAAAGCGGCAACAATTACGACAACAAAGGACCAGTAAAATGTTTTATTCACAAAGTCACCCTCTTGGGTTAAAAAAATCTGAAATTTCTTCTCTCTTGTACAAACAATTACAGACACCCCTTAGACGATAACACCCCCTCTATCCCAAGAGGCGAGGTGGCACTGTTCATTACCCTGGCAAAAGCCTTGAATACTGCTTCTATTATATGGTGACCATTCTCACCATGCAACAGGTCTATATGCAGGGTGATCCCGGCATGGTGACTGACAGCCCGAAAAAATTCTTTTACCAGCATGGTATCGAAGCTGCCGAGCTTCTGCTCAACCACCGGAACGTTGTAATGCAGATATGGGCGATTTGAGATATCTACAACCACCCTTACAAGGGTCTCATCCATCGGCAGATAGCAATGTCCATAACGCGCAATACCTTTTTTGTCGCCGATTGCTTCAGCAAATGCCTGCCCAAGACAGATGCCTATATCTTCGACTGTGTGATGGTCGTCGACTTCAGTGTCACCTGTGGCATCGATTTCAAAATCGAAAAAGCCATGAACACTAAACAGGGTCAGCATATGGTCCAGAAACCCCACCCCGGTCTTCACCTGATACTTCCCGGTTCCGTCCAAGACAAGGCTCATGTAGATCTCAGTTTCGTTTGTCTTTCTTGATATAACGCTTTTTCTCTGGTGCTCTTGCTGTGTCATCGGTCAATCACCATCTCTTGATTCTTCTTATTTTTCCTGCTAAATAACGTTGGGAAATCTATACCATTAATTCATGAATACCACAATATTCTTGTTTCAGGGCAACGCTGCATCCATTTTTACGTGACAGTTGTCGAGAAAACATTTATATTGAAAAACTTACGTCGATAATTTTTTTAATTGACACTCAGTGTAGGACCTTGTATAAACATCCCAGTTCTGACACCGAAAACACAATGAGCGGGAATAACTCAGTGGTAGAGTGTAACCTTGCCAAGGTTGAAGTCGCGAGTTCGAATCTCGTTTCCCGCTCCACTATACATTAAAAAGGTTCGACGCTGTTCGGACCTTTTTTTATTAATTGTTTGACCAGTTGAGGGATATAATGAAAAGCTATCTTACCCCAGTCAACGAGATCGAGAAAAATTGGTACGTTGTTGACGCAGAAAATAAGGTTCTTGGCCGTCTGGCATCGGAGATTGCCAACCGGCTGCGCGGCAAGCACAAACCTACTTTCTCCTCTTTCATCGACAACGGCGATTTCGTCGTGGTAACCAACGCCGAGAAAATAGTTCTGACCGGCAATAAAATCAACGACAAGAAGTACTATCGCCACACCGGGTATATCGGCGGCATCAAAGAAGCCTCCGCCAAGGAACTGCTGGAAAAGCACCCGACCGATCTGCTCATGAAAGCGGTCAAGGGTATGCTTCCCAAAAACAAACTCGGCCGGGCGCAGCTGAAAAAACTAAAAGTTTACGCTGGTAAAGACCACCCTCACGCAGCGCAACAACCTGTTGAATTAGATATTTAATTTGGAGATAACAACCATGGCTCAGGATAGTTTTTACGCCACAGGAAAAAGAAAGAATGCCGTTGCCAGAGTTTGGCTTACACCAGGTACCGGTAAAATTATTGTCAACAAGATGGACGCCGACGATTATTTCGGCCAGATTTTCAAGAGCCATAAAATCGTCAGACCGTTCAAAGTGACAGAGACCCTGGAGCAATATGACGTAATGGCCACCCTCAAAGGTGGCGGCAAATCAGCGCAGGTTGACGCACTTTCCCACGGAATCTCCAGAGCACTTCTTGAAACCAATCCGGAAAACAGGATTCCGCTAAAGCAATCAGGGCTGCTGACCCGTGATCCGAGAATGAAAGAGAGAAAGAAATACGGCCAGAAAGGGGCCCGCGCCAAGTTCCAGTTCTCCAAACGTTAATATCCTTATCGTTGGTTCATCGCCGAACCGGAACAAACAGCGAACTGCAGGCAACTGCAGTTACAAATTCGGTTTTCAAGGGAGTGACAGTTCTGCTGTCCCTCCCTTTTTTTTTAACGCCTTTTTCAAGGAGAGATCTCGATATGATTAATGTCGGTATTATAGGCGCATCTGGTTATACAGGGGCAGAACTGGCACGCCTGCTCTGCTGTCACCCTGAAGCAAACATCAGCGTTGCAACCTCAAGACAATACGAGGGACGCCCCCTCTCAGAGGTATTCCCCAGTCTCAGGAAAAAGGCCGACATCATCTGCGAAAACCTTACTCCGGATGAGCTGGCGGCAAGAGCAGATCTTTTTTTTACAGCGGTTCCCCATAAAACAGCGATGGATCTGGTACCGTCACTGCTTGCACATGACAAGAAAGTGATAGACCTCTCAGCAGATTTCAGAATAAGAGACGTCAGTGTCTACGAAAAATGGTACCAGCCCCACTCCTCCCCGGAGTTTCTGCGCGAAGCCGTTTACGGGCTTCCCGAACTGTACCGCAGCACCATTAAATCCGCACGGCTGATTGCCAACCCCGGATGTTATCCTACGTCCATAATCCTCGGTCTCGCCCCGTTGTTAAAGGCAGACGGCATCGATCCCAACACCATTATCGCCGACTCCAAATCGGGGACTTCCGGCGCCGGCCGTGGTGCCCAGACCGGAACGCTGTTCTGCGAAGTACACGACGGTTTCAGACCCTACAAAGTGGGCAGGGCCCACCGGCACACGCCGGAAATCGAACAGGAACTGAGCCTTCTTGCCGGCACCGATGCTGTAATCTCGTTCACCCCGCATCTGCTACCTATCTCAAGGGGTATTCTCAGCACCATATACGCTACCCTCAGGACCAAACTCAATCAGGAACAAATCATCTCAATGTACCGGGAGTTTTACCAAGACGAATTTTTTGTAAGAGTCCTGGACGAAGATTGTTTTCCCGCCACTAACAGCGTCAGAGGGTCCAATTTTTGTGACATTTCAGTCAAGGTCGACCCTGCGACCAATCGGGTGATAGTCATGTCCGCAATCGACAACGTGGTCAAGGGTGCTTCTGGTCAGGCGGTACAGAACATGAACATCATGTGCGGATTTGATGAAACTTCAGGCCTTGACGCTGCTCCGTTTTTTCCCTGAAACCGCAGGGCCCAGATGATCGATTCAGGTATCAGGTTGCCCTGGAATAGAAGGCTGAAGCTGCTCATCGCTTATGATGGAAGCAGCTTCAGCGGCTGGCAGAGACAAAAACATGACCGCACCATTCAGGGGGAAATCGAGAAGTGTTTGAGCATCATGACCAACGAAGATATTTTTCTTCACGGGGCGGGAAGAACAGATGGCGGGGTTCACGCCGAAGGCATGGTCGCTCATTTTGACTGCAGCTCAAGAATCCCGGATCAAAATTTCATGCGGGGATTAAACTCCATGCTGCCAGGTGCGATCAGGATCCTTGATACCAACACCTGCGACCCTTCCTTTCATGCACGCTTTTCAGCCATCGGCAAAAAATACCACTATACGGTTTTCACCGGCAAGGTGCATCCCCCCCGGATCCGTCTCTACAGTCATCACGTAACGGCCCCGCTCAACCTTGCGACCATCAACTCATGCCTCCAGGCTGTTGTCGGCACACACGATTTTTCTTCTTTTGAAAACAGCGGCTCACGGGATAAATCCTTGACCGGCGGCAGGGGAGCCGTCCGCACGATTTACAGCGCCAGACTCCTGCAGCAGGATAAAGATTGCCTGGTTTTTGAATTTATCGGCGATGGTTTTTTGAAAAATATGGTGAGAAATTTAGTCGGCACCATTCTCGAAGCGGGAAGGGGAAAATTCGACGCGGAACAGTTCGCCGCAATCCTGGCGGCCAAAGATCGTTCCTCAGGAGGTCCGACCGCACCTCCCCAGGGGCTTTTCCTCAAGCAGGTGTTCTACCAGGACCGAACCCTGGATCATTGCATATCCGGTAAAGACTGATTTCTTCGGTCAGCAACCAGGGCTCTTGTCCTTTCTGCGCGCTACTTTTTCATCGCCGAATGCCTTGCCAGCAGCGACTGCAGCTTCCAGGGGCTCGACAAACAGATTCCCGAATCGTCGCAAATGGTCATCACGTCGCAAAACGATAAAAATTCGGCTAGAGCATCGCTCATGTCCAGATCCGTGCGCTGAATAATCCGCAGCTGTCTCTTCATGTTCAGCCCTTCTATCTTGAGACCTTTGAGCCACCCATTCTCCGCTTCCCGACAGATACTCAGAGCTGACAGACAGGTAATGCCGGCTCCTGACTCCACCCCTTTCTTTACCGCTTCGGGGTGTCCCATCTCCATAACCACATTTACCTGTTCCATGTACTTTCCGAATCGTTCGCGTACCACGGCCGCTGTCCCCGAACCGCTCTCACGCATGATCCACTTTTTGCCCTTCAGATCCTTATCGATATTAAAGACCTCATTGTGGGCAAGAGGATCGGTCGGGCCGCAGAGAACAACAAGCTCATCTTCAAACCAGTCCCGCTCCTGGATTTCGGAATGTCCTGACAAGGGCCCTTCGACAAATCCGACATCGACGTCTTTTTCCAGGACCATTTTTTCCGCATACCTGGTGTTGTAAACCAGCAGATTGACATGAACATTCGGATGAACCCTTTTAAACGCGCCGATAAGATATGGAAGGATATAATTGCCAAGAGTGGTGCTTGCCACTATATCTATGGCACCATCCAGAGTATCGTTGCGTTCCGACATGATGTTTTCTATATTGCTGACCTGACAGGTTATATCTTTAGCCAGCGGCAGCAGAAACCTGCCCCTTGCGTTCAACAGCAGACTTCTTCCATGCCGATCGAAAAGAGACCCCCCGAGCTGATTTTCAAGCTCAGCAAGGGCCATACTGACGGCCGATTGGGTGACAAACAGCTTTTTACTCGCCTTGGTAACCTGTGCAGTTTCCGCCACAGCTATAAAAATTTCAAGCTGTCTTAACGTAATAGACATTTACTCTCCCCCGGAGCATCATTCAATTAAATTGATACTTATTATCTTTTTTACTTACGAAGTAATGAGTCAATATATCATTTATATTTAGTTTAACAAGAGTTTTTACATCAACTATTTCGAGCAAATAGAAGATGTTCATACCACCACCGAGTAACACCTGTGATTTGAGTTTCTTATTGACACCTATATAACAATTTTTTATTATAGCGGCCACTGGACAACGTCAGCGCTAGCGACACCTCCTGATCTACTCCACAGGTTGAAAATGTCGCAGGAATCATTTCAAAAAGCGAACAAGGGTCAAGTATGGAACAGCAATTCACAACCTTCATGTATCACGAGCATGTACTTTGGATCGCAGCTTTTACCCTTGGGGGGCTGGCGTTCGCGCTGGGCCCGATAGCCATCGTCTATCTTCTTATGCCGCTACGTACCAGGCAGGTTGCCCAAAAAGCAAAACAATTCATCGAATGCGGCATGGACCCCATTGGGGACAGCTGGATTCGCTACGGCGTGGTCTTCTATCTCTACGCACTTATCTTCCTGGCATTTGATGTCGACGTTCTCTTTCTCTTCCCTGTTGCCACTGCTTACAATGATGCTGTTTTTGCATCTTCAATACGCGATTTTATTGAAATAGTACTTTTTGTCGGGATCTTATCACTCGCAATAGTTTATGCATGGATAAAGGGAGTATTTAAGTGGGAACGAAAAACATACCTTCGTCGGTAGTACAATTTGCACTGGCTGATAAACTCATTGATATAAGCAGGGCAAATTCCCTTTGGCCTCTCACCTTCGGCATCGCCTGCTGCGCCATCGAGATGATGGCTACCGGATGCGCCCGCTTTGACATGTCGCGGTTCGGCGCCGAAGTCTTCAGGCCTTCAGCCAGGCAGAGCGACGTCATGATCGTCGCCGGAACCATCACCAAAAAGATGATGCCCGGCATCAAAACCCTCTATGACCAAATGCCCGAACCCAAATGGGTCATGGCTCTTGGCAACTGTGCAATATCCGGCGGTCCCTTCGCCTTTGACGGCCAGTATTCCATTGTACTCGGGGCTGATGAATTTCTTCCGGTAGACGTCTATGTTCCCGGTTGTCCCCCGCGTCCCGAAGCGCTGCTTCAGGGAATCATCGAACTAGAACACCTCGTTTCCGACTGGAAGAGGTGGAAGAATCCAGAAGCTGCCTGATCAATGCGTCACCTGTATTAAAACTGTGTCAACCATAGTTTCAAGGTATTTTTGCAGTTGCCGGAGTGTTTAAAAATGATTTGTGAAAAAACAAAAATTGCACTGGAAAATCTCTTTGCGTCCAAAGGGGTTGAAGAGACCATCGAACCGGAACCCGTGCAGGAAGTTGAAACCGCCGGAGAAAACGTCGATGAAAAACAACAGGAACTCCCAAGACCCGACGGGGTGATCGAACGGGATTACAGCGTTCACGGGTATCACCTTGACGCCCAGGTACCGCCGGATCTCCTTATTGATGCGGTAAAAATAGTCGACGAAGGTGAATTCTTCATCGAATCGATAACCGGAGTCGACTGGATCAAGGAAAATCAGCTGGAAATTATCTACGACTTCAGCAGGTACGATTTCGATCTCTGCCGGGTCGTGATCCGTACGCGTATAGCCAGGGACAACCCTGAGATCCCAACCATCACCACGATCTACGCCGGGGCCAACTGGCATGAGCGGGAAACCCGGGACTTCTTCGGCATCAACTTCGTCGGACACCCCCACCTGGTTCCCCTTCTTCTCCCCGAAGACGCAGATTTTCACCCACTATTAAAGGATTTCAAGGCATGAATGCTCCTGTAGAAACTAATGCGCCGATAGAAATTCAGCCGGACGAGACCTTCATTCTCAACGTCGGTCCCCAGCACCCCGCGACCCACGGAGTTTTGCGGGTAAAAATGGAGATGAACGGCGAGTATATCGTCGACGCCGAGACAGTCATCGGATATATCCATCGAATGCATGAAAAGATGGGGGAGATCAAGACCTATCCCCAGTTTCTCATGAATCTGAGCCGGATGGATTATCTCGGCGCACTCGGCTACAGTCACGGCCATGTCCTGGTGGTTGAAAAAGCTTCGGCAATAGAGGTCCCCGAGCGGGCTGAATATATCCGCGCCATTATGGTTGAGCTCAACCGCATCGCCTCCCACCTTTTCTGGTTCGGGGCGTTTGTCATGGACCTTGGCGGGTTCAGTCCACTGATGTACGCACTCCAGGACCGGGAGCATATCCTCGACATGCTTGAAGCCGTGACCGGCTCGCGCCTTACCTACTGCTATTTCAGGTTCGGCGGTGTCTACAACGATATTGACGACGATTTTATCTCCGCCGCTCGTAAATTCATCCCGAGGATGCGCAAATCCTTGAAAAAATATCACAAGCTGGTCACCGGAAACATTATTTTCCGCAAGCGGCTCGAGGGCGTTGCCCCACTGAGCAAGGAAATATGCCGAAAGTACGGAGCAAGCAGCGCCGTGGCCAGGGGCTCGGGGATTAATTTTGACGTCCGCAAGAACGAACCCTATTCAGTTTACCCCGAGTTCGATTTCGACATTCCGGTCTACCACGAATGCGATTCAATGGCGCGATACATGGTAAGGATGGATGAGATCGAACAATCTCTGCGAATCGTCGAACAGGGGCTTGCTAAGCTGCCGGACGGCCCGGTCATGCCAAAGAAAAAACCGAAAATAATCAAGCCTCCGGCAGGAGATTATTATCAGGCTGTTGAAACAGCCAGGGGAAGTTTCGGAGTCAGGCTGGTAAGCGACGGCGACAAAATACCGTACCGGTTGAAACTGCGCTCACCGACATATTCCAACATGCATCTTTTTGACGAAGCGTGCAAGGGCATGATGATCATGGACGCACTGGCGTTTATGGGAAGTCTTGATCTGGTCATTCCCGAGATAGACAGGTAAGAGGAACCCCTATGAATCTGACACTTCTAAACGTAATTGTTGCGGTCGTAATCGCCATCGCCTTCGCGGCCCTTAACGCCGCCTACCTGGTATGGGCCGAGCGTCGGGGCGCCGCACGTATCCAAAGACGACCCGGGCCTAACATAAACGGTCCTTTCGGCCTGTTGCAGCCTCCGCTTGACGGTATCAAGCTGATGGCCAAACAACTTACCACTCCCGGAGGCGCCGACAAGGTGCTCTTCATTGCAGCACCGGTACTGGCCATGTTCCCGGCCATCATGAGCTTTGTTACCATTCCGTTCAGCGACACCATTGTCGCCAAGAACATGAATGTCGGGGTGCTGATGATATTCGCATTTGCCTCGATGGGATCCATGTCCCTGGTTTTTGCCGGGTGGAGCTCAAGGAACAAGTACTCCATGATGTCATCCGTCAGAGCCGTATCACAGGCGGTTGCTTACGAGATTCCAATGCTTATCACGACCATCACCGTCGTCATGATCGCAGGGTCCACCGACCTTATGGAGATTGTCAACCAGCAGTCACCATCGATATTACACTGGAATATCTTTCCGCTGCTGGGCAACTCCCATAACCTGCTGATGCCTCTATCCTTTCTCATCTTCTTCACCTGTACGCTTGCCGAAACCAACAGGGCGCCCTTCGATCTCGGAGAAGCTGAGAGTGAGCTTGTCGCAGGGTTTCACACAGAGTACGGTTCCATGGGATTCGGCCTGTTCTTCATGGGCGAGTATGCAAACATCGTCATCGGCTCCTGCATGACGACCATACTTTTTCTCGGTGGCTGGAGTTGTCCTTTCGGCCTGTTTCCCGGGGTCTGGTGGTTCATTATCAAGCTGTACATACTCATTGCCACCTTCATCTGGATTCGCTGGACTTTCCCGCGAACAACCATATACGGCCTGCTAAACCTCAGCTGGAAGATATTAATCCCGCTGTCACTTTTCAACCTGCTGTTCACAGCAGGACTAATCAAGGTATTCTGAGATGGTCACCTATTTTAGTGAAATATACCGTGGCCTTTTGAGCCTCTTCGAGGGTATGGGTGTGACGTTCAAGGAATTTATCAAGCCTACCGTCACAGTCTCCTACCCATACGAAACCCTGGAAATGTGCGAACGCTACAGGGGCCATATCGAACTGATCGAAAACGAAGAGGGAGAGCCGAACTGCGTTGTCTGCATGATGTGCCAGCGTGCCTGTCCATCTGACTGCATCTCTATTGCCGGCAAAAAAGAGGAAGGGTCAAAAAAGAAGGTTTTAACCAAGTATATGCTCGATTTCACCAAGTGTTCACTATGCGGCACCTGCGTTGAATCCTGCAACTTTAACGCCCTGGACTTCTCAAAAGAATACAATCTGGCGAGCACCAGAAAAGAGGATTTTTACTTCGATCTTCTCAAGCGTCTGGAGGACAGAAACAAATGAACCCGACAATGGTTTCCTCACCATCCCTTTTCAGCGTCGAGGGCATGGTTGGTGTGGTTTTTCTGATAATGATCGCGATCACCATAATCGGCGGGCTGATAGCCAGTAACGCCGAGCGTGTTGTCCGCGCTGTTGCGGGCCTGATAGTCTGTTTCGTCGGAGTTGCCGGGATATATTTCTTCCTCAATTCTCCTTTTGTATCGATGATGCAGATTCTTATCTACGTCGGTGCGGTCGCCGTCGCGATATCTTTTGCGATCATGCTTGCTGCTCCCGAGCAACGAAAAAAAGTCGGTCCTTCCGGACCTCTTGTCGGTCCGCTTGGGTTTGCTACGGCGGCTCTTCTGGCCGGCGGTTTCTCGGTGCTCGCTTTTAAAACCAACTGGGTCCAAATGGACAAGATCAACGACGGCTCACTCAGAACCATCGGCCTTGAGCTGTTGACCAGATATTCAATGGTTTTCGAACTCATCTCAATCGTATTGCTCATCGCAATTCTAGGGGCACTTGTTATTGCCCGCATCCGGAGGGAGAGCTGACATGACGATACTTGGACTCTACAACAACCTGAACACATTCCTCGTTATCGGGGCCATGCTCTTTGCCATGGGAATTTATGGGGTCGTAACAAGAAGAACGTTTATAGGCATGCTGATAGCCGCCGAGATGATTCTCGCCGGCGCCTCCGTCAACTTCATGGCATTCAACCGGTTTGTCGCTCCTGACCCGGTTACCGGACAGGTATTTACACTCTTCATTATGGCAGTCGCCGCCGCAGAGGCCGCAATAGGGCTGAGTATTGTCGTAGCGGTGTACAGGCACTACTACTCAATAGATGCCGAAGACGCAACCCAACTCAAAGGATAATTAAGGAGCCGCACGGAATGGATTTCACACTACTCATAGCCTTGGTTATCCCGTTGATCGGCACTCTTGGGGTAATGTTTAAAGGTGCCAGCGAAAACGTCCGAGAGGGGATTTCCAGTGTCTCTTCCATACTGCTTCTGATCACCGTCGGATCGATGATACCTTCGGTTCTCAGCGGCAAAACGCTAACCCTGCATATGTTCACCATTCTGCCGGGAATCACCGTTACCCTGCGAGCCGACGCCATGTCGATGATTTTCGCCTTGGTGGCGTCTTCTTTGTGGACCATTGCGGTATTCTATTCCATGGGATACATGAGGGGGCTCAACGAGCACGCCCAGACCCGGTTCAACGCGTGTTTTGCCCTGGCGATTTTTGGCGCCATAGGAGTTGCCTTCTCCGACAATCTCTTCACCATGTATCTGTTTTACGAGATCGTCTCCATCTGTACCTATCCGCTGGTCGCGCACCATCAGGACGAAGAGGGATACAACGGTGGAAGAAAATATATCGTCTACCTGACAACCACGGCAAAAGCCTTTCTTCTCCCTGCGATCATTCTCATCTATGTCCTCACCGGAACTCTGGACTTTGCCACCAACGCCTCTACCGGCATTTTCCCTGCCGGCGTTAACGAAACACTGGTTACCCTGCTCTATATTTTCTGTATCTTCGGCTTTGCCAAAAACGGGGTGATGCCGTTTCATCACTGGTTGCCTGGTGCCATGGTCGCACCTACTCCCGTTTCCGCGCTGCTCCATGCTGTTGCCGTTGTCAAAGTTGGCGTTTTCTGTACCACCAGGACCATGCTATATACTTTTGGTACGGAGACCATGCACGCACTCAATCTCGGCATCCCCACAGCGTATTTTGTCGGATTCACGGTTATCGCCGCATCCATTATTGCGCTTTCCAAGGATAACCTCAAATCAAGGCTCGCTTACTCCACGGTCAGCCAACTGTCATACATTATCATGGGTGTCGCCCTGCTGACCGATCCTGGAATCCAAGGCGGCCTGATCCATATCGTCAACCATGCTTTCTCAAAGATAACCCTGTTCTTCTGTGCCGGCGCTATCTATGTAGTGACCCATAAAAAATGCATTTCGGAGATGGAAGGACTCGGCAAATCGATGCCTTTCACATTTGGCGCTTTCGCCGTGGCCTCGCTGTCGATGATCGGCGCGCCGCCGGTTGCCGGTTTCATCACCAAATGGAACCTGCTGATAGGGTCGGTACAGGCGCATCAGTTGGGGATCCTGCTGATTCTTATTGCCAGTACCATGCTCAACGCGGCGTACTTCGTACCGGTCACCTACAAGGCGTTTTTCGGCAAGCGACCGGTCACCGAACCGTTTAGCGGAATCAAGGAGGCACCACTGTCAATGCTGATTCCAATTCTTATCGCGTGTACCATATCGGTTCTTATCGGTATTTTTCCCAATTTTATGTTGCAATTCGTAAAGGCGGTGACAGGATGATTGTAAATTTCATCGATTACCTGAAACAACGGCAAAAAGGGCTTACTACCTGCTGTCTTATCCTTACCGCAGTCATGCTTGTGTGGACTGTTGTCGGGGTGGACACTCACCACGCCCATACCTGGATGGAAGCTCACATCCCCGGGTTCTGGTCGCTTTTCGGCCTGCTGGCATGTGCAGTCCTGGTCTATTTTGCACGCTGGTTTGGCAAAGGCGGAATCATGACAAGGGAGGATTATTATGACAAGTAGTTTTATCCATCCGGCCCTTATACTTATTTTCGGGGCTCTGATACTGCCCTTCATCAGAGATCCCTTCCGCAAGATCTACCTTGTTACGGTACCAATACTCACTTTTCTGGACGTGATCTACCTGAACATGCATCCCGGGATGCATGGGGTGGTTTCGTTCATGAACGATTGGACCCTCACCTTCGGCCGTGTTGACAATCTGTCGATGGTGTTCGGCTTCATCATGGCGCTTATGGCTATCATCGGCACCATATACGGTCTTCACGTCAACGACAACTGGCAACATATGGCGGCCTGGTTCTACGTGGCCGGCAGTATCGGCGTCATCTATTGCGGCGATTACCTGGTGCTCTTTCTCTTCTGGGAAATGATGGCTTTTGCCTCGACCTTCCTGGTCTGGTTCAATAAGGAAAAAGGCGCGCTCGCTGCCGGTTACCGTTACCTTCTCGTGCACACCTTCGGCGGGGTGCTTCTTCTCCTGGGATTCGTCCTCAGGTACCAGGTGACCGGAGATCTTTCCTTTGTTCACCTCAGTGAACAGAACAGTCAGCTGTACACCTGGCTTATTCTTGCCGGGCTTATGCTCAATGCCGCAGTGCCTCCGCTCCACTCATGGCTTCCTGACGCTTACTCAAAAGCGACGGTTACCGGTGCAGTGTTCATGTGCGCGTTCACCACCAAAACAGCCATCTACACCCTTGCCCGAGCTTTCGCAGGATTCGACATACTCATCGTGCTCGGGGTCATAATGGCTATTTACGGCATCGTCTACGCTATCATGGAAAACGATATCCGCCGCCTGCTCGGCTGGGAGATTGTCAGCCAGGTTGGATATATGGTCACCGGTGTAGGCATCGGCACCGCGCTTGCCATTAATGGAACGTGCGCTCATGCGTTTGCCCACATCCTCTACAAAGGACTTCTTTTTATGGCTGCCGGAGCTGTCGTCCAGGCGACCGGTAAGACCAAGCTTACCGAACTTGGCGGGTTGTATAAAAAAATGCCTAGCACGTTGGTTTTCATGGTTGTAGGGGGAATTTCCGTATCGGCATTTCCGTTTTTCTCCGGCTTCGTCACCAAATCCATGATCGTCACCGCTTCCTTTGAAGCACATCTGTTGCCGGTTGGTTTCCTGCTTACGCTGGTATCTGTAGGCACTTTTCTTGTTGCCGGCCTGCGACTGCCATACTATGTGTTCTTTGGTGAGAGCAGATGTGATGCGGCTACGTTTAACCGGGCTGAGGATCCGCCCTGGAATATGCACCTGGCGATGCTTATTTCCGCCCTTCTCTGTTTCTTTATCGGCTCCTATACCCCATTTTTGTACAACATGCTGCCAAACCCTGAAGTGGCGTACCATCCTTACGGAAGTTACCACCTCAGCGAAACCCTTCAACTCCTCGCTTTTACCGGGGTCGCTTTCTACTTCCTGAAAGAGCTCATCGCCCCAAGAGCGACGATTAGCCTCGATCTCGACTGGTTCTACCGTATTGGAGGACGTGGGTTTCTCTGGCTTGCCACCTATCCTATCCAGTGGTTTGACAATGTCTGGGGAGTTATCTACCGGGTCGTCGGTCTTAACTGCCTTATGAGCTCGGCAAAATTCTGGTCATGGTTCGACTGGCACGGAATAGATGGTGTGGTGGACGGAAGCGCCAGATGCGTCAGAGCGCTGGGCAGAAGAGTAACACTGGTACTGCAGAAAGGACAGATTCAACAGACACTGTATGTCACTGTCACTTTCGCCGCTATACTTCTGGCTTCCTTTGTCTTGCTATAATATTGAACACAAGGATCACTGGTAATGGATCAACTACTGATTAACTCCGGCTTCCCCATTCTGAGTGTACTGACATTTCTACCTCTGGTGGGTGCGTTACTTCTTCTGCCTTTAAGAAGTGAAGAGTGGTGCCGCAGGGTCAGCCTGGGCTTCACGAGTCTTATTGCTCTGTTGTCGCTGAAGCTGCTCTTTGGTTTCGACAAGACCACCGCAAAATTTCAATTCGTCGAGCACAAGGTGTGGATTGACACTTTCAATATCAACTACACCATGGGAATCGACGGCATATCGCTGCTGCTCATTCTGCTGACCACCCTTATTATGCCATTCTGTGTACTGGCGTCCTGGTCATACATCAAGACAAGAGTAAAGTCTTTCATGATCTGCTTGCTGATCATGGAGACCGCAATGGTCGGCGTATTTGCCGCACTTGACTTCGTGCTGTTCTACATTTTGTGGGAAGCAATGCTCATTCCGATGTACATGCTCATAGGAATCTGGGGCGGTCCACGAAAAATCTATGCGTCGATAAAATTCTTTCTTTACACGCTTGCCGGATCGATCCTTCTGCTTGTTGCCATAATCTGGCTCTATGTCGCCAATGATCACAGCTTCTTCATTCCCGACATGATGTGGCAGCACTATTCAGTTACGGCCCAGGTATGTTTGTTTATCGCTTTTTTTCTCGCTTTTGCCATCAAGGTGCCGATGTTCCCGTTCCACACATGGTTACCGGCTGCCCACGTTGAAGCGCCGACCGCGGGCTCGGTTATCCTTGCCTCCATTCTGCTGAAGATGGGAACATACGGGTTTCTGCGGTTTGCCCTGCCGATCACCCCTGAAGCGACGGTAATTCTCATGCCCTATGTGCTCTGGTTGTCGATTGCCGGGATAATTTACGGTGGGTTTACCGCACTGGGCCAGTCCGACATGAAAAAACTTATCGCCTATTCTTCGGTTGGCCATATGGGATTTGTAACCCTGGGGATCTTTGTTATGAACGTGGACGGCATCGAGGGGGCCATCCTGCAAATGATCAACCACGGTATAACCACTGGCGCCCTCTTCCTCTGTGTGGGAATGATCTACGAACGTACCCACAGCAGAGAACTTCTTTCAGCGACCGGAATTGGTAAATACATGCCGATTTTCATAACGTTTCTCGGCTTCTTTTCCCTTTCTTCCTTTGCATTTCCCGGGACCAACAGTTTCGTCGGTGAATTCATGATTCTCTCGGGGGCTTTTCAGTTCAGCACCTCGCAGAATCAATTTCCTTACCTGGCTCTTGCCGCAATCCCCGGCGCGGTTCTCGCCGCAGCCTATATGTTACGGATGCTGCAGAAAATAGTGTGGGGCGGAACCAACAACCCGGACCTTGCATGGTTAAGGGATTTTGACCTGAACGTTCGGGAAATAGTGACACTTGCACCATTTTTATTCTTTGTTTTCTGGATTGGTTTGGGACCGCAGCCTTTTCTCGAGCTGATGCATACCAGTGTTTCCGAACTGCTTACCCAGTTCGATCTGCACCAAACCGGGGCAGTCGCCGCGGCTGGGTTACTTGGAAATTGAGCCTGTAATTAACTTAGAACTCGTAAAGGTACTACGATGCTATTTCTTCCTGAATTAACCACGCTGGGGGCCGGACTGGTTTTCTTCTTTTTCAGTTTAGGGCGTCCAAGTAACGACAAAGTCCAAAAGTCCGCTATTGCGGTTGCCGGACTGACGTTGCTTATCTCTTTGTTGTGCGTAAGAAGTGAAGGCACGCTCTTTTACGGTGCCTACCAGGTGGATCTGTTTTCCCAGCTCTTCAAGGTGCTGATCGCACTGGGAACATTGATAATCCTGCTATTCAGCGCCAACGATGCGGGAGTGAAAAAAGGGCTTCAGGCCGAGTACTATCTCTTTCTCTTCACCGCGGTGCTAGGGTTGATGATGCTGGTCTCGAGCATAGAGCTGCTGGCGATATTCGTCGCCCTTGAGGTATCTTCTTTTGCTGTCTACATCATGGTACCAATGCGCAAAAACTCTATAACCTCCGGACTGCAGATGGAGGCCGGCATCAAGTACCTTCTCTATGGGGTTGTGGCTACCGGCCTCATGCTTTTCGGCATGAGTTACATCTACGGCTTGACCGGCACCACCGAACTTGCAAAAATAGCGCCCGCCCTGAGCAAAGTCTACACCCAGCCCGCAGCAATCGTCGCAATACTTCTGGTACTGGCAGGCTTTTTCTACAAGCTCGCTCTCTTTCCGCTCCATTTTTGGGTGCCCGACATCTATGAGGGAGCTTCCAACGAAACCACAGCCTTTATTGCTGCCGTTCCCAAACTGGCGGCTGTCGCCCTGCTCATAAGGATGACCAACCTTGTGACCGGACCCGGAATGGTGATTGTCAATGTACTTGGAGTCTGTGCGGTGCTGTCGATGTTCTACGGTAACCTCTCGGCTCTGGTGCAAAAGGATATAAAACGACTCCTCGGTTTTTCAGGTATTGCCCACGCGGGCTTTATTCTCCTTGGGTTGTTAACCTTTCAACTCACCGGCTACGGGACAGCAATCTACTATATCGTTGGATACCTGATGATGAATCTTGCTTGCTTTCTGGTTATCTGCAGCATATCCCAGGGGGGAAAGAACGTCGCTGTTGAAGATTTTACAGGACTACATAAACGCTCGCCTATACTGGCGATCACTTTCACCGTGGCCCTTTTTGCACTTGCGGGCATCCCGCCTTTCGTAGGTTTTACCGGGAAATTTCTGTTGCTTCTGGGAGCCCTGAAACAAGGACATCTAGTCATAGTGACGCTGGCAGCGATCAATACCGCCATCGCCATTTACTACTACCTCTCCATCGTACGGGTGACGTTTTGTACCGATGATGAAGATCGCGGAGCCGTTGCCATCAACCCGCTGATGTCCACGCTCTCCGTGCTGCTGATGCTTTCAATTGTGGTTATGGGTGTTTTCCCGTCCCAGTTTATTGACATGGCCGGCAGCGCACTAAAGCTGATCCACTAAAAAACACTTTTTCATCAGTGCCCTGGAGTTACGAAGACTCCAGGGCTTTTTTTTTATCTCAACCGCCATCCAATGGTCGCTCTCCTATTTTGCAATCGATACGCTGCCAATCCAGGGTCCCCCAACTTCAGGACTATCTAATATGAACGTGTGGCTTGTTGCAGTAGTGCTGATCCTCCTTGGTTCATTTATCCTTGAAACAACTGTAGCCGTTCTCAACATCAGGGCTCTTGTACCGACACTGCCCGACCATTTCAAATCGATATACGAGCAGAGTGAATACAGCAGGTCACAGGCATACACCCGCTCAACCACCCGCCTCGGTATTGTTGAAAATTGCTGGTCGACGTCACTGACCCTGCTGTTTCTTCTGTTCGGCGGTTTTAATGTCATTGATATATGGGCACGCGCTCTCGACCTTGGAGAAATTGCCACCGGCCTTATCTTTGGCGGAGTCCTTGTCCTGCTCGTCTCTGCAGCAGCCCTGCCCTTTTCCGTCTACGCAACTTTTGTTATTGAAGAACGGTATGGGTTCAACCGCACTACTGTTAGAACCTATATGCTCGATTTAATAAAAACAGCACTACTCTCGATAGTGATAGGAGCTCCCCTGTTTGGTGGTATCATATGGTTTTTTTCAGCCACCGGGCAATACGGCTGGGTCTATTGCTGGATTGGGGTATGCTGTTTCTCATTGCTTGTGCAATATCTTGCCCCTGTTCTGATAATGCCGCTGTTCAATAAATTCACCCCTCTTGAACAAGGGGAACTTCGTAACAAGATCGAAAAATACCTGGAGCAGGAAGATTTTTACATCCAGGGAATTTTTACAATGGACGGGTCAAAGCGCTCCTCCAAGCTCAACGCCTTTTTTACCGGCTTCGGTCGGTTCAGGAAAATAGTTTTTTACGATACCTTAATTGAAAAACTCGACGATGAAGAAATAGTAGCGGTGCTGGCCCACGAGATGGGTCACTTCAAGTTGGATCATATCCAAAAGATGATGGCAGCGACTATTGTACAGACCGGAATCATGTTCTACCTGCTGTCACTCTTCCTGACTGTTCCTGAAGTGGCATACGCATTCAAAATGGAACACCCTTCGGTCTATTCCAGCCTTATTTTCTTCGGCTTTCTCTACAGCCCGGTAAATATTGGTGTCTCCGTCGCGTTCAATATCTTTTCGCGAAAACATGAGTATGAAGCCGACCATTACGGCGCCACCAGTACCAAAAGTCCGGATTTTCTCATATCGGGTTTAAAGAAGTTAAGTAAAGCTAACCTCAGCAATTTGACTCCACATCCACTCAACGTATTTATTCACTACAGCCACCCCCCCGTGCTGCAGAGGATAACAAAACTTGAGGGCCACAGGTAATTCAACATGGTTAAAGAATCGGTAATTTTTTTCAGGAAATATCGTGAAATTTTTATTACAATAACGTATTCATCTTTTAGCAAGGCTTTTCACC
This sequence comes from Desulforhopalus singaporensis, assembly GCF_900104445.1. Classification (GTDB taxonomy): domain Bacteria; phylum Desulfobacterota; class Desulfobulbia; order Desulfobulbales; family Desulfocapsaceae; genus Desulforhopalus_A; species Desulforhopalus_A singaporensis. Next base: position 1,599 of record NZ_FNJI01000041.1, on the reverse strand, counting down.
CTCAGGTCAGGTCCGGTGATCATCTTTTGATGCGCCATTACCACTGATAACTGTGTCCAATTCCATCCTGGTGTGCTAGATTGGCCTTCAACATATTGCTGGTACTATTTTCAGTAATTTTCATATAATTTTTAGATTTCAGGAGAAAAAAATGCAAAACAATAAGTTCAAGACTCCTCTTCTACAATCCGCGGCGATTCTTGTTATTGTCGTGGTACTTGTCGTCAGTGCCGGTTCTTCCGATTCTGGCGCCAGTGCAGGAGGAATCGTCACCCTTCTATCCGGGATCGGCAATACTATCCTCTTTGTTATAGGCATGGCGATAGCCCTGACTCTATCTATCGCCCTCCTTATAGGAATTTTCCTGGCGGCGGTTGCGATGGTTGACTCCGATCAGGCCTCACAAATGTATTCCGGCTTAAAAAAAAACTTCTCACTAAACGCAGCAAGGCTTAGCGGTCAGTGTTGTAACCAGAATTTAGTGGAACCTTCTATAAGTGAGGAGGAGTACCAGCATATGAAACAGACCATTTCCGCCCTGCAGGACAGTAATTCGGCGTTACTTACAAAAATCAGGCAGCTCACAGGGGATAACGAGTCACTCCAGAGTGGCCTGCAATCCGTTCGCAGCGAAAACAGTCAGCGGCTCGAACAGATTGAACAGTTAAACGAAGTTGTGGCAACCCTGAAGGAATCGGAGCAGAAGACCAAAGATCTTGTGGCAGAATTAACCGCTAAAGTTGAAAAGATATCCATCAGCCAGGAAGTCAAGGACCAACTGGATAAGCTCAAGCTCCTCCAGGAACAGACCCGCGGCGAGATCGATACCATTCTACAACGCATCAATTCACTTGAAGATAGTGCCAAAAGCGGTTCCTCAGAAGGTATATTTGCTTATATCGAAAAAGACGAGGATAAAAAGATTTTTGCCGAAAAGATCGAAGAAGCGGTCATTCTGGAAATGACCTATGCCCAGATCGATGAACACCTGACGGAGAGCCTTTCGCCAGAGCTGGACAAGATTGTAAAAGATCACCCGACCTTGACCAAAACATATATCCGCAGCGTTCGTGAATTAAGCGCAGACTGATAGTCTGTTCTGTTATGAGGCGGAGCTTTCCGTGATAAAAATGGCTGAGGGATCTAACCCCTTCAGCCATTTTTTTTTACCGGCTAAAATTCAATTTCAAGGGAACTCTAGCAAGATACAAAAACGTCCCCGGCAGTACCTTAAATCTTTTGGCAAATAATTCATTTTTGTTCTTGACTGAGAGGCCGTAATCAAGTACTTTCCTGCGGTCTCTGAGGGACGGGCAAACAGCGGGCGCGCCATGACGGTTATCGCAGTTGTTTCAAGTTCTTCGGAACGAAAAAAGAAGAAAAAAAAGATTGACATAAAATCGCTGATCGGTTAGATTAGCCAGCTCGTCGCGGAACTCGTACCGCGCCTCTTTCTTCGGAAAGAGGGAGCACGATCCTTGAAAACTGAATAACAACAAACAAAGCAAACGGGCCCAACGCGACCTTGGTCGCATTGAGCTATGTTTTCGTAATTTCAAAAACGAGCTCTTATTTTATAAGAAACCATTCATTTGAATG
>NZ_FNJI01000122.1 GCF_900104445.1 Desulforhopalus singaporensis | reverse complement strand
TTACATCATCGGTGGGCCCTGCCGGTTCTTACTGGTATCTCAGCACCGTCTTGACGTTGCCGACGAGATTGACCAGCCGCGGCCCGATATCTTCCTCAAAGACCTTGGCACTGAGCTGGAAAGCGGCGCCGCTGCAGCTGAACACCATTATTTCCGACCCCTTTTCAGGTACCAAAGGTACAGCCACAGCATGTGACTCGGGGCGCCAGTCGCCGAGGGAAAGGCAGTATCCCCTTTCCCGGTATTCGCTCAGCGCCCGCTCTATTCCTTCATTGATGCGGGACCAGTTGGCCTTGTCGCTCTGACGGATTTTTTCCATCAGCTCTTGCCTTTTCTCTTTTTCCAGGGCGGCGAGATAAGCCCTTCCCATGGAGGTGGTGCTTATGCATATCTCCGATCCGACGTTAAGCTGCACCGCATACGTCGAAGCGTTGCGGTAGGTATCGATATAGACCATATTCAGCTGATCGCGAATCCCGAGATTAACCGAGGCCTGGGTATGTTCGGCAAGCGCCTGCATCAAGGGTCTTGCGATCCTGCGCACATCCATCTGCGCCAGGCTGGCGTAGCCGAGACTGAACACCGAAGATGAGAGCCTATACTTGTTCGGCTCCTCGGCATACTCAAGATACCCCTTCTCACACAGCGTATAGGTGAGCCTTGAAACAGTCGATTTGGCAAGCCCCGTGCGTTCGGCTATCTGGTTGTTGCCGAGGAAGCGGTCTCCGGCGCCGAAACTTTTTAGCACATCGAGTCCTCTCGCCAGGGCAGTTACGAATTTTCGGTCTTTATGGCCGTTGTTATCCATATTTTTTTCTCCCATTCATCATTTTGTCCCGCCGGGGTGACTTCATGGCCGGCTGCGCGCCCCTTAGATTGTCCGGCAACACATCCTCTACCATTATTCTCACCTTTTTGGACAGCTGATACTTTATTAGGGAGACAGTTTAGTCAGTTTTCCCCCTTCTTGTGAAGAAGAGGGAAAAACGCTCAGTGATTGTTGGCAGGACTTATCTCCTCTACCCCTTGATGATCCGTGGCAGCAGCATCTGGTGCACCGGAGTGATCGATTTCGGGTTCTGGTAATTTGCCCCGACAAACGCCTGGATGTAGCT
>NZ_FNJI01000097.1 GCF_900104445.1 Desulforhopalus singaporensis | reverse complement strand
ATACAGCCGATTGGTACCGGTCGAAGCGGCTGTCGTACAGTAAAACGTGATCGGGGCCAGTTATCCCGGGCCGCTTTCCACATTAATTCATTGGCAACTTGGCCACAGAATGTGCCTTGACAATTCCCCATTCCTAGCCTGGTTCTCCTTTTAAGATCATTGAGATCTCTCGCCCCGTTCGCAACAGCAGTTCTAATGTCTCGATACGTTACCTCTTCGCAGCGGCACACGATCGTTTCGTCAGTGACCGAATCAAATATTCCAGTTTTTATCATTGCCGTTTTTGACATCGCATCGCCTACATAACGGGCATTTTTAGCCTTCTTCCGGTCTTGCTTTGTCAATTGATCGGCTTTTTGGCCGCCAACCCGACCTAGCTGACGTGCAACCTCTATCGCAGCAATACGCCCTTCAAGTATAGCAGCGTCATATCCTTTTACCGAAGCACCGTCACCTGCCACAAAAATGCCGTTTCTGGATGTCTCCATATATTCGGAGTGATTCACCTGCCACTGCCCTATGTTTTGGTTAAAACTTGTTTCACACCCTAGCAACCTGGCTATATCGACTGCGGGAATCAGGTTGTATCCAAGTGCAACGATATTGGCGTCCAGCTGGATGTCAGTTCCTGCTATCCGTTGCCAGTTTGAATCTACTTTGCTGACGATTACATGCTTAACGCAATCATCTCCGATAACTTCAGTTACGGCGTGAGAGTAATATACTGGTATTCTTTCCTTTCTTATCCTCAATAAATATTTGATTCCCAATGACAATTTATCGAGGCCGCCCTTCGTAAGGAGTTGGATGCCAACCGGAGCCATGCCGAACATTGAATTAACGTCTATCATGGCCGCGACCCGCGCGCCTGCTTTTACCAAATTATAAGTGAGCGCTACCTGCAATGGACCGGTTCCGCCGACCACGAATCTTTTACCGGGAATTGCGCCTCTCTTGATGAAGGTGTTTAACCCGCCTATCGTAAATACGCCAGGTAGTTGCCAGCCAGGAATTGGGGTTATTCTGTCGACGGCGCCGGTAGCGATAAGCAATTTTTTAGCCTTTATAGAATTAGATGGTTGCCCCGGTCGTTGTGCACTGAAAACATCAATTATATTGTCAGGTGATACATTCCAGACTTCACTGTTTTTCAGCAGGGTAATATCATCTTTGATCCGGTTGAATGAACGATGAAGCTCATTGCGAGTTTTCGTTTCATTGTTTTCGCCGTGATTGCCATTTATGTATGAAGCTTTCTCTTTCAGTACTTTCCCACCCAGGTCTCTGGCATTCTCTACCAGTACTACGGAAAGCCCGTTGGCGACCCCTTCAATGGCGGCACTCATCCCGGCAGGACCGCCCCCGATTATTGCGAGATCTTTAACGATCATTTGACGACCCCTCATTTTCCGACTGACCATCTTCGAGCATTTCCACTTTGCAATTCGGATGAACCTGGGTCATACAGGTACGTACGTTCGATATACCGTCTACTTTCATCAGACACTCATAGCAGACACCCATTCCACAAAAAGCACTTCTTGAATTTCGGTTCCGGGTTTTGCGAAATACCATTTTCTGATTCACCAGCAATGCTTCTGCGATTGTCTGTCCGTGATAAGCTTTGAGCTCTTCACCGTCGAGTTCAAATGTAAATGTTTCTTTTTTCGACATTTTCAACTCTTCCTCAATGTAGGTATTAGCATATAGCAGTATCGTATGTTTATTTTGTATGTTCTGTTTTAAATCTTCCCCAATCGAATGAATCTGTTTCAACACTTTTGGGAAGATTACATACAATCTCAGAAATCAGCTTTCCGGTCATGGCCGACATGCTTATACCGTTGCCTTCGTGCCCTGCCGCTATATAAAAACCTGGGACCTCTGTTTCCGAAATAATCGGGTTGTGATCTGGTGTCCATGGACGACAGCCGACATAAGATCTAATTGCATTTAGTTCCTTGAGAATCGGAAAAAATCTGATAGCCCTTTGGGCCATCGCTCTCAGCACCAACGAATCGCTGGAAGTATCCATCCCGACGAACCTGCGGCTGCTTCCGAAAATAAAATTTCCGGCTTCAGTCGGTTCGAACACCATCGCCACACCGAAGGCCTCCATTTCAGGGGTGACATTTCTCTGATAGCCGCCGGTTTGCAGTTTAGTCATGATGTAGCCAAACTCACACACCGGACGTGTTGTGATTTGAAAAGTTCTCTGGCCGACAATAATATGCCCCTGTCTCGGTTTGATCGGGATTTCAAGCCCTACCATTTTGCCGATTTGAGGTGCCCAGGCGCCGGCGGCGTTAATTACACGCGGTGTCTTAATATCACCAGAGTCAGTTATCACTCTGTCGATATGCCCGTCAGCCCGCCGTGCAATTCCTGTAACCGTAGTATTACTCAGCAACCTCGCGCCAAGTTTTTGTGCTGCATAAATAAACCCCTGGCCGAGAGCCATCGGGCTCAGCGTCCC
>NZ_FNJI01000098.1 GCF_900104445.1 Desulforhopalus singaporensis | reverse complement strand
CCTGTACGACGGGGTTTCCCAATCTTCTCAAGGATCACTTGCTCAAATCCGGCAAACACATCAGCGCCCATCCGTTTCCGGATATCGACGAACAGACTGGGCGCAAAGGGAGGCTTATCCACATAACTGCTGAAGCCAACAAAGTATTGGAGGTACGGATTTTCCTGGATCTGCAGCACCGTCTCTTCATCGCTCAGGGTTAACTTATGCTTGATGATCATCGCACCGATCACCAGGCGTGCATCTTTTCCCGGACGTCCCTTATTGGGAGTCATCGTTTTGTAATAGCATGCAGCTAAATCGTCCCACGGGATAACTGCACTCCATTTTACCCACCGGTTCTTCGGATTCAGCGTACCGCCAAAGGGAAGGCTAAATCCATCCAGGCTGAGTTGCTTACAGCTCGTATATTGGATCATGTGCAAGCCTTTTGAGGAATATCCTGTTTAATTTCTACACATCATACACGATTCAGCGGTTTTATACTTGCGATTACAGATAGTTATTCATTACTGAGGAGAATCTATTTTAACTGCTGAAGGATGCTTGCAACGAACGGCAAGGCAATGGCTCTTTTTGAAAAAGAGATGTGAAAAGAGATTACTGGCTTAACTACTGCTCCACTTTTTTGGAGACATGATAAAGCCTGCCGACCCGGGATAAGATTTATCAGGTCGTTTGTCTACACCGCATTGTAGTCAAGACCCATAAGGACAAACTGGTGGGTAAAAATCACTATTTTTCTTGCCCTTTGGTATCAATCAATACGTAACCCACAAAAAACTGGGAAGTCAGGCTCTTTGAAACGGATGGCCCCAATCAGGAAATGGCCACTGACAAAGAGCTATCTACAGGCTCCGTAAATTTTCCGGCATACAGCGCTAAGGAATGCACTCGTTGGCTCTTGGCAAACCAACATGAATCTTCATTTCGGTCAGGGTTAGTGCACACACGATATGAATATTGCTGGCACCGGCTGAGGCCTTATTGTTTTCTCTATCATTTCAGACATTACAAAAAGATAAAATGATAAATTGTCAATTAGATAAAAAGATATAAAATTATCTAATCTATATCGTATGCTGCCTTGTACGCTTCCAACGCTTTCTCAAGCAATTCAACCTTTTTCATTTTCCCCATAAAGGCTATGCGTCTGAACTCTTCGTCGAATTCAGCAGTGACTTTTGTAGCAAATGGCACTGTTCGACCTGTCTTGTTTCGAGGTTTACGTGCAGGAGCTGTTTCTGGTGCCGCGAGATTGTTATCACTATCCTCTGGCGAGGGAGCCTCTCCGAAACGGCTTTTTTTGGTCTGCTTTATCTTGCTGAAATCTGCCATTATTCTACTCGCTCAATAAATTGGCTAAGATGCTTTCCAGAACAATGTTTGCTTTATTATTGAGGCTTTTCCATTTAGTTTCCGTCAAGGCGTATCCATCGTTCTGGGCTTGTCGGTAACCAGGTTTTTCAAAGACACATCCATCGAGTACCTTGAAGCCGGATTCTCTTATAAACTCACGTGCATCGCCAATTTCTGATGCCGTGGTCACCCTGGACAAAGCAAAGACTATATTACCGCGAGGTATCTGATTTTTAACCAGTTCATGACCAAGCTTGATGGTGGGAATGAGATCAGCCCTGCTTGAGCAGCAAGGCAATACAATGAGGTCAGATATTTTCCCGGCGGCGAGTGTCCCTTTACTGGCTCTTGGAGTACCGTCAATGATTAGAAAGTCATAATTGCTCATTGCAACAGATTTTTTGAGATCGTCAATCGTCCCAAAAATTTCCACCGAGCCAATTGAAGAGTTACCATTGTTAAGCCGTTGCCGATGGAGATCAGAGAGGGTCCCCTGTTGAGTATCCATATCCGCGACCTTCAAAGACAACCCACTCTTGGATGCCTCATATGCGGTTGCGAGAGCAAGGGTGCTTTTGCCTACACCGCCCTTTTGGGAGACGAATGAGATAGTTTTCATAAAAAGCAAAAAATATAAAAAGATTAATTAGTAAATAGATAAAAAGATAACATTTTCACCAAAAGATAAACCTATCTCTTTTTACGCATCAGATCAAGAAGATTACGTATTTTTGTGCTATTTTTTCTGGTTTCTGAGCTGTCCCCGGATCTTTCGGAGACAGTGCGTATTCCACTGATCCCGGCCGGTGATTCCAGACGATCCCGGCCACCCAAGTTGGAGGGTAGCGACGCATAAAACCAGATGGTAGATGAACCCTTTTTATTGTTTTTATCGAAGAGG
>NZ_FNJI01000105.1 GCF_900104445.1 Desulforhopalus singaporensis | reverse complement strand
ATGTTCCCCGCACCTGCGTGTCATTTAATGTGTATATCAAAGTTCTGATTATAATCAGTCAACGTAACATTTTTCTAATTGTGATCTGACTTGTCGGCACGACCCATCAGAGGCCGCTATACGAGATCGTGCAAAATGGTGCGGGTGGTCCCTGATACCTGGTAGAACAAGTAAAACAGTAGATCAAAAGGAAGCTTGTCAAGGAAGATCTGCGAACAGAACTGCGAGGGCGCAACGCGAAAGCCAGCGAGATCGTTGAGGCTGAAACCAACCGGGGCGTGGAGGTTGTCAAGTAGCACGGTTGGAAGGTTACCCACTGTCTGATACCGTATTCATTGTTCCCGGTCAATTATCGGTTCAGAAAGGTCAGAGGCAACGATATGTGAGTGCGCAATAGTATGTGTAAAAAAGGACATGTAAAAACAATCAAATAATGAGCTTATTGAGGTTGATGCACGAACGGATGCACGAGGTTGCAACGCGATCGATAAAGATATTGTCATACAGGACAGATGGGAATTGTGCGCAGTGAAGTGCGCAGTCAGACCCAAGGGCAAGAATATATCGATTCTTGTGTCCTCCGCTTTACTATAATACGTATTATATAGAAAAAAAGATTGTGAAATATACAAAGTGGTAGGCATATTCCCAATACGCGCAAAAAAACACTGCAAGTATACGGTAAAAAAATAAGGCAAGTAGCTTTTTTCTCGATGGCGTGGAGAGCATTTACAGGAGCAGTCAATACTAAAGGGTGGGGGAAACGCAAGAACCAATCCACAACGATAATAGAACGTGTTAAAACCATCATATTCGGTCGAACAGGAAAAACGAATACAAAAGTATGCGTTCGCGCCAAATTGCCCTGTATCGCTCCAGAATGGATTCAAGGACAAAGCTCAGCACTATCATCCAGAAAAAAGCGTCGTTATCTGTCCTTAGGACGATGAATAGGGTTGAATGAATGTGCCTGTCAAAGTCGTAAAAAATCTGGTATAATCACCTGAAAGGGACCATGTCTGGAGAGACATCCTTACCCTTGGTGTTGTTGGAAAAATAATAAAGAGAAAACAAGTTGCGACTACGATTGTGACTAAAAATTTCTGACACAACTGTATTAAGGGTGTAGTGTTTTGATATTATTTTTAAATATTTGTCTTGTTCGGCTCCGACCTCCGCACCAAGTAAATTCAAGGGCTTACGTCACATATGGCGTGAGCCCTTTTTTCATTTTTATGTCTTGGGTAGATGGTGGGTAGATGAAATTGAAGCATAAAGAGGAAAATATACTTAAGTATTTTGATGAATTTTCCAATCCAGTGACTTCTAATCCGTAGGTCAGAGGTTCGAATCCTCTCGGGCGTACCAATAAAAACAGCCACTTAGAGACTTTCCTTTGAGTGGCTGTTTTGCTTCCAGGACAGCTATAGGACAGTAAATGGTGTTGTTAACGTGAGAGCACGTTATTTTTTCCGGTAGACCATTCCACTAAACTTGGCGATCACTTCTCCTTCTTCATCTTTCACCAGAACATCATAAGCACCCAATCGATGCGGCTCATTAATCTCTTTGGCTTCGGCGTAGAGAGTGCCGTCAGATTTACTCTTCAAAAAAGAAATATTAGCATTTATTGTCAATCAGCATTCAAAATTGACCCCCTGTCAGCGTCCAAAAATGACCCCCAAAAAGTAAAAAGGGGGTTCCATTAATCCTGTTATTTTAAAGCTTTCATCTCAAGGTAGCCCCAATTGAGTTCTGGCGCGAGAATGGGCCCACCAAAATGCTCGTCGGAGCGGCAGAACTCAACTGGGGCGGATAGTAAATGATGAACTTATTTTCTATTTTTCAGCCGATAACTCTCATTGCCGGTTTCTACGATGTCGCAATGATGTGTCAAACGATCAAGTAGTGCAGTCGTCATCTTCGCATCCCCAAAAACCTGTG
>NZ_FNJI01000106.1 GCF_900104445.1 Desulforhopalus singaporensis | reverse complement strand
CCTTGCTCCTTTAAAATTCATCATGACAACCTCTGATACCTCATGAAGAGTTGCGTCTTTGGCGAATAAGTCGCTAAAACGGGAATAGCTGAATGATTCTACTATTCATTTTGTGCCTCATTAAATGGTATAAAGGTTTCAACCTCTATCTTTTTCCTCGAAACTATACCCCTAATATTTGCTGCGACCATACCAAGCACAACGCCAAGGAGGCCGATATATATACAAACCAAGCCTCCAATTAGTTCAATCTTATCTTGATTAGTAAATTTATGTCCAATCTGATTAGGCTCTATAATACCCTCAAAACCAAAATAGTATAATCCGATTAATATTATTAAACTTCCGAGTATGGTTAAAATGATTGATAAAAATATAATCATTCCCTTCCCCTCCTTTTCATATTTATAATAATTAGTATAATGAACCAACAACATCTAAAATATCAGTTGCCGTTCTTGTGCTTGACTTCATAACGTTAAAAATCCTCTGATTTAATTTTTTTATAGACGGATCTTTAAGCATCTCTGCAACCAAAATATTTCTAGCTTTTTCCCTCTCTTCATAGTTTGTGATACTTTCAACCTGGTTTATTCGTTTTTGCCAGTATGGGGCTTTATTTTCAAGGTGTTGAATATCCCATCTAGTTAATCCTGTATCAAAATCAAGCAAATTTGTAAAAATAGTAACCGTAGGACTACTATTCTCATTTACCAAATCAGACATTGATAATGTGTCAACAAAATAATAGTAGTATGCAGAAAAAATAGAAACTAAAATGGCTAAAACGGTTATAATATTTTTTTTAACCACCATAAGAGTTTTTCCTTACCATATGTGGCGTTTTTTAATCAAGATTAATAAAATTCCATTGGTTTCCAACTTGAGATGCAGTCGCATCAACAATCTTCATTAATTTCACATTTTCTTTTTCATAAATGATTAAAAAGTAAGCATGAAAAGTGTCCTTATATTTTTCAGATCCTATTCTTTCAGCAATCAAATAACTATTAAATTCAGTTTTCGGCATTTGTTCTTCAAATGATTCTAATGATACCCCTTTCATTCTTTGACTAAATCTTACTAAATCATATACTTCACTCCAATTTTTATCGATAATATTCTGATAAACTTTTTGAACAATTGTGATAAATGTTTTTAGTTGTGTGGAATTGTTTCTTGTGTGGATGTCTATCAGTTTAATTATATTTAATAAGTTTTTTATGTTAGAATACATTTCTCTTATATTATAATAAGTATCATGTTTTGAATGTAGAGCCCAATAATAGTCGTTAATCTTTTTATTTATTCGATTACATATATACCTTTCCATGCTCATGCCTAAAATACCTCTAACATGTGCTCCATTTTTCAAGAGAAAATCCACCATTTCAATATTTTCTTGTTCAATTGCATGTTCTAAGGGTATTTTGGGATTAGGATATTCAATGGGATAATCTAACGGCTTTTTTGGATTAATTTCTTTATTCACCAAAATTGGTGAATTAATATTCACACCTGAATTTAGCAATAATTTGATTGTTTTTATGTCATTATCTTTGATCGCATACAAGAAGATTGATTGATTTAGTTGGTTAATATGTTCTTTTGCCGAATTATGAAGTTTACCTTTCTTGGCAATATTGAATAGTTCAGTTGCCTTGTTGTAATCTCTTGCTTCATAAGCAGCAAGACCCTGTTGGTATATTTCGTGTGCACTAGATACGACGGCAAATGTCGGTGTCGCAAAGAGCAAACAAACACATTGAAAGAATGTTATAATTATTTTAATTTTCATCGTATAAATTTTTAATATTAATCCGGTGGGCAAATACGTCTAATCCGGATGCCGCTTTCGGGTTCGCATCTGACTATCTGGCTGTTTTTACGTCAATCAATTTGACGCCT
>NZ_FNJI01000109.1 GCF_900104445.1 Desulforhopalus singaporensis | reverse complement strand
AACCCCATTTGCCAGATAACGGCAACAATCGACGAGATCGCCCTCATCGCCGTACTGCGCCAGCATCGCGAATTGACCCAGAGAAGGCCGAGCAGGATCAGAAAGGCCGCCAGGAAGAACAATCCGACCCGGGTCTCGCCATCGATCAGGTCTCCGGCAACCTTGGCGAATCCGGTGATATGGATCTTGATGGTGTCATCCTGGAACTTGCCCCTCACCTCGTTTTCAAGGGCATGGCTGAATTTCTGGTAGTCGAGCTTCTCTCCGGTTTTGGGGTCGAGTTCATAGAGCGGCACATTCAGCGCGGTCGATTTGAAATCGTTAGCGACCATCGAGCCTATGCGTCCGGAACGTTGGATGTTGTTTTTCAGCCTGGCCATCATGGCGTCAGAGCCGTCAAAACCTTCCGGCATCACCGGACCGCCTGAAAAACCTTCTTCCGTCACTTCCGTATAACGCACGGCCGAAGACCAGAGCGACTCCATGTTCTGGCGATCGACACCGTTAACGAAGAACACGGCATCGTTGATATCGCGCAGAGTCAGCATGTACTCCCTGGTGAAAATATCCCCCCTGGTCGTTTCCACCACGATCTTTATGGTATTGCTCAGACCCCTGAGTTCATCGCTGTGTTTATAGGCGTTCTTGATGTATTCGTGGTAGGTCGGAATCATCCTCTCGAAGCTGGCGACCGGCCGCAGCTGAAAAGCCTGGTAGCCGAAGAAGACGGTCAGCATCAGGAAGATAAAGAGTACCAGCGGACGTCTGGCAAAGATGAGCCGTTCGATAAATGGGATCTTCTCCGGCTGATCAGACTGATTCGTTTGATTTTTCATAGCGCATTCACTTTCATATGATACTCAGCTCAAATGGTCGTTATCCCGCTGTTCTGAGTTTAATTGCTCGTTGTGGTTGAGGCCTTTGGTCCAGCGCTGCCGGTCAGTGAAAAATCCTCTTTGGCGATACGTTTTTCACCCCCCATACCGACCGTGATGAGGGCACCGTCCGCTGCCATGGTAAATGCTGTGATCCGGGTTCCCGCCTTCCACGGCAGCGGCGTCAGCTCTGTTCTGCTCGTATCGGAAATCAGCAGATTCGGAGCATACTGGGAAACCAGGAGTCGGCCATCGGCAAGAAAAGATACGGAGGTGAGGCTGGCGCTGGCCTGCGTATCCACAGTCTCCCAGCTGTCGCCACGGTCAAATGAGATGACCGCATTGCCGCGCAACCCAAGGAGAATGACGCTGCGCTGGTCGGCGCCAACCGCAAAGAATGACCCGTCATACGGCGTTGACAGGACGTCCCAACTTACGCCGTTATCCAGAGACCTAGCGGCAAAGCCGCGCTCTCCCCCGATAAACCAGCAGCCATCCGCCCAAAGGATGCTGTTGAAATGCAGTCCTTCGGGGTTTTCAATAGCAACCACCGGGGATGTCCAGGTCTTGCCGCCATCGCTGGTCTTAACGACCAGGCCGAACTGCCCGACAGCCATGCCTTCCTCTTCGTTTATAAAACAGACATCAAGGAAAGGTCGGGTGGGACCACCATCGTCAAACGACCTGGAATCGGACAGCAGGTAATCGAGGTCATCCAGTTCACCTTGCAGTCGCGCTTTATCTTCTGCTGAAACAGCAGCCAGCTCCTGGGTCTTTGCATGCACCGCTGCTGCAGCAGTGTCGAGCATGAGTTGGTTCACTTGATAACCGTCAAACTGCTCAGTCCAGACCTCGCCACCATCCCGGCTGACCAGGATCACACCCGAATG
>NZ_FNJI01000107.1 GCF_900104445.1 Desulforhopalus singaporensis | reverse complement strand
TGGTATTTTTGCATGGTACACCGGTCGTTGGGCCACCGTACCGAGGATGCGGATACCGAAAGGTTACAGTAGTTGAGATCTTAAAAGTTTAATCAAGTTTTATGGATAAGCTATTAAGGGCTAACGGCGGATGCCTTGGCATCGGAAGGCGATGAAGGACGTGGCAAGCTGCGATAAGCTTCGGGGAGTTGTTAACAGGCTTTGATCCGGAGATTTCCGAATGGGGGAACCCGGCGGGAGTTATATCCCGTCATTTCTGTCTGAATACATAGGGCAGAAAAGCGAACGCGGGGAATTGAAACATCTAAGTACCCGCAGGAAAAGAAATCAATAGAGATTCCGTAAGTAGCGGCGAGCGAACGCGGAGCAGCCCAACTTAGCGACATGGATCGATAATGCATAGTGGAACAGTATGGAAAGGCTGACCACAGACGGTGATAGTCCGGTACACGAAATGCATTTCGACCTAGCTAGAAAGAGTACCACGGGACACGTGAAACCCTGTGGGAATACGGGAGGACCATCTTCCAAGGCTAAATACTAACCGATGACCGATAGTGGACAAGTACCGTGAGGGAAAGGTGAAAAGAACGGGGGAACCCGAGTGAAATAGAAACTGAAACCGTTAGCTTACAAGCAGTGGGAGCACTATGTGCATGCACAGTGTGACCGCGTGCCTTTTGCATAATGAGTCAACGACTTACCCTATGCAGCAAGGTTAAGCCGCAAGGTGTAGCCGCAGCGAAAGCGAGTCTTAAATGGGCGAATGAGTTGTATGGGGTAGACCCGAAGCCGGGTGATCTATCCATGGCCAGGGTGAAGTCTCGGTAACACGAGATGGAGGCCCGAACCGATATAGGTTGAAAACTGTTCGGATGAGCTGTGGATAGGAGTGAAAGGCTAATCAAACTCGGTGATAGCTGGTTTTCTCCGAAATATATTTAGGTATAGCCTCACATGTTGACTGACGGAGGTAGAGCACTGACAAGGCTAGGGGTCCCACCGGATTACCAACCCTTTTCAAACTCCGAATACCGTCAAGTTCTAGTGTGGGAGTCAGACTACGGGAGATAAGTTCCGTGGTCGAGAGGGAAAGAACCCAGACCGTCAGCTAAGGTCCCAAAATCTATGCTAAGTGGAAAAGGATGTGGAATTGCAGATACAACCAGGAGGTTGGCTTAGAAGCAGCAACCCTTTAAAGAAAGCGTAATAGCTCACTGGTCTAGTGATACCGCGCCGAAAATTTAACGGGGCTAAGCATAGTACCGAAGCTACGGATCGAAATTTATTTCGATGGTAGGAGAACATTGTGGCCGCCTGAGAAGGTACACCGTAAGGAGTGCTGGAGGTTCCACAAGAGCTTATGTTGACACGAGTAGCGAAAAAGGGGGCGAGAAACCCCCTCGCCGAAAGCCTCAGGTTTCCTGTAGTCAAGTTAATCTGCTCAGGGTTAGTCGGCTCCTAAGGCGAGGCCGAGAGGCGTAGTCGATGGGAAACAGGTTAATATTCCTGTACCACTTCCATAATGTTATGGTAAGGGGGGACGGAGAAGGTAAGGCCATCCGGGCGGTGGTAGTCCCGGTTTAAGCGTGTAGGTGTGAGACTTTGGCAAATCCGGGTCTCTTTAACACTGAGGCGTGATGACGATGTCTTTTAGACAATAAAGTGGCTGGTTCCATGCTTCCAGGAAAATCCTCGTATCTAGTTATGGATGTGACCGTACCGCAAACCGACACAGGTAGGCAGGTAGAAGATACCAAGGCGCTTGAGAGAACTCTGGTTAAGGAACTCGGCAAAATAGCACCGTAACTTCGGGAGAAGGTGTGCCTGCATGGTGAAGTTATTTACT
>NZ_FNJI01000108.1 GCF_900104445.1 Desulforhopalus singaporensis | reverse complement strand
ACAATGCATGCAATGAGTAAAGCTTTGATGCGTCGCAGGCCCGGCAAAGGGTTACTGGTGCATAATAGCGACCAGGGGGTACAGTATGCCAGTTCTGATTTCCGGAGCCTGCTTTGTGCAAACGGCTGCATTCAAAGCATGAGTCGTAAGGGAAATTGTTGGGATACTCAGTTTATAATGTCTATGAGCGTCAAGCTAGTCTGACCCGTGCTGGGATTGGCGATTGTGCCTTTACATTGAAGCATACTACAACCGGAGAAGGAGGCATTCTTCTCTCGGTTATTTATCGCCAGCTAACTTTGAAGAAAAATGCTGGGAAAATAGACTTGCGGCTTAACAGGGTGTCCACTTTAGCGGGGAAAGATCATTTCTTCTTTAAGTCTCCCTCAAACACCACTTTTGATCATAACTCGTAA
Organism: Desulforhopalus singaporensis; assembly: GCF_900104445.1. Taxonomy (GTDB): domain Bacteria; phylum Desulfobacterota; class Desulfobulbia; order Desulfobulbales; family Desulfocapsaceae; genus Desulforhopalus_A; species Desulforhopalus_A singaporensis. Next base: position 1,433 of record NZ_FNJI01000108.1, on the reverse strand, counting down.
AAACACGCATTGAAGGTGGTGAGTGTCTAGGATACTGGTGTCTATTCAGTGTTCCTGAAACACCGAGCGCTGATCTTACAATTTTTTCAAAAAACTCTATCACGACCACCTGACAATTTCAGCACACCATATTCAATGCCACATTGTGGCATTGCTATTTTTAAGAATCGCAATGTAAAATAAAGGATCAACATATAATTTAATATTAAAAGAAAAAGCCAAACCTGTCTAAGACAGGGACGGAAAGCTACGGGTCTTTAGAGAAAGCCGGGTTGCCTTTTACAAGGTAGCTCGTTTTTTTTTACCCCCCTCAAATATAAAACAACAAAGACAATGTAATCAATAAATTCAAAAACTTGGGAGGTGTAAGACATGTCTAAACGGATCAGCATTATCACATTAATACTGTTAAGTTTCCTGTTCAACATTGCCTCTGCCCAGGAGATTGTTAGGTTGACTAACGGCGAATGGCAGCCTTTAATGTCCAAGAACCTGAAACACTTTGGCGTCTTTTCCCATATCGTTTCAGAAGCCTTCTTGCTGGAGGGCATTGAGGTGCAATATGCCTTTTATTCATGGCAAGAGGCGTATGATCTCGCGGAAAAGGGCGACAAGTATGATGGGTCGGTTGGATGGGTGGCTACTCCCGATCGCGAAACAACTTTTTACTTTACTGATCCGGTAACCGTAAACAAGAAGGTTTTTTTTCACCTCAAAAGTTTTCCTTTCCAGTGGAATACTATTGATGACTTGGTGGATCTAAATATTGGCGCTGTCAATAAATATACTTATGGAGAGGCCTTCGATACGGCAGCAAAGACGGGAAAACTAAAAGTTGAATTCGTCAACCAAGATAAAGAGTTAATTAAGAGACTCATGACCGGAGGAATTCAAGTCTTTCCGATGGCGATCGAAGTTGGCTACAGCATTCTTCACCATGAGCTTTCTTTGGAACAAGCTTCTTTGGTGACAAATCACCATAGACCCGTTAGCGTCGCTCCCCTTTCTGTTATGATTTCAAAGAATATCGATCCGGCACGGGCTCAAAGGCTTGTGACAGCATTTAACCGTGGACTGGCTCGGTTAAAAAAAAGTGGCGCCTATGAAGAGATGATTTGGGCATCACGGCAGGGAGAATACAAGATATATGTACAACCGGTAATAAAACAGAGAGTTAGATAAGCTGTAGCAATTCCGACTTGATCGGACCAATACCAATTTTGAAGGCAAGGAGAGAGGAGATTGCCTTGTTTCGACAAGACCTATAGCTTGCACAAAGGGTGTACAACTAACGGGTGTATTTTAAATATCAAACTTTTTTCAAACTCGTAACAATATCTGGAGTTTGGAGTTTCATCCGCCATTTTGCATGCGAGCAAGGTGGCGAAATAAAAGATAAAACAACAAAAACATATTGACATCATTGGAAATTT
>NZ_FNJI01000110.1 GCF_900104445.1 Desulforhopalus singaporensis | reverse complement strand
TCGGGACTCTACCATTTCCATTTCAGGCAGTATGACCCATCCGCCGGAGTATGGACTTCGGAGGATCCTATTGGTATTATTGGAGGAAATAACTTGTACTCTTATGTTGGGAATAATCCGGTTAATTATATAGATTTGTTTGGGCTTTGGGATCAATCTACAGAAGGAGGACACGCACATGATGATGCTGGAGATGGCACAACAAATGACAATGCCGATGATGAAAGTTTAGATGGCGTTGATGTATCAACAGTTGATTTGGGTGGAAACGGTAGTCGTGAAAACAGCTGGAGCAATGGAGACAACTATGGTTTAGAAGGATTTGAATATGATGAATCTAGTTGGATGACCAAAGAAGAACAACAACGTCTTTACAGGTCTCGTAAAAAGGAAGAAGATATGTTTGATAAGATGAGAGAAGGGAACTATAGCGGAGTAATAGACGATTTCTTAATTAAGCCAGCAGATACCGGGGATAATGAAGGGCCTATTGGCGTTTTGGATCACCTGGAAAATGGTACAAAAAAAAGATGTAAATGAGCCATATTGAAAACTTTACAGAGGAAAACATGATTTATTCAAAGCATCTTGCCTGTGTGTGCTGTGCGGTGTTGGTATTTTCAAGTGTATGCTTTGCCGACATCAATAACTTTAAAGGCAAATGGGTTCAAACTGAAAAAGAACGTGATGGCTTTGGGCATGTATTCTTTTTTTATGATAATGGCAATTTTAGCATGCAATATGGTGCAATATCTGAAACTCAATACCATCTTCAAGGTGACATTTTGATAGAAAGCGGAATGCCACCTCAACAAAATATGGTGCTAGCTAGATATGTCTATTCCGTCACAAAGAGTAGTTTGACACTTCAACGAATAATCTCATATACTCCCATAAAATTATCCAAAAAACAGCATTTTACCAGGATTAATGTTGGCAAAAATACAGAGTCAAAAATAGTTGGGCAATGGGTCACTCACACACCAGATAAGGTACCTATAACATTGGAATACACGAGCAATGGTAAAAAAATATTTTTCATACCTGAAAAGGCTACGACTGGAGTTTTTAAAGTAAAAGATAGCATCATACAGTTGAGTTGTTGTGGGGGAAAATCTGGAAATTGCGGTAAATATCAACTAAAAAATAATCTTTTAATAAGAGTTGATTCTCTTAAAGACAAGAACAAAGAAACATATTCAAAATGGTAAGCTAGCATTTACCATTTTGAATAATTTATTAATGACGAAAGGATGAGCATCGTGAACTGAACAATATTACTTATCATTCTTATTGATGTTTCCTTTGGAGCTACATCATTCATTCAAGCGAAGAATCTGCCTTCCGAACAAAACATTCACTTAATGCTTGGACTTGAACTTGCTATTAATCCGGTGGGCAAATACGTCTAATCCGGATGCCGTTTTCGGGTTCGCATCTGACTATCTGGCTGTTTTTACGTCAATCAACTTGACGCCTAACTAATATATACGAAAAGTTTAAGCCTAAATGCCCGCCGGATTAATAATAAGGAGAAGTTTCCAGAAGCCAGCTATTCCCGATGTAAATATAAGTCATTGAAATTGCGCCATTCGGTAAAATCATCTTTCGTAAACATTTAATATGAAGTATGAACTTAATCTA
>NZ_FNJI01000112.1 GCF_900104445.1 Desulforhopalus singaporensis | reverse complement strand
ACGGAGCCCATTCTCGACGCTGACTTTTATCTCCGCTACCGCTGAGGCAGGAGCTGGCACTGTGGAAGATGACACAGAATTTTGAACACTCCCCTGGAACTTGCCACTGAACTGATCACCATCACCGTTGGCATGGAGTAGTCACGACTTGACCTGACAATCACCTCTGACAAACTGGCAATTGTCAGATCAAGTCGAAACTATTTCATCTGTTTTTATTTTTCGAATGTTTGTTCCATAGCTATTTCACATTTCTCCGAGGTCGTTCCTTTTTCTTGCGGATCACAAAGTGATAGATATAGAGTTTTTCAACTTTCTCTCTTGCCCAAGGAGTTTTACGAAGGAACTTTAAACTACCATTAAAGGTCGGATTCACACTAAATACTTTGATTTTTATTTTATCAGCGAGATAGGAAAAGCCATGGTATTCCACTAAGTCTTCTAGCATGTTTTTAAGCGTTATTCCATGCAAAGGGTCTTTATCTTTAAAATCCTTCTTTTCTGTCATCGGTTCATTCTTTAAATGGTTTAGATTGTACCTCAAATGAGGTTAATATATAAAAAATATTTAAATTTCGGAGACAAACTCAAACCTTGGGATTTTTCGTCCCTCAACTTCAATCAATTCAGTGAACATTTGTTTCGGTCGTACCCACATGCTGTAGTCACCATATAAACATTGGTACACAATAACCTCTTCTCTTGTTTCTGAATGTGTCGCTTGGCAAATAACTTTATATTTTTTGTTTTTATAATGTTTATAAATACCAGGTTTAATATCTGACATATTTTTTCTATTATTTTTATTGAAGATAATCTCGGTGCTGACCAGCGCCGTGGGCGACGCGAGCGAGGCCTGCTTGATTGTGCGACACAGTTAATTATGAGCAGTTTTCTAAGAAGAATGGGGTAACATTTCACCATTTTCTGAAATTGAAAATATGTTGTTTTTCATGAGCCAAATCTGACAGGCTGATCTGTATGCAGCGTCTGGTGTCAGATTTTTCTTTGCTTTCTTTACGATATCAATAGCACGTTTATATATCCATAAAAACACCACCTTTACCTTTCTTTTTGAGTAGTTGAATCTGGGTCTGTCGAAGAACCGTCTGCAAGCGTTCTCTCTGCCGAATTTTCTTCTGGGTATGTGATTGAGATCGTGAGCGGCAAGCTCAACACAACGTGTAAATTCCATGAACGTATTGACACCATTGTATTTTTTTTTGAGGTTCAACTTCATTTCGCCCTGTCCATGTTCAACAGCCCCGTTATACTTGGGATAATAGCAAGGGCTGTTGAGGGGCAGCACATGATTTCTGGAAAGCTTATCTGTGACAGCCCCTTGGTTGAGATTACCGCCGTTATCACGCTTGAGAAACAGCGGACGACCAAACTGCTGAAACAATTTTTCAAGATGAAGGCTTACTTACTTCATGCCCCACTGGCTGTTTTGTGGCAGCCAGAGGGGGGGAACTTCAGCTTTTTCAGATCCAGCGGCTTCAGCGCTTTGGGACCGGGCTTTT
>NZ_FNJI01000115.1 GCF_900104445.1 Desulforhopalus singaporensis | reverse complement strand
TTTCGGGTTCGCATCTGACTATCTGGCTGTTTTTACGTCAATCAATTTGACGCCTAACTAATATATACGAAAAGTTTAAGCCTAAATGCCCGCCGAATTAATAGTATATAATTATTTTTTTTCAGTATTATTTTCAAATTATTTTAGCTACAATAATCTCATTAAGACAACCAAAGTTGTCTTTAAACGATTTAGCCAAACCTTCAAGATCTAATTAAATTTTATTCTGATTGCGCATAAAACTCAGCCAATTTTCTGAATATCACTAAAATCGTCATATAATGTGTGTGATATTATGATAAAATACACCTTATGCTCGACATAAAACCAAAAATCGAACAACGAAAATTCAGCAAGATAGTTAACCTTATTTTGTTTATCTATGTCGGCTAATCATATTTTGTCTTAACAAATAATATTTCAGCTTGATGTGACTTAAAAATTTCTATTTATATAAAATGGTAATTACTTATTTAATATTTTGCAAACATAAACAATTTCATATCGTTTTATAATTTTACATACATAGAATTTCTCATTTATGCGTCAGAAATAATTGTTGTACCAATTAACAAGAAAATGCTTACTAATAAGCAAGCTGAACAGAAGGCTTCAAAAACAAGAAAGCGTCCTCATGTTACTATATTTACATTATTTAGGTTATAAAAGATGATCTTGCGATCAACGCATTTCTTAATATTAATCTGCGGGCATTTTGTGATTAATTATTGACTCTATCAGTAGTTACATTAACCGAATATCAATCACATAAGGCATGTATCCGTTATTCTATTTGCACATCGGTTAAATAAGAGAAAAATCAGAAATTAGTTTTTATTCGACACTAAAAATTATTGCTGTTTTATATTTAATTTCGAAATTTTCACTTTAAAACTTAATCTGTCATTTGTTATTTTTTACAGAACAGAAGCCTTAACAAGTTCGTGGTTTTCTATACCTTTTTTTCGACAGGTGTGACTTCGTCTTTAAATTTTTCTATTAATCCGGCGGGCAAATACATTTAACCTCGATATGGCCTCCAAACTCATTTTTGACTATCTTGATAGTTATCTCGCCAGTCGTTTCGATGCCTAGATAATAATCTCGAAAAGCTTAATTCTAAATACCCGCCGAATTAATAATATGTATCGTTATATTTTATGATATGACCGTGCAAGATTTCAATACCACTGTGTGGTATCTCTAATTATGGTTTGTGCTGGTCCGGCGTGACAGGGATATTTTTGCTTTCTGATTGCGCTGGATTCACGCCAGTATCGACTCTGTCTTAACTACCAGTTAATGAGCGTTTAAAGATCAGAAAAAGGGGTAACACTTTCTAAGTGAGGATTACTTGAGAATCCTTTAGGAGAAGGAG
>NZ_FNJI01000116.1 GCF_900104445.1 Desulforhopalus singaporensis | reverse complement strand
AAAGATTATTTTTTTTTATTACAAAGAAAATCTATAATGAATATTTGCACTAATAATAAATTTACAAGTATCTCTTCAGCTAGTCCGAATCTGTTTTTTATATAAATCGTAGCACTAGTAATCAATATAAATATTACAGCAATAGTGGCTGTTGTATATGTATTTTTCACACTACAACAAAATGAATCTTTTATTATTTTTGCAACACTAGAATCAATTTGCAGCAAGGAACGAGACATAACATATGGTAGGAATACGGAAAAAGTAATTATTAAAATATTCATAAAGGTGATGTCGTTAATTTTTATAACGCTTAAAAAAACAGGCTTAAATATAAAATATAAAATACCAGGAATTGTTACTATTATACATGTGTACATAAACAAAACGAATATTTTAAAACTTCTTCTTAAGCACTCTAAAAAATGAATATTATTCCTTGTGGCATCTGTGCTTATTGATAAAAAACACACAAAAGCAATTAATGAAACAACCATTGCAATTTTATGTAGAATATCAATTGACGAAAATGAATAAATCAATTGACAAATTACTTGTATTAGTAGATGAATCTTAAATTGTATGGATTGGCGAGTTATCATTGTTCTCAACAAGTTATTGTTATATCTTAACAAAAGATACGTCTAGGTTATAGGGCTCATTTTTTTTGGCAACAGTCTCTTGTATTTTTGCTTATTTCTGTCAATTCTTGAACCGTAATTTCCCATTCCGCGAGTGCTTCAACTCCTGACAACGGATTTCTCGATAAAAAGGCTCCAGTGATTGCTTGGATTGTATAGTATGTTAATTTGCCTACTTTTATACTTATTTTCCCCAATGCGGGCAGAATACATCTAAACAAATCATCAAATGTGCTGTTTCGATTTGCTAAGATCGAATCAGGGTCAACATAATCTTTTCTATCTTGCCGTTCTCCAAAATCATCCACATCTCTTTCCCTTGCGCCTAACTCAGTTCCTGGATGAGAATAATCTGCTCGGTCAACTTGTTCCCCAAAATCATCCACATCCCCCATATCATCAAATCCTGAGTCTTCAAATAATCCGAGGGAATCCACACGATTGACGGGATTATTCCTCACATAAGAGTACAAGTTGTTTCCTCCAATAATACCAATAGGATCCTCCGAAGTCCATACTCCGGCGGATGGGTCATACTGCCTGAAATGGAAATGGTAGAGTCCCGACTCCGG
>NZ_FNJI01000117.1 GCF_900104445.1 Desulforhopalus singaporensis | reverse complement strand
GACGTCGGTCTGCTCGACCAGGCCAGCCTGGTCGATCCGGCCACCATCCTCTTCTGTGACGAGGTGATCGACCACGTGAAGCATTTCATGCGCGGCATCCACCTGAGCCCGGAAACGTTCGCCATGGACGTGATCGATTCGGTGGGTGCCGGCGGCAACTACCTGACATCGAGGCACACCCTGGCACATTTTCGTAATTTCTGGCAGCCGACCTACTTCACCAGGCCGGCGATGGGCAACAAAGAGGGCCAGGACCTGATGGGTGCGCTCAACAGAAAGGTTCTTGAGATCGAGCAAACCCATGAGGTTCCGCCCCTTGAGCCCGAGAAGGTGGCCGCGCTTATGGACCTCGAAAAGAAATGGTTGAAAGGATGATGCGCTCTTTGTTCTGTGATTCCTCTCAGTCATAGGAAATCCCCCCCGGTTTTTTGCGGGGGGGATTTCCTTGGGAAAATTTTGAGAAGACGGGGGGCGACAACAGAGATAATCGTGCCCTTGAGATAAGAGGTGAAGTAGGACGCAGCTGCTATTGAAACAACCATGATGCATGACGATCATTCTGGGGTCGTATCATATCAATCTTATGTTCTGCCAAATAAGGTTATCATCTGGTGGTGGAGCTGGAAGAACAGCTGGAGATTGAAATAAAGCAGCTATTTGACGATGAAAAGATTCCTTATACTGTAACATTGTTCGTGAATTATACCAACATCGGCGAGGAACTTGTCAAGATAGCTGAAAGAAACGAGGTCGGTATAACTAGTTTGTCGGTATGAAATAACCACAAAAAATCGGGAAAATGCTTTTTGGTTCGACTGCCCAGTACGTGATTTTACATGCGCCTCGTCCGGTGGTATAACTGTCAACATAGAAAAGAAAAAGGCGGTTTTTGACTTTGACGCGACAGCTCAGAATGGCAGTCTTTGTCGCTGGATTTACCGCAGTGTTATAAAGAAGAAACGTGAAATTAATCAGCGTAAATAATGAAAGCGGGCTTGTTCGTGGTTGTTGTTCTCCTATGGTGCATTTGCGATGGCCTCGCAACCGGAACCGGTTAGAGTAATATTTACGGTGATGGCGATGATCGTCTATGTAACACCCTGTAAAAGTCTGTGCCGGATGTGTGTACACAAATCATTGAAATCAAAG
>NZ_FNJI01000118.1 GCF_900104445.1 Desulforhopalus singaporensis | reverse complement strand
CATCAAGAATATCTGCTGCCCACTTTATCAGTTTTTCCTTGAGGTTTTTCGCCGCCTGCACCACCGCGAGTCCGGTTCCGTAATTACCCCGGCTGGCATGTGTCGGCACGTCGAAGAGGGTGGTGTCGGTGTCTCCGTTTGGCAGGATGACGTCCTCGTACCCGATGCCCAGCTCCTCTGCGATCATTGCCGCATAACCGCTCCTGTTGCCGCCACCCGCATCGGCAGATGCGTTGAGCAGAACAGCGGTGCCGTCCTCGTTCATTTTGATGATAGCCCCGGCATAGTCCATAATATACTTGGAAGGAGTGGAGGAGCCGGCGCCCGAGGTGTGGAAACCTCTGGCCATCCCTATCCCTCTTTTTATGTATAAAGACTCGGTTTCGTGATCGTTGCGGGTGGACCAGCCGATTGCTTCGGCCCCTTTTCTGACCACCTCTTCGGTGCCGCAACTGATAATGTCACATACAACATCCGTGCTCTGTCCGTAAAAGGTCTGTCCTTCACCGATATGATTTTTCAGCCGCAGTTCAAGCGGGTCCATGCCCAGTTTCTCCGCGATAATGTCGATCTGCGATTCAACCGCCCAGTGAGCCTGGGGATTTCCGGCTCCTCTCATGGCACAAAGAGACGGAGTGTTGGTGTAGACGGTCTTCCCCCTTATTCGTTGATTCGGACAACGGTACATTGACAGGCAGAACCCGGCGGTCAGTTTCATCTTAGATCCGCCGCTGAAGGCATAAGCCCCGGTGTCGTCAATGATATCCACAGCGATGGCCGTAAACGATCCGTCATTTTTGACTCCTGTTTTCAGCTTAATCTCCATCGGGTGACGGCCATAGGCGAGAAACATGTCCTCCCGGGATTTTTCTCCGCGTACGGGCTTGCCGGTCTTGATGGCAAGAAACGCGCAGAGAGGCTCTATCCATCCTGTGTGGATGTGGGCACCGAAGGCACCGCCCAGATAGGTCCAGTGACAGTTCACCTTGCTCAGCGGGATGTCCAGTGAGGAAGCTATGTTTTTACGCATTGCGTGAATGCTCTGGGTGGTGCCGTAGACATCGACACCACCGTTTGCCCGCGGCACGCATGTTACGACGGTTCGCTCAAGAGGTGCCGGATTGGGGCGGGAGGTACGATAAGTGTT
>NZ_FNJI01000120.1 GCF_900104445.1 Desulforhopalus singaporensis | reverse complement strand
ATGGCGTTCACCTCCTTAAAAAGGAAGATAAACACCCGGGGAAGTGGTACACTTTTCATTACCATTTTTGGTACAGTTTTATATTACCAGTGACAGCAATAGAAGATTGGCATTACTGGGTGGGGAGAGGATACCAGTTGTGCTGATTTCCGGACAAAAAGTGGAATTAAAGACAGCCAGAGGATTTTTCCACTTGATTCTGTTATTCCTGAAAAAAATTAAAAAATGAAATCAAATCACGAAGGACTTATCGGCGTGTAATTGTCCATTCATTCGTTTATTAAAATTGTAAGCTTATTTCTTTAATTTCAATTCACCAAGTGTGTGATCGTATGATTGTTGATGCGTTTTTTGAACATAAAATTTATGTATTTTGTCGTGCGAATCTTTCGAGAGGAGTATTAAATTTTCTTCGATTTTTTCTTCGCAATGATCTTGCTGTTGGATTGGTGGATCGGGTAGTGGCTTTTTAAAGGAAGCGGGTTTGATAAAGTATTCTTCAGCAAGCTTTAATTTATCAATGGTTGCAGTAAGTTGAACTGTGTTTATGTCGAGATCAAGTTCTTTAATCCGTTCAGGTAGGTCTTTGGAGGTTAAACTCTTAACTATTTTGGCTATGCTTTTGTTAGATAGTTTCAAATTACCCCGTACACAACAGGAGATAGTGTCTTTATTGATCCTTGCTATTTTAGCAAGATCAACTTGTTGAAGTTCAGAAATATCCAATAATTCTAATAGCTTTTGTCTTCGAAATTCAAATTCCTCACTTTTATATTCTCGTTTTTCCACTGCTGGATTCCTGCTCAGTTTATCTTGTTTTACGCATCATCTATTTCACAACGTTCGGTACTCACAAGAGATCTGTTTCGCCTACTCGAAAAGGTGCACTGCTGGATGGAGTTCCCTTATCATTTAAGCATAAGAAAGAAGTGTGGTTCAAACAGAATCTCATAAGTTCGAAAAGTAAATCATTAACCATGAGGCAAGACGGTGGGAAACAAGTGGCTACCTTTTAAAAACTGAAGATCTTGGACGGAATGTGTCAATGAAAATGAGACACCTTTGTTGGTAATTTAGACTACCTTCTTTGTGTTGATACGAGTAGCATGTTGGCCATAACAGTCAAG
>NZ_FNJI01000121.1 GCF_900104445.1 Desulforhopalus singaporensis | reverse complement strand
TCGGGACTCTACCATTTCCATTTCAGGCAGTATGACCCATCCGCCGGAGTATGGACTTCGGAGGATCCTATTGGTATTATTGGAGGAAATAACTTATACTCTTATGTCCATAATAATCCGATAAACAAGGTTGATTACTTTGGTCTATATCATGGTGATGAGCCTGACACACCATCTGCTGGAGAATTGGGAGTTGGTAATCCCGGATCTTATGGAGGTGAGAATACACAAGAAAGTATGTATGGTGATAATGGATATGGTACAGGGAATGATCCAGATAATGAATATGGAACAAATTATGGTGCTGTAGGAGTGGGCGCATTTTCGATTCGGACTTTTTTAGGATTAACATTGAAATTCATTGGCACGCTTCGTATAGGCATTGGGGGGTGGATGGTTAAAATCGGTCTAGCAGAAATAAAAGAAGGGTCAATTTGGGGTTTACATACAACGGCAGCAGGTGGGATTACAATTGGCTTTGGAGTATTTGAAAACTGGGCAGGTGATCAATTGTTAGATGACAATAGAGGTTCTGATTCCTGTAAAAACTAAACAAAAGATAGAACAATAACTTGTTGATAATTTTAGCGAGTTCAACATCAGTGATACTTTGAAATGACGAATAAAATATTGTGGTATGCACTAGATTTACTAGCATTAATTATCGGAGTTATTGTAGCTTCGCATATGATTAGGAAACAAAAGGGTTCTCCAAGAAAGAGGCTCACAAAAAGAGATGCTGTCAGTATGTTAAAAGGTTTTTTAGCTACATTTCTGGGACCTTTGCTGGCTGCATATTTATGTTCTTTTGGAACAGTTCATATTACAAAAGTGGTACTTTTTGCACTGTTTAGTTGGTTCTTGACAATTGCTATGTGCATGTTTATAAGGAAAAATCTGCTAAGCAGCATTCAAAGAAAAACCTCTGACGATCTTGAATATTATGTTTTTTACTTGTCGTTGATAATACCTAGTGTTTCGCTGTACTTGATGTTTTTGTATCTTTTTGCTCTTATTTCAAATCAGCTATTCCCGATGTAAATCTAAGTCATTGAAATTGCGCCATTCGGTAAAATCATCTTTCGTAAACATTTAATATGAAGTATGAACTTAATCTA
>NZ_FNJI01000123.1 GCF_900104445.1 Desulforhopalus singaporensis | reverse complement strand
CAAAAGAGAGATGAGTCATCAAGGATGAAGCAGACAGGCTTGGATTTTGATTATACCTCGTCATCATATCAGGGATACGTTGTTTTTCCGAGATGTATCCTTTACGCACAGGATTCTCGCCCTTTCCCTTCGTGTTGGCAAAAGGAAAGGGGCGTTGGGAAGATAGGAACTATCTATTTTTTGTTAAATGTTCATTAAGGAGGATAAGGATGAAAAGAGCATTGAGAAAATTGAAATCGGTAAAAAAATCAATGGCTGTGGGTGCCTTTATGCTGCTTGCCTTTGGTTGCAATATATCGTTTGCAGCCATGCCGGGAGAAGGGAAAACCGTACAGCCATGTTACACCTCAATTATTGAAGAACTTTTTCAGTTGTTGGTTATTAACAAGGGCCTAGAAAAACTTGGCTACGAGGTGAAAACACCTCTCGAACTGGAAATTACCGCCATGCATCTGGCGGTTGCCCAAGGAGATGCCGACTTTGATGCCTGCATGTGGATTCCACTTCATAATAATTTCTACGAAAAGATTGGGGGCGCTTCGGTTGTGAGCGTTGTCGGACCTTACGTTGAAGGAGCGGTCCAGGGGTATCTCATCGACAAGAAGACCGCAGATCAATACAACATAAGATACTTAAACGACCTTGCAGATCCCAAATTGGCCAAACTGTTTGATCATGATGGCGATGGCAAGGCGGATTTGACGGGTTGTAACGCGGGCTGGGGTTGTGAGAGGACTATCGAGCACCATCTCGATACCTACAAATTGAGAGATACCGTCACTGATAATCAGGGTTCTTATTTTGCGCTTATGGCGGATACCATTGCCAGATATAAAGCCGGGGAGCCTGTCCTCTACTACACTTTCTTTCCCTCGTGGATTGGTTCAGTTCTTGTTCCCGACAAAGATGTTGTCTGGCTCGAGGTTACACATACCGACCTGCCGAAAGGCGAGGAAGGGGTGAATACCATAACGGCCGATGGCAAGAACCTGGGATTCTCCGTGAACACCATCAATGTTCTAGCAAACAACAAGTTTCTGAATGCTAATCCGGCGGCGAAAAGATTGTTCGAGCTGGTCAAGATT
>NZ_FNJI01000124.1 GCF_900104445.1 Desulforhopalus singaporensis | reverse complement strand
CCCCGCAGAAAACCTTGTTGCCGAACAGGGACGGATCTTTCTGCCCGAGGATCCGGACAAGTCAATCACTATCCCTGATCTGGTCGCTGCCGCCCAGGCGAACTGCTGGGGAAGCGCTATCGGAGAAGCGTCTGTGAAACCGGACGCCTGTCCGCCCCATTTTATAGCCTGCTTTATCGAGGTCAACGTCGACACCCGGACCGGACGAGTCAAGGTGGTCAACGCTGTAAGTGGTGCGGATGTAGGTACTCCGATCAATCTGAACAATGTTGAAGGGCAGATTACCGGAGGGATGCACATGGGGCTTGGGTATGCCCTCATGGAGGACACCTGTTTCGACAAGGAGCAGGGCCATCTCATGAACCCCGGATTTCTTGATTATAAAATTTTCACTTTTGCCGACATGCCGTCTGTCCAACCCTTTATCGCAGACCTTGTCGAACCTACGGGGCCTTTTGGCGCCAAAGGAGTCGGGGAAGGAGTCACCAACCCTGTCGCGCCCGCTGTCGCCAACGCCATTTTCAATGCGGTCGGCGTCAGGCTGACAGACCTTCCGATGACTCCGGAAAAAGTACTGAAAGCTCTTAAAGAGAAAAAAGACTGACGGAGCGGGCCGGAAACAAAAAAGGAAGTCCCGGGACACCCTGGACTTGATGCCGCAAAGAGCGTAAGAAAACAGCACTGTTAGAGGTGAGAGACCATGAAACCTTTTCATTACCACGAACCTGCCACGATAGCCGAAGCCTGCCGAATTCTCAAAGAGCATGGGAAAAACGCACGAATCCTTGCCGGTGGTACCGACCTGGTCATCCAGATGAAGCGCGGGAAAATATCGCCCGCCCACGTGGTTAACATAAAAAAAATCAGCGAATTAAACACGATTACAACCAACGGGGAAGGTATTGCAATTGGCGCAGCCGTTCCCTTGTCCGCAATCGTCAAGCATAAAGATATTGCCGAAAAACTCCCGATGGTGAGCAAAGCCGCACACTCGGTCGGCTCAGTACAGGTGAGAAACCGCGCCACC